>NZ_CP036150.1:2674988-3343735 GCF_008329965.1 Oceanispirochaeta crateris
GTAAATGAAACAGAAGATACTAAAACTAAGAAGGATACTCCTGATGGCAATCCTTGGGACAGCCATTTCCGCTGCGTTAACAGCCGGAGAGATAAATACGGATAGGAATAATACAGCCATTAAAGGCTATGATCCGGTAAGTTATTTTCTTGAAAGTGACGCCCGCAAGGGAAGCAGCAAATACAGCCTCGAATGGAAAGGAGCCACCTGGTACTTTTCTACAGATGAGAATAGGAGCCTCTTTGCTTCCAATCCAGAAAAATATGCCCCCCGTTTTGGGGGGTATTGCGCTAACGGTCTATCTGACAGGCATAAGATAGGAGGGAACCCCCAAATCTGGCTGATTCAGGAGGGAGAACTCTTCTTCTTCTTTTCAAGGAGAGGCCGCAGCGCCTGGATCGATGACTCGTCCAAAAAGCTGGCGGCCGAAAGCTATTGGAAGTTAGTTCAATTCCAATGATCCGATAAATCGGGCCAGATCACTGCGGGCCTTAAGGAGCTCCTGTTCTTTCTCTTCCACCTGTCTGTTCAAATTCTGGATGTCTTTTTCCTGGGCTTCTAATTGACCAGAATATTTCTTAAACAGGTCTGAGTCATATTCAAGGACTGCCATATTATCTCTGACACGGCTCTGATCTCTTTCTAAACGGCCGATTCTGGCGGTCAGAGCTGCAGAATCTTCTTTTATACGCACTTCTGATCTTTTAAGCTCGGCCATTCTTTCAAGAGCATTTTTCATGGCAGGTGTCACATCGGCCCACTCCAGGTAATAGGAAAAGTCAGTGAGTCCAAAATTACTCAAGCTGTACTCAGAAGATAGGAGATATTCCTCACTGACAATGACCGGTTTATCACCCCAATCTTTCAATGTGAATCTGTAATCAGAAGACGTTTCCTCATCTATCTCGGGATGCTCAGTCAGATTCCACCCGGTCTCTTTGGGATGGATAAGAATCAGCTCTTCTTCCTCTCCCTGTATGTAATATGCCGTCTTTCTTTCCATCTTATCCTGACGATGCATCATACCGTCGCTTATTTTCAGCGATACGATTCTTTGAGGCTGAGGTTCCTGAATTTTTTGAACGTCCACAGATCCGTGCAAAGCATAACTGATATAACGGCTTGAGCCGGGTATCATATCGGGAATGAGGGCATCACCGGCATAGCTCCTCCCTTCAGAAACAGAAACGGGTCCGGCGGCCCAATGGGCATCACTCTTATTCTCCAAACGAAGCGCCTTGAAGACAACTCCTCCCTGGGCCGGGTCGTAGAGAACCAAAGAGCTTCCCACATCGGGCGAACTGAGTATGGGAATCATGGCGGAAGAGAGAGCTTCGACAGTCACAGGAGAATCCACGGTATATCTATAAAAATTACCGATACGCTCTCCCCCGGCCTGAGAGACGATGGGAACAGGAGCATAGGATTCATTCACGCCATAATATGAATCGTCCATGAGTTCTGACTCTTCATACATCATGACCGGTGCAGATGATTTGGAACTCAGTTGTGAAGAAGAGCGATTAGGGACAACTCCACTGTCATATTCTACGGCTCCGATGGGGCTGGCTGAAGCGATGTCTACCGTTTCCCTATAAACATAACGGGGAGTCGCCATGTCCATGATAAAAGCATTGGGCTGACCTGCCACAAAGCTCAGTTTCACATTGGTCCAATCTTCATTCCCGGTGTTCTGAACCAGAGCCCAACCTTCCAGGCGGGGATTATTTTCTTCATCCACAATGATTCGATAACTGGTTTTCCATAAGGGAACAGCCTTTATATAACTCAGGCGGACAATCCGGGTTCCTGTCCCTTTTAGTGAGATTTTGAGCATACGGGAGGTCTTGACGCGAGCCTGGGCTATATCCCCCAGGGCATCCAGAAGCTCTTCCTGCAGGAGAGTATCCTTGAAACTCAAATTCCTCAATTCCAGAATATTCACTGTACTCAGTCCATCCTGATTCATCAGGTTTAAGTTTATCCGTCTGGAACCTTCTGCATTTCTGCTTTCTTCCACACTGAAGATCCGTCCTGAGAAACTGCCCTTATCGGTCACAACCGAGATTTCTTCTCCTTGCGTTCTTTTGAGGAACTCTATGATCCCGGGAGATCCCGATGGATTGACCCTGAGTTCTGAAAGAGTGGCAGACAGAGGATTTTCACTGGTAAAATTCACAGAATCTACGATCCCGCCATCCAGGTCCTCCACTGTTAGTGATTTCAGAATATCATTGAGGTCTTTATGCTCCACAGGAAAAGCAAGAACCTGATTTCCATCAACCTCGGTTTCATGGACAATCTGAGCAAGACCAGCCGTATAGAGGGTCACAGCCTTGATAGGGAATTCTTGATCATTTAAGGACAAGCTGTCTCTCATAATAGATTCTGAAGAACCTTCACCGGCACTGAGAGCCGGGAAGCCAATGGACAATAGAATAATAAGTAATTTTATAAAGCGATTCATAGTACCAGCATAAAGCAGGAAGATGGTTTTTCCAAGTTCAATGGCACAAAACAGAAAATCAGTTTAATATCCTGAATAAAGTATATTAAGACGTTGCTTCGCAAATGTGCGAAATGTGATAGTTGCCCAGATTGGCCGTGGAGAAATAGTTGATGAACAAGAATATGAAAATGATCACATCTGACAAGGAGGGACTCGTTCTAGTCAGGTTGACCCGGCCCATGACCATGGGGATTCTGGGGATGATCATATTCAATCTGGTAGACACCTATTTTGTTGGGAAACTTGGTACAGTTCAATTAGCCGCACTCTCCTTCACCTTTCCGGTTGTCCTGACCATCAGCAGTGTGGCCCACGGTTTGGGAGTCGGTATGACAGCTGCCGTATCACGGGCAGTGGGAGAGCAGGACAGGCAAAAACAGACCCGGTTGATCACCTGGGGGATGGGGCTCTCCTTCATGGTTGTTTTCTTTTTTGTTATTATTGGACAATTGACAATTGATCCGGTATTTACCCTGCTGGGTGCCGATGCGGAAACACTGGTTGTGATAAGGGAATATATGAGTGTCTGGTACTGGGGAGTCGCCTTCGTAGTTATCCCTATGACGGGAAACTCGGCCATTCGGGGAATGGGGGATACCAAGACCCCCTCCAGGGTGATGCTCATTGCAGCCACCATAAACACAGTATTAGATCCTCTGCTCATCTTTGGAATAGGACCATTCCCGGAACTGGGAGTCACCGGAGCCGCCCTGGCCACTGTATTAGCCAGGACTGTGACCTTCACTGTGGCCTGGTATATCCTCATTTTCAGAGAAAAAGTGATTTCAATCCGTGATGGTTCCGTCAGAATTATCTTGAATGTTTGGAAGGAGATTCTCCATGTAGGAATCCCCACCACACTCTCTAAAATCATCATCCCCCTAAGCTCTGGAATCATCACAGGAATGATCGCATCTTTTGGAAGGGAAGCCGTGGCCGGTTTCGGGATAGCCACCAGACTGGATATGTTTGCTTTGATCATCATCAATGCCATGATTTCTATCATCCCCGTATTTGTAGGTCAGAACTGGGGAGCCGGGTTCAAAGACAGAGTGGTCAAGGGTTTGAAAGTAGCCGATCTGTTTTCTTTAATTTATGGAATGGTGGTCTATCTCATCCTCCTCATCGCAGCCAAACCCATTATCCGCCTGGTGAATGATGATCCAAAGGTGATTGCCGTAGCGGTCCTCTATATGAAAATTGTGCCTTTGGCATATGGACTCCAGGGCATCATGCTCATTGCCGTAACAACTCTGAATGTGCTTAAAAAGCCCATCCATTCAGCCTTGCTGACCTTGGCTCAGATGTTTGGACTCTATATACCATTGGCTTTGTATGCTTCAAGAGTATTTGGGCTAGCAGGCATCTTTTCATCCCTGGTTTTGTCTTATGTGATCGCAGCTCCCCTGTGCAGTAGTATCAACAAGAAGGTGATATTCAACCAGATGCAGTCCAGGAATGAAGATCAAGAGTCCTGAGACTTTTCCAACAATTCTAAAATAGCTTCTGCAGCCCTTTGAGGCGATCCATCGGGGGAAAAGTAGCGACAGAGAACGGAACGGTTTTTTAGTTTACGATCGTACTCATAACTCTTATCATAATAATCTAAAATAAGAGAGACTGCGCCCGAAAGATCCCCGGACTGCAAAGCCTCTATAGATTTAAAGGCACTCTCCGACCCCAGTCTTTTACTGATTTTACGAATGGACTCCTCAAGGAGAGATTTACTTTCATGTCCATAATCACGACTCAGCCTGTCGATTCTATTTTGACGATCCATCTCTACCCGAACGAGAGGAGCCCTTTTCATCTGCTCAAAAAAAGGAAGCGGAAGGAATATTTTGCCGATGCTGAGGCTCTCGTCTTCTACCCAGATCCTCCGGGAATGCGAAAACTTCCTGATCTTTTCAGAAAGATCATTTTCGAACTGTTCCGTCGAAGGTTGTCTCCCCATTCCCAATGATCCAAAGGCCGAACCTTTATGATGAGCAAGGCCTTCAAGATCCAAGACCTGTTCTCCCATTTCTGAGAGGCATTTTAGAATCTCTGTCTTTCCACTGCCAGTCATTCCACCGAGGATGAGCAGAGGAAGAGTTTGTCCAAAAAGAAACTGAGCACCCCTTCGATATCCCTTATACCCCTGGTCCAACCTGTAAACCGTATATCCGTCATTATCAAGGAGAGAAGCGAATCTCTGGCTTCTTAACCCCCCCTGGCACAAAGGAGGAGGATTTTTTTATGGCGTGCAAGAATTTTAACCTGTTCCAGGTAGGTTGGAATTTTCGGCTCAGCAAAAGATTCACCCAGCAGAATAGCCACATCCTGCCCCTTATGCTTGTAGGTCCACCCTATTTCGGCTCTTTGTTCATTCGAAAAAAGGGGGATATTAAAGCTTTCCGGAATGTGAGCATGATCATATTCCACCGGAGATCGAACATCCACAATATTTAAAGACTCTCTCAGCTCCAGGAATCTGTCCAGACTTACTAATTCAACCATAAATATATAACTACCTTCAGAAAACGGATGCGATCAAAAGCCTCCCGGTCTCTTCCTTCCCAATGATATTATATTAAACTATTGACCGCCAGGAGTCATCAGGAAACCCTATCCCATTGCGCTGAGTGGGGCTGTCTAAATGCTCCCGTAGAAAACGCTGATCTTAACCCAATTGAGGTAAAAGATGCAGGCTTCAAAAATAAACTGTATAATACTTTAAGAAGAGCCATCTTGAAAATGGTGCCCATGATAGAGAGGAAGAGATGAGAGTCGTTATTGAAACAGACAGACTCCTGTTAAGAAACCTGAAGCTAAGTGATATGGATGATCTGTGCAATGTTCTTTGTGATCATGAATTAATGCAGCATTACCCTGCCACCTTCAGAAGAGACCAGGTGCGTTCCTGGATTGAATGGAATAAGAAAAATTACTCCGATTATGGATACGGACTATGGGCCGTGATACTCAAAAGAAATCAGATTTTTTTAGGAGACTGCGGCATTACAATGCAGAACATTGAGGGAGAAGAGCTTCCTGAACTAGGATATCACATAAGGAAAGATTACTGTCAGCATGGATACGCAACAGAAGCGGCTGAAGCCTGCATCCGTTTTGGATTCCAAAACCTGGGACTCCATGCCCTCTATGCCTACACGACAAAGGACAATATCCCATCCATAAGAGTGGCCGAAAAAAACGGCATGACCTTTGTCAAATATTTTAGAAAAACGGTGATGGGCTCAGAAGTAGAAGAAGTACTTTTTTCTCTAAAAAATGATTTCCCTTTCTCAAAATGATTATCATATAGAATAACTCAAAAAAAGCCGCTAAACTGATTTGAAACTAAAGGGGGTGCAATGCGACGCAAGGAAAAAGAAATTACTGACAGGGTTGAAATAGACTCGATACTGAAAACAGCCAGAATATGCCGGCTGGCCATGATAGATGGAGATACCCCCTACGTGATCCCCCTGAACTATGGTTACAGTCAGAACACCTTGTATTTTCACTCTGCCAATGAGGGACGAAAAATTAATATACTTCATAAGAATCCCCGTGCTTGTTTTGAAGTAGAATGGGATACATCCCTTGTGGAGGGTAAGGACCCCTGTCAATGGTCAATGAATTTTCAAAGTATAATTGGCAGCGGCCAGGTAGAGTTTATTGAATCCCCAGAACAAAAGGTGAAAGCATTGAGCATTATAATGAGCCAATATTCTGAAAAAGAAGATTTCAGCTACCCAACTGAAGCTGTAAACGGTGTCACGGTGTTCAAATTAGCCATTGACGAGATTTGTGGAAAACAATCCATCTCATAAGGAGGATCAGATTGAATATTGTATTTGACCTAGGCGGGGTGGTTCTGCATTGGAATCCGGACGAACTGATTGCCCGAACATTTTCTGGAAAATCAGATCAAAAGATTGTAAAAGAGCAGTTTTTATCCCATCCAGATTGGGAAGCCATGGACAAGGGAACACTGGATGAAGAATCTGCTCTGCAGAATGCAGCACAAAGAACAGCTTTACCCTATGAAAAACTGAAAAAGATGATGGAAGATGTTCCTCCATTCCTAGAACCAAACAGTCAAACTATTGCTATCATAAAAAAGGTTAAGGAAAGAGGTCATAAGCTCTATATCCTTTCCAATATGCATCATAATTCCATGGATTATCTGCTGGCGACCCATGATTTTTTTAACATGTTTGACGGAATAGTAGCCTCCTGCAGGGTAGGCATGATAAAGCCTGAACCTGAAATTTATGAACACCTACTAAAAGAGTTCTCTCTGAACCCTGAAGAAACAGCCTTTATAGATGATTTGAAACAGAATGTGGAGGCAGCATCGAAAAAGGGAATTCACCCCATACATTTCATTGATCCAGAACAATGCGAAGAGGCTCTCAAGGAGATACATTGTCTATGAAAGAGATCAGTTGGGACGATTTTACTCAAG
Organism: Oceanispirochaeta crateris; assembly: GCF_008329965.1. Classification (GTDB taxonomy): domain Bacteria; phylum Spirochaetota; class Spirochaetia; order DSM-2461; family DSM-2461; genus Oceanispirochaeta; species Oceanispirochaeta crateris. Next base: position 2,681,954 of record NZ_CP036150.1, read on the forward strand.
TAGAGCTCAGAATCGGAAGGATAATCAAGACCGAACCCTTCCCGGAAGCACGAAAACCAGCCTATAAACTACTGCTGGATTTTGGAGAAGAGATAGGCCTGAAAAAGTCTAGCGCTCAGATCACTGTCCACTATACTCCTGAAGAGCTGGTAGGAAAACAGGTTCTTGCGGTCATCAACTTTCCTGTAAAACAAATTGGTCCCATGAGGTCGGAGTGCCTGGTGACTGGATTTTACGATAGCAATGGGGACGTAATTCTTTGCAAACCCGACAAGGAACTTCCTTTGGGTAGCAAGCTTCTCTGAGTTTGAAATAAAGAGTGTTGTAATCTAAAATGGATTCCCCTGTTCTTTTTAGAAGACCCCACATCCAAATTTAATATATAATTGAGAATCAACGGGGAGGTCTGTCATGAGAAAAATTGGATTGCTTGGCGGAATGAGCTGGGAAAGCACCCAAGACTATTATCGCAGAATTAACGAAGGAATCAAAAAAAAACGAGGAGGACTTCATTCTGCGGAAATCATACTCTACAGTGTCGACTTTGCCCCTATTGAAAAGCTCCAGCATAGTGGTGACTGGGCAGGAACCGAGGCAGTTTTGATCAATGCCGCCCGGTCCATTGAAGCGGCAGGAGCTGAGTTCCTTTTAATCTGCACAAATACAATGCATAAGGTTGCCCCGGGAATTGAAAAAGCCATATCCATACCTCTATTACACATTGCAGATGCAACAGCTGAAACTCTTATCCAGGATGGAATATCCTGTGTCGGACTCTTAGGAACAGCCTTCACCATGGAACAGGACTTTTACAAAGGACGATTGGAAAAAGAATTTGGACTGGATGTTTTGATTCCCGGTCAAGAGGAACGAAATACAGTTCATAGAATTATATATGAGGAGCTTTGCCTCGGTAAAACAACAAACGAGTCAGCCCGGGAGTTCTACAGAATCATGGAAAATCTGGCTCAAAGGGGCGCTGAAGCGGTCATCCTGGGCTGTACAGAGATAGGCCAGCTGGTGAAACAGCAAGAGACTCCAATAAAACTATATGACACCACGGAGATTCATGCCGACCAGGCAGTAGATTATGCTCTGTCTTACCTTGAAAAGTTTGACTCCTTAGAAGATTGAACTCACCTTGCGGACCCAATATATTTCAATTTGAGATAGACAAAGCAATCATATATCAGCTTTTTAGCCTGGCCAGAAGAAGAATGGAATCCTCATGTTCAAATTCCTTATATACTTTAAGATGCAGAATATCAAACAGGGTACCGAAAAGGTCATTGATTTCATTTTCCAGATAATACTGAAAGAATAAGCCTTCCATTGTCTCATGTGTGGTTCCTCTCCAAAAGGAGTGACAGATGATTCCTCCCGAATTCAAAATCTCAGTCTGACGGTGTACTGACTGAATCAACTCGTCCTTCTTTAAATGATGGAGGACCTTATTCGAATAAAGAGCATCAAAGGTTCTGTCTGTTTCCAATGTTCGGACATCCAGTTTTAACAAATCACTCTCTGGATGTTTCTCCCTGTACAGGTCCAGAAATACAGTTGAAGAATCAGAACCACAGGCCTTAAATGTATTCTTTAAAAGATTCAGATCCCTGCCCGGTCCCATTCCCAATTCAAGAACGGACGCCCCGTCAGGAAGTTCTGTTCTCAAGAGTTCGACCAGTTCCCGGCCGTCATCATCTCCAATCATGCCGATGTACTCGTCCACATTCTTTCTGTCTTGAAAAAAATCCATTAGAAACTCCTTTGAAAAGTTAAAGAAAAGACAGCTCCACCTCCTGTTCGATTTCTGCAAGACACGGAACCGCCGTAAGCTTTCATTATAGACTGAACAATGGAAAGACCCAAACCGGAATGATTTTTCTTATCACCTTCAAAGCGGTCTGAGAAGAAACGTTTATACAACAGAGGTAAATTCCCCTCAGGGATGCCGGGACCTCTATCCAAGACGGAGAGAATAACATTCAGGTCCGAAACTTCCATACGGACCAGGATTGTCTCATTCATGGGGGAGAAGCTTTCTGCATTGTCCATCAGATTCACAAGGCACTGAACTATTCTGGCTTCTGAAGCACGAATATGGACAATCCCATCCTTGGGAGGGACCCTTTCAAAGAGAAAGCGATTGCCACGGGTATTTTTCATATCGATTAACTCGCAAACCAGTCTCTCTACATCCAAAGTGACTCTTGATTCCTCACCAATTTGCAAGTCAATTTGACTTATATTTCTCAAATCATCAATCAGCCTTTGAATCCGTCCGGCTTCCTTCTCAATGATTCCGGTCAATTTATCCCGGTCATATGCCTCAGCATCCCGGCTGAGTTCTGCCGCATTCAGAATGGACGCTACAGGATTCTTGAGTTCATGAGAAAGGTCTGAGGAAAAACCATCCATGAAGCTGACATACTCTTCCAACCTTTGGGAAATACCATCTAAGGAACGGGAGAGATCGCCAATCTCATCCTTGTTTTTCAATGACAGGAAACTCCCCTTGATACGGCCCCGGTGATCCAGGAAACTCTCAGCCTGATCTCTCAGTTTCTTAACAGGAATAGTAATGGTCCGGGCCAGAACAAGAGAAAGCCCCCCCGCCACAAAAAGAGAAAGAAAGAAGACTCGCACCATGTCCAGGCGAAGCTTATACAGATCTGTCAGAATACGGTAGGTTGAGCGGGAAACAAGCACGGCTCCACACACCCCGGAGGAAGCAAAGACAGGCAGGGCCGAATAAAGATTCACAGACCTCTGCCCCCCTCCGGAATAGCGGGTATAGGCTCCGTATTGCCCCTGAAGTGCCGCCTTGATTTCAGGACCGAGAAGTTGTGTCGAAGAACTGTAATACTCGGCAGATGCCAGGGGCACAGCAGGGGCGGAAATAAACCTTTTAAGAAGATTCAAGGGATAAACCGCAGTTTTATAAAGCCAATGGTCTCTCAAGGATGAAGGGAGTTCTTCATAAAGGGAACTATCCCGGTTGCTGATCTTACTGACTGTTGCCATCCCCTCCTCCCTCTGCGACGGCAACAAAAAGGGAGAACTTGAATCGGCCAGAATATGCCCTGTTTCATCAACAATCCTGATACGGGCATCCTGATGACCTTCCAGATTCCTGAGAAGCCTCAGGGCATCCTCTTCAAGATTTTCTGAATTCCTCAAAGAAGCCGAAATCAGACGGCCCTGCTGCACCATGGAATTTTCCATGCCTGTTAAAAGCTGTTTTTCATATGTATCCAGGTAAAGGAACATGCCTATGGGGAAAAAAACCAGTAGGATGTTAAAAACCAAAAGTCGAAGAGTCAGCTTAGACATCAGATCTTCTCCCTGAAACGATACCCCAGGCCATAGACAGTTTCGATCCTGTCAAAACCTTCATCCACTTGGGTAATTTTTTTCCGAAGCCTCTTGATATGGCTGTCAATGGACCGGTCACTCACATAATTATCCAGGGGGAATGCGGCTTGTATCAGCTGCTCCCGGGACCGGACGGCTCCCGGGACCTCTGTTAGTTCTAAAAGGATGCGGAACTCACTGATTGAAAGAGGCAGCAAATCTCCCTTCCACCAGGCCCTGTAACTATCGCTGCATATTTTTAAATGAACCTCTATTTCCTTAGACCGGAGCAACTCTTGATTTGGAGAGTTGTCCAGTCTTGTATTCCTCTCTCTACGCAACAGGACCTTCACCCTCGTACAAAGCTCCCGCAAAGAAAAGGGCTTGCACAGATAATCGTCCCCACCAATCTCAAGCCCGAGTATACGGTCAAACTCTTCATCCCGGGAAGAAAGAAAGATAAGGGGAATCCTTTCATCGACCTGCCTGATTCTCCGGCACAGCTCCAGACCATCCATCCTGGGCATCATAATATCCAGGATCATCAGGTCAGGTCTTTCATGTCCGAATCCCCTCCAAGCCTGTTCACCATCTGCAAAAGCCAAAACAGAATGCCCGTCCTTTTCAAGAGCGAAGGTCAATGTTTCTCTCAAACTTTCTTCATCATCTACGATTGCTATCCTTGCCATGATGTGAAGTGTATCACAGCTTTTACCAGGGTTTCACTGAGAGGATTCCAATTGCCTCAATTCTGCCACATTTGTGCCCTCATTCTGCCGGAAGCAAGAGGCATACTACCTTTAACCCAGGCATTGCAGAGCCTCAATACCAAGAAAACTCAATGGAGAAAAAAAATGAAAGACATTAAGAACAAAGACATTTCAAGGCAGGATTGGAAGTCCCCGCTGTTGCATTTAGGACGCTCTGGGAGCCCGTCCTTCGGTTTCAAGGTAATTTTCATTATAATAATGATATTCCTATTCCTCATCCCCCTGGGAATGATCAAAGATCTCATCTGGGAAAGAGAATCCAGGAAGATGGAAGCCCGGGAAGATGTGGTGTCTTCCTGGGGAGGGAGAAGTGCCCTGGGCGGCCCCGTTCTAGTCATACCCCGACGCATAGAGAGAGAGTTTTTGGAAGAAGGAGGAAAATCTCATAGGACCGAAGAGTACATTGAGAATGTCTATTTGCTTCCCCGGAGCCTGGACATGGAAATACACAGTCGGAATGAAATGAAATACAGAGGGATATTCGAAATTCCGGTGTTCACTCTGGATCTGAACAGTAGTGGAGAATTCTCTCTGGAAGCTCTTTATAAACACTACAATCCCGCAAACCTCCTGTGGGATCAAGCCTATCTCCAGTTCAGTTACCATCAGTTAAAAGGGATGAAAAAGACAGAACCTCTTCTCTGGGGTGGCAGAGAAATTGATTTCGAACCGGGGGATAATGCTCAATCATTCTATAATGCGGCTCTGAAAGTCCCGGTAGATATTGGGTCGGGAGAGATTCAAAATATTAGCCGAATCTATCCCTTCAGATTCAATCAGCAGATTCAAGGGGGGACTTCCTTAGAGTTCTTACCTCTAGGGGGAGTTACAAAGGTTTTGCTGGAGTCCGACTGGGGTTCTCCTTCCTTTCAGGGCTACTATCTCCCTGGAGAACAATCCATCACAGAGACAGGGTTCTCCGCAGAATGGGAACTCCATTCATTGAGCCGCGGCATTCCTGAAACCTGGATGGAATCGGATGCTTCAATTTTTCAAAAGATGAGAGAGACTGCCTTTGGCTTAACCTATTACCCTGAGCTTGACTCATACAGCAAGACCAGAAGGACTGTGGATTACGGCATTCTCTTCCTAACCATTCCTTTTTTAACCTTCTTTCTTTTTGAATTGATCAGCAAGGTCAGGATTCACCCCATTCAGTATTTATTGGCAGGCTTCGGTAATATTTTATTCTACCTGATACTGCTTTCTCTCTCGGAACACACAGGGTTTTCACCATCCTACCTCATAGCCTCATTATCGGTGACAGCATTACTCTCATTATATACATTAACTATCGCAGGCATCGGATGGAAGGGACTGACTCTGATACCTGTCATGGCTGCCGGGTACGGATACCTCTTCTTTGTTTTAAAATCTGAGGATTATGCCCTTTTGATGGGTACGGCAGGCCTCTTTGCAGCCTTGGCAATAACGATGTTTCTGACCAGAAAAATCCAATGGTATGACTGATTTTACCGAAAAAACCGGAGGCATTTTGAGTGCCTCCGGTAGGAATTCTTACAGAAGAGAAGTGTTATGCTGGTTCAGGATCTCCGGCAGTCTTTATTTTTTGTGTTTTGACGATAAAGACGCCTAAAAGAATGACGGCAACAACGATCCCTATAGGCTGAGAAATAGTAGCCGGTAGTTGAAATCCTTCTGGAGCCTGAAGGATATAGGTCGTCACTACAGCAGACATAAAGGTTGCAGGAATAGTGGCGATCCAGTGAAGCTTCTTGCTTCTAAACAGATAGACGGCAGAAGCCCACAGAACAATGGTGGCCAGAGTCTGGTTGGACCATGCAAAGTATCTCCAGATGATGGAGAAATCAATGAAGTTCAGAACAAACCCCAGGGTTAACAGAGGAACGGCAATAATAAGCCTGTTCTTAATCCCATCCTGTTTCATATTCATTGAGTCTGCAATCGTAAGACGTGCAGATCTGAAAGCCGTATCACCAGAACTGATAGGACAAGCCACAACACCGAGCATAGCCAGCATTCCGCCGACGGTTCCCAAGAGACCCACAGAGATCTCTTTGACAACAAGACCGGCACCACCCTGGCCGATAACACCTGCCAGTCCATCAATACCACCGAAAAAAGTAACAGAAGCGGCGGCCCATACAAGAGCAATAACACCTTCGGCAATCATGGCACCATAGAAAATGGGACGTCCCATTTTTTCGTTGGGAAGACAGCGTGCCATAATAGGAGACTGGGTGGCATGAAAACCGCTGATGGCACCACAGGCAATGGTAATAAACAGCATGGGGAAGAAAGAAAGGCCTTTGGGATGCATATTGGTCAGACTAATTTCAGGAATGCTATGTTCACCGAATACGAGCATGATTCCCACACCCAATGCCATGACCAAAAGGACGACACCGAAAACGGGGTAAATTCTTGCGATAATCTTATCAATGGGGAGGATGGTAGCTACAAAGTAGTAAACCAGAATAATCGTGAGCCAGAACCACTTGTTCGCAAAGATTCCAGTCATGCCCAAATTGGCGAGAAGACCGGCGGGACCTGCCATAAATACGGTTCCCACAAGGAGGAGTAAAATCACAGAGAAAACTCTCATGACCTGTCTCATCCCGTTACCGAGGTAAATACCAGTGATCTCGGAAATACTCTTACCGTCATGGCGGACACTCATCATTCCAGAGAAGAAGTCATGTACTGCTCCGGCGAAAATGCACCCAAAAACAATCCACAAAAAAGAAGCGGTTCCAAAAAGGGCTCCCATAATGGCACCATAGATTGGACCGAGTCCCGCAATGTTCAAGACCTGAATGAGAAATATTCTCCAGGGTTTAATGGGTACGAAGTCGACTCCATCCTGCATGGTGTAAGCAGGGGTTTTTCTATCGGGTTCAATCCCGAAGATAGTTTCGACTATCTTACCATAGACAAAATAGCCGACAACAAGGGCGGCCAGACAAACTAAAAAACTGATCATAAAGACTCCTTTGGATATGACATAATGAGGCATACTTTAGGGATGAGAAGGGAATTCGGTGTTGGTTTTTGGAACGAATGGTAAGAAATCGGGAACGAATGGTAAAAAAAGCAGAAAATCAGTCCATGTGAAGGATTTCTTTCAATGCGGCCGTGTGGGAGCGGCTGACAGGAATCCGGTCATCCACATATTTTAACTTGATCAAATAGGCATTGTTAAACCAGGGTTCCACGGCCTCAATGTAATTCAAATTAACCGTATAGCTTCTATGACACTTAAAAAGAGCGTCATCAGTGACGAGCTCCTCCAACTGACTCAGAGACTTCCGATAGGAATAGGACCCTTTTGTAGTATAGATAAGGGAATGCTTCTCTTCGGCTGTTAACATGACAATGTTGTCAAAGTCTATGGGAATAAACCGCCCGTCAGAATAAACTGTCAGTTTTCGAAGATCACCAGGGCCAGCCTGTTTCTCAGAGCTGACCAGATTCATAATCCTTTGTCCCAATCCGACAAGTTCATCCTGTTTCATCAAGCGGTTACGAGCCCTGTTCAACCCCCGGGTTAAACGTTCTTCCTCAATAGGCTTTAAAAGATAGTCCAGGGCGTTCACATCAAAGGCTTCAATGGCAAACTGATCATAGGCTGTCACAAAAATGATTTGGGGGTAGGGAGGATGTGACAGAATCTGACGGGCTGTCTCTAAACCTGTCAATCCAGGCATCTGAATATCAAGAAGGATAAGATCGACTTCTTCATCTTTGAGGTATTCAAGAGCCTTCATTCCGTTCTCAGCTTCGGCGACAACCTTAATGTCCCTGTTTTTTTCCAATAACCAGCACAACTCATCACGGGCCGGTTTTTCATCATCCACAACCAAAACCCGGATCATGAGGAGACCCCTGAAGGAATAAAGATAGAAGCGGTTGTACCTTCTCCCTGCTTGCATATGAGATGGAGTGTTGAGGACGGACCATATAAATTGAGAAGCCTTTGCCTGATATTATCAATTCCAATGGATTTACACTTTGCATCTTCTGGATCATCACAAAACTCATCACATTTAAATCCCTGTCCATTATCATGAACCATCAGAAAAGTCCCCCCTTCGGCATCCATAGCCCGGATGGTGACAGTTCCGCCATCGGGAAAGGGCTGAATACCATGAATCACGGCATTCTCCACCAGTGGCTGCAGTAGAAGAGGAGGAAGATCCAGTTTCAGGCCGGGCTGTATATCATACACAACATTCAACCGGTCTCCAAAACGGGCTTTCTCTATTTCCAAATAGGCTTTTATATGTTTAATTTCAGTTTCAAGAGAGACCGAAGTATCCCCTGCCTGCAAATTGTTTCTGTAAAATGTTCCCAAATGTACAAGGAGTTCACGGCCTTTCTCGGGGTCTGTACGAATAAGAGAAACAATTGTATTGATGGCATTAAAAAGGAAGTGAGGATTTATCTGAGCCTGGAGAGCCAGCATTTGAGCCTGACGGAGGAGCTTCTTCTGTTCTTCCAGCCGGCTTAATTCCAACTGTGAAGATATGAGAGTTGCCAGCCCTCTTGCCGTTTCAATGTCTGCCTGATTAATGGCATTTTCCTGCCCCTTATACAGCTTAAGCGTCCCTATACATTCATCATCTCTAAGAAGAGGAGCAATAACAGCAGATTTGAGAGCACATTCCGGATGAAAACAGCCAATCTCATCGGCAGTACCGGCAGTCATTAGCAAACCGCTTCTCATGGCTTCCTTGGTAATCCGGGTCAACATGGACTGTGAGGAATTATGATGATCATCCCCGGCTCCTGAATGTACAAGGATTCTGTCACGGTCAGTAAAGGAGACGGCAATCAGTGACATCTCCTTACGGATAATCTCCGCAGCAGCCGTTGCTGTTTCAGGATTCAGCCCTCTTCTGAAAAGGGCCAAGGTTTGATCCGCAATCTTAAGAACCTGATGAGACTGACGGGCAGCCATCCTCTCTCCCTCACTGAATAAGTTTTCAAAAACCAGAATGATGAGGGAACAGCCGATCGCGTTGGCAATAATCATAGGCATACTGATGACCTTGACCAGGTTAACAGCATCGGGAAAAGGCCTGGCTGTGATCAAAATCAGGATCATCTGCATGACTTCGGCAATGGCCGCAGTCCACAGGGCAAAAAGAGGCTTCCGGGAAGACCTATAAAAATAGGGACTCAGAAAACCTGCCAAAGCTCCTTCGGCAATGGTTGAAACCATACAGGACACAGCGGTAAAACCACCCACATCAATGCCCCAGCGGTGAATTCCTGCAATTAAACCGGCAAAGATGCCGACAACAGGACCACCTAGCAACCCTCCGACAAAAACAGGAACCATCCTGGCATTGGCAAGAGCACCCTGAATCGGAATCCCCGTATAGGTACCCAGGGTACCCAATATTCCCAGAACAAGAATGGGAAACAGAACATCCTTAAGCTCATGATTCCGATTACGGATAATCCGGGTAAACATGCCCAGCCGGGACAATAAAAGGGCGACAATAATATTCAACCCGGTTTGCTGGACCAGGGCAATAATAATCTGGATGATGACCGTTTCACTATTCATATTGAGAGTATAAACGGGAGTATCCCTGGTGGGAAGAAAAAAGATTCAAAAGGAAGGCCTTCCGTCTCCCAAAATCAGAATTGAATGCTCTCCATATCATCACGGCTGGGAGGATTAGCCCCACTGCGGCTGCAGTTTATACCGGCAGCTTTATTTGCAAAAGCTCCCAACTCGGATAGTTCTTTTTCACTTATGGCTGATATTTGATCTTTGGAAAAAAGCTCCCGAAGGTGAAGCCAGCTCAACATGGCTCCATGAAAAGTATCTCCTGCACCAATAGTATCCGCCACGGGAAGATCAAAGAGAGGAGAAAGAACCCGATGGGTCTTTGTTATCAAACTAGCCCCTTTTTTCCCCTCGGTTAGAGCCACAAGAGCCGCACCAAAAGAAAGAATTCTCAAAATACCATCCTCCAGACTCAGATCGGGATAAAGCCATTGAATGTCTTCATCACTCAGTTTTACAACTGTGCAAACCTTGCAAAGATTCTCAAACCGTTTCAAATACACATCTCTATCCGGAACCAAAGAAGGTCTAATGTTTGGATCAAAGGAAAGAAGATAAGATGAACAACTGGTAATTAAGAAATCACTGAGAACCCTACCGCAGGGTTCCTGAGAGAGAGAAATAGACCCGAAATGAATGATTTTTGTGTCTCCGGGAAGGGATATCTGACCCAACTCTTCTTCACGCCAGGATTTATCCGCGGTCTGATTGGCAAAAAAGGCATATTTTGCCTGGCCATCCTTTTGTTTCTGCACAAATGACAGAGTTGACGATTCATCGGTACGGATCACAAGCTTTGTCCCCACTCCGTTTTTTTCCAAATACTCCATCAGCTGATTTCCAAATAAGTCGGTACTGACACGACCCAGATACTGACAGGGAATGCCCATCCTAGCGATGGCGACAGAGGTATTGTAAGGCGACCCCCCTGGAAATCCTATAAACTCCAGATCCTTCTGGCTGACAAAATCGATCAACGCTTCACCTAAACTGACAATCATATCCCCCTCCTTCTATTGTGATATTCTATTTTTTATTCTGACTTCCGCACGATTCCCGCACGACCATTTCCCAGTTATGAATGATATCTTTCCGCCCTTCAGGACATGTCCCTCCAATCAATTCTATGATCTTCTGAATAGCCGATCGGCCTATTTCTTCAGTTGGCTGACGCAGCACTGTCAGTGGTGTTTTCAACAGGCTCAGCCAGCGTGCATCGTCATATCCGATAATTTTAAGGTCTTGAGGAACATCCACCTTATTCTCTTCTGCAGCCAATAATGCATAGTATGAGAGGACTTCATTCGTGCATAAAAGGCCATCTGGACAAACCTGCCGCATCCACACGGCAAGGGAATCAAGAGATTCTCCCCGGTGTTCTGATATAAATTGATAGGGGGGGAGACCTGCCGATTCAAGAGCATTCAAATATCCCCTGCGACGCTCTCCCATCGTATAAAACAGATCTTTGTACCCTATGAAACCTATTTTTTGACATCCATTCTCTATGAGAATTTCAACCGCTCTTTGAGCCGAACCTGCATTATCGATACCAATAAAAGAGCCCTTCGCTTTTTGTATTTTTCGATCTATCTGAACATAGGGTTTGGATGTTTGATTCTCCCACTGAAACTCTTTGTATTGATCCACAGGGGCGATGATCAATCCATCGGCGCCCTTTTGCAGGAGTAAATGGATGTAAAGATCTTCTTTCTCACTGCTTCCTTCGGAATCGCAGAGCATAATGTTATACCCTTCTTCTCCGGCGGTCTTTTCAATTGATTTTACAATTTCAGAAAAAAAAGTTTCGCTAATATCAGAAACAATGATACCGATTGTTTTCGTGCCCTTCCCCTTGAGGCTTTGTGCCAGAATGTTAGGGACATATCCCAGCTCCTGCACGCATTTGAGCACTCGATTCTTCGTTGCCTGATCGACAAATCGGGTGCCATTCAAGGCATGTGAAACGGTTGTGACAGACACCCCCACAGACTGGGCAACATCCTTCATTGTGATCCTCTTCAAAATCGCAAAGACCTCTCAAATTCAAACGCAATCGTTTGGCTAATCGTTTTCTTCAGTTTTACACGGATTTTTTGGAATGTCAATTTTTAGAATCAACTCTAGAAAAACACAGGAAAAGAACTGTATAATTCAATTATGAGATATCAAAAACAAAGGGAGGCCGTTGCCTCCACAATGCGCCGCCTTTACCGCCAGGGACTGACCACTTGCTCGGGAGGCAATATAAGTTTCAGAGTCGATGACCACCATGTATTGATAACACCCGCCGCTCTAGACAAGGGAATCATAAATTTCAGACAGATTGCCCTCATGACTCTTGATGGTGAGAACCTGACTCCAGCTCTCAGGCCCAGCATAGAAACGGATATGCATCTCAAAATACTACGAAGCAGAAAAGATATCTCTGCGGTTGTTCATGCCCATCCCCTGAATGCCAGTCTGATGACAGCGACAGAAACCCCTACTATCCGGACAGATCTGCTTGCCGAAGCACGCTACCTCCTGAAAGATCCCATATTTGTTCCCTATGCCCTGATGGGTACTGAAGGCTTAGGAAACAATGTATCTGAGGCCTTATCTGATGGGGCTGTCGCAGCTCTTCTCGAAAACCACGGTGTTTTAACAATTGGAACAACCCTGCTTCAGGCTTTCGACCGCCTGGAAGTACTGGAAGCCGCAGCGGCTATGACCATAAAAATGAAGGGCCTTGTCAAAGGGGTCGCACTGAGTCAGAGGCAGCTCTCAGAAATCGATGGTATGCATACTCAGCCAATCGTTGAAAAATAAGGGAAATAAAATGACTCTAATAAATTTGAATGAGCTAGTATGAGAGCCCCCCATGTCAAAGTGAATATGCGGGTTAAGCTTGGCTTTGGAATAGGTGACCTCGGAGGGAACCTGTTCTTTACGTTTATCGGTTTTTACCTCCTGTATTTTCTGACTGACGTATTGGGTCTTTCTGCAGCACTGGCGGGAACGACTCTTATGATTGGTAAGGTATGGGATGCGGTGACAGACCCTGTGACAGGCTATGCTTCAGACAGGACAATCAGTCCCTGGGGACGGCGGCGTCCATATATTTTCGTGGGGGCGATAATATCACTCCTGGCCATGTATCTCCTCTTCTCGATCTCTCCCGGGCAGAACCAAATGGACTTATTTATCCTAACCACCCTCTATTTCTGCCTCTTGAATACAGCGTACACCCTGGTGAATATTCCCTATACGGCGCTCCTTCCGGAACTGACAAGAGATTATGACGAAAAGACTCTTTTAACGGCTTATCGTATGTGTTTTGCCGTGATTGGGACTTTTGTAGGAGCGGCGGCAGTCATGCCTCTAGTGAATCTTTTTCCCAATGAACAAACAGGTTGGACCATCATGGCTTCCATTCTGGGAGGGATTATGATGGGAACGGCCTTTATCACTGTCTGGGCAATTCGGGAGCCTCAGCATAAAAAAGAAGAAGTCAAAGGCCATGGATTCTTTAAAACATACCTGGAAGCACTCAGTTTTAAGGTCTTTCTACTGGTACTAATCCCCTGGACTCTCTTCATAGCTGGTACAAGTATGATCCAGGGGGCCATGGTGTATTATTTTAAATATATTTTTAAAGACGAAGCATCTTTTCAACTTGCCCTGGTTGCTCTTTTGTCAGTAAGTCTCCTTTTCATCCCCATATGGGCCCGAATCTCACGCAGAATAAGCAAAAAGAACTGTTACAACATTGGAATGCTTATTTTAACTGTAGCTGTCCTTCTTTTCTCATTCAGCGGAGGATTTTGGCCTGTTTCATCTGCCATTTTGATTATGGGATTCGCGGGGATAGGCCTTTCCACCCATTACATCATGCCCCACTCCATCCTCCCCGATGTTGTAGAATACGATGCCATTGAAAATAATGGCCTCCGTCGAGAGGGTGTCTTCTCTGGTCTATGGACTTTCACGAGCAAATTGGGACAAGCCCTTGCGCTAGCCCTGAATGGATGGATACTGAGTCTGTTTCACTATAAACCTGATGTTGTGCAAACACCCGAAGCCATAAAGGGAATTCAACTCATTTGCGGTCCCCTACCGGCTCTATTTTACATCACAGGGATATTTATCCTGATGCGATTTCCCATTAACAGGGATTTTTACAACAAAATGATTCATTCTGAAGAGCCGGCCTCCTAATGACTGCTTAAATTACGTGTTCTTATATAAATTTTAGACAATTAACCCTCAACTCATCATTTCCTCACAAGCCTTCGTCACACTCGACCAAAACAGCGCCTAGAAAAGGAAAAACAACCATGGTTGTAAGCAAAGAGATATCGGGCAATGCCGCCATCTATCATTTGAATGGTGAAATGGATCTTTACACATCCCAGAGTGTCAGAGAGCAAATAAAAGAAGCTCTCACAGATGGCTTCAAAAGGATAATTCTAAATTGCAAAGGCCTTGAGTACATCGATTCAAGTGGTATAGGTGTACTGATATCCCTGTTTACTACCTTGAGAAAGAAAGGGGGAACCATGTGTCTGTGCAGTTTAACGAAACCCGTAGAATCTGTTATTTCCTTCACAAAGCTCAATGGCTTCCTCGATATAACCAAGACTCTTGAAGAAGCCAAAGGATCTGTTCGGATACAAGTGGATGAAAAAATCGAAGCCGTTTTACCGGGTCAAAGAATCGGGATTATTCAAGACGATAATCATATTTTGATGAATTCCGATGGCATGTATTCAAAAGAATTCAATTTGGACCTCCGCAGAGTGAGACGGCTCAGCCAACTGATCTTACAGAAAGCTCCTCCGGAGATAAAAGAAATAAATCTGCTGGAACAGCAAATAAGCGAGATCATTAAAAACGGTGTCAGACATGGGAATAAAAATGATCCGAATAAAAAAATTAAGATATGGTTTTCCTTTTCAAAGACTCATGCCCATATAATTCTACAAGATGAAGGAAACGGTTTTAAGAACATCCAGCACTGGAATGATTTTTATAGGCGGAAAATGAAAGCCTACGATGAGAGAGATTTTGAAACTCTGATCAACTACCTGTCCTACAGAACCTCCGACAGTAAGGATGAAGATGGTGGAAATGCACTGTTTGCAGCGGTTGAATTCTGGAATAAGGGAGTCGTCATTTCTCAAAAGGGAAATACAATTGCAGTGAAGCGGGAGTATTCCTGACCAGTTATTCCTCTTCAGGATGTGGGTGACGGATCAGTAGGAAAGTCATATCATCATGATAGGGAGTATCTTGCCTGAATGATTCAAAATCCTGAAGGATTGTATCTCTGATCTCTTCCAGGGAACAATCACTATTCAGGCGGATCAAGTCATACATGCGGGAAATATCATAGCATTCACCAAAACTGTCCTTTTGTTCCACCAGTCCATCAGTCACAGTAAGAATAATATCACCATGCTTGAGCAGTAAACGTCCCGCCTTGGGTGTAAGGTCATCTGTTATTCCGATGGGAAGATTTTCCATCTCTGAATTCAATAGAACTAACTTTCCGTTTCTTATCAAATTGAGATAGGAATGCCCCATGTCCAGAATGGTGACCTTCCCCGTATCCTCATTGAATATCATGAAGATTCCCGTAAGAAACCTGTCACCACGAAAGGTATCAAAAATCATCTCATTCAGATCACGGACAAAAGTCTTAATCCCTTTACCAAAATCATAAGTTCTGGTGATCCCGTACAGCATAGCAGTAACAATGGATGCGGCTACTCCTTTTCCTGAAACATCACAAAGGATAATGACCCATTCACTCCCGGAGATTTTTCTTGTGAGATAAAAATCTCCTCCCACCCCCTGTGCCGGAGTAAAAGAGGAAGCGACTTCCAGTCCAAAAGCCAAAACATTATGCCTGTTTTTTACCATGCTGTTTTGAACATCCCTGGCCAAGTTCATATCCATCCGGTTCTGATCCGACATATGAATCAGAAGATCCCTGGTAGAAAAAATGCCTGCAAAGCGATCATGATTATCCAGAACGGCATAGAAACTCTCTTTTTGCAGTTTCATATCATGCTTCAACTCCTCACTGACCGTCTGAAGAGCTGTTTTAAGATGAAAGATTCCAGGGGAAATAGTTACTTTAGAAACCGGTTTTTTCTTTAAAACATCAATCCCGAAGGGGCGACTGATCAACTTCATCAGCTCTTTACGGATAATAATGCCTTTAAACTCATTTTCCCCGGAGACGACTCCAACAGCATTTACCTCAGATCCTTTCTCATTAAAAAGAGTCACCAAATCCTGTATAGGAAGATCTTCCTCCACATAAAACTGACTGGATAAGAGTCTGGCAACTGTAAATCCTGAGTTTCGATACTGGCTTTCTACCTGAAAGATTACATCTGGCTGTTCTGTAATGGTCATGGCTGGCAACTCCCGGTTATATCATTTGCCAAAGGAAACAGGGAGAACCTGATGGCTTGATACAACATTTATACTCTGGAGGAAGATTATTAAAATAAGATGAGAATCGGATGAAATCTCATGACCGGCTTATGAGATTCCCCGTGCTGTACAGAGCCTCCCATAAGCCTGTAAGATAGCCATGATGACAGACCCTTTAAAGATTCTACAAATCCAGTTTGGTTATGACTCCTTCCGCCCCAATCAAAGAGAGATCATCGATGCTGTCCTGGAGGGAAAAGATGTCTTTGCCTCCATGCCGACAGGGGGAGGAAAGTCCATCTGTTATCAGATTCCGGCGCTCTGTTTAGAAGGGGTGACCCTTGTGATCAGTCCTCTCATTGCCTTGATGAAAGACCAGGTAGATGCCGCCCTGGAGACAGGAATTCCAGCTGCATTTATCAACAGCACTCTCAAGGCTGCCGAGGCGGCTTCTGTGTATTCCAGACTGTATAGCGGAGAGATCAAACTCCTCTACATTTCTCCAGAGCGGCTGGCCCTGGAAGGATACCTTGAAAAACTGAAACAACTGCCCATCCGTTTTTTCGCTGTGGATGAAGCGCACTGCCTCTCCGAATGGGGTCATGACTTCAGGCCCGACTACCTCAGCCTGGCCCGCATCAGAGATGCTTTCCCCGGGATACCCATTGCCGCCTTTACTGCAACAGCGACCCAAAAAGTACAGGACGATATCATCCGGATTCTGCACCTCTCCAGCCCCTACCTGGTGAGGGCTTCTTTTAATAGGAAGGAACTCTTTTACCGTGTAGACCGGAAAGAAAAAGTTCTGCCCCAAATCACCGAATTCATCAAAGATCACGAAGGCCAGGCAGGCATTGTGTACCGAACCAGCCGGAAAGATGTTGAGAAGACAGCTGCTCACCTCAACACAAAGGGGATCAAGGCTCTCCCCTACCACGCGGGGTTGTCCCAAAAGCTCCGGGAAACCAATCAGGATAAATTCAACAATGATGACGTCCAGGTTATATGTGCCACCATTGCCTTTGGAATGGGAATAGACAAGTCCAACATCCGCTTTGTAATCCATGGTGACCTTCCTAAAAGCATGGAGGGCTATTACCAGGAAACAGGACGTGCCGGGCGGGACGGCCTGGAATCCCATTGCCTCCTCCTATATTCAGCGGGAGACCTTGTCAAACAGCAGTACTTCATAGATCAGATGTCAGATCCTGAAGAACAGAAAAAAGCCAAGGCCAATTTGAGCAGGATGGCCCGATTTGCCGCAGTGAATGTGTGCAGGCGTAAACAGATATTGGAATACTTTAACGAAAGTGCCGCCGATGATTGCGGATTCTGTGATATCTGCACCGGCGAACTGGAAAAGATCAACGCCTCAGTGGATGCTCAGAAAATTCTCTCTGCGGTTATGAGAACAGAAGAACGCTTTGGCCTGACCCATATCATTGATATTGTTCTTGGCGCCGACACGGAAAAGATCCGTCGGATGGGCCATGAGAAGATCAAGACATACGGTGTCGGCCGGGATAAGAGTAAGAAATGGTGGCGGGGCATTGTAGAGGAACTCATCAGCCAAGAGGCGGTCTTTCAGGATGGAGAATCCTACAATGCCTTGATCATTACAGAAAAAGGCAAGAGGATTTTATTTGGAAAGGAATCCTTCTACATCCTAAAACGAGAAGATACCCTTCCTGCCCTTCCCTCTCCGGAAGAAGATCTATTTGCCAAAAGCGGGAAGTATGATGAATCTCTCTTTGACCAATTAAAAGAGCTGAGGATGGAGCTGGCCAGAAAAAGACGAGTCCCTCCCTATGTAATATTTTCAGATAAAACCATGAGGGAGATGAGCGCCCTCAAGCCTACAGACAACAGCAGCTTTCTAAGAGTATCAGGAGTGGGTGAAACAAAGCTGGAACAATACGGCCCGTTTTTTATTCTAAAGATTCGGGAATACCTAGGGTATTAAAAAAAATATCCATAGAATTCATGTCCTATTAACATAGAACCGAGCTGCCCACCTCTTGTGAAAACAGACCTTATGCCTAGTTCTTGTATAAGTAAAAAACCATATTATATATACAAATATTGATAGTTTTCTTGACAACTCAATCTAAATAGCTGATTCATTATATATGAACAACTTCTATACTATTGGTATGGCAGCTCAATTGAGCGGATTAACAGACCTCTCTATCCGAACATGGGAGAACAGATACCAAGCCGTAAAACCTAAAAGAAGCTCTGGCAACCAGAGGTTATATTCAGATGAAGATGTTAAGAGGTTGTCCATATTAGCCAAAGGGGTAAAAACCGGACTCCGTATCAGTACATTAGTTCAAATGACCAATAAAGAGATTGAAGAATCGATTCAAAAAAAACTGGACAGGTATGAAAACAACTACATACACCTTGCCCATAAAGCTCTTAAGAACTTAGAACTAAATCAATTAAACGAGCTTTTTGAGTCGGCCTCCATAGAAATGGGAGTCATTCAGGCTATGGATGAAGTGATTTTTCCTTTTATGAATCAGTTGGGAGAACACTGGAACAAAGGAGAATTAAATATTTACCAGGAACACCTGGCTAGTGAAACAGTAAATTCATTTTTAAACAACCAGTTACGATCCTATCAAAGTTCAAAACAGAACCCTATTGCTCTAATTGCTACACTTCCAGGACAGGTTCATAATCTGGGAGCCGCGGCATCGGCTGTAACGGCCGCAATTGCCGGTTTTCATACACTAAATTTAGGCTACGAACTCCCCTCTGAAGAGTTGATTAAGATAACCAAAAAATCCCATGCCGCCGTGCTGGGCATCAGTATCGTATTCCCTGGAAATACAAGTCTTGTCAGAAAAGAGCTCGAAGTGCTTCATAAAAAAACTCCGGATCATTGCCGTTTGATTCTGGGAGGCTGTTCCTCAAGAGCCTTTAATACAAAACAAGTCTTTCATGAGAGCCGTGATCTGCAGCACTTCAAAGAAATCCTGCTTGATTTTCGGAACGTGATTACAAACGGCCCAGAAAAGAATGATTTATATAGAAACAAAAAGGAGTGACCACATGAAAATATTCTTAGCATCAGTTATGACACTGATCATCCTCGCATCTTGTGCAACGACTAGAAAGGAGCCCTTTCAAGAAACGGAAGAGTACGTCGATATTGAAAGATTCACAGGAGACTGGTATGTCATCGCCCTTCTCCCGACGGCATTTGAGAAGGATGCAACCAACGGCATTGAAAACTACAGCCTCACCGAAGAAGGAAATATCCGGGTACAATACACCTTTAGAAAAGATTCGCCCCAAGGAAAAGAAAAAATCATGACTCAGAAAGGGTGGATTTACAATAAGGAAAGCAATGCAGACTGGAGAGTCAGGCCATTGTGGCCTCTAAAACTCCCCTATTACATCTTGGAAATAGATGAAGATTATCAATATACGGTGATCGGTACTAATAACTTCAAATACCTCTGGATCATGTCCAGAAATCCAAAAATGGATGAACAACTGATCCAGCAGATATCCAGTCGCATGACTGACAGGGGCTACGATATGTCGGAAATTCAATATATGGAACAGAGTTGGGGATCAAATCAATGATGAAGACAGTAAACGGTGTCCTCCTCTATAATGCATTCCTAGCAGGGTACTTTAAAATAGACGGCAATCGTGAATATATGAACCAAATCAATGTTTTTCCCGTTAGAGACGGGGATACAGGCTCCAATATCGTTTCCATGTTCAGATTGACAACAGAGAATTTAGTATCCTGTAAATCTGTTGGAAAATTGATGAATAGGATTGCCCGCCTCTCACTGGAAGGGGCAAGGGGGAATTCTGGAATGATTATTTCTCAATTTCTCAACAGTATGTCCAAAAACATCTTCAATAAAGAAACAATATCACTCCCCGAGTTAGGAAAGATTTTACAAATGGCTGCCAATGATGCCTATGAAGCGGTTGAAAACCCTCAGGAAGGGACAATTTTGACTGTAATGAAAATATGGGCAGATTCTTTTTTAGAAAATTCCGCAAAAGATATGAACCTTGAAGACATCATGAATGAAGCCCTTGTAAAAGCAAAAGAGGCTCTGGATAAGACACAGGAGCAACTATCTGTTTTAAAAGAAAACAATGTTGTCGATGCAGGAGCCTGGGGTTTTGTCTGTTTCCTGGAAGGTATCGCAGGCTTAGGCCATAAGGGGATTCTCCCGCTAGCAGTAAGAAAAACACTCAGGAATCCTGATATTCCCATGATAGAGCCAACAAAACAAAGTGTTCACATATTCAATAAGGAGATTAAATACAGGTACTGCACAGAAGTGCTCATGGCAGATGTCACCACAGGACAGGAAGAATTGAAGGAAATTCTCAATCCTCTGGGAGATTCTCTGATTGTCACTTCCGGATTGGAAAGAACACGCATCCATATCCATACAAACAAGCCACAAAATGTGATAGCAGAGATGTATAAAGTAGGCAGAATTATTCAGCAAAAGGCAGATGATATGATCAGGCAGGAACAGGTGGTTAATAAACGGATTGCCAAAGTTGCAGTGGTCACAGACTCAATAGCCGATTTATCCCATGAAATACTGGATCAGTTCCAAATTCATGTCATAAATCTTCACCTCCACTGGGATGATGAGGAGTATTTAGACAGACTCACAATAAGACCTGATGATTTTTATACAATGCAATCCTACAGAACATCATTTCCAAGTAGTTCCTTCCCCCCCGGCCGTGAAGTAGAAATGTACTATGAATACCTCTTAGATCACTATGAGGCTTTAATTGTTCTTTCAGTAGCGAAAGAGTTAAGCGGAACATGGCAGCGGATGAAACTCTCGGCTGAAAAATTTAATACGAAACAACAAAAAATTGCTGTAGTTGATACTTGTCTGAATTCCGTTGCCCAGGGATTGCTTGTCAAAATGATTGCTCAAAAAGCAGCAGAGGGTTCCAGTTTAAATGAGCTTGTAGAGGCAGCGGAAGAGCTTAAAAGCCGGATCAGAATATTCGTCATGGTTAAAACCTTCAAATTCATGATCAAGGGAGGGAGGGTAAGCCCTCTCAAGGGGTTCATTGCCAAGATTCTGAACCTCAAACCCATCGTATCCCTTGATCAAAATGGAAAAGGTGTTGCGTTTGAGAAATCATTCTCATCCAGAGGACTGATGAAAAAGATAACTCGCCTGGTGAGTACAATAGAGGGAGACAACGGCATAGAAGAATACGCCATAGTACACGCTTCAGCCAGGGAACGCGCCGAAAAATGGGGAGATTTCATACATGAAATAACCCGCAAAAGTCCCTCTTATATCACAGATATATCCCCTATCGTCGGAATGCATTCAGGCAAAGGTGCCATAGCCATAGGTTTAGTAGAAAAAAAGAAAAGGAGATCATGATGTTTTTTGAATTTGATATTTACAATATTGTCTCATCACTGCTGATAAGCATGCTTATACAGGCTGTATTCTTCACAATTGCCTATGCCAATAAGACAGATAAGGTAACCGATTTTTCCTACAGTCTCTCATTTATAAGCATGACAGCCTTCTTCACTGTAACGAACAAAGCATACAACCCCATACAATTGATAATGGCGACCTTCATTATCCTTTGGGGCCTCAGACTGGGAGCATACCTTCTAACACGAATCATTCGTATTGGAAAGGATAAACGCTTTGATGACAAAAGAGAAAACTTCATAAGATTTCTTGGTTTTTGGATACTTCAGGCATCTGCGGTATGGCTGGTAATGATGCCTTCGGTTGTATTTCTGACACGTCCCGCTCCAGAATCCATTGGTGTTTTCACCATAGTGGGGATCGTATTTTGGATCTTGGGATTTATCATAGAAGTGATCAGTGATCATCAAAAATTTCAATTCAAATCAAAGGGAGAGAATGATGGACGTTGGATTGAGGAAGGACTGTGGAAGTACTCAAGGCATCCTAACTATTTTGGTGAAACCATCCTTTGGTGGGCCCTATTCATTATGGCAATCCCCTCTCTCAATGCTTGGCTGTACCTCACTGTGATTGGCCCCATATTTATCACCCTTCTACTGCTTTTTGTTTCAGGAATTCCCTTACTGGAAAAGAGTGCAGAGAAACAATATGGTTTGAATCCTGAATATCAGGACTATAAGAGGAGAACCAGTATTTTCGTCCTCCTTCCTCCCCAAAAAAAGGTAATCCATGATTGAAGTATTCATAGGGATGATATTCAAAACTCACGAGGAGGCCGTAAAATGCTCAACTTATGGATGATAGCTCTTTTAAGCTACCTTGTAGGATCGTTTCCCACAAGTTTACTCATGGGCAGGATTTTCAGACAGGGACTCGATATTAGAGATCACGGAAGCGGCAATATGGGAGCCACGAATTCGTTCAGGATCTTCGGGTGGAGATTAGGCCTCACTGTTGCTTTTATCGATATATTTAAGGGCTTTGCAGTCGTTCATTGGATTGCTCCATTAGCAGTGTTTGAGAATTCCTATCCCGGTAATGTCTTATTCATTATGGCAACTCTCGCAGTCGTCCTGGGACATATTTTTCCCGTTTTTTCGGGGTTTAGAGGAGGAAAAGGATTCGGAGCCGCTGTCGGTGCTGTCATATCTTATTTTCCCCTGGCCGCTCCTTTTTGTTTATTGATCTTTTTTATAACACTGGGATTCACAGGTTATGTATCCATATGTGCCTTAGCAGCATCTGCAGCCCTACCCTTCTTGTATGCCCTCATCACAGGCTTACAGGGAAACATGATTGATCCTACCATTCTGACCTTTTTTATTTTGATTTTCCTGGTTGTTGCCATAAGTGTCAGAAAAAGGGTGAAGCTTTATTTAAATGGTGAAGTTGAAATATTCAAAGCAGCAAGAATATTCAGGCCCGGCGGGGGTAGAGATGGGGAATAAATTTACATTCATATGTTTACTGCTCAGTTTGATTTTCATAGGTCATGTTTCGGCCAATGAAGTATTCAATGCCCGAATATATGTGAAGGGAGACAGGGACACTATCGTATTCTACTACGATTCCGAAAAGACAATACAGGGAGATGATGTGATACTGTCCCATACATATAAGACTCCCGAAGGGGAGGTTTTTGCCCGGGAAACACTAATATTGCATGAGGGAGAATTCTCGGTACATGAAACCAGCTTCCCTATTCTTGATGAGTATTCCAAACAGGTGCGGGATGAAGAGGGAATGACGACATCATTCAAAAGTAACAACAAAGAGAAATCAAAGGCTATCAAGGTCCCGGAAAACCTTATTTTTGGACCGACTCAGCAAGATTTCATTACGGAAAATTTAGAGAGCCTCAAAGAAGGAGAAAAGTTAACTTTTTCTCTTCCTGTCCCTCAATTTTTGACAACCGTAAAATTCACCTTAAAAAAGATTGAGAACAAGACATTAGATAAACCTGGCATGATCACTTTACAGATGAAATCAAACAACCCTTTTTTATGGTTTATTGCCAAACCGATACACTTCCTCATTAATGAGGAGAACAGTCTTATTCAGGAGATTCATGGTCCGACGATCTTAAAAATAAAAGTCAATGAGAAATGGGAGTTCTTCGATTCAGAAATCTATTTCAAATACCTTTAGGAGAAAAACTGTGTCATTGAACCTCAAAAGACGCGTTTTCATCAGAGGATTTTCGCCCTAAATCTCTCACAGTCTCCCTATACGCAGAGGGAGTGCAGTCAAAGGCCTCCCTGAAAAACCGGTTAAAACGGGAGATATCAGAAAATCCGCAGTCGTGGCTGATGGTCAGGATCTTATCATTACTCATCCTTAGTCTTTGTACCGCTGCGGCAAGCCGCCTCTGCTTTAGATATTCCCCGGTACTCATCCCTGTAAACTCCTTAAATCTCCGGCAGAGATTGGCCGGATTCAAGCCGCTTAACAAGCACAGGTCATCTAGACGGATGGAACTTGTGAAGTTCTTTTCCAGATAGGTACACACCTTCTCAATCCTGCCGCTATACCCGGAGGCAGGCAAATCTTCCCGAACCGGTGCGGCCCGGCACAATTCAATGAGGAAGAGCCGAAACAGGGCCTGAATAGCCGCTTCCTGACCGGCTACCTCCCGATTCTGTTCTTCAAGAATCATCATGAGGAGGCTCTTTATTTTATCCGTATCTCCAACCTTCAAATGACGAATGCTGTTAAACCGGTTCCCCAGCTCAGGATGGAGGGGAATCAATTCATAGAGCCTGGAGGCCAGTGGCTCCGGGAGAACTGGCAGAGGATACAATGCGGGTTTCAAGTAGATGTTCATAAGTTCCACAGGGCCATCAGGAGTTCTCAGAGAGTGGTACTGTCTATCATTAACGATGGTAAGTCCGCCCATGGATTCATCAAAGCTGCTTTCAGCTGTCACATGGCGGAAACTCCCCTGGAGAACAAAGAGGATTTCAATAAAATCATGGCCATGAAAATCATGCTGATTCTGTTCAAATGCCGGAAAGTATTCGAGGGCCAAACCTGTTCGATCCAGACGGTGTTCTGTCTGACCGAGGTTGGGCTTTTTGATTCCCTGTAAATATTCGCTCTGCATTTTGTAAATATAAACCAAGATTTCAGATATTTAAAGGCTTATCTTGACATCAGAGGGTCCGTTGGTCCTAAGCTGGAAATCAAAGAGACTCCTTCAGAGCCTCTTTTCAAAAATTGGAGATTTTGTATGAATGCAAGAGAACGCGTCTTAGCCGTATTGAATAGAGAAAAACCTGACAGGGTCCCCGTGGATATCTGGCTGGTTCCCGAATTGGTAGAACAGTTCAAAAAAGAACTGAATGTTGAAGATGAATTGGATATTTACCGCAAACTGGATGTAGATAAAATCGTATGGCTGGGGATACCTTACAAGGGTGTCATTTTAAAAGATCCCAACGAACATCAGGAGATCAATCACTGGGGGGTCAAATTTGAGGCAGTCCAGGCTAATCAGGGCGTGGAATATGGGGAAGTCTCCTTTAACCCGCTCAAGGGACTCGAAACCTTAGAAGAACTGGATGCCTATCCCTGGCCCAGTCCGGATGATTTCGACTATGTAACAGCCGCAGCAGAGGCCAAAGAACTGGCAAAAGAGTTTGTAACCCTGGGACCATGGGTTTCCCTTTTTGAGGTGTATTGTCAAATGCGGGGCCTGGAGGATGCTTTGATGGACACTGTGATGAATCCTGAATTCCTTCACAAAGCTCTGGACTATATAGCCGATTCTCAAGGGGAGATGGTACGCCGCTTTCTGGAAGCTGCAGAAGGTGCTATCGATCTGGTCTTTCTCAGTGATGACATGGGTTCACAGACAAGCCTTTTAATGTCTCCCGATTCATTTGATGAGTTCCTCTTTCCAAGGATGAAAAAGTGGTGTGATATGATTCATTCCTATGGAGCAAGGGTCTTGTTTCACACAGATGGAGCTTCCGAACCCATAATCCCTCGTTTAATTGAAGCAGGTGTGGATGTACTGAATCCGATACAGCATGTCTGTACCGGAATGGATTGCAAATCGATCAAGGCTAAGTATGGAGATAAGATCATTTTCCATGGCGGTGTGGAAAATCAGAAGATCCTCCCCTTCGGCACAGCAGAAGAAGTGGCTCAGGAAACAAAAATGTGCCTTGAAGAACTAGGCCCTCAGGGTTATCTCCCCTGCTCCTGTCACTTTGCCCAGGCGGGAACGCCTATTGCAAATGTAATGGCGCTCATTGAGACAGTTCAGAATTTCTCTTTATAGTGTATAGAATTATTAAATTTTCATTCCGGCCGAAGAAGCCTGGCCGGAATGAGAACTTACGCCGACCCGGCCATTATGTTAGGGTCAAACTGTAGGAGCAGGAAAACTCCTGCCCCTTTTTCAACCTGATTAAGCCTTCTTTCTTCTCGAAATCAGCCGAATCCCCCTGAGTAGAATCCACACCAAACCAGGGTTCCAAACAGACATAGGGTGCATTTTTCTTCTGCATCGTCCAAATTCCAAAGTCAGGGAATCCAGTAAAATCCATAGTGACAGAAGAGGATGTCTTCTCTGATTTGAGGGTAATTTTGTCAGACTTCAGGCCGGAAAGAATGATAGCACCACGGTCAAAAAGACTATGGTTCAGATTCAGGCGGTTCTGATCCTTGAGAACTGGAGATGTTTCACCAGTCAAATACTCATCTTTATACCGGCGGCTAATCGTCTCATTCCGGTTAAACTCCAGGTAATAGTCTTCAAATTGTGTGCCAGAACTAAGGGGACAATTGAATCCGGGATGGGCGCCGATTGAAAAGAGCAGATCTTCAGTTTGGGGATTATTGACTGAAAAACCAACTTTGAGAACAGACTCTGTCAGCTTGTAAGTAACTTCTAAAACAAAGGCGAAGGGATAGTGCTTTTGAGTCTCTTCTGAATTACTGAGGCCTAGGCGGCAGAAATCCTCTTTTTCTTCTAAGATTTCAAAGGGCAATTGCCGTGCAAAACCATGATTATCCAGAAAAATAGTTTTATCCTTGTACTCCCAGCCATGGGGGAGAGATTGACCAATGATGGGAAAAAGGAGTGGAGAACGGCCTCTCCAGGAAGAAGAACTCCCCTGCCAGAGGTACTCTCTGCCCTCATATTGAAGACTTGTCAGCTCTCCTCCCAGGGGATCTATTAACGCTTTGATACGATTATTCTTTAGTTGAATCATGAGCCATGGTACACCCTCAATAGAGGAGAACGCAACTGATTCACCCGAAATAATGAAAAGATCAGAACATGACTATTGAGAAGGACCCGTCCCTTCAAGCTGTAAACTGAACATAGCCCAAAACCAGGAAGAACTGACCGGCTAGGTAGCTTGTCATCGTCAGAACCCGTTCATGGGGAATGACTTTTACAAATCGGTTCCAGGCATTCATGGTGTCAGAAATCATAAAAATCAGGGCTCCCAAAAGGGAGATCCACACGGCATTCCGCGGCTGAATACCAAAACATAAGGTCGTTGAAACTCCCATCAAAGCTATTACAGCAATATATACGGTGATGGGACCAAAGAGCTTCCCCATAAAGTTTTTCATTCCGAGAAAAACAAGAAATCCAAAGAGGAGAAATCCCATAGCTGGTATAAAAGCCGGAGAAAAAAGAGCAGAGAGACTGCCTTTCTTAAAAAACGCCATCACATAAAATAGATGGCCCACTAAAAAGGAGATCAGTCCCAGCTTAAACCAAGTCTTTTTATTCCCCTTGTCGGGTAACATTAGAAAGAGATCTCCCACCCATCCGCCGGCTAAAGCCGCAATGAACAGAAAAGAAAAGTTGAATTCTGTCAGGATATAAAAAAAAGCCAGCAGTGGCATGAGCAGGGGTTTGGTGCCATGACGTATCATCCTGGAATTGGCAACTTCACCAAGGACATGAAGTATTGAAATCAAAAGAAATGGTAGTGCTGGAAACAACATGACAGAAACTCCTGATGATTAAGATAAGGACTATTCATTTTATGCCCCTCCTGGGGGAGGCTGTCAAGAAAAAGGTTACGAAACTATCACTGTGTATTTTACATTTTCAGATTGAAGAATTATCCTTTAGAAGAATGAACTCTGGAGGAAGGAATGGAAGAAACAAAACTAAACCAATATTTAACATTTCGAATTACCGACGAACTCTACGCCATAAATGTAAGCTACATAAAGGAAGTTCTTGAATTCCAGTCAGTGTCCAGGGTTCCCAGGATGCCTGATTTTATGAGAGGGGTCATAAATCTGAGAGGAACTGTAGTTCCCGTTCTAGACCTCAAAATGAAATTCGGCCTGGGGGTGACCGAAAAAGGCATCGATACAAGCGTCATTGTTACCGAAATATCCATGGATAATGAAATAGTTGTGATTGGTTTGCTTGCCGATGCAGTTTATGAAGTGTTGGAGTTGGAAGAGGACGAAATAGAAGCGCCCCCCTACATTGGAACCCATGTCAACACTGAGTTTATCCAGGGAATGGGTAAAAAAGATGACAGCTTTATCATCGTCCTGGACATCCATAAAATCCTGACTTTTCAAGAGATACAAGCCACCCTTTCCGAAACAGGAAACTGAGAATCATGACTTCCGATTTGAAAGTGCTGCGTCTCAAACAGAAGCTGAATGACAATTTCGACAGGGCCATCGAAATGTGCCTACTGGAAAAGCTCCCCATGCAAAAGGCCCTTGGACGGGTACTCCCTCTGATCTGCCGCATAATCGGCGCACAAGAGATGATGATCCGTACCATGGATGAAAATTTGAATCAGATCAGCCTGAGGTCTAAGGGCTTTCAGAAGAACTGGGTTCACCTGGTTCCCCGGGACTTGCCGGAGAGGGATTTTGAGCCTAAGGCCTATTCCCTTGAAAATACCCGGCTGGTGGTGGCTTCATTGGATGTTGTTCATAGGGTCATCGGCCTATGCGCCTTTGCCTTCAATGCAGAATTGACCGTGGAAGAGATCCGTATAAAGGTCGATCTCGTGAACTCTGCAACAGAGCTATTGGACAACTACCTGGAAGGAATTGCCTCCAATGCCAGGAAACAAAATATCATCCAGTATTCCACTGAAGCCCTGAGAGACAGAGTTTTTGAAACAGGGGCAGACAAGGCTGTCAAGCAGCTCTGTGATGAGTTGAACCTGGCTGAATTTATTCTTGTGTATGGAGATATGGATGCCGCAGGAGGAGAGGATCTACGCTATAGATACTACAGTCACGGAAAATTGATTCATAATTCCATCGATAAACCGGATGAAACCTATACAATTATCCTTCAGGACAAGGATAAAGCTCTCAACCAGGATGACCACTCCTTTTCTGCTCTGCTCAAGGGGGAAGGAATCATGGAAAAAGCCCTGCACAACGGCATGAATACAAATTTGATTGGCAAATTGATCATACGTCCCGAAGGTGGTGGCTTGAATTCGGAAAGCCGGGATATCATCCGGATTTTTGCTGAATGCTTGTGTCAGAGGCTCTTTGACTACAACAGAGAACGTAGATACTTATCCCGGTGTTTCTGTGCCAAAGACGTCCAAAGGCTTCTGGGAGAGCCTGAATTTTATAAACGATACCTCAGTCCCAGAGAAGAGAATATTGTCATTTTATACACGGATATCACCTCCTTCACAGCAATTTGCGAAAAAGTTCTGGACAATGCATCGGAGATTGGAGCCTTGGTAAATGCATGGTCCCGTATGGTTCTGGATATCCTATATGGCTACGATGGGGTTTTTGATAAGATGGTAGGAGACTGTGTCATAGGTCTTTTCGGCCCTCCCTTCTTTGAATCATCCATGGAGAAGCGGACAGAGAATGCCATTTCTGCCGCGGCGGCAATTGTCAAAGGCACCATTGAATTGGGTCAATCTATGGGACTGGAGGAACGAATAAAAAAGGCAAATGTCGCAGATCATCTGACCACATCCAATGGAATCCATTGCGGTCCGACTTCGGTAGGATTCTTCGGGCCTAACGAGGACTACACAGGATTCTCATCTGCCATGAACCATGCGGCAAGGTTGCAGGGCCATGCCTCGGGAGGAGAGGTCTTAATCACCTCCAATCTCCTTGAAAACCTGCCTGGTGGTCCTCTGGGGATAGCCCCTCAGGAAGATCTGACAGTCGAGTTTGCCGGCCCTTGGGAAATTGCCGTTAAAAATGTGACAAAACCTTTGGAATATTACCGCTGTTTCTTCAATAAGGAAGTTAAATATGTCTAATCACCGCTGCTCCTGGTGTGGAAGCGATCCATTGTATACAGCCTACCATGATGAAGAATGGGGCGTTCCTGTGTATGAGAATGAAACGAAACACTTTGAAAACCTTGTACTTGAATCGGCTCAAGCCGGTCTCAGCTGGATTACAATCCTGAAGAGAAGAAAAACCTACAGACTCGCCTACGAGGGCTTTGATCCCTACCAGATTGCCTCCTGGGGAGAAAAGGATGTTCAAAGACTCCTTCAAAACCCGGGAGTTATACGAAACAGACTCAAGATCGAATCATCAATTAACAATGCCCGCTGTTTTCTCAAGGTGAAAGAGGAGTTTAGTAGTTTTTCGGACTATTACTGGCATTTTCAGGAGGGCCGCCCCATCATTAATCACTGGGATAATGAAGCAGAGATTCCCTCAAAGACCCCTCTGTCGGAAACCATATCAAAGGATATGAAGAAAAGAGGTTTTACATTCCTAGGACCCACAGTGACCTATGCGAACATGCAGTCCCTGGGCATGGTAAATGACCATATTAGGAGTTGTTTCAGATACAAAGAAGTCATGAAAAAATAAAACCCTTTCTGGCGACTCTACAACGGGTATCAATCCAACGAAGCAAAAAACATCTCATGGGATTCGGGTGTTCCGTAGTCTTCTATCTGATCAAGAGAGAGGCCAGGCGTATTCACGGTTGTGGTCACAATTTTCCTGTTGAAGGGATGGGTATCCGGATGATTCAAATACTCTTCCAAAGGCATCCAGTGAGCCTCTGAGATTTCTGAAGTTTCAATGGTGATCTCGCTGCTCAAGGGTTTCAGCCGGCATACAAAATAAATATCCGACATACCATAACGGTAACCATGCCAATGGCGGAAACAGTTCAGAGAGATAAACTCACTTTTAATCCCCGTCTCTTCCAACACTTCCCTGACAACAGCGTCGGCAATATGCTCACCTGGCTCGAGGGCTCCTCCGGGCAGCTTGTAATGCCTTCGGGTATGATGCTTCTCCTGAATGACCAAGATTCGGTTCTGTTCATCTATGAGAACGCCGCCGGCACCAAGGTAGTGGGTAGCGTAGCCGGGAACAAAGGCATCGGGCTGAAGCTTCAGGATCAATTGCAGTCCCTCCTCATTGGCATGATGATAGATAAAACCCTGAGAAACAGCCGTATGAATTAGAGGGGAAAGTTTCAAAGGTAAATACATCCACACCAGCTGAAGCCCCTGTGTGCGGAAATCCGTAATAGTATCACCCAATACCTTGTTAAAATATGCAGGATCTTCGGGAAAACTGTTCTCATCCAGAACAGCCCCTCCGAAGGGATTTAATTCATATGTCAAAAAATTCATGCTTCAGATTACAGGGAAAAGGCATCTCCTTCAAGGTTGAGAATCCAATATTTTACCTTGCAATGCCATCGTTCATCCCCAGAAGAAGAATACAAGAAGAACGATGATGCTCTATTTTGGTTTCAGAGAATGTTTTTCTTGCATCCTCAATGGAGAGGGTTCTATACTGTAAAAAAGAAAACACTTGAGGAGGACGTATATGTCAACAATTGCAATGGAAAATGGTCCTGTTCAGGGAAAATCCAGAATCTAAGCCATTCGTACTTCTTTCCCCTTAGACAAACCAACTCGGTCTTTTGAACAGGACTCCTACACCATATGTATTATGAATATTCTATGCAGGAGAAAATCATTGGACAAATCAGACTTACATCAAAACCCCGTTAAAATTGAAGATTGGGGATGGAATACACAATGGGAAGAAGCCTTTTCACTCTATAGAACACAGGGTTTGGACTGTGGCCGGGTTATAAGGGAGTCCCACCATATCTACACCCTTATAACAGCTCAAGGAGAGTGCCTATGCGAAGTTTCAGGCGCATTCCAATACAAAGCCATCGGTCCTCAGGACTACCCTGTCACGGGAGACTGGTGTGCCTTAAGAAGAGCCGGTAAGGGCCATGGCGTTCTGGAAGCACGGCTTCCCCGAAAAACAGCCTTTTCAAGACAAACCGCAGGAAACAGGAGCGATGAGCAGGTGCTGGCGGCCAATATCGATACCATCGGACTGGTATTTGCCATCGATGGTGGAAGGAACTTTACAAAAGGGAGCCTGGAGCGCTACTACACACTGGCAAAACACTCTGGAGCAGAGATACAGATTCTGCTGAACAAGGCGGACCTCTGCAGCGAGGAAGAAAGGTCTTGGGCTCTTAATTCAGCTGCAGAAGCAGCTCCAGGCTGCAGGATTTTATTGGTCAGCGCTCTCACAGGCCTGGGACTGGACCAGTGTAATAGAAAGAAAGGCGAAACCATAGCTCTCACCGGCCCATCAGGGGTGGGAAAATCGACTCTAATCAATTCTTTATCGGGCACAAATCTCCAAAAAACCAGATCTCAAAGGGAGAATGACAAGAGAGGACGGCATACCACCACACACCGGCAGATGTTTCGCCTGCCCTCAGGAGCTCTCTTTATTGATACACCAGGCATGAAAGAACTCCAAATGTGGGGGGATTTACAGGATGTAGACGCTGTTTTTACCGACATTGTCCAGATCGCAGAGGCTTGTCAATTCAGTGATTGTCGCCATGAACAGGAACCCGGCTGCGCCCTGCAGGCCGCCTTGCAATCGGGAGAATTGGATGAAAGGCGCTATGCAAACTATCTGAAACTCAAGAGGGAAATTGATTTCCTGAACCGTCGTCAGAATGACCAGGCTAAGAGGAATGAAAAAGATCGCTGGAAAAAAATCGCAAAGTTCCAAAAAGAGATGACAAAAGAGAGAAGAAACAGATAGTATTCAATCATCAATGCCGGCTTAGAACGGCAGCTTAGGGGAGTGTCACAATGGAAAAGATCATCAGTACAATGCAGGATATTCTGAGACAGGAGGCGGGGATCACAGACGACGCCAGTCCAACCCTTCTCCCTTTTTTCCTGGACACCCCCGAGGACTGTCCCTGTATTTTGATACTTCCGGGAGGTGGTTATCGTCTTACATCGCCCCGGGAGGCAGAGCCCATAGCCCGGGCCTTTAACAAACATGGCTTTCATGCCCTGGTCCTCCATTACAGAGTGGCCCCCCATCAGCATCCGGCCCCTCTTCTGGATGCCTCCAATACTCTAGCCCTACTCAGAAAAAATGCGACAGAACTGAGAGTGGATGCTCATAAAATTGTCCTTTGCGGTTTCTCCGCAGGAGGACATCTGGCGGCATCATTAGGGACACACTGGAACAAAGCTTATCTTCAAAATAAAATATGCACATCCCCCGGACTAAACCGCCCGGACGGACTGATACTCAGTTACCCGGTCATTACATCTGGGATTCATGCACACCGGGGATCTTTTGAACATTTACTGGGAGACGGGGGAGATCCGGCATTGCTGGAAGAAATGAGTCTTGAAAAACAGGTGACCAAGAACATGCCACCCTGTTTTATTTGGCATACAGGAGAGGACCAAGCGGTTTCAGTCGAAAATGCCTTCCTTTTGGCAGAAGCCTTGAGAAAAGAAAAGATTCCCATGGAAATGCATATATTCCCCGAAGGTCCCCATGGACTTTCACTGGCCACGGAGGAAACTGACGAAACGGAGGATGCCAGTATGACGATTCCCCATGTTAGCATCTGGATGGACCTGTGCGCCCGATGGGTAAAGATGTTTATTAGGTGAAGCCTTTGATCCTGTCAATTTCAAGATCTACATGGCCGCCTTCCTGATCGATCTTTCCCTGAATCAGATCTCTAACCTGGTCTGCCAGCTCGGATGATTTCTTTTTTAAGGATTCTCCGGGTTTCACAAGACCAGCGGTTGGAATGGGAGGCAGAATATGGATATGCACCCTCGCAGGGACCCAGGGAGAGTGCCTGATGAACCTGTTTCCATAAAGAACAACCGCTATGGGAATGATGGGGACTTCATTTTCTAGGGCAAGATAAAAGGCTCCCTTGTTAAAGGGGAGGAGTTTTTGTCCCCGGTATGTCATTTTCCCCTCTGGAAAAATTGTGACATATTCATTGCGGGTCATAGACTGTTTAACAGATGAAGCGATAGACATGGGATAGGTGTCATAAATCCCGAAAGCCCCATTGATCCGATGCAGCCACCCCACATCTTTCCTGAGAACATTGTTGGCTTCCACCGCATACCAGGTCGTTCGAGGCCAGGTTGTAGACCCAATATAATAGGCATCTAAATTCAAACAGTGGTTGGATATGATAATCCCTTTGGGTGTTTCTTTAAGGTAATTCTTACCATAAATCCGCAAGCCGCTGTATACATAAAAGAAGGGTCTCCAGAATACGGCGGTGATTAAATTGGCAAAGAAGACAAGGACCCTGAAAGCCCGTGTATGATTAATACGGAACAAATGGTTTTTTGAGTTCCCTAATCCTGTCATTTTCTATATTCCTTCTTTGGCAACTTTCATCAATCCTGATAGATACATGTTGCCTGGATAAATTTCTTCGGCTTTTTCCAGCCATGTGAGAGCTTCAGAATGTCGTTCATTCGAAACTAGGCCGTAAGCAATATGAGTATAGATATTAAATAAATCTTCCCGGTCTGCCGACCCCATTGTCAATGCCCTCTTAAGCACTTCAATTCCGGCGATGTAATCTCCTCCGTATTTTTTTGGAGTATAGATATCACTGGCGCCGTCTGCAATGAGAGCCTTTACATTTCCAGGATCGAGTTTAAGAGACTTTTTAAGGGTTCGTTTGACACTTAATCCATGAGCCAGAACATAACTGACCGGCTTCAAGAGGATCAACTCTCCCTGAATCTCCGAATACTGCTGATATCCTAAACTATCGGGATTCAGTTCTAGATACTCATTGATATAGTCCAAAGATTTCTCATAAAAATATATGGCTTCTTCCGGAGCCGTATAAAAATCCCTCAATTTCAGGTATTTCCCATTGCGGACCAAAACGTGGTGATCCACCACGGTCTGAGTATCGTCAAAGGATTGATAAGCTCTGGCCATCCAGTAATCGATCATGGAGTTATAGTAGTAGAATTCACTGGTATTCAGAGCTAGAGAATTTAGATCCGATTTTTTATCTTCATAATACTCTCTGACTTCCTGGTCACTATAGTCTTGCTGAAAGACAATTTCCCTCAAGTCATAAATGATTTTGTCAGCATCTTCATTTGTTCCTGCAAAAAGGGGAGACTGTATTAGAATGAGAAGCAACAAT
The DNA here is from genome assembly GCF_008329965.1 of Oceanispirochaeta crateris. GTDB lineage: Bacteria > Spirochaetota > Spirochaetia > DSM-2461 > DSM-2461 > Oceanispirochaeta > Oceanispirochaeta crateris. The sequence continues at coordinate 2,717,015 of NZ_CP036150.1, forward strand.
ATACTTCTCCTTATTAAACGCTTTTTCATAAGCAATGATAATCCCTCAATCGTCTGTATTTTTAATACGGATAATTTTAACACCCCTGAACTCATTAGTGAAGTATAAGAGTGTTTATGTATTCTTTTCCTGAATATTGAAGCAAAAAAGTCCTCCAGGTCAGCTCGTTCATGTTTAAATGGACCTTTTGATACCAGAAGGACTTCTTAACTTAAATCAGTTGGTCTTTTTTCAATTGCTCTACTTGATCCATAACGGTCTTTTCCAAAGGAGTATATTCCATTTTAAGGTCCCTAAGGCTTTTACTGTTATCTACGGAAACAGAAAATCCGACATTATCCCTCACAAACTGACGGGAAAAACCTAGAGAGGGAGCTAAGAGCCACAGAAGCCATTTTGGAACCAGCCCTCGGGGAACCTTATATTGTCCCGGTTTAGAAGCTTCAATGATTTTTGCAAGAGTCAGGAGATTACCGCTTTCATGGGCAATAATATAACGTCCCTTTGCTTCTGGAGTGAAGGCGGCAAGGATATGACCTCTGGAGATATCCCGGACATCGGAAAAGACAAATCCCAAATCAGGGGCGCCTGATTTTATTTCTCCGCGGAGTATTCTCAGCAATGTTGAAATGCTGGTTGAATCGATCCTTTTAGTCAAAGAAGGACCCAAGACGAATCCTGGATTAATGGTGACCAGTTCCCATTGGTCCTGCTTTTTAACGATTTCCCATGCGGCTTTTTCGGCTTCTGTCTTTGAATAACTATAGGCATTACGGCTTAAGGAACTACTCTGATTCCACATGGTTTCGTCTAAAGCTGAGATTCCTTGTTCTTTTAATTCTCTTGAATCTCCATAAATTGCCGCCACACTGCTGGTGAGAACAACCCGCTTAACCGTTCCCGATCGATGAACCGAATCCAACACATTCTGAGTTCCCTTCACAGCCGGATCCACCAGATTTTTCTGAGCATCTCCTCCATCATCGAGAAAGAATGGTGAGGCCGTATGCATCACGTATTCAGCACCGGCTATGGCTTTATCAAAGGAACCGAGTGCTAATAGATCCGCTTCATAAATATCCAATGACCCATCTGTTTTATTTTCTATATCCAGAAGGTGCTGGTATTTCTCCTTATTGGATTTATCACGGACAGTAATGCGGACTCGATGCCCCTCCCGGAGCAGATCGCTTACGATCCAGGAAGCAATATATCCGGTTCCACCGGTGACAGTTATGGTTAATTTATTCATAATTTTCCTTCTAAGTCTCATATTTTACACAACCTAACATTAGTGATTAGAATCCGAGCAGTCAAATAAAAGGAAAATTAGTTCTATAAAGAAGTAAGGAAACATTCTATTTACAGAATTCACTCCTCTCCCTATACTGGGACTAACAATATTATCACGACTGGAGAAACCTTTGAAAAAAGCAATTACTTTATTATTAATGACAATTTGTGCTACCGCACTTTTTGCCGGTGGAGCAAAAGAAAATGCAGAGGGAGACAACTCTCTGAAATACATTCAGGACAAGGGCGTTCTGATCCTAGGTTTGGATGACAGCTTCCCTCCCATGGGATTTAGAGATGAAAATGGCGAAGTAGCAGGTTTCGATATAGACCTGGCTAAAGAAGTTGCAAAAAGAATGGGAGTAGAATTGAAAATGCAGCCCATTGACTGGGATGCTAAAATCCTTGATTTAAACAGCAAAGATATCGATGTTATCTGGAATGGTTTGACCATAACCGAAGATAGAATTGAGAAAATTGAATTTTCAAAGCCCTATATTGCAAACAGACAGATTGTGATTGTTCAAAAAGATTCCGGGATTGATACCAAGGCAGATCTGGCAGGGAAATCCATGGGAATCCAGATGAGTAGCAGCGCCGACAATGCGGTCAACGGAGATGCTTCGACTGTGGCCACTTTCAAAGAGCTCGTTAAATATCAGGACAATGTTCAGGCCCTTATGGATCTGGCGACAGGCCGCATCGATGCGGTTGTAGTAGATGAAATTATGGGTCGTTATTATATTTCTAAAAAACCCGGTGTTTATGCCGTGGCCGCAGAAGATTTCGGCGCAGAAGAATATGGAATCGGATTTAGAAAAGGCGAAGTTGCTTTTGTAAACGAAGTAGACCGCATCCTGGACGAAATGGTAAAAGACGGAACTGCCGCTGCCATTTCAAACAAATGGTTTGCTGAAGATATCCTCCTTCCCCGTTAATGGAATATCTTTTAAGTTCAACACATTACATCCTGCAGGGCTGTTCTGTAACGCTGAAACTCTTTGCCATAACACTGATAATCTCTATTCCTCTTGGATTTTCCTGTGCCATGGCAAAGACCTCCCGCATTAAAGGATTACGGATTCTTATGGAAGTCTATACTTCCGTTGTGCGGGGAACACCTCTCCTACTGCAGATTTTCTTTGTCTACTATGGTCTTCCCATTCTGCTACCCGGATTGAGACTGGAGAGGTTTTCTGCGGCGGCTCTGACCTTTGTTCTTAACTATGGAGCCTACTTTACGGAAATATTCCGGGGTGGAATACAGTCCATAGACAAGGGTCAGTATGAGGCGTCCCGTGTTTTAGGGATGAACTACAGCCAGACCATGGTTCGCATCATTCTCCCCCAGACGGTGAAGAGAGTTCTTCCTCCTGTGGCAAATGAAGCCATCACACTGGTCAAAGACACAGCCCTGATTGTGGTGCTTGGTATTGGTGATATACTTCGGAACTCAAAGGAAATCGTCGCCAGGGATTTCACCATCAGCCCCTTTGTGATAGCCGCCTGTATCTACCTGATATTAAATTACGGCGTTGTACTCTTCTTTAAAAAACTGGAGCAGAAATATGCCGTCTATGAATGACAATCAGCTTATGATAGAGGTTGAAGGTCTCTGTAAGTCCTTTGGCACTCTGGAGGTTGTCAAAAATGTCAATCTCACGGTCCGCAAAGGGGAGATTTATTCAATCATAGGGCCTTCAGGTTCTGGAAAGAGCACCCTGCTGAGAACTTTGATTCATCTTGAGAAAGCCTCATCCGGAAGCATCCGCATCGAGGGAAAAGAGATCCTCAATGAAAATGGTACGCCTGTCCATGAGAGTAAAATAAGACAGCGCTGCCGCAAACTGGGAATGGTCTTTCAGAACTTCAACCTTTTTCCCCACATGACTGCATTGGAAAATGTGATTGAAGGACCCCTGACGGTTCTCAAAGTCTCAAAGGCAGAGGCTCTTAAAAAAGGGGAAGCTCTTTTGGCCAAGGTTGGCCTTGCAGATCAGAAAGACCAGTATCCCTGCACCCTTTCGGGAGGACAAAAGCAGCGTGTTGCCATTGCCAGAGCCATGGCCATGGAACCGGACATAATGCTCTTTGATGAACCGACTTCCGCACTGGACCCGGAACTGATTGGCGAAGTTCTTTCTGTCATAAAAAAACTGGCGTCTGAGCATATGACCATGATTGTTGTAACCCATGAAATGGGGTTTGCCCGGGAAGTTTCAGATCAGATTGTATTTATGGATGAAGGCTGTATTCTTGAAAAAGCCTCACCGGATAAGTTGTTCAACAATCCGGATCATCCCAGGATCAAGACCTTCCTGGAGAAAATGATTTAATTCAGTTGCTCCAGAATCATGACTTCATATTTTGAACAGGAGAGACTTTTACGCCAGACAAAGTATCGGGCTGGTATTGAGTCTATCCTGTTGGCGACTTCAGCTCTGGGGACTGTGTAATCCGTAGTCTGACATAATGGCTTTGAATTCATTTATGTTCAGCAATCGTCTTTTCTCGGCTCCCATCTTCTTCACTTCTTGGAGAATCAAATCAACTGTCCCTCCATCTACATCTACGATACCCAGGGATTCAAGGGTATAGACCACAGACATCCTGCCACTTTTTTTCCCTAAGGCCACATCTCCGGTTTTCCCTAGCATTTGCGGATCAATGGAGAACATGGCAAGAGGCTTCTTCATCACCAGGTCGACCCCGATGCCGGACTCTCTCGTATAGTTAAATTTTCCAGTGACTGGTTTATTCCTGGGAATGGGAATCCCTGTCAACTCTGAAAGGTATTCACATAGGGCAGTCAGTTTATGGATGTCATAATGATTATCCACTCCGTATAGGAGTTTCAAACATAGAATCAGGTCTTCTAAAGCAGCATTCCCTGTCCTCTCACCCATTCCATTCACACAGCTGTGGACAACAGATGCACCCGCGGTGACTGCCGCCAGCTCTGTGGCAACTCCCATTCCAAAATCATTGTGAGTATGGATTTCTATGGGAAGCTTGGACATTTCTTTTGTTTTTTTGACTAAATAACGGATGGCCTCTGGAGTCGCGCAGCCCATTGTATCCACAATACCAATCGAATCGGGCAAAGCGTTCTTGCATATTTTTTGAATGAGATTATCATAATCCTCTTCCCGGGCTCTCGTCGTATCATAAGGGAAAAAGACGGCGTACAGGCCTTTTTCTTTTGCATAATTAATTACATCTGCACTCTTATTATAAACATCCTCCCAGGTCCAGTTAAACTGATACTTCAGTTTGGGATACCCGATGGGAACTTCAATCACAACACCATGAGCCCCACAATCGACAGCCATATCGATGTCTGATTTCATGGCTCTTGCAAAGGTAAAGATCTGGGCGTTCTTGACTCTCTTACTTATTTCTTTAATGGCTTCAAAATCTTCCTTTGATACAGCGGGCATACCCGCTTCTATTCTTTCTATCCCGATGGAATCAAGCTGCTCGGCAATTCTGACCTTATCATCCTTTCTAAAGACAATCCCGGGAGTTTGCTCTCCATCCCTAAGAGTCGCATCATGGATGATCACCTCATTAGGAATTGACAACGTCTTTTGAACCTCATCTATATAATTAAAGGGGCTAACCCACCAGCTATTTTCTTTATAGTACTTGTCTTTCATAATGACTCCTAAAAATTAGATTTGATCCCGTATATGGCTGCTTTTGATATTCAATCAATTTAATTTCAAATCCAGTTCTGCACAGATTCTACATGGTCATATACTGATTTGTCAGATTTTTTTAGTTTTTTTTCATCAATCGCTTCTCTCAGGATTGGACCTCCATCCGCCTGAGGCAAAGCTCTCGTTGTATTTTGATTCGAATGGAAAAGGAAGAATGCCAATTAAGAATGTTATTGCCAAAGGGGCGAGCAGAGTTTACCATGGGAATATAGACCATGCGGCCGTCGTATACTGGTATTACCCCAGCTTCCCAAGCTGGAGAAGCGGGTTCGATTCCCGTCGGCCGCTTCATATTCTACCAACAACAATAGACAAATCCATGTAAGGAAGCAGAAAAAATGGAGGACTCAAAATATATCGGCCCCCATGTCAGCATTGCCGGCGGCATTGAAAATGCCCCCCTGAATGCACGTAAAGTTAGCGCCACAGGATTTGGGATGTTCACAAAGAACCAAAGGCAATGGGTAGCCAAAGATTTCACAGAGCAGAGCATCCAAAACTTCAAGAAGAATATGAAAGAGTGTTCATTCACTGCGGATGCGGTACTCCCCCACGACTCCTATTTGATTAATCTGGGCCATCCAGAAACTGAAAAACTTGAAAAATCAAGGATTGCCTTTCAGGACGAAATAAGAAGAGTGGAGCAGCTGGGACTCAAATACCTGAACTTCCACCCGGGAAGTCACCTGAGGTCCATAGCGCCCTCAGACTGTCTGGACCGGATTGCCCAAAGCTTGAACCAGGCCATTGACCAGAGCGAATCGGCGGTGCTTCTCATAGAAAACACGGCAGGACAAGGGTCCAATATGGGCAGCCGCTTCGAAGAGATAGCCCGCATCATTGAAGGAATCAAAGACCAGACAAGAATCGCTGTTTGTCTGGATACCTGCCATCTCTTTGCGGCCGGTTATGACTTGAGGACTCCCGAATCCATGGACAATGTATGGACAGACTTTAATCGGATAATCGGTTTCAACTTCCTAAGAGGGATGCACCTCAATGATGCTAAAGCTACATTAGGGAGTCATCTGGACAGGCATCACAGTCTGGGAAAGGGCAATATTGGCTGGGAAGCCTTTGAGATGATAGCTGCCGATCCCCGGTTTAACGGGATACCCCTTGTTCTTGAAACCATTGATGAGGCTCTCTGGCCTCAGGAGATCAACACATTATTAGAATATAGATAATCACCAAAGACCTCAGAATGCAGATATTCAGAATTAATTGATTTACATTGAAGAATAAATCTTTCATACTTTTTATCAATACTGTTTGAAGGTGTAAATAGAGAGACGATGAAGAAAGGAATGATTTTTTCGCTGGGATTTTCCCTATTACTCATTTCTATGAGTTGTCAACTGTCATCGGATTACGACAGCAGCCACAATGAGAACTTCCAGGGAGTTTGGGAATCTGAGGATGGAAAGCAAATCAAGTTTGAAGATGAAAGTATATTCCTGAATTTTTTGGATGCCTCAGATCTAAGCTGGGAGAATGATGAGACAATTCTTTACATAAGCAATGAAAGCGAAACTAAAGAATACAACTATCGATATGATTACAGTGATAAGGTGCTTTACATCTTCAGCGAAGTGTTTTACCCCAGTGAGAATGATTTTGCCATGCTCTCTTCAGATCAGTATATTACAGATATTTTTGATTCCTATGTGAATCCCCTTGATACATTTATAGAACAGATTGTAACCCTGACTCTGGAAGAAGCCGATCCTGCTGAAATTTCAACGGCTACCATAGACGGAGATTCTGTTATTATGGATGAATCCATCGAACATGTCAGCACCATAACCACCACGTCCTATTATGACGGCATGGATCCCGTATCATCCACTATAAGCTCTACTTGGTTGACCTATCATCCTGATAGCGAATTTGGCAATGGATCTGTTGTCCCTACATTTACATACGAAACATCAGAGGATGTGATTACCCTTGATGAGGTAGAGTTCGGTCCGGTCAATCTGGTGGGAACCTGGTCAGAAAATGGAACCGACACTGATTTTACGGTATCAACAGACGGCACAATTGACGGCACATTGGATGGGTATATTATTGACAGGGATGGAACTGATTACATATTCAACAATGGTTTGGGCTCTGAGTTATCTCTGAGTTATGATACAAGCAATGATGAACTGATGGCAGATGGCACTGTTTATCAGAAAATATAAATATTGTAGTCTATTCCACCATCAACGAACTTTAGGATTGACTGCATAAAAAATGATGATCAGCTCCATTATCCCAATGGGATATGCTGACAGCTTGATCTCATATCTGTACAATGCCTCCCATGGTCACGTTATTCGCCTCATTATCCGCCTTAACCTATGGTTCTGCAGATTTTTACGGGGGTCTGGCTTCCCGAAAGAGCTCTGCCACGGCTGTCGTTGCCTGGTCACAGGGAGTGGGACTCTTAACGGCCCTGCTTGCCGCACCTCTTATGGGCACCTCCTTTGTTGAAGCTTCAGACATTTTTTGGGGAATCGCCGCCGGTCTGGTGGGAGCCTCAGGTGTGGGTATTTTATACAGGGGACTGGCTACAGGACTAGCCTCTGTTGTGTCTCCCATGGCGGCCCTCACCGGGGCAGTCCTTCCTGTTTTCTTCGGCCTCATCACAGGAGAAAGACCGAACCTGCTGACATGGTGCGGTATAAGCCTGGCCCTCCCAGCAATTATATTGCTCTCGGCAGAAAAGGAGGAAAAGAAGGATCATGTTCTACAATCCCTGAAAATGGGATTTCTGTCCGGCATTGGGTTCAGCGGATTTTTTATTCTCATTGCCCAGAGCGGCGACAATTCCGGGTTGTGGTCCCTGGTTGCCGCCAGAGCCGCCACGGTCCCTTTATTCTTAATCATTACTCTCCTGCGCCGACACCCTCTGTTCCTGACAAGGGGAAGCAGTATCCATGCAGTCTTGGCCGGTGCTCTGGATATGGCTGCCAATATTTTTTACCTCCTGGCAACCCGGACTGGTTTTCTTGTAACAGCCGTGGTCATAACGGCCCTGTATCCAGCACCCACAGTCTTCCTTCAAAGGATGGTACTCCAGGAAAAACTGAGCAAATCCCGAGTATACGGTTTGATTCTGGCCATAGCCGGAGCAGCGATGATTGGAATTGGCGGCTAAAACAGAGAGCGAATTCATAGACAGACAAGAGAATCTGTGGTGAAATTATGAAACTCTTGTAAGGAAGAACACCATGAATCCAATGACTCCCATGAACAATAATATTGCAGCGTCTATGAAGTTTCACCATATTGCCATAAAATGTGCCGATTTTGACAAATCAAAAGCCTTTTACACCGAAACCCTGGGCATGAATGTCGCCCTTCAGTGGGGAGAAGGTGATGATCGAGGATGTATGATGGACATCGGCGGCGGAAGTTATATTGAAATATTCGCAGGAGGAACCAAAACTGATTCTCCTGAAAATTCAGTAATCCATTTTTGTATCCTCGTGGAGGATTGTGACCTCTATTACAATAGGGTCCTAAAATCCGGCTATGCGGGTAAGGATGCTCCTTTTGACCTCGTGATCAAAGCCAAAGAAAAGGAACTCCCCATCCGCATTGCATTTGTGTACGGTCCGGATAATGAAGTCATTGAGTTTTTCCAGTACAGATAGAGAGATTCTGCTCACCTAAGAACAAAGGTTGAATGGTATACCGATTAGGTTTCTGCCATTTCACCGTGACTATCTCTGCCCGCTTACTGAAAAAGGATCACCGGAACACCATCTGCTCATCCTTTTTCCTTTGATGAACCATCCGATGATCCAGAGCAATAGGGCTTAAAAAGCTTCCCATAGAAGCGATATAAGTGATAGATTATTTATATTAAAATCAACATTTTTTAATTTTAATCAGGAGAAATACATGAAAAAGAAAAATATAATTTTCTTTCTATTCACATTATTTACCATAAGCACAACTTATTCCTACACGGGATTAGGAGCCGCCTATACCTTTGGGTTAGACAGCGAAGGCAACAACAAGGGGGCCGCATTGAGCATCAATACTCCAGCGATTCCCGGAACCGTTCAGAATGTCAGATTAGCATTCAATGGCTCCGAATATTTCAATTTCAGTATCAGTGATGACTGGTGGGTCATACAGGAGAATATCTCCGGCGATCTGGATTTCTATGTTGGTCTCGGTTTCTATACAGGTATTGTCATAACTGAAGATGATAGCGACTTCAGCCTGGGCGGCCGTGTCCCAATCGGGTTAACAATGAAACCCATCGACTTTCTGGAGTTTTTCCTGGAAGTAGCCCCTGCCATGGGAGTAGGATTCAAACCGACGATTTACTTTCCTTCCTGGAACGTCCAGGCGGCTCTTGGAATGCGCCTCTGGTTCTAAAGGGAATGATCCGCACCCTGGCTTTGATTCTCATTTTCGCAGGAGGATTGGCTGGGTGCCGCAGCTATAGGGGAAACACACTCCTTCACAACCCGGAAGGCCATGAAAGTCTCCAATTCGGGACCTGCCAACCTGGAGCAATCTGGCCTCAGGAAAACAATCACTTCAAGAGTTCTCCCCTGGCGAATGAACGCTACAACTGGGCAGCTTATCTTCAATCAACAGACAAACAAAACCTTTTTGATGATATGGGAATTCAGTGGGTTCGCAGTGATTTTTCATGGAAAAGGATAGAACCACAACAGGGAGAATGGAATTTTGAGCAGTACGACTGGCTGATAGACGGAGCTGTCCAAAGAAACCATAAAGTACTGGCTCTCCTCGTATACGATGTTCCCTGGATCTATGAAAAAGAAGGTACGAGCCGGAATATTACCAAGGATGAACGTGAACACTATCTGAATTATGTCAGAACCGTGGCCCGCCGATATGGAGAGAAAATCGGAGGATTTGAGATATGGAATGAGCCAAACTTTCCCCGTTTTTGGCGAGGAAGCGACGAAGACTTCTTTGCCCTCACCAGAGAGGCCATTCAAGTTCTAAAAGAAGAAGCACCCGGGGTTCCTGTTGCCGTGGGAGCCTTATCCTATCATCCCATGATGGGTGGAAAATCATTTTTGAAGAAGATGATGGCCGCAGGTGCTCTCGAAGGTGCCGATGCCCTGTCTCTTCATCCCTATTCCATGTCCCTTGAGGCCGCTGCCCACCGAGTAGCCGATGCTAAAGCCCTCCTCAGGGATGAGGGTTATACCCATCAAATATGGATCACCGAAATGGGTTTTCCAACAACTGGACTCTATCCGCATAAGGTGTCAATTGGAAACCATTTTAACAAGACGGTGAAGGCTCTGACTCTGATGACCGCAGCCGGTGCAAATCTGATTACCTGGTACAAGGTCTTTGACTCCTACAATCCCGAAGACATCCGATTCATCGTTCCTTCCGAACGCAGTTTCGGCTTGATGAGCCGAAAAAAGGAGTGGAAACCCGGTGCCTATGCTTTTGCGATGATGACATCTGTACTGAATAACAAGGAATACAACCCATCCAGACTGGTGCTGGAGGGCCTTCAAAAATCACTGTTACAGGCATTTTTATATGATGACAAAAACGGTGAGACCATCATTGTAGTTTGGTCCAGAAATCCCGGGAAAAACATTGATATTTCTGTAGAAGGAATGAATGAGTTTCAGATCATTACAGAAGATTCATCTTATAAGGGTTCCCCGGAATCCGTGCTTGTAAGTAGCGGGGCTCCTCTTGTTATAAAAGGTGAATCGAATGACAAGATTCTCATAACTGTGAGGCTGGACGCAGAATAGCCAAAGGTCTAAGTGAAAGGATTCCCCCTGCCGTCCTGTGAGACTCAAGGATCTTCGGAAATATCCCGGTCAAGAGCATAAACGGCAGCTTCTCTTCCCGCAATTTCACCAAAAACCATGGCATCAATAAGAGAATTCCCTCCCAGACGATCTTTACCATGGATGCCTCCTGTCGCTTCGCCGGCGGCATAGAGCCCCGCAATAGTTCCGTCCTGGGTGTCCAAAACCTGAGCCTGCTCATTAATTGCCAAACCACCCATGCAGTAATGGATTCCCGGTGTGACTTTGATCGCATAATAGGGAGGATTTTCAAGGGGGACGGAGAGGTCCTGCCTCTGAAACAGATTGTCCACACCTTGTCGTACAGACTCGTTCCAGACTTGCAGAGTCGTTTCCAGATTCGTTTCAGGCAATGCAATTTTTTCTGCCAGAGTAAGGATCGTATCTCCCGCCCAAACCAGTTCTTTTTCAAAATAATACTCCGAAGAGAGAAGACTTTCTCTCACACCCTGATCAAATATCAACCAGATAAAGTCTTCATTTTCTTCCTGTATTTTCCGGGTCAAAACCTCACGGAAGGCCAATTCGTCGGTGAATCTCAGACCCTGACTATTCACGAGGATGCCTCCATTCCCCCTCAGAGCTTCGGTGATTAGAATTCCGAAATCGGGTTCGACCGTGGGATGGGTCTGTATATCTTCTAAATGAACAAGCTTAACAGGCAGATCTCGGGTGAGGTTGATAAAATCTCCCGAAGCGCCCGGTGAATTGGTTGTATTGAACCCTTTCATTTTAGGATTATACCGGACGACCATTTCTAGATTGCCGCCAAATCCACCGGTGGCGATGATCACAGAACGGGCTCGAATCCGATATTCCCGTCCGGTAGGATTCTGGACTAAAACCATGAGGCTGTTCTTTTTTTGGGTAATAGAAAGGGCCTTGTTTTCCGTCCTAAGGTCAATCCCCTGCTTGGTCACAGCCCGTAACAATACAGATGTGATTTCCCGCCCCACGGGAGAACCGCCAGAAGGACGAAAGGTCCTTCGATGACCGTGCCCCGCCAAGAGGCCCCTGTCAGATAAATCTGCACCTTGATCCTGCAACCACTTTAGCGCCTCCCCACTGTGTTCTATCATGATCCTGATCAAGGATTCATTCCCCTGAAAATGCCCGGCCTCCATGGTATCTCTCTGATAAGCCATCTGATCCTGAGTGGACAGTGCCGCATTAAATCCTCCCGAAGCCCGGTTACTGTTCCCTCCAGGGTATGACATCTTTTCCAGCAGGATAATCTTATCCGTATATAGTCGACTCTCCATAGCGGCTCTCATGCCGGCAGCTCCAGCGCCAATGATGACAATATCCGCCCTCTCGGGAATATACTTCGGAGCCACCAGCAGAAAAAAGACAGCCAGTACGGTTATAAAAACAGAGCTAAGAATTCTCACAGATGATCCTTTAAATGATAATAATGTTGGGGACGCCCCACCTTGCCATACTGAAGTTCCACTGTCAGTAACTCCTGTTTCTCCATAAAATCTAGGTAGCGCCGAATGGTTACCCTGGCAATTCCGAGACGTTCTCCCATCTGTTCGGCCGTGAAGGGTTCCTTGGTCTTCATCACCTCATCATGAACCGTTTTATAAGTTTTATAACTCATCCCCTTGTCCAGATCATGAGACTGATGAACCGGCTTTTCCCCGGTTTTATGAAACATATGATCCAGAGAGTCCTGATCAAAATCCCGAACGTTCTGGATTCCCATGATTCTTCTATGGGCATCCTCCAGGGCGTCTGTAAACCGCTCGAGGGTGAAGGGTTTTACTAAATAATCCAGGGCTCCCAGATGCAGGGCCCTTTCCACTGTTCCCGGACTATTATCGGCAGTGATGAAAATGACATCCAAGGATATTTTTCTACTCCGTATCCACTGGAGAAGATCAGGCCCGCGGCCTGTGGGAAAATAGACATCCAGCAGAAGGAGATCAAATTCTCGTCTGCTGAGGAGATCCTTTGCTTCAGCCAGACTGGACGCGATGACAATGTCTTTGACAAATGACTGTTTGGAAGCAAATTTTTGATTAATCTGCCCAACCATGGGGTCATCTTCCACTATAAGAATATTCATAAAACCTCTTCTTCAATATAGGGAATTTCAACAATAAATTCAGTATGTCCCGGTCTTGTTTCAAGAGAGATATGCCCGTCCTCCCGGTTCACCCTTTCTTTAATCAAAAAGAGCCCAAGTCCCCGATCAGGGCCTTTGGAACTGAACCCCCTTTTAAAGACATGGTCTACATTGGCAATACCCTGTCCATTATCCCTTACTAAAATACGGAGATTCTGACCGCTTTGATAAACACCAACTTGAAGAATGCCATCAATATTTCCAGCCAACTCTTCTAATGCATTTTCTATGAGGTTACCGAGGATCAAATTCAGTGTATCCGACATGCCTTTGAGATTGGGGAGGAAACTTTTATCATCAAGATAAAATTCACATTGCTGTTCCTGGGCCTTGTTGTATTTCCCAAGGAGCAATCCGGCTACAGAACTATCCTTGATGCGGTCACTCAAACGGCCAACAATGGATTTTCTATTCCGGCTGATCCCTGTGATGAACTGAACGGCTTCATCATATTCCTCCAGCTGTATGAGACCTGATATGGTATGAAGCTTGTTTAAAAACTCATGATTTTGAGCCCTGAGCCCCTCATTGATCTGCTTTATCCCAGTCAGCTCTTCCGCCCGAAGCCGGACAATCGTGAGATCCTCCATAACGAGGGTCGCTCCCAGGACTTCATCTCCTGACTCTGTAAATATGGGTTCGAAACGGCACTGAAGAGTCAACCCTGTCAGAGAGAGCAACTCTAATGAAATGGTTCTCTTTTTATCCAGACAAAACTGAAATCCCTGACTAAAAAAATAGGATTGAACGGACTGATTCAGATCCCATTCTCTGAGGCCGGCCAGGCGTATGGCTGATGCATTAAAATAAATAATATTGCCCAGTTGATCTATGGTGACAATACCTTCTTTCAGGTTCTCCAATGTCATGGCACGCTGTCCCAAAAGACGAGAGATTTCTTCCGGCTCCAGGCCGGACATGGATCTTTTAATGCTGAAAGACAGGAGAGCCGAAGAATATAGGCTGATAAACACTGCCAGAATAAGAAAAAGACTGAAGGTTTGAATATTCAGTCTGATATCCTGGTACATCCGGCCATTGAGAAAACCTGTAATCACCAGTCCCACAAGTTCTCCCTGGTAAAAGACCGGGGCGGCGGCTTCAACCGCTGGAAAACGGGATGTTCCTGTCCGGCGGACCCGGACTTCCGGAACGGAAGATGTGAGAATCGATTGTATAAAAGGGTCCTCCTCCCTTGTTCCCTGCAGGGCAGGTACGGTATGAGAATAGTAATCGCCAAACTTGTTTAGAACATAAATATATTGTGTTCGTGTGGAAAGCTTCAGCTCATCCATTCTTCTTTGGATCGGGATGCTACCATTGGGAAGGGTCAGGTTGTACTGAAGAGATTCCATTTCTGATATGGTAACAGCCAAATCCTGTGCTGAAAGTTCCAGCTGAGTCTGCAGGGTGCTGAACCATTGCTGTATAACGAGAACACCCGTCAGCAGGAGGATGGTTGTTGTAAACATTCCTGTGGCCAGTGATATTTTACGATTCAGCTTCATAGTCCACCAGTATATTCCTACAGAGGGGAAATAAAAAAGCGATTCCCCTGGGGGAACCGCCTGTTTATCTGAATATCTACTCTTATTTTACGTAGGAAGCTGCCTGAGTTCCAGCAATGCGTCCATAAATTGTGATATCCGCCATGGCATTACCACCAAGTCTATTGGCTCCGTGAACACCACCTGTGACTTCACCTGCAGCGAAGAGTCCTGTCACCCACTCACCGGATTCATTAATAACCTTGGTATCTGTATCGATCTTAAGCCCACCCATAGTGTGGTGTACAGCAGGACCGACTTCTACCATATAGAATGGAGGATTTTCAATTTTTCTTGGTAAATCGGCTCTACCAAAATCAGGATCACTACCGGAATCTACATATCCGTTATAGGTATCAATGGTTGCCTGCAGTGTTTCCCCATCGAGATCCAAGGCAGAAGCCAATTCGGCGATACTTCCAGCTTCAGTCAGAAGACCAGAGGTCGCATAATGCTCAATCGCTTTTAGAGACTCTCTCACACCCTGATCAAAACAAAGGAATACTGTTTGCCCTGTCTGAGCAAGCTCAGCATCAGATACAACATCACGAGTTTGAAGTTCAGAGACAAATCTTTCGGCTTCTCTGTTCACCATGATAGCTCCATTACCACGAACCGCTTCTGTGATCATAGTATTTTTTACTGGAACAACAGTAGGATGAGTCTGAATCTGTTCCATATCAACCAAAGCGACATTCAGAGGCTTAACGAGTTCCAGAGCATCTCCGGTAGCTCCGGGATGATTGGTTGTACCAAAACCCTTGAGTGCAGGTTTAAATTGAACAATTTTTTCAGGGCTGGATCCAAAACCACCTGAAGCAATGATGACGGCCTTGGCTGTTATATGATAAATACCATCAGCAGTTTCTACATCGACTCCATTCACGACACCACCGTCTGCAGTAATGGCTACAACCTTGCTACCAGTACGGATATCTGCCACTTCTTCAGCCACTTTATCAAGTACAGAAACTATATGAGCACCAATACTGGCACCACCGGTGGGTCTATGAGTTCTGGAGTTGGTTGAACCACCCAAGAAACCCACATCAGAAAGATCCGCGCCCAGAGATGTGAGCCAGTTGACATTGTCTTTAGATTTCTCGGTCAGAACTTTGACCAATGCGGGATCATTTAGATTTTTTCCACCCTTCATAGTATCTTCAAAATACTGCTCTACCGAATCTTCGATTCCCTTGGCTTTCTGCTGGTCAGTATAGGCCGCATTCAGCCCTCCGGTGGCGTAATTTGTATTTCCACCTACAAAGGCCATTTTTTCTAGTACAATGACCTTGGCACCAGCATCCGCGGCTGCTTTTGCTGCAGACAGACCGGCTCCGCCAGCCCCGATAATGACGATATCAGCTTGGTCGTCTTCCAATGCTGTGGTAGCTTCACTCTTAGAAACTGCATCTTGAGTCTTACCAGTGGAAGCTTTTGCCAGGGCTGCCTGTATGGCAGTGATCATTCCTTCGGAAGTTTCCGATGCACCGGAAATAGCGTCTATGTCTCCTGAATTTTCTTTGATAGCACTTTCAATCAGAGCATTTATTGGTTTCAAACTGAATTCAGATTCAGGATTTTCAACCAGTTCAATGGCTTCGATAGCCTTATCACTGACGGTCACAGAAACAACGATGGTTCCACCATGCCCTTTTCCTTCACCTTCATAAGTCCCTGCATTGTAGAGGGCTTTACCTGAACAACTGATAAAACTGACAATCAGAATTGCCAGAATCAGAGAATTTCGAATCATTTTCTTCATATCTCTTCCTCGATTTAATAGATAAATTATTAGCGATTAGAAGATACTCCTTGAAGAACATAAAGACAATCATTAAGTTGTTTATGTGCGTTTTGGTCTTTTTGGTCTCAAAAATGACCCGTCTATTTTGATAAAAAGATCCCTGATAAATAGCAGGCTCTGTCCATCCCTGTTTGGAATAAAGCCGGTTCTGTTCGTATGAGGGGGTTATATTGTTACTGATTAATGGATTTCATACCCGGGAGTTATCCTCAAAGGGTACCCAAATCCAACGGCTTCAAATAGAGAAGCATTGAACTTGAGTACCTCCAGCTTTCAGATAAAATGGACTCTAAGGCCTTTTATTTTGCCTTTAGATATGCATTTTCCCGGTAATCCTTCCACATCGTTTCAAACCAAAATTCCTCGGAAGGCAGGGCTCTGCAAGGAACAAACTGGAACTCAATATCACCGGAGCTGCTATTTTTCAAAACCTGTATATATTGATTAAGATCTGTATTGCTTTCTTTAAAATTCCAGGAAGAACTTAAAAGAGGATGTGATTCAGACCCCGATTTATCTAGTACAAGAAAAGAACCGCGGCTGCCTCCCTTTTCTTCCAGATAATGTCTGATGGCAGATAGATAATAGACTTGCGCCAAGGCCAATTGACGGTTTTTAAGTGCAAAGGGAATCTGTTCCCGATTCAGAAGCTTCTGAGTGGTGAAAGAATTCACCTGTTCCTTAGCCTCTGCTTCAGCTTTCTTAGCCGAATCAAGAGACCTTACAAAGCCTCCAGCAAGGGTCATTCTCTTCTGAAACTCTCGTCGATACTGAAAGACGTCTATTCCTGTTGAGTTATTCATCAAGGCCTCAATTCTTTCCAGCCACTGCTTTACCTTTAACAGTACACCCTCACGAAGAGCCTCTTCATCCAGCACTGGCTCCCTGTAGGACCGGGCAATTTTTATAGAAGCGCGCAAAGCTCCCACCTGCCCAGAATTCAGAGCTGACCCTCCCGGCCGGTATATTCCATGAGTACCATTGACTTCTCCCACAGGAAAAAGTCTCTTAATATTCGTGGATTCCCACCAGATATCTCCAGAAAGCCCCCCATTGTTATGTTGAGCACAGACTGCGATTTCCAGAGCTTCTGAAGTAAGATCTATCCCATGATCTTTATATAGCAGGATGGCTGGTTCATTGATTTGTCTCAACCTTTCGATTGGGGTGTCTCCGTCCGCACGGGAGGATTGAAGGTATTCTTGAACCTCCGAATTCTGATCCTTTAAAGAGAAGGATTCTTTTGGTCCTTCAGGGTTGATACGGAAATCCATAAAAACCCTTCGTCCCTTAATCTCTCGTTCTATGTAAACAAGAAGATCTATGAGAGAAGACCCTTGATTCTGAATTTTCTGAGGATCAAAAGGCCATTGATACCCCTTTAAAAAGATAGCATGGCAAAGGCTCTGCATGGAGTCAAAATATTGGCTGAGAAAAAACTGCCTGTCATTCCCTTCCCCATCGGTACTGTAATAACAGGGCATAACCTGTTGATAGCTTCCCGAAAGGTTCCACCTGAATTTGACCGAGGCAATACCGAACTGAGACTCTGTAAGATTCACCGCTTCGGCACCTGCTTCCAAGGCCATACCTATACCGCCACGGTGCATGGAAGGGTAAACAGAAGTTTCATATAGTCCACCCGGTCCTCCCACACCTAGAACAGTGTTGTCTGCTAGGTAGATTTCCAAACCAAAAACTTCGTTGTCCAGGTTTCGTTTATTCAAAGCCAAGACACCAACAGCCCTGTCTTCATCAGTCAGGACGAGGAGAACTTCTCGATGATCCAATACTGGAATATCCAGACGCTCCACTTCTTTTGCCAGAGCTTCGGTCATGGCTTTGGAGGTATAAGGTCCCAGAGACACGCCTCTCGTGAGAGGATCATGATCTGTTTTATATCCTGTATATCCACCATAGGGATTATGAGGAAAATCGACTCCCAATGAGACAAGATGGTAAAAACTGTTCAGTGAGTTTTGAGCTTCCACAAGTGCAATATCCCCATGCATACACCCGCCTGCTGCCAGGGATTGAGCCATTGCATAGGGAGAATCTGGAGCATGGCCTGCATCTGCCAGCTTATAGTAAGTCTGTTTGTCTGAACCTGTATTTCTTGAAGTGCCTCCAAGAAAATTGTCCGTGATTATAATAAGGTCTTCCACTCCTTGCCGTCGCAGCCTTTCGGCACAGCATAGCGAGGCAGCACCACTGCCTACAACCAGAGTGTGAGACCGGTTGACAGGAACAGCTATTGTTTTCCCACCCCACGGTAACATCCAGACTTTTGTTTCTGGAGGATTCATTTATTTCTATTTTTCCATAAGTCTTTGTAATAATCATTGTAGAGAATACAGCCGTCATTTTTCTGGGCTACCATGAGCTTACTACATCCGGAGCAAGCGGTGCAGTAGTTCACAGCTTCACCGGTTTTTACTTTTTCAGGAAACAGAGGATCAGCAAAAGATTGACGACCCCAACCGGCACAATCGGCATAACCCTTTTGGAGATTCTCATCTGCCAGCTCCAAGGCTCCCTCTTTCAGGATGGAATAAGCAGACCCGATGACCATCATTTTCGATACAATATTTTTGGCCCATCTGGCGTAGCGGAACTGATGGAGATACAAATACAATGAAGGAGGAGTCGGTCTGGTTATTTCACTGGTAGTTCCAGGAATCCCAGCTGAAATATTCACATAGTCCATATTCAGTTCTTCCATGAGTTGAATGACTTTTTCCATTTCACTCAAATCCTCGATGATCTCATCAGGACCGCCGGTACCACAGCCCCCTTCAATGCCTTCATAGACAGAGATACGGGAGCCAAGGATGAAATCAGGATTCTTCAAACGAGATCGGATTTCACCTAAAGACTCAGTTAGAAAACGGGTTCTATTCTCAAAAGAACCACCCCATTTATCATCGCGGACATTCCCGGGACGGAGCATTTCACAGCCGAAATAGCCATGGCACATTTTAAAATCGACGCCATCGGCTCCTGCTTCTTCTGCCAGAAGAGCGGCCTCGACAATGGCGTTCTTGATATCTTCGACATCCTGAGTGGATAAGAGTTTCTCTCCTTCGGCAGGATTATAGAGAGCTGTCGCAGAAGAGTGTGATTTCACAGCCTTGCGCCCCGAATGAGTCACCTGGAACAGGAGAATGGTCTCGGGGGCTATTTTCTTAAACTCAGCCACCAGGGTCTTGAATCCATCAAGGTTTTCGCGGTTTAAAATCATTTGATTGACACGAGCCAGAGAGGATGGATCTGCCGAGAGGGCTTCTACAACGACAACGCCCCAATGACCGGAAGCCAAATTTTTATAGCGATCAATAGCTCTTTTAGATACGGAACCACCAGCTTCGCCGTCATTAGCTTCCATGGCCTGAGAAACAAACCTGTTGACAAGAGTTTTAGTTCCGAGAGTTCCTTTTTTGAATAGATGGGGATATTGATTTTGAGACATTCCAGTCCTCCTGTTTTATTGCATGCAATATTATCCAGTGAAAGTTTGAGCATGTCAACTATCTCTAAGAAAACTCTGCCCGGCCTCATTCGTATCAATGTCTAGGGATGGGACAGGTCAAAAAGACAGTACATCAAGAAAGAGTTTGCCCCTGGACATAACTGACGGTGAGTATTTCTTTCAATTCCTTCTGATCTCTGTCAATGATATTAGATTTCAGCCATTGTCCGGCCATCTTTCCCAGTAAAGGAATAGAGAGGCTGATAGTGTCAATTTTTCTTCCAAGAATATTCTGTATGGGTGAGTCATCAAAGCCTGTGAGCATGATATCTTCAGGAATTCTCAAACCAGAATACTGGCAAGCTTGCAGAAAGGAAAGCGCAATGAGGTCATTAAATGCCAGGACAGCATTAAACCCATTCTCCTGAACCCATTGAACAGCTTTAGACGGGATTTCATCCAAAGAATGAATATCAAGGGATGATGTTTTATCAAAATGGATTCCCTTTTCTCTAAAAAATTCAAGAGCAGTCTCATAGCGTTCCTGGGAAACTGCTGGGAGTTTTTCGAATCCGAGATAGCAGGGCCTAAGGCCCGCACCCTTTTTATCAATCATCTTTTGCGACAGAAGTCTTATCCCTTGAGGAACATCGTAGGCTATGAAATTCCCATTTTTCGATGTTCTATTCAGTAAAATGTAAGGAATAGACCTGTTATTCAACTCTTTTTGAAGTTTTAGAGAAGGACTGGTAAAAGCAAAAACACATCCATCAATTTGCCCGGTTTTTTTCCGTTCCAAAAACTCAAGATTTCCATCATTGACCCTGGTTATAAAATTCAATCGGACTTCACCGAATCCCTCCTGAATGGATTCTATCAAATCAGACATATTGTAAAAAAAGTGGGTCAGCTGATTATTTGTTTCCGGAAGGAAGAGGTGTAGATTCAGGATCACACGGTTAATATGTTTCTTGATGACTCTTTTACGGT
Organism: Oceanispirochaeta crateris; assembly: GCF_008329965.1. GTDB lineage: Bacteria > Spirochaetota > Spirochaetia > DSM-2461 > DSM-2461 > Oceanispirochaeta > Oceanispirochaeta crateris. Next base: position 2,737,799 of record NZ_CP036150.1, read on the forward strand.
ATCCCATCTTCTCTGCGGTATCCCGGATCTGACGGGATCGTTCATCACTGATAAGAGAAGAGTTATTCAAAACCCGGGAAACAGTACTCGTTGAAATATTCAACTCTTCAGCTATATCATAAACAGTAATTCTCTTTGGCAATTCTGTCCTCTTTTCCATAAATCTTGGCTTGAATGATACCCTGATTGCCTGTTGAGTGCAATAAAACAGATCTTAAACACAGCTGATGCCGTCGGGGGATATTGACATAATTGCACGCAACAATAAAATAATGCAAAATAAAGGAGAGTCAACCATGGCCCATAAACAGAAAGTTATCCTGGTAACAGGTTCAAGCCGGGGAATAGGAAGAGGGATTGCTCAGAAGCTGGCCGAGAAAGGTTTCAGTGTCGCTGTGAACTATGCAGGGAATAGAGAAGCGGCAGAAGAAACATTGTCATTATGTCGCGAAGCTGCCGAAAAATCAGGACATACTGGCAAATTTGAGGCATTTCAGGGTGACATTTCTGATTCTGCCAGCCGCCAGACTCTCCTGGATTCGGTAATCCGTCATTTCGGAGATATACATGGTCTTGTCAATAATGCGGGAGTGGCTCCCAAAGAACGGAAGGATATTCTGGAAATGACAGAGGATTCTTTTGATCGGCTGATGGGGACAAACCTCAAAGGCTCTTTTTATATGAGTCAGCTAGTATCTAAATATTGGATGACTCTTCCCTCTGAAGAACGGGGATTCCGCAGTCTTATATTCATAACATCCGTTTCTGCCGAGATGGTATCCATCAACAGAGGAGAATACTGTATGGCCAAGGCCGGCCTCTCCATGGCAACAAAACTGTTTGCCCGGCGTCTAGCCGAAGAGAACATAGGAGTGTATGAACTCAGGCCTGGAATTATCCTGACAGATATGACAGGGGCAGTAAAAGAAAAATACGACAGCCTCATTGCGGAGGGTCTTGTCCCCCAAAAACGCTGGGGCTATCCAGAGGACATTGGCAAGGCCATTGCCAGCCTCGCAGCGGAAGACTTCCCCTTCTCTACAGGATCTGTTATCCATGTGGACGGAGGACTTCATATTTCCTCCCTCTAATCCCAATAAAAAAAACCCAGTCACAGACTGGGTTTTTTTTATTATCATTCAGGATAGTGTCTGTCAGCCTTTCTTATCATTCACCTTACGGGCTGATGCCGCAAGGAGAACCTTCCTTAGACGGATGGACTTGGGAGTAACCTCCATCAGTTCATCTTCCCGGAGGAACTGGATACCACGTTCCAGAGTCATAGGGATTACAGGAGTCAAAACAACAGCATCATCCTTCCCAGAGGCACGAACATTGGACAGTTTCTTGGTTTTACAAGCATTCACATTCAAATCATTCTCACGGTTATGTTCTCCCACGATCATGCCTTCATACACAACATCGCCGGGGGACACAAATAGCTGACCTCTGGGTTCCAGATTGTAAAGAGCATAGGGAACGGCTTCTCCGGTTCTATCGGCAATCAAAGCCCCGGAATGACGATCGGGAAAATCTCCGCGATACTCTTCATAATCGGAAATGAGAGAGTTCATAATACCAGTTCCTCTGGTATCGGTGAGGAATTCATCCCGGTAACCTATCAGGGCTCTTGAAGGGACTGAAAATTCAAGACGAACCCGGCCATGCTCATGATTAACATAGCTGACCATTCGTCCTTTCCTCTTGGAAAGTTTTTCTGTAACGACGCCGGTATACTCTTCTTCACAGTCCACATAGAGATGTTCAATGGGTTCCATGACTTTCCCATCTTTGTGATGAAAAATAACTTCGGGACGTCCTACGCAAAGCTCAAAACCTTCCCGTCTCATCGTCTCGATGAGGATAACCATCTGGAACTCTCCCCGCCCCTTGACGACAAAACCTTCCTTATCTGGAAATTCCTCTACTTTGATGGAAACATTCAGCATTGTCTCTTTTTCAAGACGCTCCCGTATCTTACTGGACTGAACGAATTTTCCCTCTTGCCCCATGGTGGGCGACGTATTGGGTGTGAAACGCATGGAAACAGTCGGTTCATCAACGGTGATCCTCTTGAGAGCCTTAGGATTGACTTTGGTACAGATCGTATCTCCGATATGCACATCTTCAATCCCTGCCATAACCACAATATCTCCAGGGCTGGCCGAGTCTGTTTCCTTGAGAGAAGGCCCTTCATAGACCTGCAATTTTGTAACATTCAAAGAAGCCTGTTTGCCTTTATCCTTGATACAGACAAGGGCATCTCTTGATTTAACATGCCCATGAACGACCTTGCCAATGGCAAGACGGCCCAGATAATCCGAATAGGACAGGTCGGTCACCAACATCTGAAAGGGTTCAGCATCATTGTAGGATGGAGGGGGAATTTCTTTGAGAATTGTATCCATCAGCACATGAAGATTCTCAGTCTTATCCTCTAAATTCAACTTGGCGATTCCTGCACGGCCATCGGCAAAAAGAACAGGACATTCCAGCTGATCATCGTGGGCATCCAGATCAATAAGCAGGTCATAGACCTCACTGAGAACGGCCTCTGGACGAGCGTCAGGCCTATCTATTTTATTTATGACGATGACGACGGACAAACCGGCATTGAGTGCTTTAGCCAGAACAAACCGCGTTTGTGGCAGAGGGCCTTCAGAAGCATCAACCAAAAGTAATACACCATCTACCATTGACAGTGCCCGTTCTACTTCTCCACCGAAATCCGCATGCCCCGGGGTATCGAGGATATTGATTTTGACACCTTTCCAAACGATGGAACAGTTCTTGGCGGCAATGGTGATTCCACGCTCCCGTTCAAGATCCATGCTGTCCATCAGCCTTTCTTCTGTTTCCTTTCCTTCTCGAAAGGTACCACTTTGTTTGAACATTGAGTCAACCAGAGTGGTCTTGCCATGGTCAACGTGGGCTATAATGGCAATATTTCTCAGTTCTTTATTAAAACTGTTGTTATTATGGGGCATTGAAGTTCCTTATTTCATTCCAATATTTAAATTCTAGTCACAGTACTCTATTCATGAAGGAAATTCCATAGAGGAAAGGACTTAAAGCTAAATATGTCAAGCTTTTCTTTTTTAGATCTCTTTTGACCCTGAATGGGGTAATATTCGCAGAAAAGAGAGGCCTTTATTGACAGGATAGAGCAGAATTACGGTTCATTTGTAACCTGATATTCCCTGATCCCCTTGAGAGGATTGTGCTCATTGGTCCTGTCTTTGACAAGAAGAACCGTAAAAGGGACCTTGAGCTGCTGGTGAAAAATAACGTCGTGGCCAAGACAGAGTCCTACCTCGATCACAAAATCTGCATTATCGTTGAGGAAGACAGCCTGCCCGGCAGGGTTGCAGGAATATACTTCACTTGTTTTATCAGGATCGATTTCACACTCTTTCACAGCTCCCATAGAGCAGCGTGCCGGAACAAGACTCAGACCCGAAGCACTCATTTTCTCCCGTATTTCCTCAGCCAGGGATTCTAAACCGAAACAGTAGGCCAGGCCTATTTTTTTATACCCCTGGAGAGTACAGAACTCTATCACTTCCTGAAACCGGGAGAGAGAACCGGCTCTTCCATTGTCTACAAGACGCCCGCTGGAACGGACCATGTCCAAAGTTTCCTGATCGTCATAGATATCAAGACTATTCTCTTTCAGTCCGTAACAATCGGCTCCTGTTTTACGGCAGTTCTTGGTTTTACAGTCCAGACAATTCAATTTCATGGAATACAGTATACCAGAAACCCTTCCTTTTAGGATTGATATTTTCAAGAATATATTCTAATTCTACTGAGGAACAACGTTTGAAAATCTCTTTAAAACAATCCGGGAGTCTTCTTCAATGGTCAACTTATCCAACATCCGCGTCGCCTATGGTGAACGCATCCTCTTTCAAAATTCCTCTGTACTGATCCGCCCTCAGGATAAGATAGGTCTTGTGGGACCCAATGGTTCAGGAAAAACGACGATTTTCCGGCTCATTGCCGGAGAAGAACAGCCCGACGAAGGAACGGTCAGCATAGATCCCGGAGTTGTTGTAGGTTATTTTTCTCAGGATGTAGGTGAAATGAAGGGAAAATCGGCCCTGGAAGAGGTCCTTCAAGGGGCTGGAAAAGTCCATGAGTTGAGCCTCCTGCTGGAAGAGATGGAACATACCATGTCCGATAGTGACACTATGGAAAAGATGAGTGATGACGACATGGAAAAATTCATGAACCGCTATGGAGAAATCCAGATGGAGTATCAGAACAGGGGCGGCTACGAACTTGAAAGCAATGCCCGGGCCATCCTGGATGGCCTTGGGATTCCCGAAACCAGGCAAAACCAGAGTCTTGAAAACTTCAGCGGTGGATGGAAGATGCGGATAGCCTTGGCCCGAATACTCCTGCTCAATCCGGATGTACTCCTCATGGACGAACCGACCAATCACCTGGATATTGAATCCATACTCTGGCTTGAAGAGTGGCTTAAGTCCTTCAAAGGGGCACTCATGATGACCAGCCATGACCGGGAGTTTATGACCAGAATCTGCGGGAGAACCGTAGAGGCTGCCGGAGAAAGCATCAACAGCTACTCGGGCGACTATGATTTCTATCTGAGAGAAAGAGAAATCCGAAGAGAACAGCTGCTTGCTGCCAGCCGGAGACAGCAGGCCATGTTGGCCAAAGAAGAGGAGTTTATTGCCCGTTTTGCCGCCAGAGCCTCCCATGCTGCTCAAGTACAGTCCAGGGTCAAGATGATAGAAAAGATGGAGAGGGTTGTCATACCGCCGGACCCCAAGGTGATGAAATTTAAATTCACTCCCTGTCCCCGCAGCGGAGATGTTGTTGTCAGAATGGAAAATCTCGGAAAAGCATGGCCTTTGGAAAACGGAACACTTCACCCCGTATTCAGCGGGGTAAGCGGTGTAGTTGAGCGGGGAAACAAGATTGCCCTCACTGGTATTAACGGAGCGGGAAAATCAACACTTCTCAAAGTCCTGGCGTCCCTGACTGAGGCCAGTGAAGGCCGGAGCGAACTGGGAGCCAGTGTGAATGCGGGTTATTTCAGCCAATATTCAGGAGACAGCCTCAATATGGAGAGTACGATTTTTGAAGAGCTGGCTGCCCTGCTGCCGAGAGAATCTGTGGGAAGCATCAAAAGCTTACTGGGGGCTTTCCAGTTTTCTGGGGATGACACGGACAAAAAAATAAATGTCCTCTCGGGGGGAGAAAAGAGCCGCGTCATGCTGGCATCCCTTTTAGCCCGTCCGATCAACTTTCTCATGCTCGATGAACCAACGAACCATTTGGATATTGCCAGCCGTGAAGTGCTATTGGAAGCTCTCCAGAAATTTGAAGGGACGATTATCATTGTCAGCCATGACCGTTATTTTCTCAAACATCTGGTGAATAGAGTCTTTGAAATAGATCATGGAAAAATGAATATTTACGAAGGTGATTACAACTACTATCTTGGAAAAAAAGAGTCAGACTAGAAGACTCCAATAAAAAAGGCTGTGTACGTTCCTGACAGAAAAGTACACAGCCGCATCAGTATTATATAGAGAAAGAGAAGCGAGGATCTCTTCTTTATACCCAGTTATTTCATGCTTTTCCCATAGTAGGAAGCTTCGTAAATGGCTTTTACATCGGCCACTGTTGGAGCCCCTGGATTCGTAAGAGTGCAAGGATCTCCGTGGGCATTCTTACTCATTCGATCCAGGACGTCCAGAAACTTTTCTTCATTAAAATCCACTTCTTTGCAGTCTTTAAAACAGGAGGGAATACCCAGCGCCTTGTTCAGTCCCCTCAATGCTTCGGCCAGATCTTTTATACCTATGTTCTTTTCAACCATGCTGTATTTGTCTGTAAACTTTCTATTGAAGTCTATGATATAGGGCAGCATTATGGCATTTGCCAGACCATGGGTGACACCGAACTCACCACCGATTTTATGGGCAAGAGAGTGAACCAGTCCCAGAGAGGCATTTGTAAAGGCCATTCCAGCCAGACAGGAAGCATTATGCATGTTATAGCGAGCTTCCATATCATTACCACTCTTAAAAGCAGTTTCCAGGTTTGCCAGGACCAACTTTATGGCTTCCATAGCATAGGGGTCGGTAAAACAGCTGGCTGCGGTTGAAGCCACGGCCTCCACGGCGTGTGCCATAACGTCCATCCCAGTATTGGCAGTAATATGAGGCGGCATTTTTGCAGGCAGAGCCGGATCAAGTATAGCTAAATCGGGAACCATATCTCCGGCAACAATGGGATATTTTATATGATTTTCAGTGTCCGTGATGACTGAAAAGGCTGTAATTTCAGAAGCGGTTCCGCTGGTTGAGGGAATAGCCACGAATTTGGCTTTATTCCGCAGAGCAGGCATAGAACCGGGTTCAATAATATCCTCGAAGCTAAGCTTGGGATGTTCATAGAAACACCACATGATTTTGGCAGCATCTAATGCGGAACCACCCCCAATGGCCACAATCCAATCAGGATTAAAAGCATTCATTTCGGCAGCGCCTCTTTTGACCGTAAGAACAGAGGGGTTAGGCTCAACACCATCTATGATAATCGTTTCCATTCCCGCTTTTTGAAGTAGCTTTTCAGCCTGATCGAGAAAGCCGAACTTTTTCATGGAGCTTCCGCCTGTTACTAAAGCCGCTTTTTTACCTTTGAGTGTCGCAAGCTTTTCCATAGAACCTTCACCATATACGATGTCTCTTGGAATAGAAAAATTCATAACTGCCATATTACTCTCCCATTTATAGATATTTTATTATCGATATTTTAATATCTTTAAAATTGAGGATTCTGTCAAGAGAAATGAAAATTTAATTGAAAATTATTTATAGAACCCTGAAGAAGGGCTCCCACCCGTGTCTAAAAGACAGAAGACCACCAATGGACAGAACGGGCCTAGTGGAATCAGTCCAGCCTGTCGGCCATCCCATACTCAATGAGTTTGTTTTGTATGGTTCTTCTGGTAATGCCGAGTTCCTGGGCGGCTTTGGTCCTGTTTCCCTCCCAGCGGAGAAGAGACTCCAGAATGAGTTCCTTTTCCATGGCACGCAAAGTACCCGGTTTTTCCTGAACATGAACCACACCGGTTGAACTGGGCAACTCCAGATCTTCAGGGCGGATCGTAGTCTCATCTACATAGATACAGGCCCTTTCCAGAATATTTTCCAATTCTCTTATATTGCCGGGAAATGAGTAAGATTCAAGAAGCATAACAGCCTCTGGGCTAATGTTGTTTATGGAGCTCCCCATCTTTAAATTCAAATTCTTAAGCAGAAGTGATGCCAAGGGAATGATATCTTCCTTTCTCTCCCTTAGGGGCGGAAGTTCCAGGCGGGCTACATTGAGACGGTAAAATAGATCTTCCCGGAAGCTCCCCTTTTTAACTGAGTCCTCAAGAGTCTTATTGGTAGCAGAAATAATTCTGGCTTTGATGGGAATTTCCTCGATGCCACCCAGTCTTCTGATCCTCTTTTCCTGGAGGACTCGAAGCAGTTTAACCTGCATGCCTGAAGACATTTCTCCAATTTCATCAAGGAACAGAGTCCCCTCTGCTGCAGCCTCAAAAAGACCGATTTTCCTTCTGTCAGCACCCGTAAAAGCCCCTTTTTCATGACCGAAGAGTTCACTTTCAAGAAGCTCCTCGGGGACACCCCCCACATTGATGCTCAAAAAGGGCCCCTCCGCATGACCGGAGAGCTGATGAATATATCGGGCAGTAACCTCCTTTCCACTTCCACTTTCACCTGTGATGAGAACCGTCGAAGGGGTCGGGGCTATTCTCTGAATTCTCTTTTTCATCTGCTTCATCCTTGAAGAATGGGCGATGTAGCTGTCATTTTGCTCTTTAGAATAGAGGGCTCGTTTCAGTGATTGGGCATTGGCCGCATTTTTAATCCGATGAATCAGAACATCCGGTTCAAAGGGTTTTACCATGTAGTCATAGGCCCCTAGTTTGAGAGCCTTGACGGCATCATCTGCCTGACCAAAGGCTGAAATCATAATCATGGGAATATCAAAGGATTTTTCCTTCAGCCAAGCCAATAATTCAAGACCATCCATTCCAGGCATTTTGAGGTCACTGACAATAATATCAACGTCATCACTTTCAACAATACGCTGGGCAGCGAAACCGTTTTCTGCGGAGAGTCCCTCAATTCCCTCCAGATTCAAGAGCTTCACAACGATCTCACGAATATTCGTCTCATCATCAACAATTAAAACTTTCATATTTGCATATTCCTCTAGAACCTTATTTTAGGGGAAGCCAAAATGAGACGGTTGTCCCTTTGCCTTCTGATGAGTTGATTTTCATAAAGCAGTTTTTTTCATCAAGAAATTTCTTCACTACCATAAGACCGACACCGCTCCCCTTGGTTTTTGTGGTATAAAAAGGATCAAACATCCTCTTCTGGATCTCTTCTGGAATACCAGAACCCTCGTCTTTGACACTGATATTCACTGTCTTTTTTAAAGCCATGCAATGAACTGAAATACCCCTTGGATCAGACCCGCTTTCAAGAGCATTGTTCACTAGATTTTCCATTACAGAGCGAAACCGGTCTCTGTTAAATTCAATGAACAGTTCCTTCTCTGGAATATCCCATGTTATTGATTCAGGGTATGTTGCCTTCAACTCGTTTAACGAAAGATTGAGGCTGATTCTGGAGGATTCTTCAGCAGGAGTTTTGAGGAAATCCCGGACTGTTTCCATGAGACGGGTCAGACGATCCACCTCATCAATGATAATTCTGGTGTCTCTTGCTTCAATTTGGGGATATTTCTTCTCCAGAAGAGAACCTTGGAGCTTGATGGCGCTTAAGGGATTTTTCATCTCATGGGTCAGGGTTCTTAATGCAGTTCCCAGGATGACAAGACTCTTCTGCTCATTAAGTCTTCTGCTCAGATTCAATCCCTTTTGGTAGTAGAAAATGGCAAGGGAGAAAAAAGCAATTAGAAAAAATTGAATAAATCCATGCTGAATATCAGTCCTCTTGATTTTCTTAACGAGGTAATCGTTCTGAAATTCTATATGTATGTGAACCTTTCTTTCTTCAAAAGACATTGTGTTGTCAACAAAGTCAACTTGCTCGGGGCGAAAAAGCAATTCGGGAATAATATTGACAACCACAAGGTCCTCTTCCATGTTCAGATATATATTATTCTGTTCATCCAAATCGAAAATCCGTGGGTCCTCTTTAATAACACCGTAGTCATAGATGGTCTGTCCCTGCTCATCAATAATGACAAGGCCTGAAATTTCCTCTTTATGATACCGCATCTGTTCATCTGTGAAATCAGGGTAGGTTGATAAAACTTTAAAGGCTGATCGCGTATAGTTCTCTTCAACCAGACGCAAGGCTCGCGCTTGAGAGTCTTTGATAATATAATTGGTCGAGAGAGATGCCATGACCAGACCGAAGACCAGAGTAAAATATATGAATATGGGAACTCTGTTTTTAAACTTTTTCATAATAATGATGATAATCAAAAAAAAATGTTGATGAAAGTGCGAATATTCTTCCCACTTTTCAAACAAATAGAATTTTATTCCCGGGGTTCTATCAAAGGACTAAACTATCATTTTATTCTTATTTCTTTACCATACAATCATTTAAAAAAACTACAAACAACTTGGCACAGCTATTGCAATAGTAGTGAGTACAAATAAATTATTTGAGGAGTTAATTATGAATATGACAAAGAAAAGTATTTCTGTGATCGGGATTGCCCTGATGTCTTTGGTTTTTTCTACAGGGGCATTTGCCTTTGGAACAGTAACAGGAAGTGGTCAGACCAAAACCCTAAACAAAGAATTTACAAGCATTGAAGAACTGGCCCTTAAAGGCATTTCTGATTTTACAATTGTAAAATCAGACACAGCCCAAGTGTCTATCACAGGGGACAAATCCTTTGTTGATATGGTAGATATGGAAGAAACAGACGGTTATCTTTACCTTGAATCTAATGCAAAGTATCCTGTTTCCGTTGTTATCAGCACTCCTTCTCTGGAAAGTCTGTTTCTAACAAAAGCTTCCATGGGAACAATTGAAGGTGATTTCAACCTGGACTCTCTTTCCATCAGCCTGATGAATAGAAGCGCCCTGAATGTTTCCGATACTCTGGCTGTCAATGAATTAACCGTTTACGCCGGCGCCTATACAGAATTAACTGCTGAAGTAAACACAAAACTCCTCACAGTTGATTCAATGGGTAATTCTGAAGTGACTATTTCGGGTGAAGCCAAACAGTTTAATGCCAATTTCACACAGGGATCAGGAATCTTCAACAATCTGAATGTGCAATATGCCGACATAAATGCAACTGGTAACTCTTCAATTGATGCCGTTTTTCCTGGAAATAGCATAACATCAGTGAGAGCATCCAATGACGGAGCAGTTAGCCTTGATATGAACGGTATCCTGAACGCCAGAATGAGTGGAGACAGTACTCTTGCGTACACAGGGAATATCGATTGGGTTGGAAAACAGGTATCGGATGACGCCGCAATTTCATCTCTTTAGTTCTAATAGATCTTCTTGGGGTATCTCCAATACTCAAAGAAAAATATAAATTAAGCGTAGGGCCGGTAGAATCTTCTGCCGGCCTTTTTGAATTTATTTTTAAAATTCCTACTTGCCATGCCCATGCTTTTACGATACTTTATTATCGATATAGCTTTATCGATAATAAAGGAAACATAAAGATGCTCAAAACCACTGCGAATACTGAAAAACTACATAATTTCAGCAAAGTCTGTGAAATCTTGGATAAATTCGACAGACAGCCTTCAAAAATCATTCCCATTCTTCAGGCCGTACAGGAAGAGTACCGCTATCTGCCAGAAGAAATCATGACCTTTGTAGCAACCAGCCTGGGGACCTCTCCGGCTCGAGTATTTGGCATTGCCACGTTTTACAGCCATTTTTCTCTGGAACCCAAAGGGAAATACATCATCAAGGTTTGTGACGGCACTGCCTGTCATGTCAAAGGATCTTCCGGATTGGTCGAAACAATCCAAAGAGAACTCAATCTCTCAGAAAAGAATCATACAACAGACGATCTTCTTTTCACCTTGGAAACTGTCTCCTGTCTGGGAGCATGCGGCCTGGCTCCGGCAGTTGTCATAAATGACAAGGTTTACGGGCAGGTCTCAAAGCAGCGGATGAAAGAACTCATTACAGAATACAAGACCATGGAGGCCTGATATGGAAACAGCCATACTTGAGAAAATACAAGAAGATTTTAAAAACAGAAAAAGCTGTCTTTCCCACAGGATTGTCATCTGTGCAGGAACAGGATGTATTGCTAACGGAGCCATGGATGTGCACGAAGCCCTGGCAAAAATCATCAGAGAAAAACAACTCCCTCTCACTCTCAGTTTGAAAGAAGAAATTCCCCCAGGAGAGGAGGACCCTATTCTGATCAGCAAAAGCGGATGCCAGGGATTCTGTCAGGTGGGACCACTGGTCACCATAGAACCAGAAAACATCCTCTACACCAAAGTAAAACCAGAACATGCAAGGGATATAATAGAACGCACAATCCTCGCTGGAGAAGTGATCACAGAACTCCTTTACAAGGAACCGCAATCGGGACAATCCTGCAAGAACCATGAAGAGATCTCTTTTTACAAGAGGCAGAACAGAATGGTACTGAAGTCATGCGGAGACATCGACCCCGAAGACATAAACAACTACATCTATTCCGGCGGTTATATGGCAGCCAGAGACATGGTCCTGAACAAAAGTCCTCAGGAAGTCTGCGATATCGTAAAGGAAGCCGGACTCAGAGGCCGGGGCGGCGGGGGATTCAGCACCGGTAGAAAATGGGATCTTGCTCTCAAACAGAAATCCCCTGACAAGTACATCATCTGCAATGGAGACGAAGGCGATCCGGGAGCTTTTATGGACCGGAGTGTTATGGAGGGGAATCCCCACAGCATCCTGGAAGGAATGATCATTGCAGCCAAGGCATGTGGAGGAACGGAAGGTCAGGTTTATGTGCGTATGGAATACCCTCTGGCTGTCCGAAGAATTCAGAAGGCCATCATAGAAGCCCGGAAGAGTCACTTTTTGGGAGAAAACATCTTTGGTTCTGATTTCAGTTTTGATATTCATGTGATGGAAGGAGCCGGAGCTTTTGTCTGCGGAGAAGCCAGTGCCATGACAGAAAGTATTATGGGACGACGGGGCATGCCCCGGGTCAAACCACCAAGGACAGCAGAACAGGGATTATGGGGAAAGCCCACTGTAGTGAACAATGTGGAAACCCTGGCCTGTGTGCCCCTGATCATCAGAATGGGTGCTGATGCCTTTAAGAAGACCGGAACGACCAGCTCTCCGGGAACCAAAACATTTGCCCTGACGGGACATGTAGCCAATACCGGATTGATAGAAGTCCCTTTCGGCACCACCCTGAGAGAGATAATCTTCAACATTGGAGGAGGAGTCCTCAATGCGAAAGGAGAAATTGACAACAATGATTTCAAGGCGGTTCAGATAGGGGGTCCCTCAGGGGGATGCCTGATTGAAAAACACCTGGATATTCCCTTGGATTTTGATTCTTTAAAATCTGTGGGAGCCATGGTCGGTTCTGGCGGACTGGTTGTCATGAACAAGAGCACCTGCATGGTGCAAATTGCCCGTTTTTTTATGAAATTCACTCAGTCTGAGAGCTGTGGAAAATGCGTCCCCTGTCGGGAGGGTACCAGACAGATTTTGGAATTGATTGATGATGTTGCCCAGGGGCGAGGAACCCAAAAGACACTGACACTTCTGGAAGAACTCTGTGAAACCGTTCAGGAGACATCCCTCTGCGGCCTTGGAAAGTCTGCCCCCTCTCCGGTTCTCTCCACACTCAAACAATTCAGAGAAGAATGGGATGCTCATATAGAAATGAATTGTCCCACCGGAAATTGCAAGGATCTCGTGAGCTACACCATTGCAGCCGAATCCTGCAAGGGCTGCACGGCCTGTGTGAGGGTTTGTCCGGCAGGCGCCATTTCAGGGAACAGGAAGGAAGCCCATGTCATTGATGAACAAAAGTGTATCCGCTGCGGCGCCTGTGTGGAAACTTGCCGTTTCGATGCCATCAGCGTAGGAGGTAGAGTGTGAATCAGAAGGGAAGTGTCACTATAAATGGAAAAAAGGTTGTCATTGAAGGAGAGAAAAACCTCCTCTCTTTGATCAGGAAATCAGGGGTGAAGATGCCCACATTCTGCTATCATTCAGAGTTGAGTATTTACGGAGCCTGCCGTCTTTGTGTTGTAGACATTGAAGGCCGGGGCATAGATACGAGCTGCTCCACTCCACCCCGGGACGGCATGGTCATCCAGACCCATACCCCCAAGCTCAGAAAAATGCGAAAGACTCTCCTGGAACTATTGCTGGCCAATCATGACAACAGCTGTACAAGCTGTGAAAAATCCAGCGCCTGCAAATTGAAAGAGCTGGCCAATGATCTGGGTGTAAAAGAGATCCCCTACAAAAAGACCAGAGAACATCGTCTGCCCGACCTGCTTTCTCCCAGCCTGATCCGCAATCCCGACAAATGTGTGCTTTGCGGTGACTGCGTCCGGTATTGCCATGAAATTCAGGGTGTCGGGGCCATCGATTTTGCCTACAGGGGAGAAGATGTTGTTGTCACTCCGGCATTTAATAAAAGCCTGGCCCAGGTAGACTGCATCAACTGCGGTCAATGTGCGGCAGTCTGCCCCACAGGAGCCATAGTTCCAAGAAGTGAAATTGATGATGTCTGGAATGCCCTTGCAGATAAGAAAAAATCTGTTGTGGCCCAAATCGCTCCGGCTGTTCGAGCCTCAATAGGAGAAATGTTTGATCTTCCCGACTCTTCGGTGACTCTGGGAAAAATAATGACAGCCTTGAAGAGCCTGGGATTCAAAGAGGTCTACGACACCTCCTTTGGGGCCGACCTGACGGTGATGGAAGAAACTCAGGAATATCTGGAACGGGCCGCAAAGGGAGAGAACCTGCCCCTCTTTACATCCTGTTGTCCGGGATGGGTCAAGTATGCCGAACAGTTTCATCCCGAACTGATCTCCAATCTATCCAGCTGTATGTCTCCCCAGGGAATGGTGGGTTCTCTGGCCAAAAAACAGTTAACCGTGACAGAACAGAAAGGAGAGGAGGACATTGTCATGGTCTCCATAATGCCCTGTACAGCTAAGAAATTTGAGAAGACCAGACCCGAACTAAGCCGCAAGGGTGTTCCCTTTATCGATTATGTCCTGACCACACAAGAACTGGGACGGATGATAAGAGAAGCAGGAATCGTATTTTCCGAATTGCCTCCCTCGGCTCCCGACCTCCCCTTCGGACTCTATTCCGAATCCGGCCTTGGTTTCGGCAGCAGCCATGGAGTCTCAGAGGCTGTAGCCCGTTATGCCTCCAGGGCTCTCAATGGTGAAGACCTGGACTCCTTCTTTCCCGAAGAAAAGGACTGTTGGAAAGAAGTGCTTTTACAGGAGGGAAACCTTAATATCAAAATGGCAATCGTATCGGGGATGAAAAACGCAGAGACACTCATCCAGAAGATGGACTCCGGCGAAGAGAAATACGACATTGTAGAGGTCATGGCCTGCCCGGGTGGCTGTATTGCCGGAGCGGGTCAGCCTGTCTCTTACGAAAGGGAGACCATACAGAAACGGAGGACCATCCTCAAAGAAGCAGGGAATATGACTCCCATACACTGTCCGGAAGAAAATCCCTACATCCAGAAGATATATGAAAAAGTTTTAGGTGGTAAACCAGGAAGTTCAGAAGCCCATACCCTGGTGCACACCCACTATCAGAGCCGCAAGAGGATCGATAACAGGGCTCTAGAACTGACAAATACGGGACATGAAACACCTGTTGAAATTAACGTTTGTGTAGGGACCAGCTGTTTCTTGAGAGGTTCCCAGGAGATCCTTTCAGGAATGACTCACAAAATGGATCAAGAAGGATGGAAACACAGAATAGATTTGAAGGCGACCTTCTGCAGTGAAAACTGTTCCCATGGCCCCACAGTCACAGTGGGAAAGACGAAGATCCATAAGGCAACAATGGCCTCAGTCATTGAAGAAGTCGAAAATCAGCTGGCTCTGAAACCAAAACAGGAGTTGCCCCTATGATTGAAATACTCAAAAAAGAGCAGCTTTCATCTGATGTCTATCTCATGAAACTCCATGCTCCTCATATTGCCCAATCTCGAAGGGCCGGCCAATTTGTAATCCTCATGATGGATGACAATTATGGAGAAAGAATCCCCCTGACCATTGCCGATGGCAACGAAGTGGAAGGGAGTATTACCATCATCTTTCAAGCTGTAGGCGGGACGACCCTCCAACTAAGCCGGATGAAGGAAGGAGAAGGCATTTCTCATGTTCTGGGGCCCCTAGGGACACCAACTCATATAAGGAAACACAGCAGCCCGGTTGTATGTGTTGGTGGAGGCATTGGTACAGCTCCCCTCTATCCTATAGTTCAGGCATTCAAAGCCGCCGGAAACAGGGTCATCACCATCATGGGAGCCAGGAACAAGGATCTATTAATACTGGAAAATGAAATGGCAGAGCTATCGGATGAACTGATTATCTGCACGGATGATGGAAGTAGAGGCCGCAAGGCCCTGGTCACAGAGCCCTTGAAAGAACTTTGTGAGTCGGATGTACCCCCCGCAGAGGTTGTTGCCATTGGGCCTCCTGTGATGATGAAGTTCTGCAGTGAAACAACACGTCCCTTTGCGGTACCCACAGTCGTATCGCTGAATACGATCATGGTAGACGGTACAGGTATGTGCGGAGGATGCAGGGTCACAGTAGGAGACAGCACAAAATTTGTCTGTGTCGACGGTCCTGAGTTTGATGGCCACAAAGTAGATTTCAACTCTATGATGAGCCGGATGTCCTCTTACAAAGAACAGGAAAAAGAACATCAATGCCGCATGGATGCATTGGCAAAAGACCATATTAAGGGGGGAACTCAACCATGACAGAATACAGAGAACCTGCTCTTCTGAGCCGGGAAGCTGATGATATAAAAGACCGGCTAAACTTGCCTGAAGGACTTCATGACTTAAAAGCCAAAGAGAGAGCCGCCATTCCTCAGCAGGAGATGCCGGCCCAGGAAGCCCGAATTAGAGCACACAATATGGATGAGGTGGCCCTTGGGTATACTGAAAGCCAGGTTATTGTCGAAGCCAGCCGTTGTCTGGGTTGTAAGAATGCCCCCTGTGTTGCCGGTTGTCCCGTAGGCATCAACATCCCGGGATTCATCGCGGCAGCGGCACAATATAAATTTGATGAAGCCCTCCAAATCATCCAAGAAAGCAGCATACTTCCTGCCATTTGTGGCAGAGTCTGTCCGCAGGAAAAGCAGTGCATGCAACTCTGCACCCTGGGTAAAATTAAAAAAGACCCACTCCAGTCGGTGGCCATAGGCAGGATTGAGCGATTTTTGGCCGACCACGGTAGTTCCCACAGCACTCTTGATTCAAAACAGCCCTCTACAGGCAAAAAGGTAGCCATTGTTGGCAGTGGCCCTTCCGGATTAACCACAGCTGCCGATCTGGCCCGCCTTGGTCATGATGTCACGATTTTTGAAGCATTTCACAAAGCCGGAGGCGTCACAGTGTACGGCATCCCTGAGTTCCGCCTGCCAAAATCCATCGTCAGCAGAGAAGTAGAGAATCTGGAGGCTCTGGGAGTCAAAATCATCTATGACTACCTCATTGGTAGAACCAGAACAATCAAAGAACTGATGGAAAAAGACGGATATGATTCAGTTTATGTAGCAAACGGAGCAGGGCTTCCCAAGTTCATGAATATTGAAGGGGAAAATCTGGTGGGGGTCTTCTCTGCCAACGAATACCTTACCCGAACAAACCTAATGAAAGCCTATGATAGAGACAATGCAGCGACCCCCTTGTATTCCTCTAAAAAAGTAGCGGTTTTCGGAGGAGGTAACGTAGCCATGGATGCGGCGAGAACCGCCCTCAGGATGGGGGCGGAAGAAGTTCACATTGTCTACAGACGAACAGAAGCCGAAATGCCTGCCCGTAAAGAGGAAGTTCTCCATGCCCGGGAGGAAGGGATCATATTTGATCTATTGACCAACCCTTCCCGAATCTTAGGGGATGAAAATGGAAGAGTCAGGGGCATTGAGTGCCTTAAGTATAAATTGGGAATACCAGATGAGTCGGGAAGAGCCCGTCCGGAGGTCATCGAGGGAAGTGAATTTCAGATGGAGATTGATACTTGCATTACCGCTTTGGGCAACAGCTCAAACCCATTGGTAACGGGAACCACTCCCGAACTGGAAGTCAATAAATGGGGAAATATCATTGTAGATGAAAATGGAATGACCTCAATGAAAGGTGTATTTGCGGGTGGAGATATTGTGCAGGGTGCCGCCACGGTCATACTGGCAATGGGAGATGGCAGGATTGCCGCCAGAGGAATTCATCAATATCTGTCAAATGAGGCTCAGCCTTTATGAGGCAGAAGTAAAACTCTCCAGAAGGGCCTGGTACAAATCTTTCAGCACCGGGCTCTTCCCATTGGGAATATAGACTTCAGCAAGAATATCGCTGCGTTCCTTTTGAATCCATCGAAACAGACGCGGACCGGCTTCTGAGTCAGAACCGGCGGCAGATGCTATTTGATAGAGCGCCCGGATTTCACTGGAATCCATAAAAAGGCGGACCTTCCCAACACAGATATTGAAAAACTTAGGCCTTTCCGTCTGCTCTATCCACAGCTTCGGAATATCAGAAACAGGATTCTTAACGACTGAATCACCAGGTGCATCCTCAGATGTGGTGGCTTCTTCAGTACGGGATTCCCTTTGAATACGGACTTTCCGATTATATTCCAGAACCTCAGCCTGTTGTCGTAAAAATACCAAATCCTGAGTCTCCAGATTTGTCATCAAAGACAGGATCTCTTCCTTAATTCTTTTATTCTCATCCATAACTTAAATATAGCTCAAATATCAGATATAATTGATGAGAACTTCTTTGAAATAGAGTTTTTCAAGGGTGTTTGCAATACTGATGATCAAGTTACGCCGGATTTCCAGAGCCACCGGCATATTGGGATCCTGGTGTGCTTCATTGATTCGGGTACCAACCATAAAATGAATCACATCTGAATTGATCATCTCTTTCACAATGCGTTCTGCAGGATCACCCTTCCCGCCAACGGGTTCTAACCTTTTTTCGAGGTACTCATGCACCCGACTCATGGTGATAATACCTTCGGTTACCAGATCGACCCCTTCCATGGTGGAACAGGGGGGAATTGTATCGGTCTGGCTTCCCAAATCCAAGGTGAGGTTCCGCCCCAGTTCCCGGGCAATAATGTTTGCCGTGGTTCCTCCGGAAATGATTGTCGTTCCATCAAAACCACTGATCATCCCGGCTAAATGTTTATCCCGTTCACGATCATAGGGAGGGCCGGTTGCAATCATCAACTGCCGGGGATTTCTGAAGTAGAGAGATCCGCAGGTTATATCATCCTTAGGAGAATAGACATCGTGTTTCAAACTTTCACGAACCAGGGCTTTTGAAAGCTGAGATGAGGAGTACTCCGGATGTGAGACAAGTGTCGTCAATAGAAACTGCCGGGCGCCCGCATCTCCCCATCCCAATGGAGTCTCTTTCATACCCAATCCCGACTGGGTCACACCATCGGAGAAAAAAACAAGCCGATCTCCGCTGACAGCCTGAAAGCTTGAGCAGCGGATGATATTCCGTTTTGTATTGACTGTCTTGAAGCTGAAGCTCTCAGATTCCGGTTCTTCGATTTGTCCATCCCGTATCAGGACAAAGTGGGGGTTGTCATATTCGGCAATCTGAACCAGACCATGTTCGTCAACATCCACAATCGTAAAGGTGGAATAGCTGATTTTCCGGATACTGCAAACGGGAAGAGTTCTGGATATGAGTTCCGCTGTTTTTAAGGGAGGCAGGTTGTTTTCGATAGACCGCAGAGCCATGGTCGCCGTGAGTGTTGAAAGGACATTGGCCCGGATACCGCTTCCAAGACCATCGGAGAGCACAGAGATAACCCTCTGCCTTCCCTGCGCCTTCTGAGTCAGAAAGGCATCCCCGGGAGCCGACTCACCCTTCTTCGTAATCTGAAAATATCCAACGTCAAAAAAAGTCTTAATCATCAGAGTCCCTGTTTGATTCAGAACTAAATGAGGTGATGATGGAGTTCAGCATGACTTCACTCTGAGCAGCATTCTCTCCCAATAGAAAGGCAATCTGCTGCACCGTGGAGATGCTGTTTTCCATAACCTTGCGGGCCTGTTTAATGACCTGATCTTTTTGAACCCAGGGAAGAGTGACATCTTGAAAAATAGCCCCCACGGCCTGATCCTTTTCGATGGTGAATACCGAACCTGTAAAAACCTTGTTCTCCAAATGAAATGTCTGATCGGTTAAGACTCCTTCTTCGGAGAGAACCCCCTGAAACAGGGATGTAAAAGGAAGTATCTTTGATAAAGAAGCCCCCTTCAAACCGGGTTTTGCCTCAAAAGCAGCCAGAGTCTCTTCACCAATCAATGTGGCAAAGGCTCTATTACACTGAATGATCTTCATCTCGGCATCCACAATGACTACACCGGAAGGCATGGATCTGATCAGAGCATCCGCCTTCTTTTCGGATAGTGTCCTGAGATAACTGACGCACATATCTTTCTCGGCCCGTCCATCCAGAAAGGCTCTGGCATAATCCCGGCAGGTCGAATATCCGCAGGCTCCACAATTTTTCTCGTCTCCACTATCGTATTTACCGATATTTCTCAGGGCTTTCCTGATTTCCAGTTCATCATGGGATACGACCTTCACTGCATTAATTTTCCGGTCGTACTGGATACTGGTGCAGGACTTATAGAGGGGGACCTGTTCTTTGCGGCTTGTGGCATAATCCATAAGGATTTTCTCTTTCACAGCTGTTCCCGAATGTTTAGCACAGCCCGGGCCATTGATGCACCCTCCTTCACAGGCCAAAAGCTCAAGGAACAGAGGTTCCTTCTGCCCCAGCACTTCTAGGTTGTTCAGGACTCCTCCCATGGAATGAACATTTGTAAAGCTCAGCATCTGATTATCCTTGAGGATGGTCTTCTGCAGCTTCAAACTGCGGATCATACCCCCTTCTAGTGGATATGAGGCTCCGTCATAGGAAAACTGAGGGACAAAACTCTCCTCATCACTACCGGATAACGAGGAGAGATCAATTTGATTCTGGGCAAACCAGCTTTTCAAATCATTGAAGGTTATAGCCGTATGCAGTAAGTCTTCTCTAAGATCGGCTTCTCTTTTTTTGGAAATGCAGGGACCGGCAAAAACAATAATACAATCCTCGCCATAGAGCTCCTTCAACATCTGACAGTGAGTGAGCAAAGGCGAAAGATGATCAATGATCGATGATGAATATTGGGGTTTATGCTTATGAATATACTCCACCATGGTGGGACAAGCGGACGAAATGAAAACGCCATGGTCTGCCTTCTGCAACACCGCATTGGTATGCCGGCTCACTTCCTGAGCCCCTATAGCCGTTTCAGAAACCGCCCAAAACCCCAGGTCCTTTATCGCCCGGATAAGAGTCTTTTCAGAAATACCGGGAAACTCCCCAGCAAAAGAGGGAGCCAAAGAAAGGATGACTTTTTCATGATCTTCCAAGGCCCGTTGGGCCCTGGGCAGATCATTACGTATCCGCTTTGCCCCGACAGGACACATGAGGTAACAATTCCCGCAGAGAATACAATCATCCACGAGAATTTTAGCATGGCCGTCTTCCACTTTTATGCTTTTCACCGGGCAATGACGGATGCATTTATAGCAATCCTGGCACTCTGTAATTTCTGTATAGATAGGGTTGAGTTTCATGATAGCAATTTTCCTGTTTATGAGTTGATATATGTTTCCACCAGATCGGCGATTTCAGAACTGTCTACACAGCTGAACATTGTGTCTCCCAGATAAAGGACGGGCCCTTTACTGCACTGTTCTTGACAGAGAGCTCCAGAAAGCTGTACGTCAATCCCCTCATACCCGCTGATGATCTCCTGAATAATTTTCAGGTTTTGATTATTTCCCCGGGAGAAACAGGAACTTCCCATGCAAATGGTGATTGTCTTTGGACTTTTCATGACGACCTCCCGGATTGACTCATCCTATCATGGCACCAATAGGAAACAGTGTCAATATTTTATTATCGATATAGTTTTAACGAAACTAGTTAATTGCAGATGCAGGTCATATCCTTACTCTAGGATAACAACACGATTTTTACCAGATCCTTTAGACTGGTAGAGTGCCGCATCGGCTCGTTGAACGACCGATTTCAGTTCATCATCATCCCGAACAGAAGAGACCCCCATACTCACTGTCATGCTAGCCTGGATTCCCAGATCATTGAAAACGGTCCGTTCAGAAAGGGCAATCCGTATCCTTTCTGCCGAAGCAAAAGCAACCTTTGAGTCTGCTCCCATAAGGATCACAAACTCATCCCCGCCCCAGCGAGCAAGAACATCAGTAGGACGGATGACTTCATGGATGATATCGGTCATGCGGATCAGGACCTTATCTCCTATGGCATGACCATATTGGTCATTGATGGTCTTAAAGTCATCCAGATCAATGATAATAATGGAATATTTTGATTCGTACCTCTTAATGCTATATATCGATGTAAGAAACCGTTTTTCAAGCTCCCTCCGGTTCAAGGCTCCGGTCAAACTATCCGTACTGGCTAAATTTTCCAGATAAAGCTGAAAACTGCCGATAGTTTTGGAGCTCAAATAAGCTAAAAGGATAGTGGTGAAAATACCCACCACAATATTGATAAAGAGATTTCTCCTTGCAGCATCCATATACTCATATTCATGCTGTTCCACAAGGATAAACCACCCCAGTTCTTCCATATACCGAGAACTTATAAGCGAAGGATTCTGGGATGCATTATAAATAAGATCTGTGGGAAAATCTGAAGGATTAAGGAGATCATCGGCAATATCCCGTAATCCAGGAATATCATAAATAGAGAGTGTCTCAACCTTAGTGATATCCGGATGAACTTGTATAATTCCCCGATCATCAACCATATAGATGTCCCGTTTATACTCATCTTTTTTTTCGGCCAGAGTGACACTGATCTTATCCAACCGGATGCCGACACCGGCAACACCTAGAAAATGCCCTGTGGAATCAACAACTCTAAAATTGATAAAGACAGTCAGAATTCCATTTGAAGCTTCATCAGAATCAACATCCAAATCGTATTCGAGGCCCGAGTTAACAAACTTATAATACCAGATATCATGAGAGTCCACCGGGCTGACTTGTTTCAGAATTCCGTCATAGTAATAATAATTCTCACTTTTTTCTGAAACCAAAAAAGCAGTAAAAAATCCGAATTCTTCTTTTATAACCTTTAAATAGTCTACAATCTCCTGTTCATCCGATTCACCATCGTGTATCCAGTCCACAAGGAATGTATCTCTGGACATAGCAGAAGAAATATTGATGGGCAGAGTCAGGTAGCTTTGTATATAGGAGTAGATATTTTCACTCAAAAGAGGAAGTGAAGAGTGAAGAATCTCCTTTCTCATGGAAGCCCTGGCACTATAATATGAATAGAAACTGACAGAAATAAATGAGACAGCAATAATTGAGATCAGTGCTACAAGTGTTAGTTTTCTTGAGGGGATATGCATTCTTTATTATATATTATTATTGAAATAGAACAAGAGAACCCCCTACAAACCAGGAAACCGGCAATAAATAGAAAACTGAAAATAATTTAAATTTTCTTGACCCTCTGCGGCAGAATGAGTTATCAAGAGGCAACTATGAACAATATACGAATCAAACAAGATCTCCATATCCATACAACATATTCATTTGGCGACAGCGCCGTTGTCCCCCAGCAAACCGTTCAATTGATTGAGAACCTGAATCACGCAGAGCTTCGGGGCATCAGCGATCATTTCGGATACCTCAAAGGTGACGTTTTTCAAAAGTACAAGGCAGACCTGCACCAACATGGCTTTTATTGCGGATGTGAAGTGAATGACAGCATAGATGTTCTTGAAGCTGTGAACTACTCCTTTGACTACTTTATATACCATTGCCGTGATAAAGCCTCCGAATACAAAGGGGCTGAAAGACTCGTGGAAACAGGCAAACCTGTGATTATATCCCATCCCATCGCCATAGGTGCAGATCTGGATAAAGTCCCTACCGACTGCTATATTGAGGTCAATAACCGGTATATATGGAAAGCGGAAAATTACAAAGCCTTTTATACTCCCCACTTAAGCCGTTTTCGCTTTGTGATCGGTTCGGATGCCCATCAACCAAACTGGCTGAACCAGACAGTAGCAAGGTATGCCGCAGCTCAGATGGGAATTGAAGAAACAATGGTTTTTTCCGCCCCCTTTCAATCGCAGACAAAGTCCCTCTAAGGGTAACCTTTATGCTTTACACTATTTTTCACGTTTCAGTTCTGCCAGCAACTCCCTAAGGTTCACTGTACAGTATGTTGATGAATAATCAGAAACGGCATAGGGAAGGATCAATTCTTCATTATGAATGATGGAACCGCAGGAATAGACCACATTGGGGACATATCCCTCACGTTCCATCTCATTGGCCGTGAGCAGGGGAGAATCCAGCCGTCCTATTTCTACTTCGGGATTCTCAAGATCAAGAAGTATGGCTCCCAGAACATATTCCCTCATGGCACCCACACCATGGGTAATAACAAGCCATCCATCTTCGGTCTCCAGGGGTGATCCACAGTTCCCCACCTGGATAAACTCCCAGGTATATCGGGGAGACTGAACCATTTTAGCCTCTGTCCACAGGTTTAGATTGTCAGAGAAGGAGATGTAATTATTCCTGCCGTCCATCCGGCAGAGCATGGCATACTTACCTCTTATTTTTCTTGGAAAAAGAGCCATCCCCTTGTTCCTGGCAATATTCCCATGAAGTGGATGAACCTTGAAATGATAGAAGTCACTTGTCTCGATCAGTTTTGGCATGGTAGTCATTCCGTCATACGCCGTGTATGTCCCATAGTACTGGGTCATTCCCTCATCGGTGAATTTGACAAACCGGGCATCCTCAATCCCCCGCCTCTCTGTAGAAGAAATCGGGAAAATAACCCTTTCACACAACGAAGAATCAAGGGAAAAATCTATTTCATAATGGGATGATGCCAACCACATGATTTTACTATAGCAAGAGTTTTCCTCCATTGAGGTAATCCCTTCGCGTTCCATGACCTCCTTTATACACGATTCCAACTCTCCATAGGTAAAGTCATCGCCCAGGCAGGAGAGGGCATCTTTGGGAATGAGATTATCCTGATGGTCCTGCAGCTCTTCTAGGTCCTGTAAGAACTGCTTCTTATTATATAGATGTCGTTTGATCCTCTCGGCTTCCGCCAGCATGGATCCCACTGGATCCATTTTAAAATTCCCGTCTCTATCCACTATGCCTGAACGAAAAACAATGGATGAAAGATGGCCTTCTCCTGTGGCACGGAAACTCAGAATAACCCTCTTTTCTCCAGGGAGTAAGCCCAGCTGATCCGGCGATTCAACGATGGAAGGATTAAAAAAGGCTGCCGCCTCGACGGAATACTCCATAGTAAAATAGGCTCCGATAAGAACACGCCTATTTGTATCCACCTTATTTCTATCAATCTCCATCTGCGAAAGAAGATGATTCAGGAGATCAAAATGTTTTTCAAAAACCTTGGAAATATTGCGGTGTCTTTTTGAATACCGTCGAAGGATCTGATTCAGTTGATTTTTGACTTCATCATCACTGAGATCCAAAATGCTTTTGACTATTATGGCACTGCGTTCATCACCGGTATAGAAGTATCTGGCAATGACCCTAGACAGATCAGGATTGAAAGTGACATCCCGTCTTTTCACATGAACCTGCATAAAAAATCCTCTTATCAATAGTGTATATTTTAATCTAGCTCCTTATGCAATTTTAATTCATCCATACTCCAACTACATCATTATTTTCCAAATAGTTGATAAATCTGAAATATTGCTGATGAAAGAATAAGAAAAATCTTGTGTCCGGATATTGACTGAATTATCATTCATAGAAAGAAGGCATCCATATGGTTTGGATAAAGAGATGAGAAAGAGTGTTGCAGTCATCGTGGCACACCCCGATGATGAGACTCTCTGGGCCGCTGGAACAATACTGACTGAAAAGTTTGAAGATTGTTTTATTTTGAGCCTCTGTAGACTGTCCGATACAGATCGGTCGCCCAAATTTTTTCGGGTACTTGATGAATGGGGTGCCAGTGGTGCTATGGCAGATCTGGATGATGGTCCCGAACAATTGAGCCTTGATGAGGAGCTGATAACCTCCACCATCCTCAGTCATCTCCCCCGGCTAAGTTTTGACATGATCTACACCCACAGTCCAGCAGGAGAATACACACGGCACAAAAGGCATGAAGAAATAGGCCGGACCGTATTGAACCTCTGGATTTCCGGACGTTTAAGATCGCAGGAACTAAGACTCTTTGCTTACGAAGACCGTAACAAATCAACCTTACCCAAAAGCATTTCTTCCGCGCCGGTCCAATGCCGCCTGGACCAGGAGATCTGGCAGAAAAAGTACAGAATCATTACTGATATTTATGGATTCAACAAAGATAGTTTTGAAGCCAGAACGACTCCCGAACAAGAAGCCTTTTGGCAATTCACGAGTACAACACAAGCCGCAGAATGGTTAAAAAAGGATATATAGACTATGAAAGTTCTGGTTATGTACGATTATCCCCCGTCTCCTGGAGGATTGGCAACTCAGGGGGACATGCTCTATCGGGGACTTAAAAAAATGGGTGTGGATGTTTATGCCGTCAACTCCTGCTCAACCATGGAAAAAGAGTGGTATTACAAATGGTTTAAACCGGATGTGGTCACCGGAGTCGGGTACTGGGGTTACACTCCGGATATCATTCTTCACCCGCAGAAGTTCGCGGTACTACCCGTTCCCTGGCTCGTTGCCGACGGTTACATTGCCAACTACCAGGATGTTTTGAATCAACTGCCCCTCATCCTGGTGACCTCTCAATGGGTTAAAGACATGTATGTTCGGGATGGCATTTCAAAAGAGAATATTGAAGTATTGCCAGTAGGGTGTGAAACAGAAATATTCAAGCCGATTTCCAAGGATGATCCTAAAATTCAATCCATTAGAAAAAATCTGGGAATCTCGGAAGATCAATTGATGATACTGACCATCGGAGGAGATGCTGCTTCCAAGGGTGCTCAGGAAGTGATGCAGGCCTTAGCAAGCCTGGAGGGTAAAGTTCCAGACTGGCGTTATATTTGCAAGGTTTGGCCTCAGGACAGGACGACCTCTCAGAATTCTATGGATGAGAAACTGGCAAAACAATTGGGTATCGAAAAACAAATGGATTTTCAGACAAGTATCATCTCCCGGAACTTCATTCCCTACCTGATGAATGCCTGTGATATATATGCTGCGCCCGCCCGTTTGGAGGGGTTTGGTATGCCTCAAGTAGAAGCCGGGGCTTGTGGCAAACCTGTTATCAGCATCAATGCCATGGGCCCCAAGGATACAATGATTCATGGAGAAACAGCCATGTTGGCCAGTGTTGCACAAAAGATTCTCCTCCACGAAACAATACTGGGAAAAGAATCAGGATATGAAGAGAATACTAAGTTTGTTTTTGATCCTCCCAGAATTGTGGATTACCGGGCTAGTATTCCCGATATTACCGATTCTCTCCTTCAATTGATGAATGATAAAGCCCTGAGAGACCGCCTGGGAAATGCCGCAAGAAACCATGTCGTCAAGAATTTTGATTATATGGTTGTTGCTGAAAAGTTTATGCAGATAGTTCAAAAAAAGCTGGGTAAGTAGGGACATGGACAAATATCAGTGGGATATGATTCACAAGGCTGAGCTGGCGGCTCATGAAGTATTGAGACATAATGCATTTGGCCCTTTTGAAAACCTGCCACGCACGGCTGGGTGGGGATATCCCGAACCCTACACCAGAGATCTGATGATCGCCATGCCGGGAATGCTCCTTTGTGATGACCCGATCCTAACGGACCAGATGAGAATGACACTCCAGACTCTGGCTTCGAATCAATCTCCTCACGGACAGATCCCATCGCTGGTACATGATTCTAAAAACAGAGGAGCCAGCGATACAACCCCGCTCTATCTTCTTGGACTGGCCCTATTCAGAGCAGCAACGGGAGAAAAGGAATTCCTGGAAGAATCAGCACGTCAAGCTTTAAATTGGATGACTTACCAGAGTCCTACAGACAGCGCTCTCATAGGACAACTGCCTACAACAGACTGGCGGGACGAACAGTGGGTCATCGGTTATGGATTATATGTAAACACATTAGCCTATGCTTACCTTCGGTTTTTCGGAGAAAAGAATCAGGCGGCAGGCCTGGCTCAGTCCTTCTGCTGTTTTGATATTAAGGAAGGAAGGGCACACAGTCATGTTCACAGCAAGCTCAGAGAAAAAGAAAAGCCCTACTATGGTTTCTGGTCCTTCAAAGTTTACAGTAGTGAGCGCTTTGACCTTCTTGGAAACAGCCTTGCCATCCTAACAGGGCTGGCTCCCCTGAAAAGGGCAAAAAATATTGTTAAATGGATCAGCAGAGAGTGCGAGTTTCTAAAAACAAATGGGGACTTGATTGTGGATCTGCCCCCCAATTTTTTCCCGTATATGAGAAAAGAAGATCCTGACTGGCTGGATCGCTATGAGCAGTACAA
This sequence comes from Oceanispirochaeta crateris, assembly GCF_008329965.1. GTDB lineage: Bacteria > Spirochaetota > Spirochaetia > DSM-2461 > DSM-2461 > Oceanispirochaeta > Oceanispirochaeta crateris. The sequence goes on from NZ_CP036150.1 coordinate 2,765,642, forward strand.
TAGGCCAGGAGAGTACCATAATGGAGGAATTTGGCCTTTTATCAACGGTTTTTATATTGCAGCCCTTGTAGCCGCAGAAGAATATGATCTTGCTGAAGAAAAACTCATGGTTCTCACCGAGCTTGTCCAAAAATCCGGGAACAAGGATCTTACATTTGGTTTTAATGAATGGATTAAGGCTCAGGATGGGTCAATACAGGGGCAGGACTGGCAAACATGGTCGGCCGCGATGTATATTTATGCCGCTCGTTGTGTGAGAGACAGGAAGACACCTTTTTTCGATATCATCAGACAAAGGGAGGTCTCCCCCCCCAACTCAAGCAAATGACGATGCAGCCTGTACTATCATCTGCACCATCATTCTGTCTAAGATTAACACAGACACCGGTCGATCAATTATTTCCGGGTCGACATCTTTTTGGGTTTAGCCCAGTCCATGATCAGTTTTCTGCCTAGAAAGGGGACTCCTTCAAGCGACTTGATAGCCATCTCAGCATCCTCTTCCTGTGCAAATTTGACATAGGCTATTCCTTTTTTCTGAATATGATTGACATCTGTAACCGGACCGAATTGTTCCAGGATTTCATATAAATCCTCATCAGAAATGTCATAACTCAAATTCCCTAAATAAACATCCTGCACGGTTGTTTCACTCATCGAGCATACCCCTTTCCATAGCAAACTCATATTCATCATGGTAGTTTTTTAATTCGGCAAAACCTATAGAATGAATCGTAATATGATCAAGAGGATTGTCCTCTTTCAGATATATACGTTCTTCTGTTGCGATATCCCGGTCATTGTAAACATCTACCAGCTCATCGTTTTGAGTCAGAAACCATAATTCTTTTTTCATGAGAACCTCTGATCTGCTTTGCTGGAGAACAATCTAGGCGTAGTAAGAGGGGTATCCCCAGTAAACCACAAACTGAAACCAACTCCAAAAGACAAAGCAATTAAATGAAGATGATAACAGACGTTTGTTAGCTTAAAGGGTCCTTAGTCTGTGATTAATGGCCATCGACAATGGCGCAGTAACTGCTTTTATAAATGGTTTAAAAACACGAGGTTGTCAATATTTATTTTGAAAAAAGCCTTGTGTTCTCCGGGACATAGGTTATGAATAAAATGTTTTTTGCAGTATTTAATTGTTCCAATATAGTCATTTATTGTAATATGGAGGAAGCCTTCGAATAAGGAACAACCATGATTGATACTTTTCTGAGCATTCTGCCTGTGCTATTGTTTTTTTCCCTGGGTATTCTCCTTAGAAAGAAAAAATTTCTAAAGGAAAACAGCAGCCAGGATATAAAAAAGATAGTCTCTACTCTGGCACTCCCGGCTCTCTTATTCCAGGCTTTTGCGTCTATCAGTTTCGAAGCATCCCACCTTCTACTGGTCATCACCATCTTTTTAATCTGCCTAATGATGGTTCTTATAGGGAGAGTCACAGCCCGCATCCTGAAAATCAGAACCCCCTACTGGCCCTTGATGATGGGGGGATTTGAAATGGGAATGTTGGGTTATGCTTTGTTTCTCTCTATTTATGGAAAAGAACATATAGCCCAATTTGCTCTCATGGACCTGGGTCAGGTACTCTTTGTGTTCTTCGTTCTCATGACACTTTTAATCAGAGAAAAGGAAGGCAACAGTTCTCCAAAGTCTATTTTGCTTTCTTTTTTAAAGTCACCCGTAATTTTGGCCATATTTGCTGGGCTCATAACCGGTATGATCAAGCCCTTGGTCGATCCCAATTCATTGACAACGGCCCTGGGTGAGTTCCTTACACTGACAGGGAACCTCACAGTTCCCCTTATTTCATTGATGATAGGATATGAGTTAAACTTCAAAAAATCAGGCATGACATTGGCTCTTATGACAATCATGGTCCGTAAAACCTTACTGATAGGTCTGGCCTTTCTGGTGAATACCCTTATCATTAGGAATTATCTTGGTCTTGACCGCATCTATGAGATGGCCCTGCTAACGATGTTCCTCCTCCCTTCCCCCTTCGTAATATCCATCTATATGAAGCAGGAAGATAAGGAGAACCTGGACTATGTTAACAATACCCTTTCCTTGAGTACAATCATTTCTGTATGCCTGCTGATCCTTCTGACAATCCTGTACTAAATGCAGGACCTTTTCAGAATAGGATCTTCCCTGAGAAAGCCTAATTTTCTATAAGAACATATTCAAGGGTACTGATTTCACTCAAAAACAGCCTAAATTTCTCTGACGTCTACAATCCGCTCAGTATAAGGTTGTATGGTCTTTACTAGCTCTTCTTCACTGATGTTCTGGACCTTGATAATGGCATACCTGTTTGTGGCATTTTCTCCCAGCAGATTCCCAAAAGAAACAATATCTCCACCGCAATCGGCAATGGCTTTTGAAAGTTCTGCCAACTCTCCCCGTTTCTCGGGCATGAGAACAGTAAGCCTGATACCTTTCTCTCTGGCTCCAAAGAGTTCAACAAAGACCCTAAAGAGATCCGATTCTGTTATAATACCAACGAGTATACCCTTTTCAATGATGGGCAAACCTCCGATATTATTATCAGCCATGATACGGGCAGCATCCTCAAGTGGAGTATCAGGTCCAATGGTGATAACATCTTTGGTCATCACGGAATGGACTTCCAAATGAGCCAGAAGGTTACTTATCTCAAAAACGTCTAGGGATGTTGCCGGGGATGGAGAGGCATACAGAATGTCTTTTTCTGTTATAATGCCCATAAGGTGACCCGTTTTATCAACGACTGGAAGTCGATGAATTTTTTCTCTTTTCATTTTGTTACGGGCTTCAGAGACTGGTGTTTGGGGAGAAACAGAAACTGGATTTTTTGTCATTCTATTCAGTACTTGCATTGAAAACTCCTATCAAAGCTACCGGGGCCCCAGCAGGAGTCCCGGTGATTTCCATTTCATGGCCGAAGGCCTACAAACTACCGAAACACCATAGGAGTCCCGGTAATTTCAATCTCTAGTCCTAGAGCCTTACAGTTTGAATTCTAAGATGAAAGCAGCCAGTTGGCAATTGAAATTTCTTTTATATCCCAGAAGCTGCTTTTCTCGTTTTTACTGTCCCTCTCAAACCCGTAAAGCGACTATTGCCAGTATTTCTCCATTCTTTTCTTCAAAGTAGATCTGTAGGCATCCCAGTCTGTTATAGGATCAGCCGCCAAGCCTTCTTCACAGGCAGCCTTGGCAACAGCCACGGCTTCCCATTCGATGACCCGGGGGTCAAAGGGTTTAGGAACAACATACTCTTTCCCGAACTTGAAATCTCTCCCATAGGCTTTTCGAACCTCTTCAGGAACGGGCTCTTTTGCTAGAGAGGCCAAGGCCATAGCCGCTGCCATTTTCATACCTTCAGAAATCTTACTGGCTTTTACATCCAAGGCTCCCCTGAAAATGAAGGGAAATCCCAGAACATTATTGACCTGGTTCGGATAGTCACTTCGGCCTGTCCCGATGATCACATCATCCCTTGTTGCCAGAGCCAGTTCCGGCTTTATTTCCGGGTTTGGATTAGCCATGGCAAAAATAACAGGATCATTGGCCATGCTCTTCAACATATCAGGAGTGAGACAATCAGGAACAGAGAGGCCAATAAAAAAATCGGCTCCTACCATGGCATCTCCCAGAGTTCTTTTTTCAGTATCGATAAGGAATTCAACTTTTTCAGGCGTGATACGCTCGGTTCTTCCTTTATAGAGGACCCCCTTAGAATCCAGCAAAAGAAGGTTTTCCCGCCGAACTCCTGCAGCCAGAAACATCTTGCTGCAACTGATGCCGGCAGCACCTGCTCCATTAACAACAACCTTGAGGTCCTCAATCTTCTTTCCGGTAATCTCTGCTGCATTCATCATAGCGGCTGTGGCGATGATGGCAGTTCCATGCTGATCGTCATGAAAAATAGGAATATTACACTCTTTGATCAATGTCTGCTCAATCTCAAAACATTCGGGGGCGCCGATATCTTCTAAGTTCACACCACCGAATGTTGGAGCCATGGCTTTGACAATTTCAATGATTTTTTTAGGATCTTTTGTGTCCAATTCAATATCAAAAACATCGATGTCAGCAAATCGTTTGAACAGAACTCCCTTACCTTCCATAACAGGCTTACTTGCCAGAGCCCCGCGGTCGCCTAAGCCTAGTATAGCTGTTCCATTTGAAATGACACCGACAAGATTACCCTTTCCGGTATATTTATAGGCATCCAGAGGATTTTCCGCGATCTCCAGAACTGGAAAAGCAACTCCCGGAGAGTAAGCTAGAGAAAGTTGATCGGCTGTGACACAAGGTTTGGAAGCGATGACTTCCAACTTTCCCGGTTTACCATCCATTACGTGATATTCCAGGGCTTTCTTTTTCATATCATCCATTATTTATATCCTTTCGTATTAATTCTTAATCTATTTTTGAAACGAGAAAATCAGGAATCCCAAGAGAACTTGAAATCCAAATTCCAACGATCCCGTAGTTCGGACATCTGCTTCTGCAGAACCGAAGGAACCGGACAGCCATGATCCTTTCTGTACTGCCAGGCTAGGTACTCTTTCTCTCCAGCAGTATAGATTCTTTCCTCTCCAGGAGCTTTCTTAGAATCCCGTAAACCTCTCATGATAGATCCGGCAATTTTACGAAAAACCTTTTCACCCATAAAGGCATCTGTATTGATGGCGATGAAAAAATGTCCTAGAGGATAGGGAATCTTGTTCCCTTCTTCATCAAAGCCGTTCAAGTCTTTCATAAACTTTCCATCCTGCAACGCCGCAGACAGGACTTCTACAACTGTGGCGTACCCAAATCCCTTGAATCCGGCAGTTTCTTCTCCAATCCCGCCTAAGGGAGCCAGGGCGGCCTTGCCCTTTGTCAGATCAATGAGAACCTGCTGTGTATCCGTTCGAGTCTTACCATTCTCATCAATAACCCAACCTGGAGGGAGGTCTTTTCCTGCCCGTCCATACACTTCCAGCTTTCCTCTCTGGGACACCGATGTGGCACAGTCAAGATTAAAATCAAACTCTTCATCTGTGGGAAGTCCAATAGTCAGAGGATTGGTACCCAGCATGTTTTCTACCCCAAAAGTCGGAGCAATAGAAGGCCGGGCATTTGTCCCGGTCATGCCGATCATTCCGGCTTTTGTAGCCATGGAAGTATAGTACCCGGCAATACCGTAGTGAGTTGAATTCCGAACGGCGACCATACCCATCCCATGTTCTTTGGCTTTATCAATGGCCATCTGCATGGCCTGTTTGGCAACCACATGACCTAAACCGTTATTACCATCCAATACCGCTGTTGTGGTCGTTTCCTTGATGACATCAACCTTCGTGAGGGGATTCATAATCCCTGCATCAAGTCTATCGATATAAATAGGTTTCAACCGGCCGATACCGTGGGAGTCAATCCCTCTCTTATCCGATTCGATTAGAACATCCGAGATGATATTTGCATCACCCTCGGGTATACCACTTTTGAGCAAAACCTGCTTCATGAAATCTTCTAGGACTTCAAAGTCCATCCATTCACAATCTTTATAAGCATCAGCATATCCCATACCAGCCTCCTTTATTCTCATTCTATTAGCATATAAATGTTATCTTTTCTATTTTCATATTAGATCGTTAATGATCTATTTGTCAACTTATAAGATCGTTTTTAGATTATTTCAGGAATATTTAAAAATTATTCTTCAAACGACACCGTATTCGATCATAATAATTCATTCTAAATCATTTAAAACGATCAAGCGTACACCCGCAGCAAAAAAATCTTTTTTCATTGACGGATCAGGTAGAGAATCTGTAATAAGGAAGGATACAGATGAAATAGAGGCAATATAATGAAGCGATAAGGTGCCAATCTTACTGGAATCGGCCACGACAATAACCCTGCCGGCTGTCTGCTCTATCATTTTCCGGCTTACCGCAGCTTCATGAGGATTGTGAGACGTGAGCCCCCGGCGAAGAGAAATCCCATCTATCCCAATAATACTGGTGGTTGGGTAACTTTGAGACAAAGGGTCTAAAGCTCCTTCACCAACAAGACAACCTGTTCCAGTTCTCAAGGTACCACCAGTGAGAATGAACTCACAGTCTGCCGCTGTTTCCAGATTATAAAGGGCTGCCGCATTATTACTGACAATGGTAAGTCTGGGGATCTGTACCAGTTCATGGATAACAAGCGCCGTAGTAGATCCACTGTTAATATAGACTGTTTCACCAGGTTCTATAAGAGAGACCGTTTTTTTGGCAATAGCTTTTTTTATTGGAACATTTGTCTGCCCCTTATCCAGATAGGAAGGCTCATTAATCTGGACATGAGACTGTATCGCTCCCCCATGTGTACGCTCCAAAAGGCCCTCTGATTCCATACAGGCCAGATCGCGGCGGATAGTGATAACAGAGACATCCAGATCCCGGCTCAGCTCATCGACCCGAACGATCCTTTTCTCTTTTAAAAGATGCAGAATGCGGGCACGCCTTTCTGCGGGGATTTCCATCTTCATACGCCCTTGTTCCCTTAACTATTGTAAAGATATAGTCTCTTGACTCATTTTGAATCATAATAGATCAGAAAGCAAGTAGAATAGATCGCCAACGATCTTTATATCCGGGATATTAGAGAAGTCTCCAACTCAGTTAATATTTAATGATTTCGCAATTTTGATAAGACTGTCATAATCCTCAATATTCACAGGTTCAAATCCTTCTATTCCAGCCCTGTTCAAAGCCCTTTGGCCTCTTTCTGTTTCAGGAAGTGTCAATAAAATATCTCTGATAGTCTTTATTGTCTCCTGATCAAGGTTCTTATTGACAACAAATGGTCCCAGAGCAAAAGGTTCGGAGCGGTCAAAGACGTATAGCTCTTCTCGTATATCTTCGGATTGTTCATTATAAATAAATGAAGCACAGACTCCAGCATCTGAAGTTCTGTTTAAAACAGAGAGGATCAAAGAATCCTGTTTTGAAATTATTATTGTTTCAGAAAAATCGGTTTCGGGTTCAATATTTTTTCTTCTAAACATTTCATGAGGAATCAAATAAGAACTAGTTGAATATGGATCACCTAGAGCAACAACCCTTCCATGAAGATCGTCTATAGACTTGATTCCACTATTTTTTCTGGTAAAAAAGAAACTCTGATAACTCTTTGAATTTTGTATTTTCCTTGCGGCAATAGGAATAACGGCATCATAGGGAATAACCCTCAAGAATGAAAAGGCATTAATAATTCCAAAATCAATTTCCTGATTGATATAGGCTTTCTGCATCTCAGAAAATGTCTTCTTATGAACAAATTCAATTTTGACATTTAACCCTTCAGACATTATCTCCATCAAAGGAGTCATACTCTCAATGAGAAGAGAAGGATTCTGGCTTGAGGAATAACCAAATTTGAGAGTTTCACTGCTCCCCTGCTCCTGGCAGCAGAGCTGACCTGCACCCAAGAGAATAAAAAGACTTAAAAATATCATTATGATTTTACATTTATTCATTTGAATCCCTTTCAATATCTTATATCCATAATGATAAAACTGCAAAATTAATTAATACGGCTCAGTCGCTTGGCTATGTAAGCAATATGTCCGTTGATCCTGGAAAGATAACTAATGAGATCCAGGTGTACCGAGGATGTAGCAATCGACTCCGACTGCCCCTGATACAATCTTTCAATATGAAGCTTTTTATATTTTTCTTCTTCTTTCTTCTTATGAAAATCAAGGACTTTTTTAGCCATTCTCAAATCATCATCCTTCAGAGCCTGGATCAAATACTCAAAATTTCTATTGACCCTATAAATGAGATGTTCCAGTTCATGAAATCCATCTTCTGAAAATTTAAGGTCCTGATCAACTTTTTTTTCAAACAGGCTCATAATATTTTTATCTATAAGATCGCCAATGGATTCCAGTTCATTCTGAATATACATATAGTTCACACAAAGAGCGGACTCTTTTTCAGAAAGCTCCTCTTGCGAAAGTTTGGCCAGAAAATGAATTATTGAAGCATGAAGAGTATCCACTTTAGAGTCAAGTTCACGGACTCGGTTAAAAACTGAAATATCATTGGAACTGAAACCTGTTTTCATATCAATAATCATACTCTGGATAAAATCCGCTACTCTTAGAACTTCTTTTTTTGCCATCAGGAGAGAAAGATCAACGCTGCTGCTGATGAGCCGGTCTTTGATGTATTTAACACCAAAGGGTTTCACGGCTTCACCTTCAGGAAAAATCCGATTAAAGAAACGGAGGATAAGCCTTAGATTGGGAAAGACAATGATGTGATTAATGATAGGCATAAAAGTGAAACCCATGGCAATTTGCCTGGCCAGGCTATCTGTTCTCAGAACATTCAGTGTAAACCATTTGATAGCCCAGATATATAGACGTTCCCCCTGAAAGGGGATGGACAGAAGGATAAAGACCCAAAAAGCCCCGATAAGCTGAAACAAAATATGGATATAAGCGGACCTCTTGGCTTCACGATTTAGTGTAATACTCCCCAGAACTGCCGTTATACAGGTTCCTACAGCAGCGCCCAAATTGATGGGAATAGCCTGTTCAAGGCTGATCGTACCAGAAAGTGCCATAGCAATGGTAATACTGGTGGTGGCACCGGAGGATTGGATAATCATAGTGAAAATCACACCCAAAAGAATTCCCAGAATTGGTGTTTCGATGTTTTTCATTAAAAGAATAAAAGGTTCAAAGCTTCTTAGGGGTTTAAGTGAAGTGGACATCATATCCATACCAAGGAAAAGGAGCCCGAAAGTGAATACTGTCATGGCTATGTGTCTTTTCTTTCTGTCTTTTGAAGTAATGCGGAGCAAAAACCCGACGAAAACAATCAAGGAGGAAAACTTGGTTATAGAAGGAAAGGCAATCAACTGAGGGAGAAAAGTCGAGCCGAGTTCCGCTCCAAGGGTTACAGCAAGGCTCTGGTGAAATGTCATAAGACCTGCTCCCACAAGAGCCGCCTCCAGAACCGTTGTAGCTGAGGAAGACTGATTCACAATAGTAATTCCAAGACCAGTAAAATATCCCCTAACAGGTCCCTTTGTAAGAGTCATCATAATAGACTTCATTTTGCTGCCGGCAATAGAAGTGAGATGCTTGTTCATTTCTATCATGCCATACAAAAATATCGCCAGCCCCCCTACCAGCGAAAATAGGTTCCACATACTCATAGCTGCACTCCTTCATAACTTAAAAAGGGTTGCCCTGAAGCAACCCCTGATTTATTTAATACTCTTTTTAAATTGCCGATTCTTCGGTTGGATCCATTTCTGGTGCGGTAAAATAACTGGAAACGATCAGAATGACTGTGATTGCAATCAAAACGATACTTGTAGGACGGGTAACAAAAATAGAATAAGATCCCTTACCCATCAAGATTCCCTGGGCAAATCCTTTTTCTGCAATAGGTCCGAGGATTAGCCCCAGAACCAGTGCTCCCATGGAAAAACCATATTTACTTAGAAAATATCCCAATAAAGCAAATATAATCATAACTCCCACATCAAACAGGCTGTTCTGTATGGCATAAGTACCAATAACCGAGAACATACAGACAACTGGTATCAGCAGGGATGTAGGTATTAATGAAACCTTTGCCAACTGGGGTGCAAAAAACAATCCCACCATCAGAAATACGACATTGGCAACGAATAGGGAAAGGATAAAAGGATAAGTAACATCAGCATACCGGGTAAACAGTTCAGGACCCGGGATAAGCCCCTGAATAATCAAACCTCCCATAAGGGCTGCAGAGGTTGTATTTCCCGGAATACCGAGGGTCAGAAGAGGGATCAAAGATCCCCCGGTTACGGCGTTATTACTACTTTCAGCAGCAGCAATCCCCTCAAGACTTCCTTTTCCAAACTCATGCTTTTTTTTGGAAATTTGCCTTTGAGTCTGGTATGCCAGAAAGGCTGAAATAGTGGCACCGGCGCCCGGCAGGATACCGATTCCGGTTCCCATAAAAGAACCAAGAGTTATGGGTTTAACCAATCCTTTAGGCATTTTTTCTTTTTTGATAACCGCTTTAGCATCTCCTACACCCTTGGCAATAGTCTTTTCTCCTGCCAGGGTAAGCATCTGGGCAATGGAGAACATTCCAATAAGAGGAGCCATAAAATCAAGCCCTTCATAAAGCTCCAGAAAACCACCAGTGTAGCGAAGGCTTCCGGAAATTGGGTCTGTACCAATCAGAGAAATTGCCAGACCTATAAAACCCGACAACAACCCCTTGATCATATTACCTTTGGCAAACATGACGATACTGGCCAGGCCCATAATAGCCAAGAGGAAATACTCGGGAGGACCAAAATTCAAGGCGAAATAAGCCAGAATTGGGGCGAAAATCAATAGTACGGCCGTAGAGATAATTCCACCCCAGAAGCTGGAAACTGCCGAGACTTTTAGGGCAATTCCCGCACGGCCTTTCCTTGTTAGAGGATAACCTTCAAACGATGTACACAATGCTGCGGGAGTACCAGGTGTTGACATAAGAATTGATGCTATTGAACCACCGTACATAGAACCGCTATATGACCCTCCCATCATGGCAAGACCCATCACCGGATCCATGGAGAAAGTGGTGGGAATCAGAATGGCAACAGCTAGAGTACCCGTTAATCCAGGCATGGCTCCCATCATGGTTCCAAGCACCGTTCCCGACGCGATTGCAATCAGGTTTGGTATTGTAAAAAGAATCTCAATATAGTTGAAAATCATATCCATAATCAGCGTCCTCCGTCAGGGCATGGGTACCTGGAGCATTCTAAAAAACACCAGATAAGTCGATAAGAGAATCCCAACAAATGAAGCAGCCATGATTTTCCAGTTCCTGTAACCCAGCAGCAATGATGTTGCTGCCAGGAAGGGAATCGTGGCAATCATAAACCCGACGTTTAACATAAGAAGGATCATATAGGCCAGCATTAATCCGACAAGGCCGAAAAAGTAGGTTTTGTTAGTGAATAATTCCACTTTCCCCGACTTTTTTTTCAAGGTCATACTGAAGTCGACTGCCGAAAGTATGGCCATTCCGGCACCTACGAACTTAACATAGACCGCAGTGCTGGTCTGAGCCCTTTCGGGGAAACCCAATGCGCTAATATATAACACTATTCCTAGAAAGACGAAAAATGCCGCCAGAGCAAGTTCGCCAGGTTTTTTATTGACCATAATTCTTACCAGGGTTCCTTTGCATAAAGAGATTCCATTTCTTTCTGAAGATTATCCATAAAGATGGCATAACTGGGACCGTCTTTGTAAACAAAGGACTGATTACTCTTTTCAAGAGTTTCAGCAAACTCAGGATCAGATGTTACATCAGACATCAGTTTTTCCAGAACATTTTTAACATCAGCAGGAGCATCTTTCTGAATAACGAAACCACGGGTACCACTCATTTTTACGCGGTCATACCCTACTTCACCGATTGTAGGAATATCCATAGCTCTTGCATCTTTATTATCACCCAGGATTGCAAGAATCTTCACTTCTCCATTCTGATGCTGTGAAATCATCTGAGATATATTCATAAATGCGACATCTACGTGTCCACCCATGACAGTAGCCTTCTGTTCAGAAGATCCGGAAGCAGGAATAACGGAGAATTCTACACCCGTAGCACTCTGGAACAGCATCAAAGCTAAATGGTCATCACTACCAATCCCATTTACAGAAGCCGTCATCTCATTGGCTTTGGTGTAGGATACCAGCTCTTCCAAAGAGTTTACCGGACTGTCTTTAGGAACAACAATGATACTGGGATCTTCCAGGATTTGATTTAGAAAATGGAAGTCATCCAATACATATCTGGCTCTTCCGGAAACGATATGTGAGGGAAGTTGAACAGTAAAAATAAGGCCTAGAGTATATCCATCAGGTTTTGCAGCCGCAATATACTCAAATCCCTGCTGGCCACCTGAACCAGGTTTGTTGACAACGGCAAATTCTGCATCGGGAAGGTACTTCTGGGCAACCTGAACAAAGATCCGGGCCAGAGCATCGGTTGAGCCACCAGCTTTGGAAGGGACTACAATATCAATCGTTTTTGAGGGATACACACTTTCATTTTGACCCTCGGCCATTAGAGAAAGGGTTGTGACGATTCCAAGAATCAATAATAAGAAAACTTTTTTCATGTCTGAGACATCTCCTTTGATTTTAATCATTAGAGATTACTTAAGCAAAAAGGATACCAAAGATGATTTTATCCTCCGGATGCTGTTTTAGAAATAGTACAGCCCCATGCTCTCAGCCTAAAGTGTTCTAATCTGTTCCATTTGGAACACAGCTTTTTCAAAGTTGTTCCTTATGGCACAGTAAGTTCATATTTTTTTATCCTGTTATACAGCGCTTTTCTCCCGATGCCCAAAGTTTTGGCGGTTTTTGAAATATTCCAACCACAGCTTTCCAGAGCTTCACGGACAATTTCTTTTTCCCGAACAGACAGCGTTGGCTGCCTGATTTCAGAAGATTCTGCTTCATACGTTTCCTCTTTTAACCTGTCTCTATATTCTTCAATCTCAGCAGGTAGAGAATCCAGAATCATCAACCGTTCTACACAGTTCTTCAGCTCCCGTACATTACCAGGCCAGTTATAGCTCATCAATTTCTCCATATGTTCACGGGAGATATCATGCATGGGAGAACATTCCCCATTTCCAATTGTTTTTTTGAAGCTGTCAATCAATAAAGGAATGTCTTCCATTCTGTCCCGCAGTGGAGGGGCGTTTATACTAATTACATTTAGCCTATAATACAGATCCGAGCGGAATCTTTTGTTCTCAACTTCATTTTTCAGATTTTTATTTGTGGCGGCAATTAAGCGGAAATCAACTTCAAGCTGCTGTGTTCCACCTATGCGCACAAACTGCTTTTCCTGTATCACTCTGAGAAGTTTTGCCTGACAGGAAAGGGGTAATTCACCAATTTCGTCCAGAAAAAGTGTTCCTCCCGCAGCCTTTTCTATTCGACCTTTTTTTAGGACATTTGCCCCTGTAAAAGCTCCTTTTTCATGCCCGAAAAGCTCACTTTCTATCAAAGATTCGGGAATTGCAGAACAATCTACCACAATGAACGCTTCATGAACTCTCCGACTATAGGCATAAAGACTCCTGGCTATAAGTTCTTTCCCTGTTCCGCATTCTCCCTGAATAAGAACCCCGGAATCAGTAGGAGCAACTACTTTGATAATAGAAAACATTTTAAGCATGGGAGCAGACTTCCCTATAATATTATCCAGTCCCCATTCCTGTTTAAGATTTTCCTTCAGCTTTTCATTTTCAGACCGGTTATGGCATTCATCAAGAATTTGAGCAATTTTAATCTTCAGCAGGTCATAATGAAGAGGCTTGGTCAGATAATCATTAGCCCCAGATTTTATGGCCTCTACAGCAGAAGAAATAGAACCAAAGGCTGTTAAAAGAATGACTGGTACTTTCTCGTCTTTTTTCCTCAGGAGCTTGATAAATTCAAGACCTGACATTTTTTCCATTTTAAGATCAGTCAATATGATATCCGGTGACTCTTTACCAAATAGGACAAGCCCTTCTTCTCCGGACAGGGCTGTCACTGTATCATATCCTGAAGCCTGTAAAATATCGCTCAGGACCTGACATATATTTATTTTATCATCAATAATCAATATTTTATGCTTCACAGATTCCTGCCTTTTCCACGGGGAGAGAAATAATGGCTTTGGTCCAGCTGCCGGGTTCACTTACTATATTCAAACTTCCCTTATGTTGTTTTATAATATATTTTGAAGTGCTCAGTCCAATCCCCGAACCTTCGCTTTTTGTAGAAAAGAATGGCAGAAAAATTTCTTTCTGAATTGCCGGATCAATACCACAGCCATTATCTTTAACAGTTATAAATATATTGGGAGCAAGAAACTTTGTAGTGATTTCAATAAACCCCTGTTCAGAAGACTTTGCCTGAATAGCATTTAAGATGAGATTCAAAAATACCTGCTTCAGCATTCCGCTATCCCCGGGGATTTCAGGTAAATCTTCTGCGAAAATCAAATCCAGACGAAACCTTGCCTTTTTTACGGTATATTCCAGAAGAAGCTGTATATCATTTAGGATATTGTTAATATTTACCTTTTTCTTCTGCATCCGGCTGCTTCTGGACACATCCAGAAAGCTGTCAAGAAATGCTATAAGACCAGAAACTTCATCCTGAATTATTTTGGAGTATTTAACAATGTCTTGATTATCAGGATGCTTGAGTCTCAAAATTTCGGCAGATCCCTTAATGGGTTCCAGCGGGTTTTTCACTTCATGAGCCAGAACAGAAGAGAGGTTGCCTAATACGGCCATTTTTTCATTTTTCACCCGGTATTCTATAGATTGTTCGATTTCATCCATCATTATCTTAAATGTTCTTTTCAAAATTGAAATTTCATTATCTGAGTCGTTTTTCTCAATCTCTGAACGCTTCAGCATAAAGCTTTGAATGTCTTCAGTTAATTGAATGATAGGTTTTGATATTTGCCGGCTAATCAGGTAGGCCGCGAGGATTCCGGCAGATAGGACAGATGCGGTCAGTATGAGGATTCTTTTCTCAAAAGATTTTATTAATTTAAGGTAATTCATATCTGAAAGAATTATATGGATAAACCCCTTTCTATCATGGTCTATCTCAACAGCGCTGAAAAACATATAGTTATATGTATTGCCCTCCTGGTGTCTCTCCTTGATAATATTTTTATCGCCAAAATCATTATCTTTAAAATGATAAGAGCTGTCTTGCCCCAATTGTTTGATATTTGAATGCATCTTTATGTAATTATCCGCTCCAACCAGAGAAACTGAGACAACATCATCATCCTGATCCAGAGTATCAAAAAGGAGTTTAATCGCGTAGAAATCATAACTGTACAGGTGGTTGCGAACAGATGCCGCCAGTAATTTAGTTAAAACCTGTCCCTTCTTATCAACCTGATTTGTAATCAGTTCTCTCTGGACAGAAAGAGAGTATGTACTGAGAATGGCCGCTGTGGCAAAAATCAGGCATATAATGGCAATAATAATCCGGTATGAGAGTCTCATGGAGATATAATAATACAAGTTAAGCAATTTTACAGCTTTTAATTGTATAGGTTGACAGAGCCATGATCGATCTGGAGAAAAGACACACTTCTTAGCATAGAGGCCGAAAAACAGCAGGTGACAACAGTAAGTATAAAGACTCCCGCTATTTCTGATCTTCTTCTCACCCGCCAATCCGGAAACAATCTATTAAGAAGATCAATAACAGCTCATCTAAAGGAAGACGGCTAGCCCCCACATCAGAAAGAAACTGATGATCAATGTCATATTCACAACGGCCCCTGCACTATCACGGTCATAAGCAAACTCAATGGAATAAGGAACAACAGTAAATCCCGCTGGCAGAATCAAACACATGAATACAATTTTCCTCACAACCTCATCCGCTGGAAGGAAATTCCACACAAGGATTCCTAAAACGATCCCGATGGAATACCTCAGAATCAGAAGAGAGACTAAACCACTCTTCAAGTGTTTTCTCCATCCAAAACTGAGGACAAGACCCAGAACTAATAAGACTAGAAATTGATTGGCAGCGCTTAATACATTCAACCAGGAGAGAAAAAAACCGGGAAGACTCCATCCAATGAAATTGAGTAGGAGGGCAAATAAATAACAAAGAAGAGGAATAGAGCGTCCAAAGACCTTAAGGGTTCCCCAGAAACCCCTCTTATGGTTTTCTGAAGCCGGAGAATAACGCTCTCCCACCATATAGGAGATGCCAAAAATAGCAATGGCATTCCCAATGTCAATGAGGGCACCGACCTGAACGCCGAGATCCCCATAAATCCCTTGGAGTATGGGAAAAGCAAAGAGGCCGAGGTTAAGTCCCATGGTGGACATGAGCATCAATCCTTTTCGATCCTGGGGAAGAGCTCGAAACAGATAGAGCCCTGCCCCCAATCCTACAATGGCAGCTATGACAGGAATCCAGGGAAGAATAAAGAGTTCGCTTGTAATCCTTGATTTTGTAACGCTACCAAGAATGAGGGCCGGAAATGTCACGTTCATGACAATCTTGGAAAGAACACCGCTGTGGTCGGCGTTTAATACCCCGATCCTTTTCAAAAAATAGCCCAGAAGAATTGTGAACAGGCTCAACAAAAATGGAATTTGCATTGGAATATTATGGCGATTAGTCTCTGAGCAGACAAGACAGTGAAATAAAAAAACCCGGAAACCGGGTTTTTTTATGCTTGTTTATGAAAAGAGGTAAGATTGAGAAATCAGACCTTCTTCAGATATTTCTTAGCATCCAGAGATACGGCAACAACGATGATAATACCCTTGATGATATACTGATAATACTGATCCAGTCCGATGAAGGTCATCCCGTAGGAGATGATGGTAAACATCAGGACTCCCGCCACGGCCCCTGATACTTTTCCAATCCCGCCCGAAAAGGATATTCCTCCTACAACACAGGCGGCAATCGCATCCAGCTCATAGCCGAATCCAGTCCCGTTATTGGCAGAACCGATTCGCGCGGCTTCGAGGTATCCGCCCAGACCGTACATAACACCGGCTAGGACATACACCAGGATGGTGGTTCTTGTAACATTAACTCCGGAAACATTGGCAGCCTCTGGGTTTCCCCCTACGGCATACATATTCTTTCCGAAGGTAGTTTTATTCCAAAGGACCCATATGAGGACCGCTGTGAGAGCGGCAATGATGACCAGGTTCGGGATTCTCAATGTCTCTCCTGTCACAAGTTCTACATAGCGGGTATCATGCCCCCCGATCGGCTGAGGTCCGGGAGCTCCGGACGCAAAGTAGATTGAGAGAATGCCGTAAAGGGTAATCATCATACCCATGGTAGCAAGAAAGGGATGAATTTTGAATGTTGCAACAACCCAACCATTAATGGCTGAGAAAAAAACACACACGGCGATAGCCACCAGAAGTGGCACAAACAAGGGAAGCTGAGCCATGTCAGGATAGAAGCGTCCGGCATAATCGGGTCTCTGAAGAAGAGAAGCAGAGACTACCGCGGCGAATCCCACAGACCGCCCCAAGGAAAGGTCCGTCCCCTGAAGAATGATGATACCGGCCACACCAAAGGCCAGTATCAGACGCACAGCCGACTGGGTCAGGATATTCCTCAATACCGGTATGGATATGAAGGAGGGTTCCCGGATTACGACAATCGAAATAATTGAAAATATAACAATGTAAATAGCATTATTGATCAGAAAATCTTTCCACTCATCCCATGACTTATTGAAGAAATTTGTCCTTTGGATGCTCATACTTCGGCCTCTCTATTATTGTTTAAAAATTTGGCAGACATATTGAATATCTCTGTCTGAGTTGTCTCATCTGTATTGACAATACCTGAAACATATCCATTGCTCATGACCATAATCCTATTGGTGATTCCCAAGAGTTCAGGCATTTCTGACGAAACCATGATCACTGACTTTCCTCTCTTAGCCAGATCGATAATAAGCTGATAGATTTCAAATTTAGCTCCTACATCAATTCCCCGGGTAGGTTCATCAAGGAGAAGGATATCCGGATTTGTCAGAAGCCAGCGGCCGATAATAACCTTCTGCTGATTCCCACCACTAAGAGATCGAATCAGTTCTTTCCTATTTGGTGTCTTGATCCTCATATTGCCAATCTGTTTATCCGTATCATCTTTCATCTTCTGGTCTACAAGAAATCCCAATTTATTCTTATATGCCTGAACATTGGATATGGTGGAATTGAAGGTTATATCCGCGACTGGGTAAATACCAGTCTCCCGACGTTCCTCCGTCAGTAATGCAAAATGATTATTAATAGCCTTATGAGGATTGGAATTATCAATTTTTTTACCATCAATAAGGATTTCACCGCTACGCAAAGTTCTGGCCCCAAAGAGGGCTTCCACCATTTCGGTCCTTCCTGCACCCACCAATCCAGCGACACCCAAGATTTCACCACGGTGAAGTTCAAAATTTACATTATGGATGATCGGGGGATATTTAGTAGTTAAATTCTTGACAGTCATATGAACTTCACCAGGCACATTTATTTTAGGAGGAAACCTTTCCTCCAGATCCCGACCGACCATCATATTCACGATTTTTTCCATGGTAAGATCTTCAATTTTTTCAGTCCCGATGTAGTTTCCATCCCTAAGAACTGTTACTTCATCGGAAATTTCAAAGATTTCTTCCATTTTATGAGAGATATACACAACTCCGACACCCTCTGTCTTCAATACATTGATGATGTCGAATAGCTTTTTAACTTCATTATCCGTCAGGGATGATGTTGGTTCATCCAGGACGATGATCTTTGCATCATAGGAAACAGCCTTGGCTATTTCCACCATCTGCCTTTGTGATACCGAAAGTTTATCCAACCTGGTCCTTGGATCAAGGTGAATATTCAGGCGCTCAAAAAGAGCCTTTGTATCATCATACATTTTCTTCTCATCCACAAAGATTCTCTTGACGGGGTAACGCCCCAGCCAGATATTGTCGATGATGGTCCTCTGTACGACCTGATTCAATTCCTGGTGAACCATGGAGACTCCATGTTCCAGGGCATTTTTGGGGTCCTGAAAATTGAACTCTTCATTATTCAGGTAGAATTGTCCTTCATCCTGTCTGTAAATACCAAAGAGACATTTCATTAAAGTGGATTTCCCTGCCCCGTTTTCACCCATAAGGGAATGAACAGTTCCGGCGCGAACATTCAGGCAGACATTTTTCAACACCTTAACACCTGAGAATGATTTGCAGACATCTTTAATTCTCAATAAATATTCTTCTTGCAAAAGAATCACCTCTCTACCGATACAGACTCAAATCCTATACATAATAGAAACTTTACTGATCAATTTTAATTATTGAAATAAAAAATTGCAGAAGCATCTCAGTGCCCCTGCAATTTCTAAACTTTAAGACTTAATGCTTGAAATGAAGCCTATCTGAATTCCTGGTAGTTTTTGGGTGTAACACCCACATATGCTACTCGAACAGCCTTTGAACCATCAGTTGTCAATGTCCAGTTGGTTCCTTCTGTAGGAGCTTTGCCTTTTGCAACATTGACAGCCAGATCAATAGTGGCTTTAGCCTGATTGGCTCCGTCATTCAATACGGTTCCGTCCAATTCACCTTCAGCAATGTGAGTCAGAGCCTGATCCAAAGCATCTACGGAGTAGATGGGAAGTCTTACTCCTGCAGCCTTCATAGCTGTAATGGCACCGAATCCCATACCATCATTGTTGCAGATAACGAGCTCAATGTCCTTTCCAAAAGAAGATGTCAACCATGCTGCCATCTTGTCATTTCCATGCTGTGTAGACCAGTTAGGATCTGCTTCAAGTGCGAGCTGTTTTACCTTGATACCGGCATCTGTGAAAGCTTTTACAGATTCTCTTGTTCTTGCTTCAGCATCTGGGTGTCCGGGCTCTCCTTTGAGCATAACATACTGAACGACTCCATCACCATTCTTGTCCATTTTTGGATTGGCCTTCCAGTCGGCAACCATCATTTGTCCCTGGATGATTCCAGACTCTGCAGAGTCAGTACCTACATACCATACTTTATCATAGGAAGCCATGGCTTCTTTTGTTCCTTCCTTGTTGAAAAGAACAAGGGGAATGTCCGCTTTTTTTGCTTTGTCAATAACAGACTGAGCGGAAGCGGGGTCAACAAGATTTATAGCCAGTACATCAACACCCTTGGTGATGAAAATATCGACCTGATTGTTCAAAATAGCCTGCTGACCTTCGGAGTCAACAATCTGGATTTCTGCACCCAGTTCAGCAGCATAACTCTCAAGAACAGGTTTCATAACACCGTTCATAAAGTTATCCTGAAAGTTATAGATGTTGGCACCGATGACAATAGAATCACTGCCCTTGTCTTTCTGACCTTCTGCAAAAAGACCTGCAAAAGGTAAAACCATCATGATGATGAGTGTAAAAAGAATCGCTTTTTTCATAAAATAGATACTCCTTTGATATAAAAATATCATGTGTCTGTATCGAGAATAACACCGATTCAGTGGAGCACAATGTGATATATTCTCCTGTTTTTATAAGATTATCCAAAAATTATCTTTATTTTTTGAGTGTAAAGACCTGGTAGTCAATCCAGATATATTTTCCATCTTCCAGTGGAAAAGAGAGATCATCAAAACTTTTATTGTACAAAATGGCCTCTGCCAACTCTGTTATTGCCAAAGCCATTGATGCTGAATCGTTCAGGACTGTTCCCAAAAGATACCCTTCGGAGATGAGTTGTACAGCCTGGTCAAGACCGTCGATTCCCAAAACAGGAATCCAACTCTCATCCTCTCTGTCGACCCGGCCATTTTCATTATTATCTTTGAAAAACCCCATCTGTCTCATCCGGGTGATGGCTCCTATGGCCATGGCATCATTATTGGAGAGTACCAGTTCAAGCTGTTCACCATAATTTGTGATCAAATCACCCATTTTATCATAGGCTTCATCCCTGTCCCAGTTGGCCACTTCCGTCACAAGGAGATCAAGATCAAACCCCTTGAGGCGGAAGGTTCTAACAACCTCGGAAGTTCTGATTTCTGCATCCTGATGCCCCTGTTCTCCCTTCAAAATGATCGTTTGAATGCGGCCATCCCCGTTTCTATCGAATCGGTTTAGATGGTGCGGATCATTCCCGAAGAGCTCCATAACCAGCTGGGCCTGAATTTGTCCGGACTGTTCAGCCCTGGCGCCGACATACCAGGTCTGATCCCAGAGCTGAAGGTCTTTTAATAGAGGTTCCCTGTTAAAAAAGATCACTGGAATATTCTCAGCACGGAGCTTTTTGATCACCGAATAAGCACCCAGTCGATCTACAGGATTGATCAGCATGAGATCGGAACCACTGTTGATTTGATTCTCAATGGTTTCATTTTGAAGGACCTGGGAGTTCCTGGCATCAAAAGTCTGAAAATCTGCCATTGGCTCACCCATGCTAACAATATGTCTTGAAAAGTTGCCGACAAAGAGATCTTCCCCGTTATATAGAAGGAGGCTTACCTTTTTTTCCGGAACCCGACAGGAAACCATGAGTCCGACCATCAACAGAAGAGACCATTTATTCATTTTGTCCGTCCCCGTTTTGCAATCCAGAAGGAATCATCAGCGTCACATTAGTCATTTCATCCAGCTCGCTAGAAATGATCAGGTCTGCCTTGTCGCCATAGTAGAGTTTCAGCCTCTGATACACATTCCGAAGCCCCACACTATGTCCATCCATTGTTCCATTCAGAATTTGATAGAGCATCTCGATTTTTTCCTTAGGAATACCATAACCACTGTTTTCCACCTCAAAAACAAGAAATTGCTCCTTCTTATACCCTCGGATAATGATCGTACCCTCTTCTTCACCCACTCCGTGATATATGGCATTTTCAACAAGAGGCTGGAGGATCAACTTCATGACCTTGTAGTTGTAAATATCTTTATCAATTTCAAATCGGTATTCAAATTTTCCGATATAGCGGATTTTCTGAATGGTAAGATAGTTCCGAATATGGGAAATCTCATCCTTCACGGCAATGAAGTTCTTCCCCTTTGAAATGCTGATACGAAAAAACCGGGCCAGAGCAACCACCGTGGTTACAACATCTTCACTCCGTTCGTTTTCAGCCAGCCAGACGATAGAATCCAGGGTATTGTAGAGAAAATGAGGATTGATCTGATTTTGAAGTGCCACAAGCTCCGTTTTCCTTTTTTCACGCTGTTCTGAAACAAGACGATCCATGAGTGTCCGGATTTCATCGATCATATCATTGAATGACTTGGCAACCAGAACTATCTCCTTTTGTCCGGTCACTTCCACCCGGCTGTAAAAATCTCCGCTCTCGATGCGGAGCATACACTTTTTCAATTGATTCAAAGGCTTGGAGATTCTTCGGGAAATAAACAGAGCCACAAGAGCCGTAATCAGCAAACTGCTCCCCATGATAAGGAACAAATTGAGGAACATCTGACTTTTGGCTTTGTTTAGATCGTCAATATTGGTCACAGTGACAATCCTCCATCTTGTATGAGAGAGTGTGTTGATGTTTCCGTACATTCCAATAGAATTGATATCTGCCTTAAAGCCGCCCAGATACTGGGCTCTCGCCAGTTCTAAACTTTCGGGAGCCATGGGTGCTCCACTTACAGTGGAATAGATGAGCGAGTCATCATCATTAAGGATCAGAATATGCCCTCCTGGTCCAAGGTTGGTTTTGCCTGCCAACTCCTTGATAACCCTGAAATTCAATTCCAGCAGCAGGACTCCTTTCTTTTGAACAGATCCGTCAAAATAATCCACCACCTTGGACACCGAGATGATCTCTTCCTGAGTTCTGGTATCATCACCGGAAATATGAGGCGGTGAAAAATGAAAAATAGCATCATCTTTCATGGCATTCTGGAACCAGAATGAAAGAATCACCTGTTTGTCATATACCTTCCTATCGAGGTCTCCAAGCAAAAACACCCCATTTTTATCATAGAGGGCAAGGGATACGACATCTTTTTTACTCTCCATATTGTAGACATAAATATTCTGAAGTGATTCATAGGAATTCTTTAAATCAAGGTTGAGCGAAGAAGACTGGATATAATTGGCTATTTCGATGATGGAATTGATATAACTCTCATAGTTCAGAACAATCTGTTTATTGATTTCCCTGGATTGACTCTCCACGAGAGCATCTGTATGAATGGAAAAGCTTGTATAAAAAATCAGCCCTGTTACAGCAAGGACGATTGTCACAATGGTTAGAGTCGAAATAAGGATGCTTTGTCCAATGGAAAGATCAATTCTGGTTAATTTCTTCACGATATTTTTTGGGAGAAACTCCTGTATACTTTTTAAAACTATGGCTGAAGTAATACACCTCATTGTAACCGCATTTTCCCGCAATATCGATTATTTTTTCACTGGTAAGGCTCAGAAGCTCTTTTGCTTTTTCAAGACGGATCATGGTGAGGTATTTTACAAAGGTCGTCTGCTTTTCCTTTTTAAACAGGAGGCTCAGGTAGGAGACAGAGAGGCCCATTTCATCGCAAACTGATTCCATGGAAATATTTGTTTCAGCATAATTTTTTTCCATGTAATTGATTGCATTATCAAGCATGCGTTGAGAATTGGTCATTTTATTCTTTAGATTCATTTCTCGCAGCTTGAGAAGAACAGAAAGTACCCAGTCAAACATCTGTTCCAGGTTTCTAAACAAAGTCATTTTCTCAAGGATGTCTTCTCCCAGAGTTTCATCTAGATTGACTCCAATAGATTCAGAAAAATTCACAAGGACATTTACCATATTAATGATATAGGGTCTGAAATTTGTAATTGTCTTACTGTCCCGCAGGGCATTAAGTTTCAATGATTCCATAACATTACGGATCTCCGAATCAGATCCGAATTTAACATTATAAACAATATCATTGATTTCCGTTTCACTCAGACTTAGCACCTTGGGCCGATCTTTCTCCAGCTGATTGATATAGACGATTCTTCCTGCGTTGAGGAACCGGCTGAATCCTAAAGCCTGACCAGCTTCTTCATAACCTTCTCTAAGTTCAGCAAATCCGCGGTGGAGATTACTCACACCAATATCAATGGCCACATTGAGGTATTGCTCCACCATCTTGACCATTTCATAAAAGACAGAATCGACCTTTTTAAAAAAATTAAGGCTATTTTCCTTAATAACCAGGATGATGCCACTGTTGAAATGAAAGCTGTAAAAAGTGTAGCCATGGCGTTCCAGAATAGACTGGATCACGGAACGAACCGATAATTTCAGTTTCTCATATTCTATGACATCAAGATGATCTGGTCCCCGTTCGGTCTGGATATAACTGAGAATATACTCTCGGTCATCCAGAGAGATCCCATGGTGCTTCAAGTTTTCAATATCTTCAGTTTTTCCACTTTGTGAAGAAACAAGGTAGGAGGTAAAATAATTATCAATGATGAGAGGGATACTTTTTTCATACCGTTTCCGAAGGATATCCAGGTTATATTTTTCTTTAAACTCATTATCCAGTTCCACTTTCAGCTTATCAAGGAAGAGAGAAATATCATTCTGGGTCACTGGTTTGGTCAGATAACTGGTAACATGAAGCTCAATAGCTTCCCTGGCATATTCAAATTCATCGAACCCTGTGATAAAGGCGACACGGGTGGTAGGAAAATCTCGTTTAATGGTTTTGGTGAGTTCAATGCCGTTGATAAAGGGCATTTTTATATCCGTCAAAACGACATGGGGATTGAACTTTTCAATGAGTTCCAGGGCATCGTAGCCGTTCCCGGCCGCAGCAACAACCTGAAAACCGCTGTCCTTGGATATTTTGGATGAAATACGTCCCCGCACCTCATCCTCATCATCTACCAGAATCATTCTATACAATTCTTCCACCCGAAATGTCTCCTCACAACAAATTTATAAGATCATTGTCATTCGGAAGGAAGTATTTTGTAAAGTCTCAAATTTAAAACCTTTTTAGTAGCCTTTTCCCGCCGACATAACATGAATTGGATCAAAGGCATGACAGGGAGTCACAGCATGAACGGCTTCGCACTCAGGGCATTGTGCCTCAAATGTTTCCATCTCAAAATCCTTATCACACACTGCGCATTTCACTGTCATGGGGATGGGCATGAACTGATTTGAAAAGCCCATCATACGTACCTTGTCTACTACCTGTTTTCCATCGGTGAAACTTCCTGAACATCCATCGTGCATACGATTTCTCCTTACTATTTTTTTTGTTTATTCTGCCTAAAGAGGCTATATGAAAGTCTTCATTATCATTGGATTCAAGCTTGAATGGGATCGATCAGACTATCTCCCATTCTTAAGCGGGTACGGTAACTAAGGAGTGTTTTGTCCAATTCTTCCAGCTTTCCCAGAATGGTCCTCTCTTCATCCGTCGTTTCGATAACTTTGCTTATCCCGCCATTTTTAATCACAATCCGCCGGTCTCCCATGAGAGCCAGAACAGGATCATGAGTTGCCATCAGAACAATTTTTTCCTCGGAAAGAAGAAGCTGAAGGGCCTTTTTTCTGTCTATGCCAGCGTTCTCAATTTCATCGATGAGGATGATGGGAGACTGGCTTAGAATTGCTGTATCGGCAATCATGAGTGCCCTCGATTGCCCTCCGGAAAGACTGGTAATGGGTGTGTCAGGCTGAAACTGCTCTCCCGCCAGCTTATTGGCCTCTTCGATGATCCTCTGAACAAGGTCATCCCTGTTTTCTACCATTCGGCTTTCTGCATGAAGCTCGACAAACTCCTGAACAGAAAGATCCATGACGAAGTTCATATTCTGAGAAAGTTGAGCCACTAGCTTTTTGGCACCTGAAAATCGCCAGGATGTATCGGGAACATCGTCATTGATCAAGATTTCCCGCTTGGTGGGAGTATCTTTCCGAGCCACCCATTCTATGTCTCCCAATAAACGACTTTTCCCGGAACCTGTAGGTCCCACAATAGAAATGACTTCGCTTTTTCGGATGACAAGTTCATCGAATCCTTCCGGATTTCCCGATTTGTCCAGACCGGGAAGGATTGTGAGTGAATGGACCTGCTGACCTTCATCCAGAAAATCGAGCATCTGGTTGATATATTCTGTCAACTGAGACAGAAGGAGGTCGGGGTCCAGAGCCCGGTCCTCCTTCTCATCATCATCAAAAGAATCAAAATACCCCGCCCAGCTCAAAGAGCCGGCCCGGGAAATATCCAGACCATTGTTCTTGAAAAAAGATTCTGTAAAAGGATAATCCCGAAGGATCTCATCGAATAGTCTATGTTCCAGTCGGTCTTTTGTGATCATGAATGAGGTTCTCCATCTGTTAAATTCATTTTTCGAACATTTCCCATTTGAAAACTCTCTCCAATCCGGGTTTCACCCAAACAGTAGGAGCAAAGAGCTGAAGGCATTGAAAATCTGAGTTTTTTACCAACCAGGGTTTCAATTTTCTCATTTTCATCGAAAAACAGAGTACTGAGCTCGAAACTTCCCTGCCCTGTCAAACCGTTGATATTCATGATTACCGCAGAGGGATTGACCATATTCACACGGCTGGCAAAGACTTCTCTCTCTGCTTGCGAGACGATATCACCCTTGGTAATGACCACGATATCTGCCGATTTCAGCATAGGACCAATTTTTTTCGGAGTATTGATTCCACTGAGATTGTCGATGACACAGACGGCTTTGATATCCTTGATATAGGGAGAACAACGGTTGCATAACCCGGCGGATTCAGAAATAAGAACATCGAATCCTTCTCGGATGCCCCACTGAGTGACCTCTTCTACATTGCTCACAAAATAATGATCGGGACAAAGGGCTCCAGAAAGCCCCTTCTTGACGGGAATCCCCGCTTTTTCATACAGGATGTCATCATCAGTATAGAGGCAGTCGAATTTGGCAACTCCCACTTTCAACCCTCTTTGCTTCAAGGATTCAATGGTTTTCAGAATAACTGAGGTCTTCCCCGAAGAAGGGGGTCCCGAAACAGTGATTAGATTCATACAGCCTCCCTTGTCATATCCACAGAGTCATTGAAGACGGTTTCACAATGATTGATCAAAGTGGCAATGTCCTGGGAATAGATATAATCCCAGCCTAACCACATAAACGTCTTATCCTTCTCAATCCTGTTGTCCACATCGGGATGAA
This sequence comes from Oceanispirochaeta crateris, assembly GCF_008329965.1. GTDB lineage: Bacteria > Spirochaetota > Spirochaetia > DSM-2461 > DSM-2461 > Oceanispirochaeta > Oceanispirochaeta crateris. Next base: position 2,792,391 of record NZ_CP036150.1, read on the forward strand.
CCGAAGGAAAAAGGCCACTGTGAGCCAGAACCTCTCCTACATTTTTTGAGGCAAAGAAGTCGATCACAGGCTGTAGTTTTTCAATCTTTTGTTTCTTTGCCAACATAAATATTGGACTGAGGATGGCACCGTCTGAAGGCCAAACCGCCTGCATACCTCCTCCCTCTCTGACCATTTTGGTAAAGAAATAAGGCATGATGGTCACAATGGGTTTGGTGTTCTTGCTGCGGTTACTCTTGACCATCTGAGAGGGGTGCATGGCTGTAAGCAAACTGCGTCCCATCTTTCTAAGCCCCTCATCTCCATAGTTTTTATGTATGTTCAACAAAATCGCATTGAAAAGATCGAAGTCCCCCACAGGAAGGGATACCCGTTTTTCGAATTCCGGAGCCAGGACATCTTCCCAGCTTTGGGGAACGGGCCTGTCTCCCAATTCATCCGTATTGATCAAAAAGACAGCAGGAACCACGCCGATCATACCGTAATGCCCCCGAGGATCTTTTAGATTCAAATCATTGAATAAGGAATTAAAACTATCCAGCCCGCTAGTGTCTTCAAAGACGCCGTCTTTTTTAAATTTTCCGATTTTCTGCTCATCAAAAAACATATCAAATCCGGCAGAGATAAACAGATCGGGCAATTTCTCGGGATCTTCCACACCATCGATGTTCTCCTGCACCCAGTCCAATCCCATGGAAGCGGCTTTCAGCTCATGATTGATGTGAATACTATGGCTCTTTTTATAGGACTCATTGAACTCATTAAACTGCTCTAAAAGAGGCAGACGCACAGGACAGGGCAAAAGGCCGACCACATTCAGGGCCTCATCATCCTCTTTCTGCTCTGCTTGATTCAAGGTCGCATCCACACTGCTCTTTTTCTGTTCAATGGCTTCATTGAGAAGCTTAGAAAAAATTTGCAGATCCAGCTGCTTCAACATCAGGGCTGATTCAAGGCTGATTGTTTTTGCAAACTTTTCCCTTTTTTCCTGATCACTCATCTGGGGAAACCCGTTTGACACAAACACGGGAATCGTCTCAGGGTATCTTTCGATGATGGTATAGAGGGTATCTTCAGGACAGAAGGTTTTCATAGTATCTCCTTGGGGGTCTTTTCCCCTGATTTTATAAATTGATCTAGTTTTATGGATCCGAAGGTCTTCAATATTTCACGACTGATGTCATTGAGCTTCTGATCAAAAATGCAGTCATTAAATCCACAGGCGGTATACCCCATGGGGCAATCAGAAAGCGTCACAGGAGATTCAATGGTCTCATATACATCTAAAAATGAGATATCTTCAGACGGACGTTTCAAGATAAAACCACCCCGGGGACCTCTCTGGGATGCCGTGATTCCGGCCCGATTCAATGTCTGAAACACCTTGGCAAGGTGAGCTTCCGATGCATTAAGACGGCGGGCGATTTCTTTCACATTGACCCGTTTTGGAGACTCTTGAGCAACCAGCGCCAGGCCATGAAAAGCCAATGAGGCAGCTTCTGAAATATTGATCAATTGATTCACCTTGCATTCTCCCTTGATTATCTTTTCACCTATTTAGGTACTACATTACCTAATTGATTTTGAGGGGTCAATCCATTTTCCGCTTTGAGAACCCTAAATAGAAGAAGAATGGTTTATAATGTAACTGATGTTACAAAAAGGAGAGATGTAATGATTAATTTAAGCAGATCGATGGAATCCGATTGCCCCAGCAAGGAGTCCCTCCTTCCTGCTATGGTCCATCACTTCTTTTCTGATAAGGATGATCTTTTCAAAGATAAAATTATCTCAGGGTGCCTAGCGCGAGAAAAGGAAGCCTCCACTATGGTGGATAAGGGCATTGCCTTTCCCCATTCGGTCATCAAAGAGAGGATATCTCCACAGATACTCTGCTGCTATTCTCCAACAGGAGTCCCCTGGAACAGCACGGGAGAAAAAGTATCGATCATCATCCTGCTGGTATGCAATGAAGAAGATCACCTTCCCACCCTCTCAGAACTGGCAGGAATATTTCAGATGCCCGGGGTCACAGACAAGCTGGGAAAGGCCAAAAGTGCTGAAGATATGTCAGAAATTCTGTTAAGAGCTCAATCCCAAAAAGAGAAGAACTGGTCTAAAGAAAAAGAGATCATTACAAATTCCCTTCTCAGAGAAGCCGACCGCCTTAGGTCCAACACTGAAAATACAAAGATGGTCTTGTTTTCAAATTCTCTCATCCAAATTTTGTCCGTAGTGGAACAATTCAGTCAAAAAAGTTCAATCCTGGTCAGCAGTAAAAACAGGGTTCTCAACAGAGTCGATCTATTGAAAAAACATTTCACAGTCATTCATAGCGTCCAGGGCTCGATCAGTTATGAAAAAGAAATCCTCAAACAACTCTGGACCGAAAAGATTCTGTCTGATGGAGATGTGGTCATTTCTCTCTCTGGTTTTGAGTTTGATATGATGCCTCACAGCATTTCTATTACCGCCATCCCAAGAGATCTGTATGACGAGTCCAGAGTCTTGAAATATAAGATCCCCCATAATGTGAATTTGGAAATCCTCAGCCGCGCTGTATCTCTGGCCTCGGAGCTTTCCCGGCAGGGACGGGAGGGAAAATCTGTTGGTACAATTTTTGTAGTGGGAGAGTATGAGAGCGTTCAGGATTACTGCAAACAGTTGATCATCAATCCCTTTGGTGGATTGGAAGACTATGAGAGAAGTATTCTTGATGCAGGACTCTCAGAAACTATCAAGGAATTTTCCAAGATAGATGGAGCTTATATCGTTGAAAATTCCGGAAAGATTCGCTCCGGTGGCACATATCTCTCGATCCCGCCCCATCAGATCCGGCTTCAACCCGGTTTGGGAGCCCGTCATGCCGCGGCTCTTGGAATCACCTTGGTCGCACCTGTTGCATCAGTTGTCTTATCTGAATCGACAGGTCATATCCGTATTTTCTGGGATGGAATGGAACAGGATCTATTTGTCCCGGGTGACAGATAAAGAACCTTCCTAAGAAAGCTTCACAATTACATCCAATGATACAAGCATAATAGAATAGTACAAAATCAATATAATCAATAGAATCCAGCGGTCCAAAAGAGGATATTTCCTTTTGCCGAAGTCTCTCTGCCCCACAAACCAGTCAGAACAAAAGTATCCAATCCCAATGAAAGCCAACTGAGGCTGTCCGGCAAAAATGGAATAAATTCCACCACACAGAAGAATCGAAACAGACAGGGCATAAACCATCATGGGAATAAGAGTTTCCTTATCCACCTTGAGGGTGGTTAAAGCTCCCAACCCGAGGAGTAAAGGAAGAAAAATAGAGACAAGATGAGCCGAAAGAGCCAGGTTACTCTTCTGGGCATTCAAAATCAAACCCAGTCCCAGAAGAACAGTCATGACCATAAACAGGATCATTCCGATAAGATAGAGCTCATCCTGCCTTTTTTTATCTTTGACGGTATAGGCTCCTTCAATAAAGACATCACCCAATGACGCCAAGAGCCATACAAGAACAAAGATTCTGGGGAGAAATTCGTGAAGTAGCCCCTTCTCCAAGGTCAAAACCATGATAAGAACAGCGGTGAGACCAGCAATGAAAGGACTCATAAACCGGCGTATTTTCAACAGCTGCCGAAGCTCGGATTGTCCCGTTTTACTTTTTTCATCAGTATTGGATAACAAATCCTTATAGGACCTGGTTTTACTCTGTATGAAGATAGCGGCAAAGGCTGTCACAATAAAAATAAAATGATACAAGCTCATGAAAATCCCTCCTGAATAGGGCTGTCATAGACTGACAGCCCTTTTAAGAGTTTCGGTGCCACAATGGATTAAAATAAAGGGATCAGGCAATTTTTACCAGAGACTCAAAACGCCTTCTGGGTGCAGAGCTGTGAAGAACCTTCTCTTCATCAAAATATCCAAGAGCAATGAGCATAACCACCTCTTTTTCACCCTCTAGACCAAATTGTGTTTTTATCCCCTCAAAGTCAATTCCGCTCATGGGATGGGAATCAACACCCAGACTTTTGGCAGCATACATAATGGACATAGCCAGAAGTCCGGTGTTGCTCTCTGCAAACTTAATTTTCCTTTCTTCTGTGGAACCATACAGAAAACTTGCAGCCCCTTTGGCCCTTTCTGCCCCATCATTCCCGTAATTTTCCCTCATGAAGGACCACTGAGGATTATCATCACCATAGGCGCTCCTATCTCCCGACAGAATCAGTGTAACTGGGGCTTCCAGGATTTTAGGCTGCTGATTAGCAAGGCCATGAAGCTTCTTTTTGGCCTCATCGCTTTTAACGGCAATAATATCCCAAGGCTGCAGATTAAACGCCGATGGAGCATTGGCAGCCAAGTCAATGATCTCCTTCAGAAGAGAGTCCTCTAACTCCCTGGCAGGATCAAAAAAATTAATAGATCTTCTTTCAAATATACGATTCACAGGTACCTCCATACAAAATAATACTAACTAGTATTAAACAACTAAAAAAACTTTTCACTTACTTCTTCCCGGTCAACTTCTTTAAAATTTTTAAAAGCTGAAGCTTCTCTTCCTCTTTCAAACTTGTAAACAGGGAACGAAGACTCTCAATATGCCTGGGAAATAGCTCATCAATGATAGACCGGCCCTTGTCGGTCAAACAAATCTTTGAAGCCCTTCCATCATCAGGGTCTTGATAACGGGCAACCATTCCATCCTTGACAAGATTATTAACAACAACCGTCATATTCCCACCCGACGAGAGAGTTTTCTCGATGATTTCACAGATTCTAAGGTCTCCTTTATGATACAGAGCCTCAAGAACCGAAAACTGAGAAAGGGTCAGCCCCGCGTCCTGGATATTCTTACCTTCTCCGCGGTGCAGGTACTGCAGGGATCTCGCAAGGGCAATCACAAGTTTCAAGTTGAGATCATTCTCATGTCCATAGCTGATTTTATTCATCTGATTTCAAGATAATACTAATTAGTACTAAAATCAAATAAATTTGCTTCAAAATAGATATATTCTCCAATTTATTTTTTTGAAGCCTTAAAAACTCTGTCCATCACAGCTCGACCGAGCCCCTCTTCCGGGATCTTCTCGGCATAGATGCAGCGAATATCCTGCTGGTCCAGTGAATGAAGTGCGGAGAAGAGGCGGGAAGCCGCCTCAAGAGTACTTCCTGATAGTGAGAGAACCTCACTGTGGGCAAATCCTTCAGCTCTTGAAATATCCTGAAAAATCAGAGCAGCAGCACTTTCCTTATGGGGTATATCACCAAGGTCATCGACGATGTAAAGGGGTTTACGGGGAGAATAATGCATGGCTAGTTGACCGGGAGCCGTGGGTGAGCTGGTCGTTCTGTTAAACAAATCCACAGGACCCAGAACTGATTCTATTTCTTCACGGGTTAACCCCCCGGGTCTGAGTATAATGGGTTGTCTCGCGGTCAAATCCAGAACCGTAGATTCAACTCCGACACGACAGGGCCCGCCCTCCAGAACCATGCTGATCCGGGCTCCCAAGTCTTCTTCCACATGTCGGGCTTCTGTGGGACTGAGGTAGCCGAAGGAGTTTGCAGAAGGAGCTGCAACAGCCCCGCTGGACTGTCGAATCAAAGACAGAGCAATAGGATGATCAGGCATTCTGATGGCCATGGTGGGAAGTCCGGATGTGACAAGGGAAGGAATCAAATCTTTTTTGGGTACGATCAGAGTCAGAGCTCCCGGCCAGAATTTTTCGGCCAGTTCATAAATTCTCGGGTCCTTGATATCTGCCAGTTCATCCAGTTTCTCCAAATCGGCAATATGAGTAATGAGAGGATCGAAGCTGGGTCTTTTTTTGGCTTCAAAAATAGATGCCACGGCCTTTGGGTCTAAGGCATTTCCTCCCAGCCCATATACGGTTTCTGTCGGGAAGGCCACAAGCCCTCCCTCAAGAATTGAGAGCGCGGCTTTCCGGATATTTTCTTCTGTACTTTTATAAATCATATTCGACCCCATCCCTTCGTCATCAGAGTAAAATAAAATACTATAGATATAAGGGATATTCCAGACTCAAACGCAGTGAATCATTGCAATAGACGCTTATAAGGACGACCGGAGAGTCAATTGAGGCATCATGAATTCAGAAAGCCTATCCTTATGCAGGGCATAAAGTGCCGCCTTCTGCCCCATCTGCTTAAAATCAACAGAAAGACTTGTGATCCCTCCAGCCACATATTGCAGAAGTGGAAAGTCATTGTAGGAAATGATTCCGATATCCTTACCGGGAGTCCAATTTCTATGGCTGGCCAACTGAAGAAGGGCAACTAAATCCTGTTCGGTAAGAACAAGATAGGCTCCTCCTTTGCGGATTCGGTCTTCTGAGAATACAGGAATGATTTCTCCTGAGAGGGCAAAACTGTTTAATAACGTAGAAAAACTCTTAAAGCTTTCCTCAGGGTGAGGATTCAGGGGTGTTCTGATCATATTAAGACTGTTATACCCCTTGATACGTTCGGAGATACTACCCAGTGCATCAGAGATACCCACAGAAAAGTTCTGGCAGAGCACTGAGCAGCCCTGAGGAATATACTCGGCCCTATCTAAAATCAGAGTTCTTTTGGGGTCCAAAGAATCCAGAAGATCTGGAATAGCCTTATGCTGAAAAGGCTTGATAATATAGTGTGTATACCGGCTGCTATAGGATTTCAGCAATGTCCTGAAATGGTCAATGTTGTTATGGTGGAAATAGACATCGGCCACCACACCTTCCGGCAGAGCTTCAGAAAAAGAGTTGTATAGGACCTGCATGTAAGGATTAAAGCTGTTCAGGATGAGCAAAACCCTGGAGGCACTGCTGATCTTGTCTGTCAGAAGATAAAATCCTTTTCCTGGAACAGAATCGATTAAACCCTCCTGCTTCAGAATTTTATAGGCCTTTACAACTGTTTCCCTGGCCACGGACAGAGTACGGCTGATTTCGGAGATGGATGGCAGATTGTCACCTGGAAGGACCATCTTGTTCTCAATCATGTCATAAATGAAATGAATGATTTTACCGTTCTTGGTACTCTGTCTCATTTAGAAATTACCTCACATTATCCTGGTTATAGACTCCGGGACAGAGCGTGCTGTAACCCTCTGATCTCAGCCAGCCCCCTCAAGCGCCCAATAGCCGTATAACCGGGATTGTCTGCCTGAGGTTTTGCAAGATCATCCATCATAGTGTGTCCATGATCTGGTCTGAATGCCAATTGCCAGTCTTTCCGGCCGGCAGCCTTTCGAGCTTTCTGCTCTTCCAGCAATGCCTTGACCACCTCATGCATGTCCACAGATCCTTCCAGATGATTAGCCTCAAAAAAGCTGCCGTCATCATTCCTCTGGGTGCTTCTCAGATGGGCAACATTAATCCTGCTTCCATACCTTTTGATCATCCCGGGAAGGTCGTTCTCTTTCCGTGGACTATAGCTGCCTGTACAGAAGCACAATCCATTTGCTTGATCATCCACCATAGCCAGAAGGTCTTTGACATCTTCTTCACAGCTGACAATCCTGGGTAATCCCATAATACTCCATGGTGGATCATCGGGATGAACGGCCATGCGGACTCCGGCCTGGGCAGCAGCGGGAATAACGGCCTGGAGGAACAACTTATAATGCTCCTTCAGTTTTTCCCGGTCAATGCCTTTGTACCGATCCAACATGGCCCTCACGTCCTCAATGGACAGACCCATTTTGGTACCGGGAAACACATCAATAAGGGATCGTTCAAAATCTTTTTTCCCCTCTTCTGTAAGGGTAGCGAAAAAGGCCTTGGCTTTTTCAATCTGCTCTGAGGTATAATCGGCCTCGGCACCTTCTCTCTTCAAAAGGAACATTTCAAAAGCGGCAAATTGCACCGGATCGAAATACAGGCATTCGGATCCATCTTCCAGTGTATAGCGCAGATCGGTCCTCACCCAGTCTAAGACTGGCATGAAATTGTAGATAACCACTTCAATCCCAGCCTTTCCGAGGTTGGTCAAACTAGTTTTATAGTTTTCGATATACTCTTCATATCGTCCTGTTCTTGTTTTGATATCCTCATGTACCGGAACAGATTCCACAGCGGCCCATTTTAAACCCGTGGCCTCGATGAATTCTTTTCGTTCTAAAATAGCGTCCAGAGGCCATGGGTCGCCATAAGGTATCTGGTGCAAACTGGTGATGACAGAAGAGGCTCCTGCTTGTTTTATGAATTCCAGAGAAACAGGATCTTCAGGCCCATACCAACGGAATGATTCTTCCATTAAGTTCATGTATTTTAACTCCTAAAATCAGGGAATATACTTGCCCACCTGGCAGATGGGATGATATTTTTAATACTCACATACCATAGTATACTATACCATACCATACTATTTTTTAAAAAATGTAAAGTATGTCTTGCTTCCTTTTTCAAAATAGATCATGACATCCAGAACTGGCAAGCCATCCCCATTCATAGAAGCGAATCTAAAGGGGTATTATTTTTAGGTCCCTCCATGGATGGAGATTCCTTTCAGAACTAAGCGATTTCCAGATTATGTTTGTGCTTTTTTAACGAGAAAAGATCCAGTCCATTATATTCCAATGTGGGTAAATTGTAGATTTTGCTATTTTATGCCATACTATGCCTATGATAAAACTGACAGAACTGAATGATAATGAATCACTGAAGGCCATGGAACATGGAGATTTCTCAGAAGAGATTCTCAACTCGGCCCCCTATGTGATTGTGATAATGACACAAAGCTGGTGTCCCGACTGGATAGCACAACGCTCCGTTCTGGCAACAATGACCGGAAGGGATGACCTGAAGGTCTATTACCTTGAGTATGACAAGAAAGAATACCGCTCTGATTTTACCTATTTCAAGGAAACGAATTTCTCAAACAGCCTCATCCCCTATCTTCGATACTATAAGAATGGTAAATTTGAAATTGATAATAATTTTGGAAGCCGCCGTCGAATCAACAACTGGTTGAAGGCCTGAGATTGTTTAACAGTAAAAATATCTCCATCCCTGCAATTCTCTTGGCTACGACATTGGGAGCCTCCAGCGGTCTATATATAAAATCGCTTCCTTTCAGCGGCCTTGGGATGACAGGGTTCCGCATGGGAGTTCCTTTTTTGTTTCTCCTTCCCATGATACTAAAAAGAAAATTGCTCTTTGGTCCCGCTGACAACAGACGGATGATCTGGACAGGGTCTCTCCTCAATGCGATCAGAATGGTTCTTTATATCTTATCCTACAAGCTGACGACTCTGACAAATGCCGTTGTCCTTTTGTACACCTGGCCCTTATTTGCTTTACTTATCCACTCCATCAGATCAGGAAAAAAGCTGAATTTCAAAGAGACGGGTCTTCTTTTAACTGCCTTTACAGGAGTCATTACCCTCAATATCCACAAAGGATTCTCTCTCAACGGATCGGACATGCGGGGGAACCTCTTCATGATTCTATCAGCCTTGATATTCTCCATTTCCACCTTGATTTTCAAGGAAGCCCTGGTAGATCACAGTGAAGGGGAAGTGCTCTACTTTCAGAATGCCCTGGGGGCAGTCCTATTCATTCCGATTCTCCTCATAGAGATTCCCGGCATGCCATTAACGTCCATTCTAACGGGAATCTTCTATGGATTTTCAGTAGGGATCGTCGGTTTCGGCTGCTTTTTCATTGCCTTGAAGAGACTGCCTATTTTTCAATATGGGGCTCTTGGATATATGGAAGTCTTTACGGGTGTTCTCTTCGGGATTCTCCTCTTGGGAGAAGAGATCCGATGGAATATCCTCCTTGGGGCCAGTCTTATTCTGATCACAAGTTTCCTTTCAAGAATGATACCTCAGGAAGTTTCCACAGACAAAGTTTAAGAGTGAATGTATACTGTGGCATGAAGAAAAAACTAAGATCCCGTAAAAAGTTTATCCTCCGCTTCACGGTTATTTTCCTCCTAATCCTTCTCTCAGGCATTTCTGTGAGTTTATTCGCCAGGGATGGAAAAATCAGCATGGCCGTTCTCCCTGTTGAGAATCTGAATAAGGACCCCCAACAGGATTACCTAGCGGGGATCATAGGCTCCATCATCAGACAGGACCTATCTCTCTCGGGAATGGTCTTTCTCGTAGACAGAGAGAACATGGAAGAGGTGCTGCAGGAACAGAAACTTCAATTCACAGGAGTTCTTGATGAGCAAAGCATCATTGAAACAGGACGCATGGTGGGCGCTGAATATATCCTCAAGGGGGGATATGTCTTTTTAGGAGATGATCTTTTTTTAAATCTGGATCTCATTGACGTAGAAACAGGCCGTAGTTTCAGCTTCTCTGAACGGGGATATCAGGAGAATACAGTTCATGCCCTGACTGAAAAGCTTATGAATCACCTCACAGGACAGGACTTGTCTTTTCAGTCTGACCAGGGTGTCAGAACAATCATCGCCAAAAGCCAACAGGAACCGGGTCGGGTCATGCTATTTTCCCACCTGATTGATGCACGGATTTTTGTAGATGGAACCTTTACCTCCTACACCACGGGAGATGCAACACAACCTGTTGAACTGATAATGCCTCCGGGCACACATACGATCAGAACTCATCTCAGCCAGAACTTTGGTGTTGTTAAACTGCCCGAAATCCTCTTTAGCGACTGGATGGTAGAGTTTGATTTAAAATCGGGAGACAGCCTTGTTCTGGAAGATAAAACAAACCACTTCAACTCCATAATATACAACATGCAGCAGATAATCCGAGAAAGGATTGAACTCACTCCCGGTTCTGGAAACACAATTAGAGCGGAACACGAAACCTCATTCACAGACAGAGACGCTGTGGTCATCCCTGTAAAACTGACCCTGAGCTTCGTTGAAACCCAGGGAGAGGTACAGCAGGGCCTGGCTCTTGTTCACCTTGAATACAACGGAGAATCTCAGGATTTCAGTTACAATTGTCTCTCGGGTGAAACAGAAGAGTTTACAGTAGAACTCTATAAATCAGACTTGACCATCGAACTGGATTGCACCTCGAACTACCGCTGGGATCTGAATTACAGCATCTGGCGCAACGACATCTATCAAGGGCTGCACAGAGACGAAGAACATCAATCTCCATGAGGAACGAGAGATTTTGCTTTTCGGTATTCCACAGGAGGAATACCGAATTGTTTCTTGAAGAGCCTGTAAAAATAACCCAGATTATCAAATCCCAAAGACAGGACTATATCCATTACAGCGCTGTTTGAATGTTCCAGCATCAGGGCTGCTCGCTCTAACTTCTGTTGATTCAACCAGGAGGACGGCGTGATTCCAAGGTACTTTCGAAATGTCCTGGACAGATGCTCGGGAGTCCTATCTGACAAAACAGCCATGTCCTTCACCGTCATAGATTCGATTTTACGGCTATCCATTTCCAGGAGGAGGGTTCTCATCCAGGGAGGAGTAACAGGAGAAGTATCCGCCTTAGAACCCGTTTCAGGCGGCCCTAAAAGCTCAGAGGCGAGGCTCAACAAAAACCGGCTCAACAGGATGTCACCATAGTCTGTTTTCTGATAAAGGAAGAGCCTCTCCAGATCTTCTAAAACCCAGACCTGTTGTTCTCTGGAAAAATGAGTGAAAAAACGCCCCTCTTTCTCACTGGATTCAAAAAGACCTCTCAAATTCAAAGAGCTCAGAAAAGAGTCCCAATACTCCAGGGGGAGAATCAGATTAAAGAAGTCAAAGGTCCTCCCTGACAGGCTATGAAAATCCTCTTCTTTAATCATCAAAAAATCCCCCACACCCATGGAAAAATCAGACTCGTCAAAATGATGAATCACTTCCCCTTCAAAAAGAAAATAGAATTCAAAGACCTGTTGGTGTCGATGCCTTGGAAAAGTCCACAGTCTATGACTTCTGATTCTATGAAGGACATATTTGTGGGGAAGAATATCTTTGACCTGGACCGTGACAACCTCATTCATGAGTAAAAAAATAGACCCCATATCAAATATGTGCAAGTAAATATCAGATATCATCAAGAAAATATCAAATACATGATATTAGAATGTATTGAAAAGAAGCCAGGAACACACAGGCAAATCTCAAAGGATGAAAAAGATGAAACAGGATTATAGATTTCCAAAAGACTTTATCTGGGGCTCTGCAACCGCCTCCTATCAAATAGAAGGAGCCTGGCAGGAGGATGGGAGAGGAGAATCCACCTGGGACCGATTCTGCCGACGTCCCGGAAAAGTCATAGGGGGAGATACAGGGAATATTGCCTGCGACCACTACCACTTGTACAAAGAAGACGTTGCACTTATGAAAGACCTCGGTCTCAAGAACTACCGGTTTTCAATTGCCTGGCCTCGCATCATCCCCGATGGGGAAGGTCAACTCAATCAGAAAGGGTTGGATTTTTACAACCGCCTTGTGGATGAACTTCTGAATGCAGGAATAGAACCTCTTATAACCCTCTTTCACTGGGACCTCCCCCAGGCTCTGCAGGATAAATACAAAGGATGGAAAGACAGAAGGCTGGCGCAGGTTTTTGCTGATTACTGTGACGTTGTCAGCCGCAGCCTGGGTGATAGAGTAAAGAGCTGGGCAACCATCAATGAAATCATGTGCTTCACAACCCTGGCCCATAAACTGGATATGCATGCTCCCGGTGGAATTGAAAGCGAAAAGACAACGAACCAGACAGTACACAATGCTCTTTTGGGACACGGGCTCGCCACTCAGGTCCTCAGAAAAAATGTCAAAGACTCCTTTGTTGGTCTTGTCGACAACAATGAGGCCCCCTGGCCGGTTATGGATACAGAACCTCACTTGAGCGCAGCAAGAAAAGCCTGGAAAGAAAAGAACTCACAGCGCTTGTTTCCCATGTTGACCGGTGAATACGACGACGAGGCCTATGTCCGACACTACGGTGAGATGCCTGATTATACAGATGAGGATTTAAAGATTATTTCGACAGCTGTGGATTATGTGGGGATCAATTTTTACAACTGCCCCCCCGTGCAGGCTGCCGAAAATGCTGTGGGTTATGAAACTGTCGATCTTCCGGCGGCGTATCCAAAAACAGATATGGAATGGCCGATCACCCCGGATGCCCTCTATTGGAACTTAAAATATTTGAAGGATTTCTTCCCGGAACTGCCTGTAATCATTACAGAAAACGGGATGGCATCGGATGACCGCATGTCCGAAGACGGCACCGTGAAAGACTACGACCGCATCGAATACCTGAGAGCTCATCTCAGGGCCTGTCACAGGGCCATTGAAGAAGGTGCAAATTTGAAGGGTTACTACCTTTGGTCCCTTATGGATAACTTTGAATGGGCCTTTGGTTACAGCAAACGTTTCGGCATGATCCGGGTAGAATATGATACCCAGAAAAGAACCGTGAAGGAATCCGGAAAATACTACAGCCGCATCATATCCGAAAACAGAGTGCTATAAATCACAGACAGGAAGGTCAGCTCTTTTCTTTTGAAAAGACCGCAATCTGCGCCCTCAGGGTGTCAATCGTCTCCTGAAGATCGTCTAGACTCTGTCCAACCTGTCCGATATTGTCCACCTGCCTGGATGTACTCTCATCGATTCTGGAAATACTGTCCAGGGCTTCCTTACCAATGTTTTTCAGCCTGCTGATCCCTTCTTTGATCACCGGAAGTTCCTGTTCAGTCTTTTCTGTAGCCACCTTTACGGCACTGGCGGAATCATTCAATTCAGAAATGCTTTTGTCCAGATCAACAAACTGACCCGACATCCTCGAGGTTGATCCGGAGGCTGCCTCTAGAGCATCAGAGACATCATTGATACGGTTCAAAATGGAATCAAAGGTTTTTTCTGTCTGTTGCCCCGCAACGGAGGCACTGCGGGCTCGGTCAATAATCCTGTTGATCTTATCATCAATGCTCTTTGAATTCTCAGAGGACTGGGTAGCCAGTTTTCTAATTTCATCGGCTACCACTGCAAAGCCTTTTCCCGACTCTCCCGCATGGGCGGCTTCTATGGCGGCGTTCATGGCCAGCAGATTTGTCTGATCTGCTATGGATTGAATTATCTCCACAAGATCCATGATCTCTGAAATATTACTGTTCATATCTTGTATGACTTTGTTAGTATCGCCCAGATGAACTTGACCATCCCGGGCAAGATTCACAAGGGATGTGGAATAGTCCTTTTGAACTCCCAGGTTATCCGCAAGAGATTCCAGTTCGACTCCGACTTTTCCGATCAAACCGGTGGAAGTAGCAACAACTTCTACCTGCTTCTCCGCCTTTTCATTGAGGTCATCCACCTCTCCTGCAATATTCTCAAGGGAGCCTGCAGAGGCCTGAATCCGCTGATTCAACTCCTGAATTCCCCCACTGATTTCAACGGTTTGGCTGTTTATGTTCTCCATCAGGCTGGCAGTTCTCGTAATAACCGTACTCAGTTCATCCTTGATTCTTCCTGTATCTGATCTTGAGGTCTGTATGCCTTCTATGATTTTCTGAAGATGATGAGTAAAGGAGTTAAAATTTGTTGCCAGGATTCCCACCTCATCCAGAGACCCTGTTTCAATTCTATGCTCCAGATCTCCCTCCAGAATCAGATCCGTGTGGTCTGTTACCTGGTGCATCCTCTTGATGAAAGAACAGATGACCCTTGATAGAATGAGGATGATCACCAAGGAGATAATCAGATTGAGGATCACTATCTGCCGGATAAAATTTCGAACTGAAGCGAGCCTGATGCTATCGGCCAGAATATACCCTGTGTACCAATCCCAATCTTCAAAGTAGCTGTAGATAACCCACTGGCTGCCGGATTGTGCCGAGAAGATGATCTCTCCATTTGTCTTGCTGAACAGATTCTGGCCTTGAGGAGACGAGATAAATTCTTCCGTTAAAGCCTTGTTTAAAGATAGGATAACCTCTCCGTCCCCATTGACAATAAAGGGGGAAAGATCGCTGCTTTCAAGCTTCAGATACTTATTGTTCAGCTCTTCAAGAACATTATGCTGAACCTCTGAGACATCCTCGGAGGCACCTGCCACGGCGTCGGTAGCCGAAAAATCCGTTTCAACAAGACGGAGACGCTCCGAGAGGTCCAAGCGGTATAAGGAGGTTATTTCATCCTTAAAAACAACATAAGCAAAGAAAATAGTACTGAAAAGGACTACAAACAAAGCCAGTATATAAAGACTGTTCAATTTAAACTTCAGCGATAAAACCATAAGCAGACCGTCCCTGAGATGATATAAAGCTATCTCGTTTTTTGTTTACTATAGATGAAAAAAGTGTTGTTGTAAAATTAATACAGTTGCAGATGGAAGATTAATTATCGTGAAGAAAAATCATTACTCCCTTATACTTTTTAGTACTGATAAGGAGAAAATCTATGAGCAAAAAAATGATGGATCATCTTTCAGCAGAACTCAAAGCCCTTAAAAATGATGGCTTGTATAAGAGTGAGCGAATTATTACATCCCCTCAAGCAGCGAGGATCACTGTGAGAGGGAATGGAGAAGTCCTCAATTTCTGCGCCAACAATTACCTCGGTCTGGCCGACAGTCCTGCCTTGATCGAAGCCGCTCAGACCTCCTTAAAAGAGTACGGATTCGGCCTGTCTTCAGTGCGGTTCATCTGTGGAACTCAAAACATACATAAAGAACTGGAAGCCACACTCAGTGACTTTCTTGGCATGGAAGATAGCATTCTATATAGCTCCTGCTTTGACGCCAATGGAGGCCTCTTTGAAGCTATCCTGGGACCTCATGACGCCGTTATCAGTGATGAATTAAATCATGCCAGCATCATCGATGGCATACGCTTGTGCAAAGCCCAAAGATACAGATACAAGAACAACGACATGAAAGATCTTGAATTAAAGCTAGTAGAGACAAAAGGGGCCCGGTTTCGCCTCATTGCCACGGATGGTGTATTTTCCATGGATGGAACATTAGCCAAGCTGAAGGAGATTTGTACACTGGCAGAAAGCTATGATGCCCTGGTCATGGTAGATGACTCCCATGCTGTAGGATTCATGGGAGAAACCGGGGCAGGAACACCTGAATACTGGGGTGTAAAAGACAAGATTGATATTATTACCGGTACTCTGGGGAAGGCTTTGGGAGGAGCGTCAGGGGGATACACATCAGGCAGAAAGGAGATCATCTCCTGGTTGAGGCAGAGGTCAAGGCCCTACTTGTTTTCAAACTCCCTAGCCCCTGTTATGACTTCAACAGCCCTGAAAACACTAGAACTCTTAAAAACGGGCAACGAGCTGAGAGACAAGTTATTTTCCCAGACAAGGATATTCAGACAATCCTTATCAGAAGCGGGTTTCTCCATCGTTGAAGGTGTACACCCCATTGTTCCCCTGATGCTGGGTGATGCATCATTGGCTGAAAGAATGGCTGACAGACTGCTTTCAAAGGGAATTTATGCCATAGGATTCTCCTACCCTGTAGTCCCCATGGGAAAAGCCCGTATCAGGTTCCAGATGTCCGCAGCCCACAGCATGGAGGATGTAAGGCTAGCCGTGGAGAAAATCATAGAAACAGGCCGTGAATTGGGAGTGATACAATGAAAGCATTAGCTAAGACAGAGTCAAAACAGGGCCTATGGATGATTGATGCTCCCCTCCCCCAATTTGGTCCGAACGATCTTCTCATCAAGATTAAAATTACCGCCATCTGTGGCACAGATGTTCATATCTACAATTGGGATGAATGGTCCCAAAGAACCATCCCTGTTCCAATGATTACAGGGCATGAGTTTGTCGGGCGAATAGAAGACATGGGCAGCGAGGTCACAGGATTCAAAAGAGGAGACAGGGTGACAGGAGAAGGACATCTTACCTGTGGTCACTGCCGAAACTGCCGGGCCGGAAAAAGGCATCTTTGCCGAAACACGCAGGGAATTGGGGTCAACAGGACAGGATCCTTTGCCGAATACCTGGTTCTTCCCGCGGAAAATGCCTTTAAATTGGACGATTTTATAAGTGATGAAGCCGCAGCCATCTTCGATCCTTTTGGTAATGCCGTTCACACGGCCCTGTCTTTTGACCTAGTAGGTGAAGATGTACTCATTACGGGGGCTGGTCCCATCGGCATAATGGCGGCAGCCGTAGCCCGGCACGCAGGAGCCCGATATGTGATCATCACCGATGTCAATGAATACCGCCTGAACCTGGCCCGACAGATGGGAGTCACTCGGGGTGTCAACATCAAAACAGACAAACTGGAAGATGTCATGAGTGAACTTCATATGCTCGAAGGCTTCGATGTCGGCCTGGAAATGTCCGGGAATGCCCAGGCTCAATCACAGATGTTTGACAAGATGAATAATGGCGGGCACGTCGCACTCCTGGGGATTCCTCCGGGAGACAGCGTCGTCAACTGGAATCAGATTATCTTCAAGGGTTTGCACTTGAAGGGAATTTACGGGCGGGAGATGTATGAAACATGGTACAAAATGGCGGCCATGATCCGCTCCGGACTGGATATATCCAGAATCATCACCCACCGAATGCCTGTGGATGAATTTGAACGGGGATTTGAAATCATGAGGGGAGGCCAATCGGGTAAAATCCTTTTATACTGGGATTGAACAGCCCTGCCAATGATTCTATAGTAAGCTATGAATCCGACTGATAAGTATAAGAAATCCTACAATCTAGTCTACTTTTTTCTATTCGGAGCACTGGCCTCCCTCTACCCCTTCTTTCCACTGATACTGCAGAGCAAGGGTTTTGAACCCTCCAGAGTTGGATTTCTTATGGGAAGTTATGAATTTGTTAGCATTATGGGCCTTCTTATTATTGGTCATTTTTATGATCGCATACGATCTCCAAGACGGACTATGATAGGGATTGCTCTTTTGAGTATCCTGACTCTCTACCTCATTAGCCGGGTCATGAGCCTGTTTATCCTTGTTCCTTTGACCTTATGCCTGGGGTTTGTGATCAAATCACCAAGCTCCCTAATCGATGCCCATTATGGGCAAACAATGCCAGACTCCCAGGGCAGTTATGGGAAGTCGCGTCTTTTCGGCAGTCTGGGTTTCTTTTTTGTTGCCATGCTCATTCAAATGACAAAATGGGTGGAAGGAGCCCGTCCCGGATCTGTATTTATTGCCTACTCGTTACTGATGGTGATAGCCCTGCCCCTGATCATTTCCCTTCCGGCAGCCCATCTCTCACAGGAGCATCAAATACCTTCTTCATTTCTGAAGACCATTAAAAACTTTCCGAAGACCTACTGGATAGGACTATCCATAGCCTCCCTCAATTTCATGGGAATGTCCGGTCATTATACGTTTTTCTCCCTCCTCCTAAAAAATAGATTTAACACAGGTGATATTGGTGGTTTTTGGGCCATAGGACCACTTTTCGAAATCCCTCTATTCTTCTTTTCAGGATGGATACTCAGAAAACTGGGGTTGAAAAAGCTATGGCTTCTCTGTCTTGCAGCAGGAGTCATTAGGATGCAGGTATATTCCCTGGCCCAAACACTGGTTCCCCTCTATATTGTCCAGGTAACACACAGCCTCTCGTTTGGTTTCAACCACCTGGCCATGGTGACCCTCATTTCAAAAACAACATCGCAGGCCAACAGGGGTGTTGCCATGTCGGTTTACTCTGCCATAGGAATGGGTCTCTCACTGTTCGTTGGAGGGTTCCTGGGGGGATGGATTCTTGGTTTTTCAGATTACCCTGTTCTTTTTCAGGTATTCTCGGTATTTCCCCTTCTGGGAATGGGCATAAACCTGATTTTTTTCCGTCAGAAGGTCAGCTCTGACCAGGGATGAGAACCATCCTTCTGATAAACATGAAATTCTCTTGTTTTCATATTTGCCAAAAGCCGGACAGCAGATTTTTTGTGGGATCTGATGATTTCAAGCTCTCCATCGGGGGTGGACTGAATCAGTCTAAAGTCTCCTGAAAAAGCGGGATGCCTATTCCTGAATTTCATCATTCTGAGCAAACTGGCAACTACCGGCCTCCCGATTTCTCTCCGGATTTCTTCCAGGCTATAGGAGTGCCGATTGATATCCCGTCCATTCATGGTTTTCTCAACGAGTTCAATATCATTGAGACCAGCCAGCATACCCACATAGTAAACCTGGGGAATACCGGGTGCAAAAAACTGTACAGCCCGTGCCAGCAGGTAGGCCTGATCGTCCCCCCCCAGAGCTGAGTAATAACTACAATTGATCTGATAGATATCCAGATTATTGTACTCCTGAGAGCTGTAACGACGACTTACATTAGAACCTTTTTCATACAAAGCATTACAGGTTTCATCAATCTCTCCGGGAGTCAGGAGGTCGGCAACATCCACAACTCCAATACCATCATGAGTATCTAAAGTCGTAAATTGATGATATGGGCACTGCTCCAGCCACGCCCCCAGCCTATCTGCCCGACCACTATACAGGCTATGAAGGAGCAACATGGGTAAAGCAAAATCATAGACACCATACCCCTGATCCGACAGCTTCCTGGAAATAGAGTAGTGCTCATGGATTTCCGGCAGGAGTTCGACTCCCCGGGGAGCGAGTACGTCTCTGTAATCACCCAAGATCTCCCAGATGTCCGGCTCCAGAAAGAAACAGGAGCTTCCCGCTTTTTTAGTAACATAGGCAAAGGCGTCCAACCGAATCAGAACAGCCCCTTGATCTGCAAGAAAGTTCAGACTATCCAGAATATACCGGCGGCCTGTAGCTGAACGGACATCCAAATCAATCTGCTCTTCTGAAAATGTACACCAGAGAGTACTGATACGGCCGTCTTTGTGCGTCACATCGATCCAGGGCATTCGTGGTTTCCGTGTATAAATTTTTGAAAGTTCCTCTTTTGTAAACTTCCCCCCGGGTTTAACCTTATTCACAGGAAGAAAAAGATCGGCCCAGGGACTTTCCTCTCCAGATTGAACAAAATCCTGAAATTCGGCTGACTGCCGTGAAAGATGATTGACCATCAGGTCTACGACAAGATCGTACTCTTTTGCGATCCGATGTATATCTTCCCAGCATCCAAAAGCAGGATCAACCTCTTTATACCCCAGTGGGGAAAACCCCCGGTCTCCCGAAGATGGAAAAAAGGGAAGGATATGCACCCCGGAGAGACAGCCCCTCAAGGGACCTTCCAGGGCCTCATACAATTCCCTGAGATTTTGACCGAGGCTGTCGGGATATGTGATCAGCTGTATACCTTGTTTCATGAATACCTCTAGTATGAAGCCTCCCAGAGATCGTGTCTTGGGAAGATCGATAGACCATAAATGACAAAGGCTGATAATCGAGTGGGTTACGGGCTAGGAGATTTGAATACCACATAAGTCAGATTCATGCCAAAAATAATCCTCAAAAGCTTTGTACCCGATAATAATAAAAACTATAGCATATAAGAACAAGCGTTTCCACTTCATGATCCAGTATTTACAAACAGACCTCATGGGAGGAAGGATGGAGTTTTCGTTTCATGTTCCTAAAAAAACAGCTTATCCGAATCCAAAATATATAATATGATTATAGAATGAACAGAATCAGTGACCAGGAACTCTTGGATATCCAAAAACAGTTCCCTTCAGCATTAAGCTACCTGACATCCATTTTTATAATCAATAGGGAATATGGAAAGGTCGGCAATTCAAGACTGGCAAGCCGGTTAAAAGTATCCAAACCGGCGGCCAACCAGGCCATGGGCCGTCTCAAAAAACTAGGGTATGCGGAACAGGCTCCTTATGAATCAATCCGTTTGACATCAGAAGGTCTGCGTTTTGCCGAATCAGTGCTCATACGCCACTATCTCATTGAACATCTGCTTATATCCAAACTGGATTATCCCTGGGAAAAGTCAGATGATGAAGCCCAGCGTTTGCAGGCCTCCTTGTCAGAAGATTTTACAAAATACTTGTATGAATACTTTGGTCATCCGCGTACCTGCCCACATGGAAACCCATTTCCAGGTGCTTTGGGAGAGGAAGAGCTTATAAATGCCGAGAGAGTCTCCAAGGCTCCCATGCTCACAGACCTGGTACTCATCCGCATCACAGAAGAGGGAGAAGCCAGAGATGGTCTTTTGCCTTTCTGCCACAAAATGGACCTTTATCCTGGAAAAAAACTACAAGTGAATGCCAGGGATGATCAGAATATAACGGTAATAATGGATGATAAAGAGATACGAATTCCCCTAGAAATAGCAGGCTTCCTCTGCTACAGGCCGCTCGGGGATTGATTAAGACAACAGGAGAAGGGAATGGCACGGATCAACTGGAAGCCGGGAAACATGATATTTCCGGTTCCTGCAGTCTTGGTTAGTTGTGGAAATAGAGAAAACGGATACAATCTGATCACTGTCTCTTGGACAGGAACGATCTGTACAAATCCTCCCATGTGTTACATATCACTCAGAAAAGAGCGCCTTTCCCATGAAATCATCAGCAGGGATAGGGAATTCGTAATCAACCTCTCAACCGAAAAAATGGCGAAAGCCACCGACTGGTGCGGTGTCAAATCAGGACGAGATTTTGATAAGTTCAAAGAATGCGGTTTTACTGCTGTTCCGGCTCAAAAAGTAGTAGCCCCACTGGTAGGAGAGTCCCCGGTAGCCATCGAATGTAGGGTCTCTGAAATTAAGGAATTGGGAAGTCACGACATGTTTCTGGCCGAAGTCCTGTCTGTGAGCGTAGATGACCAGTTCCTGGACGGTTCCAACGGTGCCTTTGATATGGGGGCTGCCGGCCTCATCGCCAGCTCTCACGGAAAATACTGTGGTTTGAAAGAACCATTGGGTCACTTCGGCTATTCAGTCAAAAAGCCGAAAAAGAAAAGTAAAAAACCTTCCCGTAAAAAAAAGCCCCAACGAAGCTGAATTACTCCTGATTTTTCTCCAGAGCCCGCTCATAAAAATCTTCAATGGCCCACATCATCCGGTAGTCGGGCCAACCGATCATAAGAGACTCACAAAGGATGAGAACATTCTCCCAACTTTCCCTTCCATACCAGACTAAAAGCTCCTGATAAATCAGCTCTGGAAGGAATGGATCATCGGGCATGCGGTTTTTTGCCTCCATTGAGATGGCAATTACGGCATCCTGCATTCTGTCCGCTTCCTGGACATGATTAAAGTATTCAACTGCATAATCTCCAATTTCCATCATAACAGTTTGAGCATGCCATAAAACTTCCGCTCTGGTACTCCCCCAGGTCAGTTCGGGATGTTCTTGGATTCTCGAAGTCAACTCCTGATAATCTTCTCCCTTCATGGCTTTTTCACTGATCATATCTCCCCAGCTTTGAAATGGTTCCTGGCTGGCCTGCCCCATAAGATTATCCAGCCGCTTATAAAGCACATTGATTTCCCTCTGATAACGGGCTTTTCTGAAATCCTTTAAGAATCGGTAACTCTCTTCCAGACTATCCCTTGGCCCCTGAAAGGAAGGGTCCAGAGCCAAGGCTTCCTGAAAACTCTTACTAGCCAGATCATACTCTTCGCCGTCCAGAGACAAGAGTCCTTTATAGTAGAACTGAAGAGCTTCCTGAGAGGCGGACATTCCCATTCCATTTGGTGTGACCCCGTAAAAACCTCCCAGGGCCCAGGCCAGAGACGCTTCCAAATCAAAATACTCCTGAATAGTGCTATCTCTGGATACGGCAAAAAGGATTTCTCCGCTGGTCGTATCTATCACCTTAACTGAAACCCTGATCCTGCCATCTAAAACGAGATAACTTCCCCGTATCAACTGGGTTGCATTCAATATTTTCCCCAGTTCTAGAGCCGTCGATTCATCGCTAATACCACTTAATCCCAACTTCTGTTCTTTCAATACAGACTCAAGATCCTCCCTCTCAACAAGGGTAATCTGAGGTGAAACAAGGCGGCTACCCAGACCATCGGCAAAAGCCCTGGACATCCATTGCTCTTCGGGGTGACCGGCCGTATTTTCAAAGTGAAAAATCGTGATAACCTGCTCTGAGTTTCCCCAGAGCAAGACTGAGGCAGAAATAAAAACCCCCAGAAATAGAATTCGCATCGTCGTTCTATTCATCCCTCAGAAGCTCCCGGTCTATGGCAGCGGAAAATTCCTCATCTGATGCAAAGCGATGAAGAACCTTCTGTGCCGCACGCTCTCGGGCTTGTTCATAATTCAAGCCGCCATCTTTTACGGGACCATAGACTCTGGTGAAAATAAGAACTCCATACTGCATGAAGCTAACCGTACCCGTTACTTTTGAAAAAGAAATCCCCCCACCATCTTCTAACTGAGGATAATCAGAAACCTCCCAGTCGAGCTTTATTTCATAGGGCGTTTTCTTGCCACCAGGAAGAAGTTTCAGTGGCAGTTTTTTACCATTTAGGGCCGAAAGAAAGGAAACATTCAGACCAGAGGATTCATCCAGCCCGGAAGGAACGGGAACAGAAGCTCGGCGGTCTTCTCTTTGAATCCTAGCCCACTCCTTTTGATCCATCCTCACAAGAACCCAATATCCGCGATCAGGGTGATACCATGAATCAAGAGTCTGCAGATTCACAAGACTTTGTTCCACCGATTGCAAAACCCGGCTCTCCACGGTCTCACGAGTGATACCATCAGCATTGGCACTGTTGGTAATGTCAAGAACTGAAACAACATCAACAGAGATGGATGCTGCCAGATCTGTTCGGGCACGGATGAGGGCGATTTCACGGTCCTTCCCTTCATTCTGTGTATCCGACCCCCCTATACCATAATAAAATCCGGCTTCTGATGGTGGAGCATTCAACCATTGAGGCTCCGTTAAGGATTGTTTTTGAGTAGGGGTAGCGCAAGAAGCAAGAAAGAGAAGGAAGCCGGTTGTGAAGATCAAAGAACAGCGCATAAGAGTCTCCTAATTGTAGCAATATCATTATAGTATCTTGCGTTTTTACATGGCAGTCTAAGTCGTCCTGATGACAATAGAATAGGACGATCTTACTTCTTCAGCATTGAACCAGGGGAACGCAAATAAGGATTGACATTTCCGGATATTCAATATTATAGATTCTCCTCCTAGTGAACGCCACACTGAGATTTCACATTCTACAGATAAACTTCATACCAAAACCATGATTAATGCATTAAATTTAAAAAATAGTAGATACACTCCTTTTTTACTAGTAATTAGTAAAATTTCCTTTACCAGCAGGTGAGGGATGAGTATTTTCTCTTTAGAAGAGGTAGACAAATGAATGAATTATTAAATATACCCAAAGAACTTCCACTTGTTCCTATGAAAGGGTCCATACTCTTTCCTGAAGGTTTAAGTACTGTCCGTATCAGCGGACTCAAAGAAGATGAAGCTGCTTTTGGAGACGAAAACCCCAATGGCCTCGCGGCGGCGGTTTCTCTCAAGAAAAATTTCGATCTCACAGAGATGGAAAAAGATGACTTTTTTACAGTTGGAACTCTTTCATTTATAGAAAATGCAGAACACAAGAACGGAGAACTTCACCTCAAACTCAGAGGAGTTCAGAGGATTAAGATCAATCATATTGAAAAAAGAAATAAACTCTTTTATGCACAGATAGAAACTCTGAACGACATTGATGATATGAATGTTAGTAGCAGGGAATCCATGCTGAAGGGTATGAAAGACCTGGCGAAAGACATTGCTTCCTATTTTGAAGGGACAGAAGCGGCTATCCAACAACTGGATATCATCCTTCATCCAGGTCCTCTGATGTATAATATTATCCCTTACCTGAATATATCCCGGGCGGAAAAACAGGAATTACTGGAAATATCATCCCTGAAAGACCGTGGTCTAAAAGTTTTAGACTATATGGCAACACAAAAAGAATCGTTTAAACTCCAGGCGGAAATTGCCGGTAAAATGACCGAAAAAGCGAGCAAGAGCTACAGAGAGAATGTTCTGAGAGAACAACTCAAGGTCATACAGAAAGAACTGAACGAATCGGAAGATGAATCAGAAGAAGGTTTCAAAGCAAAAATTGACAAATCGGATATGCCCGAAGAAGTCAGAAAAGTAGCCTTGAAAGAGCTTGAAAAATTGGAGCAGCAACCGCCCAACGGTCCTGAAACCAGGATCATCCAGAATTACCTCGAACTATTGGTAGACCTTCCCTGGGCAAGTGAAGACTCGGGAGAGATTGATCTTAAAACAGCCAAAACCATTTTGGACCAACAGCATTATGGCCTGGAGAAAGTAAAAAAACGGATCATTCAACACCTGGCCGTAATGAAGTTAAAAGATGAGAAAAAAGGGTCGATCCTCCTTCTTGTAGGACCTCCAGGAACGGGTAAAACAAGTCTTGGAAAAAGCATTGCCGAGGCTCTGAACAGAAAATACGTCAGAGCCAGCCTGGGCGGTATGAGAGACGAAGCCGAGATCAGGGGACACAGGCGTACATACATTGGAGCCCTCCCCGGAAGAATCATCCAGGGTATGAAAAAAGCCGGAACAAGAAATCCAGTATTTGTCCTAGACGAAGTGGACAAACTCATGCAGTCCTTTAGCGGAGACCCTGCGGGAGCCCTGCTGGAAGTCCTGGACCCCGAACAGAACAACAGTTTTTCAGACCATTACCTTGAAGTTCCCTATGATCTGTCTGACGTCTTTTTTGTGGCTACAGCGAATACAGTCGAGTCAATTCCAGCTCCTCTCCTTGATAGAATGGAAGTCATATCCCTCTCCGGGTACACAAACCCTGAAAAATTTCACATTGGACAAAACCATTTGATCCCCTCCGTTTTAGAAGATCACGGCCTGTCCAAAGAGCAGGTAGTCATAGAAGAAGACGCCCTCATGGAAGTCATTGAGAATTACACCCGAGAAGCCGGTGTGAGAGGTCTTAAGAGAAAAATAGCCCAGTTGGCGCGAGTCGTCTCAGAAAAGGTGGTATCCGAGGAATCGGATCTGCCTATCCATATTAAAAAAGAAGATGTGGATGAGTTCCTGGACAAGCAGAAAGTACGTCATGAGCAGATTGGAAAGATGAATCCTCCCGGTGTTGTGACTGGCATGGCCTGGACTCCCGTGGGAGGCGAAATCCTTTTTGTCGAATCTACGAATATGCCCGGGTCGGGGGGATTAACCATCACCGGCCAGCTGGGAGACGTTATGAAAGAATCAGCCAGAATATCACTGAGCCTGATCCGGTCACGCCTTTCACTGTACACCAGTCACTTTGCCTTCAAGGAACAGGACATCCATATACATGTTCCATCCGGGGCAGTTCCAAAGGATGGTCCCTCTGCAGGAGTGACTCTTATGACATCCCTGGCTTCACTCATTACTGGAACACCTGTCAACCCCTCATTGGCCATGACAGGCGAAGTTACCCTGAGAGGAGCCGTGATGCCTGTTGGCGGTGTCAAAGAAAAAGTGCTGGCAGCACACAGAGCTGGTATCAGAAAAATCATCCTTCCAGCGGAAAATGTGAAGGACCTGGATGAACTTCCCAATGACATAAGAGAAGATTTAAAGGTTGTTCCGGCGGTTGACATTAGAGACGTTCTCAGGGAAGCCCTGGGGCTGGAGGTACCCGATATTGAGAGAACTGAAAGCTTAAGGATTAACACTCCTGAATCGAAGGAAGGTACTGCGAAATCAGCTGAAGGTTGATTTCATACGAAAAGGCCCGGTCTTCCGGGCCTTTTTTTACGTTCAAAGACAAGAAACAAACTTAACTTATACTTAACTTATACTTAACATTATTGACAAATAATTAAATAAGTTTAATTATACTGGTTCAACTTAAGTGTTAATTAACTACTCCCGGGAGCAATCCATGGAACGTCCTGAGTACAGGTTCGGAGAGAAAATTAAAAAAGTCAGGGAAAGCCAATCGATAACTCTGAAGTATCTGGCTGAAGAAATGAAGGTCAGCGTCAGTCTGCTATCACAGATTGAGAACAATAAGGTTTCCCCGTCTATAGATACACTCCTCGGCCTTGCTGACATCCTGGATATTGATCCGGAATATCTATTCAGGGATTTTAGAAAGAAAAGAAAAGTAAGGATTGTCCGGAGCAATGAAAGGAATCGCCTCTCTCTGGGATCTGTCCAGTATGAACTGCTCAATTCTCCCGTATCGCCGGATAAGGATCTGGCCCTGGAAACCCTCGAATTGACCATAGCACCCGGCGGTGAAAAAGGCAGCGACCAATACGGACATCCCGGCCATGAAATGGGGATAGTGCTCAGCGGCAAGGGCGAGTTGCAATATGGAACTGAAAGCTACAGCTTGAATGAAGGAGACAGTCTCTCTTTCTCTTCCGCCGTACCCCATAGATTGATAAACAGGGGAGATGACCCTTTTAAGGCCATTTGGATTATAACCCCACCCCGCTTATTCAGTTAACACAGACCTAAAGACAGCAGGAGTCTTCTAATAGAAGACATTGGAATCCTTATATACCTAAATGAAGAATGAGAAGGAGCAAGAGATGGGAAAAACCATTGCCGAAAAGATTTTTGACGCCCACAAGGTAGAAAGCCCTGAAGAAGGCATCTTCGTGCTGAACCTGGATAGGGTCTTCTGCCACGAAATTACAACACCCATAGCAATCAATGACCTGGTCAGTCGTGGAAAAGACAGAGTCTTTGATCCGGAAAAAATCAAGGCCGTCATAGACCATGTGACCCCTGCAAAAGATTCTAAAACGGCAGAACAGGGAAAGATCATGAGAGACTGGGCAGCCCGCCAGGGAATCAAGGATTTCTTTGATATTGGTCAAAATGGCGTTTGCCATGCTATTTTTCCTGAAAAAGGATTTGTCCGCCCTGGGTATACGGTGATTATGGGAGATTCCCATACCTGTACTCATGGAGCCTTTGGTGCCTTTGCCGCCGGAGTTGGAACAACAGACTTGGAAGTTGGAATTCTCAAAGGTGTCTGCAGTTTTAAGACTCCTGAATCCATCAGGATCAACGTCAGCGGCTCATTGAAACAGGGAGTTTATGCTAAAGACGTCATCCTTTACATCATTGGAAAAATTGGTGTCAATGGTGCCACCAACAAGGTCATTGAATTCACCGGACCTGTAATTGATCGTTTTTCAATGGAAGAGAGAATGACCATCTGCAACATGGCCGTGGAAGCCGGAGGAACCTGCGGCATCTGTACTCCCGATATGACAACAGTAAACTACCTCTGGAAATTCATCGAGGATGATTTTGACAGCAAAGAAGCGGCTTTAAAAGACTATAGCCAATGGGCCTCCGACAGTGATGCCCATTACTCTGATGTAATTGAGCTGGATGTAACCGATCTTGAACCAGTTGCCACTTTCGGATATAAACCAGATCAAATTAAGACCATAGCCGAGATGGAAAAAACTCCGGTGGATCAGATCTACATAGGCAGTTGCACCAACGGAAGAATCGAAGACCTCAGAGTCGCTGCTGAAGTCCTAAGGGGTAAAAAAGTGTCTCCAAACGTAAGGGCTGTGCTGTCCCCGGCCACACCGGATATCTACAAAGAAGCCTTAAAAGAAGGTCTTATTGAAATATTCATGGACGCCGGCGTCTGCCTGACAAACCCGACCTGCGGTGCCTGTTTGGGTATGAGTAATGGAGTTCTTGCAGACGGAGAAGTTTGTGCATCCACAACCAACCGGAACTTTAACGGCCGCATGGGCAAGGGCGGAACTGTACACCTGATGAGCCCGGCTTCAGCTGCCGCAACCGCCATCAACGGTTATATCACAAATTCAGCACTGTACAAGGGGTGATCAAAATGACAGAAAGAAAAGAGTTCAATGGAAAGGTTCTATTTCTGGACCGTTCAGACATCAATACAGACGAAATCATTCCGGCGAAATACCTGACGGAAATCACAAAAGAAGCATTGAAACCCAATCTTTTGGAAGATTTGTCTTTGGACAATTTTGATCCCTCAAAAGACCTGGAGGAGAAACGCGTTATTATTACAAGAAGCAACTTTGGTTGTGGCTCCTCACGTGAACATGCTCCCTGGGCATTGGAAGTCAATGGAATAAACCTGGTGATCGCCGAAGATTTTGCCCGTATTTTCCGTCAAAACATGTACAACTGCGGAATGATGGCCGTAGAGCTACCGGCAAAAGAAATAGAGTCTCTCTTTGAAGACTTTTCAAAGGAAGAGACTACTTTGACAACCGATATGGAAAAGAATACCTTCACTTTGAAGTCATCTTCCGGAAAATCCAGGACCCTACCCTTCAATATTTCTGGATTTGATAGGACACTCGTGGAATACGGTGGCTGGGTCGGCTATGCCGACACAAACTATTAGATCAAAAACGATGAGAAGAAAGCTCCTATTGGGGGCTTTCTTCTACAATTTACGACCTCCTACCAAAGAAAAAAAGTCTAATCTTCTTTAAATTAAAACATTCTTTCACCAGTTAATCCCCAAATAAATGATGGAATACCTACCATTACTCTCTGTTTAATGGATAAAATATTGGTTTTTATCTCTTAATTAACTGTTTAATCAATCAATTAGAAAAAAAACTTTGCCTCTGAACATTTCACCGCTACAATGGGACAATATCTTTTATTCCAATCCAAAAGGAGGCATCCATGAGTGATGCAACAAGAATCAAGGTCGATTTAATCTTCGGCCTCAATGACAGACCAAAGGCGGTACAGGCTTTTTTTGCGGCCCTGCAGCACATGATGGCCATATTTATCGGGATTGTAACCCCGGCAATTGTTATCAGCGGAGTCCTGGGTCTCAGCACGGCCATGTCTGCTTACCTGGTCAGCATGTCTCTCTTCGTTTCGGGCATAGCCACTTTTATCCAGTGCCGAAAATTCGGCCCCGTAGGTTCGGGACTACTCAGCATTCAGGGGACGAGTTTCACCTTCCTTTCCGTGTGTATCGGAATTGGATTTTCTGTAAAAAGTGCCGGAGGAACCGAGGCTCAGATGGTAGCGGCTATATTCGGAACAGCGCTGCTCACCTCTCCTGTGGAGATGATTTTCAGTCGTTTCATTCCCTTTCTAAAAAAGATCATAACTCCCCTTGTCAGCGGGATTGTGGTCACACTCATTGGGATGTCTCTCATAAAGGTTGGAATCACTGATATTGGAGGCGGAGCATGGCTTTTGGCAAACAAACCCGAATTCTTCGCCAGTCCTCAAAACCTGATACTTGCAGCCATTGTTTTAATCACCATCATTGTCTTCAACAGAAGTGCCAATAAATGGCTGAGAATGGGAGCGATTGTGTTTGGTTTAATTATAGGTTATGTTGTGGCAGCCATCCTGGGACTCGTTCAATTTGAAAAGATATCGACCCTCTCCCTGGTATCTCTTCCCATCCCCTTCAAATATGGTTTTGCCATCAGCTGGGCTCATGTCATTCCCATGGCACTCCTCTTCTTGATAACAACAGTAGAATCCATTGGAGACCTGACAGCCACATCCATGGTTTCAGGCGAACCTCTGGAAGGCGATACTTATATGAAACGCATTTCCGGCGGTGTTTTGGGTGATGGTATCAATTCTGCTCTAGCCGCCATTTTCAATTCATTCCCTAATACAACTTTCAGTCAGAATAATGGGGTCATCCAAATGACAGGTGTTGCCAGCCGATATATCGGCTTCTGGATTTCAGGCCTTCTTGTTCTCTTTGGGCTTTTCCCCATTGTAGGCGGTCTTTTCTCCATCATTCCCAGCTCTGTCCTGGGCGGGGCCACCATCATCATGTTTGGTACTGTTGCCGCTTCCGGAATCAGAATCATAGCCTCCAGCATTATTGACAGGCGGGGTGTCATCATCATGTCCATAGCTTTCGGTCTTGGAATGGGAGTTGCATTTGTCCCTGAAGTTCTTCAAAACTTCCCTCCCTTCCTCCAGTCTGTGTTTGGCTCTGCCATCACAACAGGTGGACTCACGGCTATCTTCCTGAATATTGTGCTTCCCAGAAGCTACAAAAAACAATCAGTAACAGATCCCATGCAGGACATGGTCTAATCACTGAGTCATTTAAATCATCAGCCCGCCGAAGTCCGGCGGGCTTCTTTATTGTTTTGAACTTTGAAGATAGATTCCACTGACATCAACAAGGGCTCGTCCTTCGAGGACATTACGCCCGATAAGAAGAGGAAAGGTCATAAGGCTTCTGTCTGTCAGTGTAAAATCAGCATCGACCCTTAAGTCTCCAATGACGACTGACAAAACAATAACCGGCCGTTCCTGGATGACAGAAGAACCAGCTTGCCGAATCCTGACAACAGACCTTAAAGGCATTTCAAGAAACCGGTCAACTCCATCTGGATTCAAATTAAACCGAACCCATTCATCACCGTTCCTTGAAAAACGGGTGATGTTTTCCCCATGAATAGAAGAGAGTTCCGCTCCCGTATCGACTCGGCCATCCAGAGTCAAACCGGAAGTTTTAATAAGAACCCGCTCTATTTGTCCAAGGATGACCATACTCTCGGAAGAGAGCTCCTCTCCTGAGACAGAGGCAAGCCCGGCAAGACATAGGGCAAGAGAAAAAATGCAAATAAAGTGACTGCCGAACCTCATAGCTTTCATATCATCTCTCAGCAGAAATCAAAACGCCATGAATCATTCAGAATTCTGTAAAATCTTCTGAGTCTAAATATTGAGAGTCTGATGGACCCGTAACTTCCAGTAGAGCTGTTTTTTTGCTTGTGCCATGAGAACCTTTCTTTTGTTCGATTGAGGCTGTAGAAGGCTTCTCTCCAGTATGAAAAAAACTGACGAGCTTGGCCAGATCCACGGATTTATTCTTAAGTGTCTCTGCCATAGAGGCAATCTGGTCACTGGAAGCCGCATTGGACTGAATGACTTTATCCATCTGCAGGAGTGCTATATTGATCTGATCGGCTCCCTTTGCCTGTTCATTGCTGCCTTCAAAGATCTCTTCTGCAATCTCTGCCGATTTCTTAATGGATGGAACGATACTCCTCATCAATTCTAGGGTGTCGTCTGCTTTACGCACGGATTCAGCCGCAACCTGGGTAATATCATTGGCCGCATTCTGACTGTTTTCGGCCAACTTCCTGACCTCTGAGGCAACAACGGCAAAACCTCGGCCTGCATCACCCGCTCTGGCTGCCTCAATTGCCGCATTTAAAGCCAGCAAATTGGTATTTCTGGCGATTTCTTCGATTATACTGATCTTATCTGAAATGAACTTCATGGAATTCACCGTTTCTTCTACGGCGGTACCGCTTGTATCTGCATCACCTGCAGCCTTTGAGACAATGAGGTTGGACTCTCTGGAATTATCCGTGTTCTGCTGAATATTAGATGAAAGTTCTTCCATAGATGCAGAAATCTCTTGGGCGCTCGAGGCCTGCTCGTTGGCTCCCTCGGCGACACGTTGAGACGCATCTGCCACTTCCAGGGCGTTCTGCATAATGACTCCCGAAGATTGGGTTATGCCAACAACCGTATCTCTTAACCGTTGAACCATGTTTCCCAGCGCTTCTGAAAGTAACCTCGTTTCATCATTACTGATGACTCGAATGTCGACGGTTAAGTCTCCGTCGGCAATTTTTTCAACATCCCTGGAAAGAGACTCAACAGGGGAGGCAATGCGGCTTCCCATGATCCAGGCCAAAATAAAAGCAAATATAATCACCGCAATGTCGACGATGATAAGAATTAAAAAAGTTGACTCAATGAGAGAATTGATCTTCTGACGCTCTTCGTCGACAAGAAGATCGATATCATCAACATAATTCCCGGTACCGATAATCCAGTCCCAGGGCTTGAAATACCCAGTGTAGGAACGTTTGGGCGCCGCTACGGTTTCCCCGGGACGATTGTATCTGTAACCGGAAAATCCAGAGCCATCCATACCGGCTTTAATAAGTTCACGTACTATATAACCGCCATCAACATCCTGAAGATCCCAGCGGTTTGTCCCTTCGATGCTATCATCAGGAAGAGAAATGGTAAGACCTGTGGAATCATAGACAAAGATATACCCACTATCTCCGTATCGCATGGCATCAATGGCATTTCGGGCCAACTCCCGAGCCCTCTCTTCACCGAAATCGCCTCTCTGCTCATAATACATATTGGCTACCGAGAGAGCTTGTTCTACCTGGCTCTTGGCCAATGTATCAAAATCTTCTCTTAATTTTCGGTCTAATGTCTCAATACTGTTCCGTCCTAGTTTATTGATTTCCAGTATTGCCAGTGCTCCCATGACAATTCCCAGAATCAATAGTGAAGATAATACGAGGATGCTTATTTTGAGTTTAATCTTTATCATTGGGATCTCCTGATTCGTTAATTAAGATACAAGGCGACAATTAAATTTTAATATATCATATAATGGGTTTCAAGTTATGTCAGAAAGTCGTCGAAAAAAGGCCAGCCATATACGGATACCTGCGGATATTGGACGGACACTTGATCAGATAAGAGTTTACTATAATAATCATATTTATGCAGATTTGAGGGTTTATACGGTAAGGTCATATTATTTTCAATTCTGAATCTAGTAAATTATCTTTGAAAAGAAACCAAGACTGCTCAGTGTAAAATCGATGGATTATATCCATTAAGAAAGCGGAGAGAAGATATGAAATACGAAATTGAAGTGTTGATAGACGAAAAAAGTCTGGCTGATAAAGTACAAGAACTGGGAAAGAGAATAGAAGAAGACTATAGAGATGCCCAGGAAATTATACTAGTGGGCCTCCTAAGAGGGTCCACTATATTCTTGGCAGATCTGGCCCGTCAAATAAATCTGGACGCCAGAATTGATTTCATGGTTGTTTCAAGCTATGGGAATTCTATGAATTCTTCACGGGATGTACAAATCAAAAAAGACCTTGAAGAAGAGATACGCGGCCGCCATGTGATCATTGTGGAAGACATAATCGATACTGGATATACTTTGGAACGAGTCAGAGATTTTCTGGCCCTCAGAGAACCTGCCTCTCTAAAAATTTGCACCCTTATGGATAAACCAGAACGGCGGGAGGTAAAAGTCCCGGTCGATTACGTTGGTTTTACAATTCCCGATGTTTTTATCATAGGATACGGCATTGACTATGCACAAAAGCACAGGAACCTCCCCTACATCGGGAAAGTCATTCCTCTGGATTGAAGTGAAACCGACTCAGGTTTTATTTCACACTGATTGATTTCCAGCACACCCTATAAACTGAACCTTCTATTATTTTTGTTGCAGTAATTTAATCTATTTGATATTCTAGGTCAGTGGAAAATATACAAATGATCCCAGTAGAGGGTGTGGATTTATGTGACCCGGAAAATGGCCTCTTCAAGGCTCTTGTCCACATGATCTCGATTTTTTGCGTTGGAATCACTCTTCTGGGAATCCTGGCATTCGTCCTCACAAGACTCTGGTACGGCATGGCAATGGAAGTTCTATTCCTGTTTGGCTATGCTTTTATACTATTTTTCAGTCATAAAAGAATCAGATTTACAGCAAATATTCTAACGGTAATATACACCCTTAATGCGGCCTCGGCCACATTGATAATCTTTCCCCGGCAATACGGGTTTCACTATTTCCTTCTGATTGTCCCCTCACTCACCTGGAATCTCTTCAGAAAAGGGGATATTGAGAAGTATTTTTATACCCTATTCGCACTGATTGCCTTCTATCTGGCAGAATTCACCACCGGCTTTTCTTCCCTCCATGGGCTCACCCCATACACCCGACTTTTCTTTGGCAGTAACATACTCCTCCTATCTCTAGTATCCATGGCCTGTATGAACTGCTTCACAAGGATTACAAAACAGGATAATTCTCGCCTGTCCCATATGGCTTGTACCGATCCTCTAACGGGTCTGGAAAACAGACGTTTCTTTGATCTTACCGGAGAAAGAGATTTTGAAATTTTAAAGAGAGAGAATAAAGAACTCAGTGTTCTTATGATAGATTTGGACCACTTCAAGGCTGTTAATGACAGCTACGGACATGGCGCAGGAGACAAGGTTCTTGAGGGCGTGGGTCAATCCTTAAAAGGGGCATTCCGAAATGCAGACAAAGTATGCCGTTACGGAGGAGAGGAATTTCTGGTTCTCTTGAAGGGGACCGGCATCGAAAACGGTCTCAGGATTGCAGAAGAAGTTAGAAATAGAATACAAAATCTGGATTTTATCGATTATCCTGGCATATCCATTACGGCCAGCATCGGAGTCTCTCATATGACCCCTGAGGATCACTGCCTGAAGGATATAACTTTGCGGTCAGATAAAGCTCTCTACTATGCTAAAGATGCAGGAAGAAACTGTGTCAAGGATGATCATAATAATTCTATTATCTATTGAAGTCTTTGATCAGCACCAGAAACAGATCAGGAAACTCCCGATAGCTTCCTCACCAAAGATCTCTTCCAGGCCCCGATCTCTCCGGCTTCTTTTGCACCGATACCACTGAGATGATGCAGTTCAAAATCAACAACACCACACCAACCGAAAACATCATCCTGCCAAAACTTTTGCAGGGATTCAGACGAAACATCCCGATGAGAGAGCACAACAACATCCACCCTCTTCCCGGACAACAAGGGAATGAACTCGGCTTCATCCCCTGGAAAATCCCTGACCTCATCATACGCTGTACCGGGACGGAATAACCTGTCCACCCACCCTTTGAGAATGGCAGGAGGACCGGACCACCAGTCTGGATGAATGATAATGACGCGGTCTGAGAGGCCTAACTCTATGGAGTAACGCGAAACTAAAGGATCCAGAGACATCCGTCTTTTGAGTTCATCCAAGGGTAAAACAGGGTCAAACTCATCCTTGTAGAGATTTTGTTTTAAGACCTCAACCCCCTTCGATTCAAGTACGGCATTCAATTCCAGGAAGACCTGGGATGAAAGCGAAGATGAATCTCCATGGGCAAGAACAATACAAACAGACATATTTCCTCCGAAAAGATTTGACAACCCTTGTCACATACGCTTGATATACTACAAATTAAGTCATATATTTATATTACTAACATTGTTAGTTATTTCTAATTATAGTCTGTTACAAGGAGGAATCCATGGAAGATTCCCTAAAAGATAAGAAAGAGATCGAAAATAGTTTTTTTGAGCAGTTGGGAGAGATTTATGATCCTGAGATCATGGCCCCTATCACAGACCTCGGATTGATCTATCGCATCGAACTCAAAGAAGATAAATCTGTCGAAGTAGATTTCACGTTGACCTACCCTGGATGCCCCTGGGGACCGGTTCTTGAGAAATCTATCCGCAAAACTCTCAAAAGAAAAAACGAATGGCTTGATGATGTCAAAACATCTATGGTCTTTGATCCACCCTGGCAGGTGCAGTTTGCCAAAGAAGAACTCAGGATAGCCATGGGCTATCCCATATAGGAAGGAACAAAATGAATACTCTGGAAATAAAAAATCTTAAAGCAAATATTGATGACAAACCCATACTCAAGGGAATCAACCTGACCCTCCGCTCGGGAGAAGTTCATGCCTTGATGGGTCCAAATGGTTCAGGAAAAAGTACTCTGGCTAATGTCTTAATGGGGCACCCTGACTACGAAGTCACAGACGGTGATGTATTTTTCAACGGTCAGAACCTGTTGGAAATGGATATTCCCGAGAGAGCGGTAGCCGGACTCTTTCTGGCCTTTCAATACCCCGTGGAGATTCCGGGAGTCACCGTCGGAAAGTTTTTAAAGCGTACATTGGAAGCCCTCAATCCAGAAACTAAGCTAAATCTGACCCAGTATATCAAAGACCTCAGAGAAGCCATGGGTTTCCTGGATATGGATCAGAATTTTATCAACCGAAATCTGAATGAAGGCTTCTCCGGTGGGGAGAAAAAAAGAATGGAAATTCTTCAAATGCTGATGATAAAGCCTCGTTTTTCCATCATGGATGAAACAGATTCAGGATTGGATATGGATGCCTTAAAAATCGTATCAAAGGGGATAAACCATCTTCGTGGAGATGATTTTGGGGGACTGATCATTACCCACTACCAGCGAATTCTCGATTACGTTCAGCCCGACTATGTGCATATTATGTACGATGGAGAAATTGCCAGATCGGGGGATATGGGACTCATTCAGGAACTGGAAGACAAGGGTTACGACTGGGTCAGCGGAAAGGCATCATCCAAGGAGGTCATCCATGGGTAAACCACTACAGAAAGAAGATTATAAGTTTGGATTCAACTATCCGGAACGCTCAGTGTTCAAGACTGAAAAAGGTCTGAATGAAGAAGTGGTCAAACAGATCAGCAGCCATAAGAATGAACCGGAATGGATGCTCAACTTCCGTCTCAAATCCCTTGAGGCCTTCAGAAGGCAACCCATGCCCAATTGGGGGGCAGACCTTTCAGGCATAGATTTTGAAGATATCTATTACTACATCAAACCCACAGAAGAAATGACAAGAAGCTGGGATGATGTTCCGGATGATATTAAAGAAACTTTCGACCGAATTGGAATTCCAGAAGCGGAACGCAAATTCCTGGCAGGAGTGGGTGCACAGTACGATTCAGAGGTGGTCTACCATAACCTCAAAAAGCATCTGGAAGATCAAGGAGTCATTTTCTGTGACCCAGAAACGGCTGTACGGGAACATGGAGACATCGTCAGAGAACATTTCGGAACGGTCATTCCCTTTGGGGACAATAAATTTGCCTCCCTCAACTCCGCAGTCTGGTCTGGGGGAAGTTTCGTTTATGTGCCCAAGGGTGTTCATGTGGATATCCCGTTGCAGGCTTATTTCCGTATAAACTCAAAGAACTTCGGACAATTTGAACGGACGCTGATCATCGCAGAGGAAGGAAGTTTTGTTCATTACATAGAAGGCTGTACAGCTCCTACTTTTTCCTCAGATTCACTACACTCTGCAGTTGTCGAAATCATTGCCAAGAAAAACGCCCGGGTTCGCTACTCCACAATACAGAACTGGTCATCCAATGTGTACAATCTTGTCACAAAAAGAGCCCATGCCCATGAAGGAGCGACAGTGGAATGGGTCGATGGAAACCTGGGAAGCAAAAAGACAATGAAATACCCGTCCGTATTTCTTCTGGGTGAACGAGCCCATGGAGAGATCCTGTCCATAGCCTTTGCAGGAAAAGGACAGGAACAGGACACAGGTGGTAAGGTCATCCATGGAGCAGACAACACAACAAGCGTAATTACCTCAAAATCCATTAGCAAGGATGGAGGCTCTTCTACCTATCGGGGGCTGGTTAAAACAAAACCGGGAGTTAGAAACATCCGTTCTTCCGTTGTTTGTGATGCCCTCATCCTGGATGGAGACTCCACAAGCCACACCTATCCCTATATGGAAATCAATACTGATGATGCCTCCATTGAACATGAGGCCCGAGTCAGCAGAATCAGCGAAACACAATTATTCTACCTCATGAGCCGAGGTCTCAGTGAAGAAGAAGCCTCCATGATGATTGTTAATGGTTTCATAGATCCTCTTGTGAAGCAGCTTCCCATGGAATATGCGGTAGAGCTGAACCGTTTGATCGAACTTGAAATGGAAGGATCTGTCGGTTAGAGGCAGAAAGGAATGATGATGAATACATACACAGAAGCGGCAACTGCCGTACTGAATAAAATGAATTGGCCGGATAAGAAAAATGAGATATGGAGGAGAACCCCCGTAGGACTTTTAGATCCAATAAACTTTAAGAGCCCGGTCACAGCCGAAGAGCTGCAAACTCCGGTACAGATTCCAATTGAAGAAGCAGGTGGCATGTTGATTTACAGCGGATCTTCCCTCCGTGTGAATGAACCGGGCGATGCGGAGGGCTGTCCCCAGGTTCTAAGCCCCGAGGAGGGGATAGAAAGATACCCCGATGAGAAAGACTTTTTTTTCCCCGGAGAGTGGTCTGATCGGTTTGATGCATGGAATTCAAGTGAGACAACCCATTCTCTCTTCCTGGACTTTCCCAAAGGAAAAGTGATGGAAAAACCCTTCATCCTCAGAATGGACAGCCTGAGTCGGGATCGATTCTCTGCCCCGCGAATATTCGTCCGTTTTGGAGATGGATGGCAGGGTCGTCTGATCGTCGTCTACAGCGGATCAGCAGAAGGACAGGACAAAGAACTGGTCAATTCCTCTCTCAGAATATGGGCTGGTAAAAACAGTCATGTGAGTCTTGCCGAGGTACAAACCTTGGGAATAGAGAGCAGACTGGTTCAGAATTCACTCATTCTGCTAAACAGAGACGCCTACATGAATCACAGCCAATTCCAGATTGGAGCCTCTGCGGTGAAGAATAACACTGTCTTTCATCTCATGGGTGAAGGTGCGGAGCTTCAGGCGGGTTCGGTCTACACATCCGGAAAGGACCAGCATAAAGACATCAGGCTGGAACAAAGGCATTTTGCTCCCCAGACGACCAGCAGGGCCCTCTATAAGGGTGCCGTCAGCCGCAGAGGGCGGTCTGTATTTCAGGGAATGATACAGGTAGAACACGAAGCACCCGGTACAGATGCCTATTTGAGCAATAAAAACCTGGTTCTGACGAAGGGGTCCCGGGCCGATGCGATTCCCGGTTTAAAAATTCTGGTAGATGATGTAAAATGTTCTCATGGTTCCACCACAGGAAAACTTGATCCTTCCCAGCTTTTTTACCTGATGAGCCGAGGGATTCCAAAATCAGAAGCCGTCAGGATACTGACGGAAGGAATGTTTGAAGAACTCATAGTTCGTCATTCAGAACTTCCTGCAGACTGGCTCAGAGACAGGATAGCCCACAGCCTTGAACCCGGAGAAAATTGAATTTGAAACGATCCATTGAGCATTCCGCCTTAGATTTCCCCATTTTTAATGGGGATGAGAGCTATGTGTACCTTGATAATGCAGCAACAACACAGAAGCCCAAAGCTGTCCTAGAGGCTATAATGGACTATTATTCAAACTGTAATGCCAATGTCTACAGGGCCATACACCGATGGGGTGAAGAATCAACTCGGCGCTATGAAGAAGCCAGGCAAACTGTAGCAGCCTTCATAGGGGCGTCTTCGACAGATGAGATCATCTTTACTTCCGGTGCCACTGACAGCATAAACTTGGCAGCCACTGTATACTGCCAAAGGTATATAGAACCTGGAGATGAAATAATTCTAACGGAGATGGAACACCACAGCAATCTCGTCCCCTGGCAGATTCAGGGGGAGAGAACCGGTGCTGTCTTGAAATTTATCCCCGTGGATGAATCGGGAGAACTAAACCTAGAGGTTCTGAAAACCCTCTGGTCTCCCAGGACAAAACTCCTGGCCTTAACGCATATGTCCAATGTCCTTGGCACAATCAATCCCGTCAAAGAAATCATTAAACTGGCTCATGAACGGGGAGTGAAAGTCCTGATAGACGGAGCCCAGAGCGTACCTCATATAAAGGTGGATGTACAGGATTTGAATTGTGATTTCCTGGCATTTTCTGGGCATAAGATGTGTGGACCCACAGGAACAGGAGTCCTCTATGGAAAAAGGGAGCTCCTGGACGAGTTGCCTCCTTTTCGCGGAGGAGGAGAAATGATCCGGTCAGTTTTCCTGGATCATAGCGAATGGAACAGCCTTCCCCATAAATTCGAAGCGGGAACCCCCAATATTGCCGGAGTGGTCGGCCTGGCCGCGGCAGTCCACTACCTTCAGAGCTGGGGGATGGATAGAATTGAGGAGCAGGAAAAGATTCTGACAAAAAGATTAATACGGGGATTGGACTCTCTGGAGGAATATACCCTTTACGGGAAAGGACGACATAGGGGAGGAATTGCAGCCTTTACGAGAAAGGGGACCCATTCCCATGACCTGACGCAGTACTTAGACTCGAAGGGATTCGCCCTGCGCGCGGGACACCACTGTGCCCACCCTCTTGCCCGAAAGCTGAATGCTCTTTCCACAACTAGAGCCAGCGTATATTTCTACAACAATGTGGGGCAGATAGACAGCCTTCTTAAGACTCTGGCTGAGGCCGAAGAGTTTGTTTTATAAATTAGAACAGAAGACTTCAGGCTGCTTGTTCGAAAACTCTAGAAAAAAGCAACAACCCTCGTCAAACTCCCAGCGAACAGAGCCGTCCAGATGCTGGCTCAGAGTCTCGATCATACGAAGACCCAGACCTTTAGCACTGGTCTGA
The DNA here is from genome assembly GCF_008329965.1 of Oceanispirochaeta crateris. Classification (GTDB taxonomy): domain Bacteria; phylum Spirochaetota; class Spirochaetia; order DSM-2461; family DSM-2461; genus Oceanispirochaeta; species Oceanispirochaeta crateris. The sequence goes on from NZ_CP036150.1 coordinate 2,833,428, forward strand.
GGATCAAATCCCGAGCCGTTATCAGAAATACGAAGTAAATACTGGTTTCTTCCTAAATCATCAAGAGATATGAAAATCTCAGGGGTTCCATCAGCCGGGCAACCATATTTCAGGCTGTTCATAACCACTTCATGAACGATCAGTCCCAAATATAAAACCCTGTAACTGCTGATGGGCATTCCTGTATCGGGCCACTGCCTGTTCAGGCGTACGTCCTGTTTTTTTATGGAAAGAACGAGATTGTCCAGGAGAGTATCCATATAGCAGGGAAGATCCAGCATTAGAGGCTGATTTTCAAGGAATAGCTGCTCATGAATGAGGGAAATTGAAAAAACCCTGTCTTTCAACTTATCACATTCTTCTCGAAATATGGGATGTTCCATCTTATTGGAATGGAGCTGAATCAGGCTCTTTATAATGTTCAAATTATTTCTGACCCGATGATTCACCTCTTTGAGGAGCAGTTCCTTGTCTTCAAGACTTTCCCGCAAAAGGGTTTCAGCCGTCCTACGGACTTCAATTTCTTTGATCAATTTAATGAAATATTCACTCTGATAACCTGTGATACCACCCACAAGAAGACCACTCAATTCGGCAATATACAGATTCTCAGGAACAAAAAACATTTGCCCCATTAAATAAAACATCATGATATTCAAAGGGAGGGCCATCATACCGAACAAAAGCCCTCCAGGAAAGCCATACACAAAAGAAAAGGCTATTAAAGGAATCAGAACAAAATAATTACAGGAGATTTTCAGGAAATCTCCAAAAATTAGCAGTATAATGACATACAGAGCCAAGGCAATAAAAAGACTTTTATACTTATGATTCTTTAAAATTCTGAAGAGAATAAAATTGATCTTCTTATCAAAGGGAGTCAATATTGATTTATAATTCTGGTTGCTTATCATGGTAATTGGATAATTTATAAGATTTATGCAATACTTGGGTCAACAGAGGTGCTCATATATTTGTGGAGTTTCCTCTAAATTATGTAAAATATTATAACAAAATTTAAAAACGGAGACATACAAAAATGGCAAAAACCATTCTTATTGTCGAGGATGAGCCTATCATAGGCATGGAACTGCGGGAAACTCTGGAAAAGGCTGGATATAAAGTGCCAGATGTTGTCAGAAATGCCGACGGAGTCATGCCCTCAGTGATAAAAAACACACCCGACCTCATTATTATGGACATTTACCTCAAGAGCTTTATAGATGGAATTGATGCAGCACAGAGAGTCAAGATGATCAATGATACACCCATCATTTTTCTCACAGCATACCCCAATGATTCAATCCGGAAAAAGGCCATGACAGTAAAACCAGCGGCCTACCTCCTTAAGCCGATCAGAGATGAAGAGCTACAAAGGAAAATAAAAGAGGTCCTGGAATAGATTAGGATAAAGCATGCAGTTTGACGATTTATATAAGGAAATCATCCAGGATCACTACAGACATCCCAGGAACAAACAAGCTCTGAGCGACAAGGACCAGGGCGCCGTTTTGGATAATCCGTCCTGCGGTGACAGGGTGGCTCTCAAAATAGTTTGGGATGAAGAAGAGAGGATCTCCTCTATTTCTTTTGACGGTGAAGGCTGTTCCATCAGCATGGCTTCGGCTTCGATGATGACAGAATTATTAAGCGGTAAAACCCGAGAGGAAGCACTGGCCACTGCCCTGGAAATACACAAAGTTTTCCGGGGAGAAGAGCCTGGGGAAAATCTGGAACCCTTTGGTGATATTGTGTCCCTTCAGGGTCTGGTGCAGTATCCAGTCCGCCTCAAATGTGCCACCTTGGCCTGGCAGACATTGGATCTATTACTAAACAAGGAAAAACTCTGACACCAGTGTTACGATCTCTGCTAACGGCAGCGGGGATAATGGGAGGAATCTCATTCGTCCTCCTGCCTCTGGCAATCCGTTTCATCCTCACCCCTTTTTTATTCCGAAGAATCAGGAAGACGGGATATAAATGGGAAGATGAACTCAGCCAGGAACGAAGCAAAGCCATGATGCCTCTACTAAAAAAGAGACTGATGTCATCAGAACGGATGAATCTTCAAGAAGATATCAAGGCCCTCATAGAAGTAGTATCCCCGGCCGATGAGACCGGCACAATCCGGCTGAACTTTACTCCTCTCCGATTTCTGGAAATCATGCTCATGGCCTATGAGGATGTCTACTCAAAAAGAAAGAAGAGCTTTCTTCTCCGTTACCTTTTGGGTCGAAAAATCAGCTGGTATACCCCCTTCCGCCGCGGGTACGAAGCAGGAAGGGTTTTGAAGAACATCCCACTTCTCCATTTTTTAAACAAAAAAGGAATTTTTACCCAGACAATACGACTGGCACTTCTACCGGTACTGGGAATACCCGGCCTCCTGTTTTTCAGTATTAGAAGCATTTTACTCCGCCTTTTTTGGGAAGGCTTCATACGAAGCTTCTACCTCAACCTCCTCTTTAGAACATCACAATACATGCTCTATCTTTATGGTGGGCATTCAAGAGAAATAGACGACAGGCGGATCAGATTTTCAAAACATGAAATCATACGGAAAAGCCGGCATTTCGACAGAGAACTGTCTCTCATACCCAAAGGAATTCAAAACAAAGAAGTTCTAAACGATATGATCAAAGCCTATGAAAGGATTCTCCTCAATGCCGGCCTGACTCCCGATCCGGCTTTTTCACTCCATCCGGATGCAGACTTGAAAAGATTCCGTTTCAAGGGAAAAGTAGAAGGATTTCTCAGAAAAACAATTTCAGCCGTTTATGAAGAACTGGGGTCCTCCTCTGAACCTCCTGCAACAAAGGTAATTCTGAAGCATTTGGTTCAGAGTATCTCCAGCCTTTATTATCCAGGCAAAGAAAAGCCATTGGAATCCTACAGACTGAATCAGCTTATCTCAATCTCATACAAACTCAGCATTATTGCTTTGGGATCAGTCTACTCCAATGCACCTGGAAGCCGCTTTGCCCTAGAAAAGATGTCGGTAGACCTGTTTAGAAAAGTCAGGGAATTCAGCAAACAGCCACTGATCACCCTTCTCAGCTCCAAGGGAAAAGACTCGTGGAAAAACCTCAGGCCCTTTTTCAAAATGCGGCAAATATTGAAATTAAGAAAAGCCACTCCAGGAGGCATTGCCGGACTGGGTCTGCCACTCTTTGGTAGAATACTACAGGACAAGGGAAAAGAAGTCATCCTATACCGCATTGGCCGGGCTTTGATCCGCACTACATTGATGGAAGAAACCGAACTTCCTGATCCTTAAGCGCCCTGTTTCCCCATGCCTTTGATAGAATAAGATTTGGCTTTACCGTCAAAAGGCATGAGCAGGCTCTTTAAAATTGACCGATCTTCTCCATTCGTATAACCGGAAAGACCCAATAGAAAGCTTTTCTGATCCTGCACAGGATTCTGCCTGTACGTTCCAAAAATAAAATCCCACCATGTCAGACAAAAGCCAAAATTCCTGTTTGTTTCTCTCAAACGCACCGAATGATGAATTCGATGCATGTCGGGTGTAACCAGAAAAAACCTGAGAACCCGGTCTGCTCCTAAGGGGATTTGAATGCAGGAATGATTAAAAAGAGAGCATCCATTGAGGATGATTTCAAAAAGGATAACTCCAGATGCCGGTACCCCAATGAGAAGAACGGCGGAGACCTTAATCCCTAGAGAAATAAAGATTTCTACAGGATGGAAGCGAACGGCAGAAGTCGCGTTCAGGGTTCTGTCTGCATGATGTACCTTATGAAGTTGCCACAAGAGGGGGACAGAATGAAACATGAGGTGTTGAAAGTAAATGACCATGTCCAAAAGGAGCAGCGACAGGATGAGATGCACAGGAAAGGGCAGACTCAAAGAGTACAAAAATCCCCTGTTTCCGGCATTCATAGCCAAAACAGCTATATTGATGGGAAGAATAAATACAATCAGTGAATTGATCAGCGAAAGTGAGAGATTACAGATCCTGTTTTTCAGCAGTGTCCCTTGTTGCCTTCTTGGAAAAAATGATTCCCAGAGAACAAAGAGAACAAGCAGACCTCCGAAAATAATGAGCCTTATCACCATGGTTCCTCCCTTATGACTATTCCCAATTTTTCTAATATTAACTAAAATCCTAAGCAATATGAAATCACTGAAAATCGGCCATATAACCGACATTCATTACCGCTATTATACACCGGGATCGTCTCATAAACATAAGAACAGAAGCCGTGAGATGCCAATTATGCTCGAGAAAGTTCTCCAGAACCTGAAAGGTGAGATCGATATCCTGGTCATTACAGGTGATATCATAGATACTCCCGGGGTTGTACTCAAGCATAACAACTATTACATGGATCTCACCACCCCTTTTAAGAAGATGATCCGGAAAGATTATCTGGCCATCAGATCTTTATTGGATAAGTCGGGTATTCCCTGGATTATTATACCGGGGAATAAGGATGATCCGGAACTCTTCTCCGAGATATGGGGAGACCAAGCTCTGGTGAGGGATTTTATGGGATACCGGTTTATCAGTTTTCATGACCGCCAATGGGAAGGAGGACAACCCCGTCGTTTTGATAGGGAACGAAAGCTGATGGAGACCATGCTGAATGACCCGGAGAGTCCCCCTCAGATTCATCTGCAGCATTTTCTCTGCACACCAGCCAATGGGATAAAATTGAAGCATATCTATAAGGAATCCGAAAACCTGAGAAAACTATGCGCCCGCTCTGGCAAAGTCATACTCAGTCTATCAGGGCACTATCATCCTGGAATAAAAGAATACAAAATAAACGAGACTTCCTGGATTTCTGCTCCAGCCTTCTGCGCCAAGCCCCACCCCTACCTTATCCATGAACTGAAAGGTCGATCCCTTGTAAAAACTAGACGCCTCGAAGTACAGAAGCGCAGCATACATAAAAATAAACCTGTCGTTTTTCTCGATAGAGATGGAGTCATTTCCACCCTCTCATCCTACACAACAGGTCCCGAAAAAATGGAATTGATTCCTGGGGCGGCTCAGGCAATTTGGAACCTAAAAGAGGCAGGATTTGCTGTAGTTGTGAATACAAACCAATCCTGCATTGGCCTTGGGTATGTTCCCGAATCAATCGTCCTTTTAAACCATGAATACATGTGCTACCTCCTTACCAGTGAAACAGGGACCCCTGAGAGCCAGCCCGATGCGATCTATTTCAGTAGTGGTGCCGGAAAGAAAGCGGTCCATCCCGACTACAGCGACACCAGTATTGCTAAACCATCCCCTGTCCTCCTGAATAAGGCAGTGTCACTCCTGGGATTAAACCGAAAACATGGTTGGATGATTGGAGATCGTGAAGGTGATTTGATTTGCGCCATCAACGGGAAGGTAACCCCCCTACTGGTAAGAACCGGTGATGGGAGGATAACCGAAAAGAATATTAAAGACAAAAAGATCCCGAACCTTGTCATAAAAAACAACATTCTGGAAGCCTCTGAATTTATTATAAACAACTTTAAATCTCAAAAGTAACAAAGATGATTGATTAATCCAGAATCAATGAATTCTGGTAGATTAATGCTTTTTTTTCCCTTGTCACCTGAATAAAACGGGTTTAATCTGGAATTCAGATTGTTTTTAGTAAAAACTATAATTCTTCAGGGAGAGACAAATTAAATGAAAAAAGCACTCTTACTTCTCGTCTGTTTAACCGTTGTTTTATCTGCAAATATTTTTGCAGATTCAATGAAAGTTAAAACAACTTATGGTGATTGGAAAATCACATCAACCATGCTGTCACAAACAGATTTGCTTGCTGGAATGACCAAGGCAAACATCTATGCACCGCAGAGCGGAACCATGGTTTATGAGTTTAAAGCAAAGTACATTGATGGCCTCGCCGATGGAAAAGGTGGGTTCGGTATCCATGTATTTGTAGATAAACCATCTACCGGCAAGGCTTGGGGTGAGGGAGAATCCTACCTTCTATGGGTCAATTATGATGAAAATCCCGTTTCAGATTCAACACCCAAAGGCCTGAGCGCTCAAATTTACAAGAGTGAATCCAACAGCCGGATGAATCTAGTTCAAAGTGTTTCTCTCAAGTCTGTAGAACCCATGCTTGCTAAATATCTGGGCTACACCCTTCCTATCAAAATAGTCATTGACGGCAAAACAGGAATGGCAAAAGTGTACGACCCATTCAAAGCCAATTATTATTACAAATTTCCCTTAAGCTCTGATACACCCTTGGAGGGAAATTATATAGCCTTAAGAACAAACAGCATGGGTGTGGCTTTCAGTCAATAAACCCAAGCCATCAGACTCATAAACTCAAATTCAGAAGGCCGAAAGGATATTCGGCCTTTCATTTATGTCCCCTCCTGTACTAGAATCGAAAGAATATGAAACAACTAAAATCTGCAATGAGAAAGACTCTCCAAGCGCGCCTGGATGATTTATCAAAAGATGAGATTTCGAGGCTGAGTCATACAATCTGCAACACCGTTCTTGGGTCTTCAGATTGGAAAGAGGCCACTGTCATTCTGGCGTACCTGTCGTTCAATCAGGAAATATCTTTAGACGAACTGGTTATGGAGTCACTTCAAGAAGGAAAGGCTGTTTTTGTTCCTAGAATCAAGGATAAGGCCATGGAGTTTCATGAAATAAAGAGCCTGGATTCGGCTTTCCTTGAAATAAATAAATGGAATATCAGAGAACCCCTGCTAGACTCTCCCCGGTTTGATCCGGAAACATCCAGGAAGGTTCTGATGCTCGTTCCTGCGCTGGGATTTACGAGAGAAGGCATAAGGATGGGGCGGGGAGGAGGATATTACGACCGCTACCTTGAAAGGGTCGAAAAAAACCTGAATATGACCACCATGGGAATCTGCTGGGAGGCTGTATTAATGGATGAAATCCCTACTGAAGATCATGATAAGAGTGTTCAGACAATCTGTTGTGAAGACCGTCTGATCCGACCTCATTCTTTAAATTGATCCAGTTCTTTTGTTATGACTTTCAAGCTTTCTTTAGAAAAAAGACGGGGACTGCCGTCGCTGCTATTCAGGTCTTCGCCATAGAAACCAATGCGGGTTTCAAGGACAGATCGCATAGACTCCAAATACTCTTCCTTCAGGGGAATCACCCGATCCAGAATCACAATTCCTTCATAACTGGTTCTGACTTGAGCCCAGGTTAACTCACGAATTTCTTCAATTGTAAGAACAGCTGTTTCCATGAGGGCAAGGAAGTGAGACTCGGCCTTCTCCCAATGAAACTGCTCCAGCATAACAGCCGCTCTCCGGCTGTATTTATCGGCTCTGTGTTTTTGACTTCTTCTATTGGTTTTCATCTGTCAAGGATACTATCATAATGAAAGAAGAACATCAAAACCCCCTAAAAAAGTCTGACATCCCTCTCATTTTGATCCCGCACTACCCTAACTGAGATAAAGAAATCCTTGATTGTCCTCTATTATCCTATTATCTTGAACAATACAGGCTGTCAGTAATTCTGGCAGTAAACACGCTTTAATTTAAGGACCATACAATGGGTAAAATAAAGTCAGCACTTGAGTTGGCAATGGAAAAAACAGCAGATCTGAAGGCTGATAAACAGGTTGTCAAGAAGAACACGCAAATAAGGGAAGGCCGGGTATCAGCCTCTCAATATATGGACAATCCTGCCAATGCAGATTTGAAAGAAAAATTAAAGAGCCTGAAAGGTGAAGAACTGGAATGGTTTAAAACTGGTGCTGCCGAGGCATTTCTGGCAAACTTAACCCTCCCCCGGATAGAAGCGGATGTATCAAAACTTCCGGCTTTAAGCGATGCCCTGGGAGTTCTGACAGGCAAGAAGAAAGAAATTGAGGAAATGTTTGGTCAGCTTGAGCAGCTTTTTACACAATACCTGAGCAATCTGGATCATTTGGAAGAATCCTTGAAGAAACAATATGAACCTCAACTCCGACAAAAAGAGCTGAAAATGAGGCAGCAGACCGGCCAAAGTGTGCAGTTAACACCGGAGCAGGACCCCGAATTTCTTCAGCTGCTTTCAGATCAGATGAGCCGGATGGATCAACAGTACAATGAGGTATTGAAACAAGCCAAAGATCAATTGAAACAGGGTATGATATAATCCACCTTCATGGATCTTTTTCAATCATCTCCCCAGAATGAACCACTCGCCGCCAGAATGCGCCCTCGGAATCTGGACGAATACATAGGTCAGGACCACATCGTCGGAAAAGGCCGTCTCCTCAGGCGAGCCATCAAAGCGGACCAGCTCTCATCTCTTATTTTTTACGGTCCTCCGGGAACAGGAAAAACGACTCTGGCCAGGGTCATAGCCGGAACAACAAGCAGCCGCTTTTTAAGCCTGAATGCGGTACTAAGCGGCGTGAAACAGGTCAGAGAAGCCATACATGAGGCTCAAGAACTGAGAGATATCCACGGAAGACGCACAATACTCTTTGTGGATGAAGTCCACCGCTGGAATAAGGCCCAACAGGATGCCCTCCTTCCCTGGGTAGAAAACGGAACGATTATCCTGGTGGGGGCCACCACTGAAAACCCGTATTTTGAAGTCAATTCCGCTCTTGTCAGCCGCAGCCGGATTTTCCAACTCAAACAACTGCAGACCGAAGATCTCTTCGGAGTAGCCAGACAGGCAATCGCCGATAAAGAGAGGGGATACGGACGATGGAATGTTATATTTGATGAGGGAGCCCTGGAACACCTGGTAAAAACAGCCGACGGGGACGCCCGGAGTCTTTTAAATTCTCTTCAACTTGCCGTAGAAACAACACCAGACTCCTACCCTCCCCCGGATAATACAGAAATTAGAATAAACCTTGAGACGGCTGAGGAAAGCATTCAAAAAAAAGTAGTCCTCTATGACAAAGAAGGAGACTACCACTATGACACCATCAGTGCATTTATAAAATCAATACGGGGCTCAGACCCTGATGCCGCCCTCTATTGGATGGCCAGAATGATCACGGCTGGTGAAGATCCCCGCTTCATCCTGAGAAGGATGATTATCTCTGCCGCAGAGGATATAGGCATGGCCGACCCCCAGGCCTTGGTCATGGTCAACGCTGCGGCTCAGGCCTTTGATAGAGTAGGACTTCCCGAAGGTCAGTTTCATTTAACCCAGGCGGCTATTTACCTGGCAACGGCACCTAAATCCAATTCGACCATGGCGTTTTTCGATGCGGTACAGGTCGTAGAAGAAGAGGCCGCCCGGGAAGTACCCAACCACCTGCGGGACCCCAGCAGAGACAAACACGGCTTTGGACACGGAGAGGGTTACAACTATCCCCATGCCTACAGAGATCACTGGGTGGCCCAGGCCTACCTTCCCGAGGGACTCAAGGGCAGAATCTTTTACCAGCCGGCATCGCAGGGTTATGAAGCGGAAATTCAAAAAGAAGTCATCAGCCGGAGAGAACTCCAAATGGCAGCCATGATAGACGACTCTCTCGAAAATCTCACGTTTTCTCCTGGTGATAAAGAGCGGAACTCATGGATGCGGCGAACCAGAGGCAGTGCGGGCCGATTTTTAGAAGAAATGCGTCAAAAGATGTTCAGCTTGCTCATGACGGAACGGCATCATAAAATTTTGGTTTGGCGGGAAAACAGCGGACTCCTACTGTGGGAAGCCTGGAGGCAGGTCCCGGAAGGGGGAGTCTGTGCATGGTTTCAAGATCAGAAAAACCTCAACCTCTGCGAACATTTCCTCCGCAGTCTTCCCGAATCAGAAAGGCCCGTGTTTTTTGGCGGCTCCTCTGAGCAAATGTTCCAGGATCTTGAAGAAATACAAAAACAATACACCCGGTTCGAAGCCATCCTGACAAGGGACTGGATTTCAAGGATTCCCTTCAGTCAATGGGAAAAAGAATGGGAAGCATTAATAAAACTCTGCACAACCGGGTCTGTCATCTTATGCAGTGAACCTCTTCCCGCACAAGGAAGCCGGCTCAGCGACTTTCTTCCAGAAGGTGAAAAGGATCTGGAATCATGGCTTCATATCCGCAAGGCAGAACTCCAGGTGTACAACGAGGCCTATCCCGGATTGGCATCCCAGAAATCGGCAGTTGCCTTGCTGAAAAAATGCGGAGCCTCCTCAGTCGAGGCAGAATTGCTGAAAAACAGTGAGGAAAGGATTCTCAGCAGGGAACAGCTTACAAACTGGTTAAATACAGAGAAGGAAGGCAGTCTAGGGTTCAGAATGATGAAATCCCTGGGAAAAGAGAATATGAAAGCATACAGTGAGTACTGCCTAAACCATCTCGAAGGCGCTCATGTGAATTGGCAGAGTGTCCGAGTACTGTTAAAGGCACAATTCTAATGGAGGGCTGAAGATCAATATATACAGGGAAAGTATAGAATCTGCTTTCCCTTTTTCCCTGAATTTAAAGAATTCAATCTACTAATATTGACAAAAACACTCTTTTATATAATTATACGTCACGTTCTTAAAAGATGGTGAATGTAGTTCAGTCGGTAGAGCACCAGATTGTGGTTCTGGTTGTCGCGGGTTCGAGCCCCGTCATTCACCCTGTTTTTTTTGCGTCCATAGCTCAGCTGGATAGAGTTCCGGACTTCGAATCCGTGGGTCGCAGGTTCGAATCCTGCTGGACGTATACAAACATCGATAAAAGGCAATTGGAATTATCCGTTGCCTCGATGTTTAATAACCAGTCTTTGGATTGGTTGGTTTTCATACCAGGGCCGTTAGCTCAGCTGGTAGAGCAGCAGACTCTTAATCTGCGGGTCAAAGGTTCGATCCCTTTACGGCTCATTTTTTTTATGCGAGAGTGGTGGAATTGGTAGACACGCTGGTCTTAGGAACCAGTGCCTTCGGTATAAGGGTTCGAGTCCCTTCTCTCGTATCAATAAATGCGAAAGTAGCTCAGTGGTAGAGCTCGACCTTGCCAAGGTCGATGTCGCGGGTTCAAGTCCCGTCTTTCGCTTATTTAATGCAGGATAGTATTTTTCCTGACAAACATACAGATTTCGACAGATGATGGAATTTGTTTTATACTTCGTCTGATGAAGCCTTGACCGCTTCGTCTAACGCTAAACGGAAGGTGAGGACGATCTGGGTGTTATCCGGGTCGTCTTTTTTTTATACCAAACATACCACTGAATAAGGATAGTGCTGTGATAACCAGTAAGAGTGTCGAAAAATTGGAAAACTCTGCCGTTAAACTTTCCCTGACTGTCGGAAAAGAACACGCAGCCACAGAGTACAACGAACTTCTGAGCACGTACACAAAAGAAGTACAGATTAAAGGATTCAGAAAAGGCAAAGTGCCTACTTCTGTCATTGAAAGAAAGTTTGGAGAAGGCATCCGACAGGAAGCCGCTGCCAACCTTATGGATAAGGCTCTCAAAGCTGCCATGGAAGATCTTGAAGAAAAACCTCTAGGGTATGATTATCCGGAAGTGCAGGGAGAACCTGTTCTCAACCCTGATGAAGATTTCACCTTTGAACTGGTTTATGACACATTCCCTGAAGTGAAGTTCGGAGAATACAAGGGAATCGAGATTGAAGAAAAACAGGTAAAGATCCTTAAAAAACATGAGAATATCGAACTGGAGAAAATCCAGGAACAGAATTCTGTAGTCATGGACAAAGCCGATGAAACAGTAGCCGATGACAATATTGTCACTATTGATTACTGCGAGATGAATGGCAAAGAAGAAATTGTAGATACAAAAAGAGAAGACTTCGTTTTCACAGTCGGTACGGGCTACAACCTGTATAAGATTGACAAACAGATCATCGGTATGAAGAAAGATGAAGAAAAGGTCATTTCTAAAAAATATAAAGAAGATTTCGAAAATAAAGACTTAGCCGGTCGATCAGTAAAATTGAAAGTGAAGGTAAAAGCTGTAAAAGAAAAACAGCTTCCCGATCTGGATGACGAACTGGCTCAGGATGTAAATGAAAAGTTTGAAACCCTGGATGACCTGAGAAGCGACATCAAAAATCAGCTGAAGGAAAAAGCTGAAGCGAAAATAAAGGGCGAAAAAGTAGAACAGCTCATGAACAAGCTGGTTGAAGAAAGTGACATTGTCCTTCCCCTTTCCATGATTAAGGCCGAACAGGAAAACAACTGGAAAAACTTTCTCCAGCAGTCCCAGACTCAGGAAGAGCAGATGCTTCAATTCCTGCAGATGCAGGGACAGACCAAAGAGCAGATGCTCGAGGCCTGGAAAGAGAATGCCATTAAAAGCTTGAAGTCTCAGCTGATTTTCAACAAGATTATTGAAGATGAAAAAATTGAAGCCACAGACGAAGAAATGGAAGCTGAAATTGTAAAACAGGCAGAAATGTACAACATGCCTGTGGAAGATCTCAAAAAATCATTTGGCGAAGCCGGCTTAAAAGAGTATCTTAGTAGTGATCTAAAACAGAAGAAGGTAGTTGATTTTCTGCTGGACAATGCTAAGATCAAAAAAAGTGCCGACAAGGTTGATTATACCGACCTGATGGCCTAAAAAAACAAATTAAAAAGGATCTGCCGATATGCATGTTCAGAATAACACCCTGGTACCTGTTGTTGTTGAGAGAACAGGAACAGGAGAACGGTCTTATGACATATATTCCCGCCTTCTAAAGGATAGAATTGTTTTTCTGGATGGTGAAATACACGATGTAACGGCTGACCTTGTGGTTGCTCAGCTTCTTTTCTTGGAGTCTGAAGACCCAGAAAAAGACATAAATCTATACATAAACAGCCCCGGTGGTTCAGTAACTGCCGGGCTGGCTATTTACGATACGATGCAGCACATAAAGCCGGACGTTCAAACCATCTGTATAGGACAGGCTGCTTCCATGGGAGCCGTACTCCTGGCAGGCGGTGCCCAAGGAAAAAGATATTGCCTACCCTCAGCACGTGTCATGATTCATCAGCCCTGGGGTGGTGTACAGGGTCAAGCCCGGGATATTGGCATTCAGGCCAGAGAAATCATCCGCCTCAAAAAGATGCTGATACAATATTTTGCAGACAATACGGGAAAAGGTTACGAAGAGATTGCTTCCGATATGGAACGTGACTTCTTCATGTCTGCAGAAGAGTCGGCCCAATATGGGATCACAGACAGCATTCTCAAGAGGTAAAAGATGGCTAGAACAAAAAGTAAAGAATTAAAAGTATGCTCCTTCTGCGGTAAACACTCCGATGTGGCCAAAAAATTGATTGCAGGCCCTGGAGTTTATATATGTGATGAGTGTGTACAGGTTTGTAATAAAATCATGTCTGAAGAAGAAAATATTTCTTCTGACTTTGTAGATGACATACCCACCCCCAAAGAAATCAAACAATACCTGGATGATTATGTCATTGGGCAGGAGTCTGCAAAGAGAACCCTCTCCGTTGGGGTTTACAACCATTACAAAAGAATCATGTTCAAAGACAAGGTTTCCGGCGATGTAGAGCTGGAGAAGACAAACGTCCTCCTCATTGGTCCTACAGGAACGGGTAAGACTCTTTTGGCTAAGACTCTCGCCAGAAAGCTGAAGGTTCCCTTCGCCATTGCCGATGCAACAACCCTGACCGAAGCTGGATATGTAGGAGAAGATGTTGAAAACATACTCCTGAAGTTGATCCAGGCAGCTGGTAACAACATTGCGGCAGCCGAAAGAGGGATCATCTATATTGATGAGATCGATAAAATCGCCCGTAAGGGTGAGAATGTGTCTATTACCAGAGACGTCTCAGGTGAGGGCGTTCAACAGGCTCTACTGAAAATCATCGAAGGTTCGACTGCGTCTGTCCCCCCCCAGGGTGGCAGAAAGCATCCTAATCAGGAAATGCTTAAAATAGACACATCCAACATCCTGATTATCTGTGGTGGAGCCTTTGTCGGCTTAGACAAGATCATTGAATCCAGAGTGAGTCAACAGCCCATGGGATTTGGTTCTGACGTTAGAAAAACAGGTGATAAGAATATGGCGCAGCTGTTCAAGCAGATGCACCCCGACGATCTTGTCCGCTTTGGTCTTATCCCTGAGTTTATTGGACGACTTCCCATCCAGGTCAGCCTGGATACTCTGAAGAAAGAAGATTTAATCAGAGTTCTCACAGAACCCAGAAACTCTATCATCAGACAGTTTGAGGAATCACTGAAACTGGATGACACAGAGCTTGCCTTTGAAGAGGCAGCCATAGATGCCATTGCGGAAAAAGCCCTGGAAAGAAAAACAGGTGCCCGTGGTATTCGTTCCATAGTCGAAACAGTTTTGTTGGATATTATGTATGATCTGCCTTCCATGGAGGGAAAAAAGAAGGTCATCGTCACCAGGGATGTCATTAAGAATGATGCGTTGCCTGTGATTCTCACAGATCCTGACAAAATTGAGGCACCATGGGAAAATGCACTTCATGAGAATAAACAAATCACAGCTTAGTTTTCGTAAAGAGGAGCTCCCTGTCATTATCCTTCCGGATACTGTCATATTTCCTTATACGGTAGCTCCCTTTTTCCTTGCAGATGCTGTGTCCACCAGAGCTGTGGATGAAGCAATGAAGGGGAAAAGGGATATTTTCCTTGCTTTTCAGAAAGAAGAAGCAGATTCAACCATCCAGAAAAAACATCTCTACCCCACCGGGACTGTAGCCCACATACTGCAGGTTCTTAAACTTCCTGATGGTAATTCCAGATTGCTGGTCGAAGGACGCAGTAAGGGACAGATTCTAAAATTAATCAAAAAAAAAGATATCCTGATGATCCAGTACAAAAGCCTTGTGGAGCACAGAGAGATTGGAAGAACTCTTGCTATCGGAATGGAAACACTCCAGGAAACTTTTTATGAATACGCACGCAAAAACAAAAAAATCACACGCGAAATAAAAACCCAGGTTGAACAAGCCCAAACACCTGAAAAGCTCATAGGCCTCATTGCATCCCAGATGTCCATTCCAACCGCAGATAAAATCGGGCTTCTTGAGATGGATAGTCCAGGGGAAAAAATCAACAAGCTTACTGAAGTCGTGCAGCTCGAGATTGAAAAGAGCACGCTGAAGCAGGACATATCCGGCCGAGTCCGTAAAAAAATGGAGAAGACCCAAAAAGAGTATTTCCTCAATGAACAACTCAAGGAAATTAACAAAGAACTGGGTAACTCAAACCAGGACGATCCCTCGGGAGCCATCGAACTTGAAAACCGGATTAACAGCAAGGGTATGCCCACAGACATCCATGAAAAAGCCCTGAAAGAGGTCAAACGCCTTACCCGCCTCCAGCCCATGAGTCCCGAGTCGGGTGTTCTAAGAACCTATCTTGAATGGCTTGCTGATCTCCCCTGGAGTGAAGAATCGGATGACCGAATGAATCTGGCCAGGGCAGCCAAGGTCCTGGATGAAGATCACTATAACTTAAAAAAAGCCAAAGACAGAATCCTTGACTACATTGCAGTAAGGCAGATTAGAGAAAAACTCAAAGGACCCATCCTCTGCTTTGTGGGTCCCCCGGGGACAGGAAAAACATCCCTGGGACGTTCTGTTGCCAGGGCCCTCAACCGAGAATTTGTAAGGATCTCCCTCGGGGGGGTCCGGGATGAAGCCGAAATTCGGGGGCACCGGAAAACATATGTTGGAGCACTGCCCGGTAAGATCATTCAATCAATTAAAAAAGCGGGGACTACAAATCCCGTTTTTCTTCTGGATGAAATAGATAAGATGAGTAATGATTTCAGGGGTGACCCCTCAGCAGCTCTTTTGGAAGTATTGGATCCTGAACAAAACAGCTCCTTTACCGATCACTACCTGGAAGTCCCCTATGACCTGTCCAAGGTTATGTTTATCACCACAGCGAACTCTCTTCACAATGTTCCCCGTCCCCTGGTTGATAGGATGGAAGTGATTGAAATTCCAGGATACACAGAAATAGAGAAACTACGCATAGCCAAGGGCTTTATCATTCCCAAACAGATGAAAGAAAACGGAATGGACTCAAGCAACCTGAATATCGGAGATGATGCCCTACAGACAATCATTCGAAATTACACCATGGAATCCGGAGTGAGAAACCTTGAACGCCAAATAGGACAAGTCATTCGCAAGATTACAAGGGAAGCCATAGACAATTACCAGAAGCGCCCCGGTGGAAACAACGTACACACGGCCAGGATTCACAAATATCAGGATTACTTCGGAACTATTGAAAATAAAGCTGACAACTTACCAGATCTTTCCCTGTTGAACCTGCAGGTACGCGGAAAGGACGTTATAAACTACCTTGGGAATCCTCCCATACAAGATGAGGATAGTGACAGGAGGGACCGTCCGGGTCTGGCAACCGGCATGGCCTGGACTGAGGTTGGCGGAAGAGTTCTCCCCGTGGAAGTGAGCCTCCTCAAAGGAGATGGCAAACTCATCCTCACTGGAAAACTAGGGGATGTCATGAAGGAGAGTGCCCAGATAGCCCTCTCTTACCTAAGAGCCAACGCAGAAGAATTCGGTATTGAATCCAACTTTCAGAAGGAATATGATATCCATATTCATGTGCCTGAAGGTGCCATACCAAAGGATGGACCTTCCGCGGGAATTACCATAACAGCAGCCCTGCTCTCAGCTCTTAAAAAGACGCCCCTGATTAGCTCGCTGGCCATGACCGGGGAAATAACACTCACCGACCGCTTACTCCCTATCGGAGGAGTGAAAGAGAAAGTTATGGCAGCCCACCGGAATAAGTGCCGAATCATACTGCTGCCAGAAAAAAATAAAAAAGATCAACTGGATCTGCCTCAGGAAATAAGGGATGATCTTCGTTTTATCTTCAGCTCTTCCGTCAAAGAGGCTCTGGAACAGCTCTTTCCGGAAGGGACATTTTAGCTTTTTCGATCCGAAATAGAAATCTGACTCTAAAGTGGTCACTATAAAGTGCGAATCTGAAAAACTTAATTGCCATAAGCCGGTTTTTCTATTATAAATTGTATAAGAGAAAATGAAATTTTATTAAAATATATATGAGAATCCACAGGAGGCCCTTTGTTATGGCTAAAAAAGCTGTTTTTTTTATCCTTTTCATTATGATCGTTACTGCATCCTTCTTGTCTGCAGAGACGACAACTGCGAGTGTTTACCCCAAAACAATGGCCATAAATAGGATTTATCCTCATGCCCTTGGATACAAGGTTGACTACATCAAATCAAACAGGACGATAGGGACATTCTATGCACCTATCTCATGGTTCCAGAAGACAGCAGGATATGGAGAAATTGCATACGGGACAGGAAAACATTATCCTTATGCGACCTTCTATTATGTTGATGGAAAGATTGATCATTTCAGACTATACCTCATTGAAGACTTTAATGATCCCAGCTGGGGACACCTCAGAGGTGATGACAATGATGATAAGTTCAACGATGAAGAACTTGTAATTGAATATCAATAATCCATGACATTTACTCCCATACCCTCCTCCATTCAGGAGGGTTTTTCATCATATACAGATTTTATACTCATAGGGCATGAACACCCCGATGCCGACTGCCTGTGCTCACAATTGGGACTGGCAGCTCTGCTTCGAAACTTGAGCAAGAACGTCCGGCTAATCTCCAAAGGACCTTTCACAAGGCCTGAAATCAAAGAAATGGAACCCCTCTTTGAATCGACCTGGTCCTACCCTAACCCTCATGGAACACTCCTCGTTCTCCTTGATTGTTCAGATATAAGCCGCACAGGTTTTCCAGAGGATGAGCTTGAAGCCTTTGATCTGATGGTCATCGACCATCATGCTTCTGGAAGTGCTGAAGGAAAATTCCGCTATATTGATGCGGGTAGTCCCTCAACAACCCTGTTGATTCAAGGATTGTGGGATCAATACCGGATGAAGCCTGATGCTCAGACGAGTCATTGGCTTTTTTTCGGTTTTGCGACAGACACAGGATTTTTCAGACACATGGAGGCCGGTGCTGGCCCAGTGTTCAACAGAGTGGCCGAGATGGCTGAAAATGGTGCCTCTCCCAATGCGGTGTACCGCCAGATCAATGGTGGACGCGAACTGAACACAAGACGTCTGATGGGCCGAATCCTGGAAAGGGCCCGTTTTTATTGCCATGATAAAATCATTATTTCCTGGGAAAAAAAAGAGGACAGAGACGAACTGGGAATAGAGGATAGAGATTCTGATAAACTGTACCAACTGCTCCAAAGCGTAGCAGGCTGTGAGGCCGTTGCACTGATCAGGGAGGAATCTCCTACACTGAGTATTATTGGACTCCGTTCAAATAACTCCATCGACGTGGGCCGTATAGCCTCCAGACTGGGAGGAGGCGGACATGTCAAGGCTGCGGGCTGTGCGGTCGAAGCCGACAGGGAAACGATACTTCAGAAATTGCTGGATCTATTTTCTGAACAAATCTAAAAATTAACACTTTTTTTGCACTTATTTCATTGACCATACATTGTTAATTCACTATTTTTGTTAACGAACGGTCGTAAACAAATATATGAAAATTGAAGAAAAGCGAAGACTTAAAAAAATAGCCATTATGGAAGCGGCCCTGGATGTCTGGTTTGAGGATGATTATAGAACCACATCCTTGTCTTCCCTGGCGACTCATCTCAAAATGACAAAACAAGCCCTCTATAGGTATTTCAAAAACAAGGATGACCTATTGGATTCCATATCCGATTACGTGGGTTCCATCGAAATGTTATGGTTCAAAGAGATAACCCAGAAGCTGAAAACAATACCTCAGAATGAAAAAGTACGCTTCTTTATTTCCGATCTTTCCAAAAACCTGACTCAGGGGCAACGTTACCTTTATTTTGACAGTTTTAATACACTCCGCCTTGATCAATTATCTCAAGGACAAAATATGGAGCATCTTGAGGAGATCAGAAAGTCTCTGAATTTACCCGGAAAAGTCCTCCATCTGATCATACTACTCTGCTTTTTTCTTTGGGGATGGCATGACACACAGCATTTGCAGAAGAAAAGGAAGAATAGCCAAAAAATAGATCTGATTATGGAAATCATTGAGAAAGGCCTGGCCACGGAGCAATTCCGACTTTCTCAAAAGGGGAGCTCCTTTGACGAAAACCGGAATTATATGGCATTCCGGGACAGAATTCACAAGGACAATCTTGTTCAGGCCGTGACTCAAGTCATACGAGACAAGGGTTTCCAGGGTGTTACACTGGAATTGATTGCCGAAAAAGCCAGAATATCCAAGAGTACACTCTACAATTATTTCAAGAATAAAGACGACATGCTGACCAAAACAACAAATATACTTGTCAAAGAATACATGGAATATCATTCTCAACTCTTATCCGGTAGAGACAATTTTGAGGAGAAACTCCTGGTTCATATCGAGATGCAGTGTGCGCTTTTTCCCAAGAATCCACAGGCCTTTATCATCATGAAGCAATTTATGAGCAAAGATGTATTTGAAAAGGTAGACAAACCTGCCCTTCAGCCGGGATTTCTTGATTTTCTGAAAGAAGGATTAGAAGCAAATAAATTAAAACCCATCCTCTCTGCCTATGAGTATCAGATGATTTTTAGTTTTTTTATATTTATCGAACGGGTGGTTTTAAAGAAAGAGGACGAGGGTCCTCTGACACAGGAACTCATAAACTGGTTGCGTTTGCTGGCTTATGGTATAGGACAATCAAAAAGAACAAAGTAATACATGAGGAGTTTTTACATGAAGAAAGGAATGATTTTTCTAATCTTAATGATTTCAATGATTCTAAACAGCTACGGAGAGTCTATAAACATTTCAGCCGATGGAGCCGTAGCCCTAGCTCTCGAGAACAATCTGACACTCCAGAGTGATTCTTTGGATCTGAGCATGAAGGAAAGAACCCATGACACAGCCTGGAATGCCTTTGTTCCAGAGATCAGCGCTGGCGGTGGTTTGAGTTATAGCCAGATGCTTTTTGCCGATCCTGACCCCATTTATTATAGCTCTACTAACGAAAAATGGACCGTATCAGCCTCTGTGTCTGCGTCTCTCAGCCTGAATGCAGGTGTCGCGACAGGCATGAAGCAATACCTGATAGACTACCAGGCCGGATTACTCAGCTATGACGATGCTCAAAAAAAGATAAACCGGGATGTACGCAAGCAGTACTTTAATCTTATCACCATGGAAACCAATCTCAAACTCAAGGAAATGGATATTGCTCTGGCTCAGAAGCGCTATGAGCAGGCCAGAGAGAATTACAGAAATGGACTCATTTCCGAATTGGAAATGCTCCAGTCTCAGGTCACTGCAGAGAATAACAAACCAGCCTATAACAGTCTGCTGACCTCCTATAAGAACGCATTAATGAATTTCAAACTAATCCTTGGGGTTCCCGGTTCGGTAGATCTAGTCCTGACAGACAGTCTGGATGATCTCCACCTGTACAAGCTGGATGCGGACGATCTCATTGAAAAATACAGTGCGAACAGAATGGATGTTCTGATGATCAACAAGCAGATTGAGTCTCTTAAAAATACAAGGAAACTCAAATATCAATCAGAAAGGACTCCCTGGGTCTCCTTGAGCTCCACCTGGAAAACGGGTGTGGTTGACGGATTCAATGGAGACAACTGGGATCAGGATGTCTGGCAGGATTCGGCGACCATAGGCCTCAGTTTGAGTTTCCCTCTGGATGGATTTATTCCAGGATCATCCACAGATGTAGCCCTTGAGAACCTCGATGATCAGATCCAGCAGCTGGAGCTACAACGGCAGCTTATTTTTGACGCCGCCGAGGTTGAAATAAGGAACCTCGTGATGACCCTGCAGAACTCAATTGACACCATTGAAACCTATGCTCTGAATGTTGATCTTGCAGAAAAGTCTTTTGAACTCGCAACAGAAGCCTACGGCCTTGGAACCAGAGAACTACTGGATGTAGAGACGGCTCAGTCAGGGCTGTTGAGTGCATCCCTGAATGTGCTTTTTGAAAAATACAATTACAAAACCAAATTACTGGATCTGGAATACGCAATCAACAGCGATGATATATCCGCAATACTGGAGGAAAAATGAGTAATAATAGATCAACTCCCGAAACCGTAAAAAACCAAGAAGGCGGCCTGAAAACCAAAAAAAGATTATCTCCCGGCAGAATCATACTCATCATTCTGCTCCTGGTAGTCCTGGGTTTTGCCGCCTATACATTCGTCGGCATGAAGGAAAATGGAAAAGGCCGCCCTGGGGCTATGGAAGAAGAAAATAAAGAGACTATTTTTGCAGTAACCACCACTCAGGCCGTGACTGGTCAGATCAAAGACCTGCTGGAAGTAAATGGGGATGTGATCCCAAACAGTTCTGTTGATGTATATCCTGACACCTCGGGAAAACTATTCCGTTTAAATGTGAACCTGGGAGATTATATCAGCAAAGATCAGGTGATTGCAGAAATAGACCCGTCTCGCCCGGGGATGTCCTTTGCGTCGAGCCCGGTCAAGGCAACGGTTAGCGGTACAATTACCAGCCTGCCCTTTGATGTGGGAGCCACCATAACCCCTCAGGTTCCGATAGCCACCATTGGAAACCTTTCCAAATTACAGGTAAGAACCTTCATTCCCGAGCGTTTCATATCCCGTATCAAAAAGGGAATGAAAGCCCATCTCTCCTTTGAGTCCTACCCGGGAGAAGTATTTGATGCGGTAGTCATAGAGCTGAGCCCTGTTGTGGATGAAATTTCCAGGACAATGGAAATAAAAATGGACATTGTTAGGAATGACAGAAGAATCAAGGCCGGAATGTATGCCAAAATCAGCTTAATTACAGAAGTCAAAGAAGGGATTGTACGCATTCCCAGTGACTGCATCATGAGCCGTTTTGGCGAAACCTTCGTATTTGTAATGGAAGGAGAGAACACAGTTTCAAAAAGACTGATCGAGGAAGGGATACGCATTGATGGTATCTCAGAAATAACGGCCGGTCTTTCAGC
Organism: Oceanispirochaeta crateris; assembly: GCF_008329965.1. Classification (GTDB taxonomy): domain Bacteria; phylum Spirochaetota; class Spirochaetia; order DSM-2461; family DSM-2461; genus Oceanispirochaeta; species Oceanispirochaeta crateris. The sequence continues at coordinate 2,855,334 of NZ_CP036150.1, forward strand.
AGGCGAAACAATCATCTTTCAGGGGCAGACCCTGCTGGATGACATGACTACGGTTAAGGTAGTCCGCAGTGTACAACCACTGAAATAAGGGATATTCAATGAGTATATCAAAAACCATAGTAAACAGACCGACCACAGTCCTCATCATATTTGCCATACTGATTGGTCTCGGACTTTATATTTTACCCCAAGTACCCATTGACCTGTATCCAGAAATAAATCCACCGATACTGGTAGTTTTTACAAGCTACGATGGAGCAGGTCCTGAAGAAATAGAACAGACTCTTACCCGGCCTTTGGAAGGACAAATGGGGAATGTGTCGGACATACAGAGGATAACATCGACCTCATCTGAGGGTCTGAGTATGATTATTCTGGAATTCGACTGGAATAGCGATTTGTCCGCTGCAGCACAGGACATTAGGGATAAACTTGAGTTCATCAAAGACTACCTTCCCAAAGAGGCTGCCAATCCCCAAATTTTCAAATTTGACCCGGCGATGATGCCCATCATAGATCTTGTCATAAAGGGCAACAGATCTCCTGAAGAAATAAGAGCCATCGCAGAAGACCAGATCCAGCCCTATCTGGAACAGGTGCCCGGCGTAGCAACCACCATCATCACTGGAGGTCGGGAAAAAACAATCAGGGTTGAGATATCACAGAACAGACTGGAAGCTTACAACCTCAGTTTAACTCAGGTTGCTCAAATGCTGTCCACTCAGAACCTTCAAATCGGAGCTGGGTCGGTAGAAGAAGGAACGAAGAAGTATCTGGTGAGAACAGCAGGGGAATATAAGAGCCTTGAAGAAATATCCAATGCCGTTATTTCCTATAAGGTCTCAGGAGGAACGACAAAGGATGTCAGGCTCAGAGACATCGCAACCGTCAGCGAAGGGTACAAGGATGCCAGTAATACGGTGTACATCAACGGAGAACCCGGGGTCTATATTTCCATACAAAAGCAGAGCGGTGTCAACTCAATTCAGACCTCTGATAATGTTTTAGCCAAGCTGGAACAGATCAATAAGAATCTGCCCCAGGACATGTCCGTTTCTGTGATCAACAACACAACGGAGATGATCCGCGGTTCACTGGATCAGGTGACTAATTCTGCCATTACCGGTGCGATTCTGGCCATGATCATACTCTTCATCTTCCTTAGAAGCATAAAGAGCACCCTGATTATTGGTCTGTCCATTCCCATATCCCTCCTCATAACGATCATGTTCATGTACTTTGCCGGTTTAACCCTCAATATCATGACCCTGGCCGGATTGACCCTCGGAGTTGGAATGATTGTAGACTCCTCCATCGTAATTCTGGAGAATATATTCCGTTACAGGGAAAAGGGAGCCAAGCTCAAACCTTCGGCCATCCTTGGGACACAAGAGATGTTTATGGCCATTATGGCCTCAACATTGACAACGGTCTGTGTGTTCCTTCCGGTTATAATGTTCAAAAAAGAACTGGAAATGATCGGGGTACTATTCCAAGACCTTGCTTTTACAATCATCATTGCTCTCCTATCCTCATTACTCATAGCCGTAACACTGGTCCCAGTATTGGCCAGTCAATATGTGACCATTTATACTCGGAAGCAGAGGCCCCTCAAGTGGAAACTGCTACAGATAATTGACAATGGTATGGAGCGATTTTTTACGAGCCTGGACAATGTCTATAAAAAAGCCCTAGCTTCCTGTCTGGACAACAAGCTACTGACGATTCTGGTTATCCTGGGGCTCTTTGTCGTCAGTATTCTAATGTTTCCCTCTATAGGGATTAATTTCATGCCTGCCAGCGAGGAAGACTCCATCACTCTCAACCTCGATATGCCTGTGGGCACACGCCTGGATCTGACTCAGGACTATATGAATCAGCTGGCAATCATCGCCGAAGAAGAGGTCGACAGTGCCAGGGATATCATCATATCCACGGGTTCTGGAGGATTCCTGGCAGCAGACAACAGTAGCAGAGGAACTCTCACAATCACACTCAAAGAGTTTGAATTGCGCACAGAAACTAACGATGAGATCAAAGAAGAATTGAGAGCCCATTTTGATCATTTTCCATCTGCCACATTCAGTTTTGGCAGTTCAATGAATATGGGCGGCTCTGCGTCACCCATCGACATTATTGTTAAAACGGAAGACCTAGATAAAGCAAGGACTGTTGCCAATGATATCCGGGAAATGCTCAAGAATGAAGTTCCCGAGGTCACCGAACCCGATGTGAGCCTGGAAGAGGGGCTCCCTCAGGCTGAAATTGTGATAGACAGAGAAAAAGCCTACTCCCTCGGCCTGAGTGTCTACTCCATCGGAAATGAAATCTCGGCAAATGTTGATGGAGAAATAGCCTCCCGCTACAGAGTAGATGGAGATGAATTTGATATCCTCGTCATTCTCGAAGAGAAAGACCGAAGTGCCATACCCGATTTGGAAAAAATCTTCATCATGAACTCCATGGGTCAGAGAATTCCCCTGTCCAGTGTGGCTCATATCGAAAAGACAACGGGACCTGTGGATATTGCCAGAGAGGATCAGACCAGGGTTGTCCACATAACAGGAGGACTCAAACCTGGATTTGCCGCCAGTGAAGTAGAGCCAAGAGTCCGTGAGATGATAAAGGAAAACATCGTGGCCGATGACTCTGTCATCATCGATTTCAATGGCGATTACGCCGAGATACAGTCTTATTTGATCAAGTTCGTTGTGATCATGATCATTGCTGTCGCCCTCGTTTTTGGAGTTATGGCTAGCCAGTTTGAATCTTTGAGAGACCCATTTATCATCTTCTTCACCATCCCTCTAACGGCAATAGGAATTATCTTTCTGTACAAAATTACGGGAGAAGCACTCAGTATGTACTCCGCCGTAGGGGTCATCATGCTGGCAGGGATTGTCGTCAACAACGGGATTGTCATGGTAGACTATACAAACATTCTCAGAGGGAGAGGCCTGTGCATCCGGGATGCCTGTATCGAGGCGGGAGGAAACAGACTCCGACCGGTACTCATGACAACCCTCACCACCGTACTGGGAATGGTTCCCATGGCATTTTCATCGGGACAAGGCTCAGAACTGGTTCAGCCCTTCGGTCAGACTGTCATCGGAGGTTTAACAATGAGTACACTGCTCACACTGTTTCTAGTTCCTGTTCTCTACGCCCTATTTAACCGTAAGCATGATGGGCAGAGTCGAGAGTGCAGTGATGCAGAAGATTACATAAAAAAGCCTAATTTGGAGAGAACCATATGACAAGAGTTGAGATTATTGTGAATCAATCGATAGAAGCGGATCTGTTTGAAACATTCAGTCGTTATGAAATCGCCCGGCATTATACTAAGATCCCCAGTGTTCATGGAACAGGGAACTCCGACCCCAAAATGGGGGACCATATATGGCCGGAGGAGAATGCCATGATCATCATCTACTGTAAGAAAAAAGAAGCTGAAAAGATTGAAGAAGCGGTTCTTGAAGTCAAAAAAAGATTCCCCCAGGAAGGATTGAAGATTTTTTCAACGAAATCCTGAGACAAATTTATATAGATCAAATTTAAATGGCCGTTTTCTCCTGGAGGAAGCGGTTTTTTAAATGGGTATCTTCCTGAAGATCTCCAGAGCCTGACACAGGCATATCGTTCAACCTTAACAAACAATCATTTCCTTGTCAGCCTGAGTTTCAGATGGTACAATTCCAGAGCTCTATTTTCACCGTTTCCAAGCGGCACTTCTGAGCAAAACACATAAAATAAAAGAACCCTCCAGGAGGAGAACATTGATCAAAGCAATTGATTTAACAAAGCGCTATGGAAAACATACTGCTGTCAACAAGATCAACTTTGAAATAGGAAAAGGAGAGATCATAGGATTCCTGGGACCCAATGGTGCCGGAAAATCCACTACGATGAATATGATCACCGGCTACATTGCCCCGACAGATGGTCAGATTCTTGTAGATGGTGAAAATATCCTGGATGATCCGGAAAAAACAAGAGGTAAAATTGGCTACCTTCCGGAACATCCACCCCTTTACATGGATATGACAGTCAATGAATACCTCAAGTTTTCAGGACAGCTCAAGAAGATTTCCAAACCGGATTTAATCAGAGATATGGACCGGATTTCCGAACTTGTAAAAATAAGTGATGTCCGCAAAAGATTGATAAAGAACCTGTCTAAGGGATACAAACAGCGGGTAGGGCTGGCACAGGCCCTTTTGGGCAACCCCCAACTTCTCATACTGGATGAACCCACAGTAGGTTTGGACCCCAAGCAGATCATTGAAATCAGAAACCTGATAAAAGACCTGAGTGAAAATCATACTATCGTTCTGAGTTCTCATATTCTTCCGGAAATATCAGCTGTCTGCGATAGGGTTTTAATCATCAGCAAAGGCGATATTGTTGCATCGGATACACCCGAAAATCTGGCTCAGAATTTAGCCGGCAAACACAAATTACACTTGAGGGTCAAAGGCGGGGAAGAGCAAATCCGTGAGGCTCTGGAGGGACTGAATATCCTCCAGGACATTCATATGGAATCTTCCAGAGAAGAGGGAGTTTTAAGGGTCATCGTCGAGGCCGCCAAGGATGCAGACATTAGAGAAGATGTGTTCTATGCCCTGGCCGAACAGAAATGTCCCATCCTCCAAATGCGACCTATGGACATGACCCTGGAAGAAATTTTCCTGAACTTGACAACCGTTGAAGGAGGAAAGAAATAATGCTTGCTGTATTTCGAAAAGAACTGCTTACCTACTTTACCACCTCGGTGGGATATATATTTATGGGGGTATTCCTCCTAATTTCTGGCATACTCTTCACCACGGGAAACATATTTTCAATGAACTCCGATTATGCCTCCTTTCTATCGGGACTCATCATGATCTTCCTCCTTGTGGTTCCCCTCCTGACAATGAAGATTTTCAGTGAAGAGATGAAACAGAAGACTGATCAGCTTTTAATGACGGCACCCCAGCCAACCCTGATGATTGTAGCCGGAAAATTCCTAGCTGCGGTAACCCTCTTTTTTCTCACACTCCTGGTCACGGGACTGTATCCTCTGCTGTTATCCTTTCATACAAAAATGGATACAGCACAGATCCTGGGAACCTACATCGGGTTCTTCCTTCTGGGAAGTTCATTCATTTCAATGGGGATTTATATTTCCAGTCTGACAGACTCTCAAGCAGGAGCCGCTATCCTGACATTCTGTTTGCTCATTATTACCTGGATCATCGATTTTATTGGCGGATTTATGCCTGTCAGCATCCTGGCGGGTGTCCTGTTTGCGTTCCTTTTGACCGCATTGGCCGCCTTCTGGATGTTCAGGGCCACTCAGAACATATCCGCAGCGGCCCTCCCCGTACTGACAGGGGTGATTATCATCGCCATCATCTATCTGATCAACAAAGAACTCTACATTAACCTTATTGGCAAAACACTCTCCTGGTTTTCATTAACCAATCGATTTTCTAGCTTTCCCATGGGAATTCTCAAGCTTGACGCCATAATTTATTACCTTTCATTTTCCGGTTTTTTTCTATTTTTAACGACCCAGAAAATTGAAAAACAGAGATGGAGCTAAGAGAGATATGATGCAATTTAAACTGAATTTCAAAACGCGGCATGCAGGTATGGCTGCCCTGACTACAATTGTTGTTCTGGCGGGTCTGATCCTGTTTAATCTTCTTTTTCAAAGTATTCCCGCTCAATGGGATATGACCAGGAAAAAACTGTTTTCACTGACTGACCAAACAATCTCACTTATGGAGAATCTGGACCAGGATGTCATGATTTATTTTTTGGCGAAACCCGGACAGGAACCTGTGGATATCTTGGAAGTTCTGGAGCAGTACGCCGGATCATCCTCCAGAATAAACCTGGACATAGTGGACCCGGATAGGAATCCGACCCTTGTTTCACAATATGCCGACGACGGAGAATCCATCACAAACGGCAGTGTCATTGTTGTTTCGGGAGATTACTCTCGGGTGATTGACCGCCTTGATCTTTATAGTATCAGTTATAGCCAACAAGGGCAGCCCCAGGTTCTGGGAATGACTGCAGAACAGCGGATAACTTCAGCCCTGGCCTATGTGACCAGCGGGAGAGAGCCCCTTATTTACATCTTGGAAGGCCATAATGAATTCACCCTGGATGAGCTGAATCTACAAGACGTGGTGATCAAAGCCAATTTTTCTGTCAGAACCTTGAATCTGCTAAAAATGGGAACTGTACCCGAAGATGCGGATGTTGTCGTCATCTTGTCTCCCGAGAGAGACTTAACAGAAAATGAATCTGCATCACTGGGAAACTACCTTGAAAATGGTGGGGCTCTCTTTATCTCCCGAGATCTCACAGGGGGAGACATGAGGCATATGGATGCCCTGCTTGAACGCTTTAATCTGATGGTAGTTCCCGGGGTTGTGATGGAGAAGGATACAAACAGACTCCTCCCCGGCATGGGAAATAACCCTCTGTTTTTCTCACCCCGTCTGGCCGAAGAGAATCCGGTAACGGATTCATTGAAGGAAAACAGCCTGGATGCCTTTGTTTTTACAGCCATGGCGGTGCAGGAAACAGCCACAAAGAAGAGGAATCTCAAGTTTACACCCCTTTTGAATTCCTCGGAAAGTAGCTGGCTTCGAAGAGATCTGAGCAATTCCTCCGAATTCAGAACGGCCGGTGACTTACCCGGACCCATCGCCGTTGCCACCTCCCTGGCCGAAACAAACAGAGAAACAGGCAAAGAAGATGGTGCCAGGATCATTGTCCTGGCAAGCGGCCAATCCCTGTCTGCCCTTCCCGGCTTAGGGCAGATCAAGGCAAATATTGAGTTTTTTATTAACAGTTTGAACTGGTTAAGCGATTTGGAAGAATCGATCAACATACCCAGTAAGAGTCTATTCAGACTCCCTGTACAAATTAACGCTCTTCAGGCTTGGATTTATGCAGCCATCTGTGTCCTTCTCATTCCACTTTTGATCATTATCACAGCCACAGTCATCCTCTATAGGAGGAAACACCTTTGAAAAAGAAAAAACAGCTTCTATTCGCAATAGCAGCTCTTGTTCTTATCGGGGGAAGCTATACTGCTGTACATCTCCTTTCAAAACCAAAGGCTCCAAATCAGGAAGCCCCCGCGACTCCTCAGGAAAGCTATGTTCTGAGTGATGTCTCCGAGGACGAACTGAAATCGATCACCATCGAAAACGAAAGCGGCTCCTATACACTGGTTTTGGGTCAGGAGGGAATCGTCGTTGAGAACAGTCCTGAAATCATCCTGGATCAGCAGGCGGCTGCGGGTTTGACCTACACTCTCATGAGGCTGCAAAGCTTCGAGATCATCGAAAATGACAGCAGTGCCCTGGGAAATTATGGACTTGAATCACCAAAGGGAACGGTGATACTTGAAGAAACTGACGGCAGCAAAACGATTGTGAACCTGGGAAATACAACCCCATCCAAAAATGGTTACTATGCTCTCAAACAGGGAGAGAATACTGTTTATCTTCTCTCATCTTATCACGGGACATTCTTTTTAAACCCACTTGACCTCCTCAGAGACAGGACCTTACCTCCTGTGAACTTTCAAGACCTAACACAGCTGACGATTACAGCTGAAAAAACAATAGAGATAGTGCCCTATTACACCTATGAAGCCTTCAGTAGCACCCTGAGTCCTCTGATCATGGTAAAACCCTATAACAGGCCTGTAGCTGTGAATACACAGACATATTCCGAGGCCCTGGAGAGTCTGTCTCAAAATTATGAAATCGTCAGATTTATTTCAGAGGATTCTGAAATTGATACCGGACTAAACCAGGACAGCCCCCGTGTCTACATGATGGATTCCACAGGAAACGAGGTGACAATACGAGTTGGCAATAAGTCAGAAAAGGGCGACCATTACTGCCAGGTCAGTTCCATCAACGGTATAGTAACCCTCTCCTCTGAGGCACTTTCACTGATCGACATTCCCCCACTGGAGATGTCCGACCGGTTTGTTCGTCTCATCGGCATTGACAACGTTAAAGAGCTGCGTGTGGAAACTCCCGATGCTAGTTGGGTGGGCAAAATCGAAATGATGGAGGACGAAACCGGCCTTTATACATTTCAGGGTGAGAGCATAGAAGAAGACTCCTTTAAAAAATTATACCAGGAAATCCTATATCTCCTGTTCGAAGGAGAGGTACCAGAAGGTTTTACCCCCTCGGGAAGATCCCAATTCACAGTAACCTACATTGGTAATGACGAAAACCCGGGAAAGACCACAGCCGAGTGCTACGAATACAATATGGACTTTTACGCAGTGAGCATTGACGGTTATCCTCCGGAATTCCTCATTGGCAAATACCAGATTGAGAATCTCCTGGAATATCTAAGGAATTTCAAAGCCTGAAATAGGATCATACCCAGAAACACAAAAACCCCTAGGAATCTAGGGGTTTTTTTATTGAAACATAGAGAATATCAGACCTGGGGAATATACTTCTTAAAAGCAGTATCTTCCATGATTTCCATGATAAGAGAGGGCCGGTCTTTTATTTGAATCAGAGTAAAACCGCGGGTAAAGAGTTTCTTGAATCCCTTAAGTTCGGGGACGCTGTCGGCCAAAGAGGCTTCGGTAATACAGGCCTTTCCCCATTTTTCAGCTATTTTACGGAATCCGCTTATATCCGATAGTAGAAATGAAATTTCAGTTTTTTCATAATTGGAATCTTTTCGATTGAACATGGCCATCAGAGCACTCTGCCGCTCAAAGTCTTCGAAGTAAACCCGATCAGCGATGATATAAAGAAGCCCGCCACGGCCATTGGTTTTGCCCGAACCGCACTCACCCATGAGGGTGGCATATGTATTGAATACAACCTTGCCGCCAAAACGTTCTTCCCGTTCTTTCCAGAAAATCTCAATCTCGCTCATTTTCACATCTGCCATGTTAAATTTTGTCTCCTTAGAACAGCCTTTAATATAACCTGTAAAGTAATTAACCCGCAAGCAAGAGTTCAAATCCACGAAGACCTTCTTCTCTTCAGATTTTTGATATAGATTAAAACCCAAAAGAACCGATACTCTTGTAAGAGGAGCTTCTATGGATAAAGGTCAATTAAGAGAGCATGTGGACTTGATAAGAGAGGTTTTCTCTTACAACAGAAGATTCAAAGACTCCCTTTTTGTCATCAAAATAGACAGCTCGATCATTGATCATAATTATTTTACAATCCTGGTCCGGGACTTGTCGCTACTTCACCAGAACGGGATTCGTTTTGTCATAATTCCAGGTGCCCACGATAGAATTGATGAGATTCTCAAGCAATATCAAATTCCTTACGACAGTGTTGATGGCATCAGAATCTCCTCTGATGAAGCCATTACATTCATCAAAATGGCAGCCTTTGACGTGTCCAATAAAGTCATGACCCAACTGTCCGGTTATGATATTCCCTCGGTCATAGGCAATTGGGTAAAAGCCAGAGGGCTAGGTGTTGTCCATGGCATTGATTTTCAAAACACAGGAAGGGTGGACAAAATAAAATCGGATGCCATCCAAACCCTCCTCGGAGAAGGACATATCCCGATTTTCCCCTGCATCGGCTGGAATGCCAATGGTGACCCCTATAATATCTCATCAGATGAGCTGGCCAAAGTCATTGCCATAGAGTTAGGTGCTTCAAAACTGTTTTTCATAGGTTCCGATGGGGTCTTAACACAGGAAAACTGCAACATACCCGAAGAAATGCCACTGTCCGAAGATGGACGAATCTCCAAATTGTCTCTGTCTCAAGCCTCATTGTTAATTGAGGCGAATCCCGAAAACCCTCAGATGAGCAGAATCAAAACAGCCCTTTCCGCCTGTGAAGGAGGAGTCAACAGGGTCCATATTGTTGATGGGCGCAGCGATGGTGCTCTCTTGAAAGAAATTTTCTCCAACCTTGGTATTGGAACCATGATATACACCAATATCTATGAGCGGATCAGAAACATGAGACAAAAGGATATATCCAGCGTCTTGAGCCTGATGAAACCATTTATCGATAGGGGTATACTCGTTTCAAGAACAAGAAAGGATCTGGAGGAAAAACTGGATGATTTTGTGGTGTACTCCATGGATGGTATCATTCATGGCTGTGCGGCCCTTCACAGGTTCAGCAATGATCTTGCCGAAATTGCGGCTTTAGCCGTCGATCAAAGGTATGTTCACCTTAAAATTGGAGGCAAACTTGTCTCCTACCTCCTTGAAAAAGCGGAAGAAGAGGGACTGAAGAGAGTGTTTGTTTTGACAACTCAGACCTCCGACTGGTTTCAGAATCTTGGTTTTGAATCGGCAGGAATTGCTGATCTTCCTCCGGAAAAGAGGGATATGTATAACCGGGATAGAAATTCAAGGATACTGATGTACCGTTTTTAGGTGGACGAAATGAAATCCGATCACAGCTCCCTGAAGACACTCATCGACAGCTGTTCCACCATGGATGCCCACACACATTCTGATCAATACAGGGGAGAAGATAGATCTCTCATGCTGAAAGATGTTGTTGAAGAGAGAATCCTAACTCTCAGCTCAGCCACGGACCCGGAGTCGATAAGAGAGTCTTTCAGGCTGAACAGACTCTGTCCCTGGATACTGACGGCCGCAGGGATTCATCCCTGGAAGGCCGGTCTTTTTGGTCCGCAGGATCTGGAATATCTCGAAGAAGAGTTTAAATCAGCACAACAAATCAGTGAAATTGGAATGGACAGTTACTGGGCTCCCCCCGAGGCTAAACCTGAGATGCAAAGGAAACTTTTTGAAGCCCAGCTGAGGATGGCCGTAATACACCAAAAACCGGTCACACTCCATACAAAGGGTGCTGAAAACCAGGTGTTTAACCTTCTAAAACAGTTGAATCCACCCTCGATTCTGATCCACTGGTTTGACGGCAGCCGGGAACAACTTCAGGATTTCCTGGATTTGAATTGCTTCTTCACAATTCCCCCCTCAATCATCAGCAATGACCGATCCACAGAAATGATCAAGAGAATTCCCCTAAACCGCCTTTTACCCGAAACAGACAATCCTCCAACATGGCCCTGGCTTTTTAACCACCCCTCCAGGGCCATCCAAATTAAGTCCGTGGTGAGTGCTGCTTCACAAATTCTCAAATTGCCTGCCTCAGAACTTCATATGAAGTTCAAGGACAACCTGAGAGCCTTTCTGATATTTTAAACCATTTCCCATTGAACAGGGTCTCTTCCCCTATCATAATTGGTGATATGATTAGATTTATAAAAGTATTGATCCTATGCCTGATAGCCCTCCCGCCATTGAGCGCACAGGATTTCGGCATTGCCGTACAAGACCAGGTTTTTGCCCCGCTCATCAATCCCGCAGCCATGGGTGTTGGAAACTCGGCAGGAGTTGCCTATATCAATAGAGTCTCAAAAGAGCAGGGATTTCTAAATGACTACGACCTGCTTTTCTCTTTGGGAAACCTGGCCTATAGCTATGGAAATTCCTATGGAACAGAAACGCACCTCCTGGCAAGCGGATTTCCTCTGGCTCATGGTACATACGGGGGCATCAGCTACCAATGGATTGAAAATATGCCGGGGAATCTTGGTCTCTCATTCCTGACGAGACCTACTGATTTTCTTTCTTTGGCCATCAAGGGTGTAGACCTGAATCACGAAGCGTCCGCGGAAGTGGGCATCGGCTTAAGACCATTGATCTTCAATTCCACCACAGCCTCTCGTTTCACCCTATCGGGAGAGGCCCGTTTTCAGAAGTCTAAGTGGCAGGGAATCAGCTTAGGAGCTTTTGTAGAACCCTTAGACGGCTTTAATATTTTTAGTGATTATAACTTTGAAAGAGAGGTATTTCACTTAGGTGTCCGTCTCTCTTTTTCATATTTGGAAGTAGGCTCAACCATGGATGCCTCCGGAGAGCAAAGATGGGAAGAAGGAATATTTCAGGCTGCAGCCTCCTTCAAAAAACAAAGGAGTATCGTTGAACCCTCCCAGAATCAAGCCATCGAATACGACCTGGCCAATGTGATATTAGATGCTCCAGTAGCCGGGTATTCTACTCTATTCCCGGAAGAAGGAGTCCGCACCCTCTCAGACTTTATCCTTGATATGGAAAAGATTAAGAGAGACAGCACTGCCAAAGCCGTAATTTTTAAGAATCAGGGCTTTAGAACTAATTTTGCAAATCTTCTTGAAGTAGAAGAGGTTCTTCTTGATGTAAAAGAATCGGGAAAGGAACTCTACTTTTACTATGATTCCATCAACAACCTCCCCTATTCATTGGTCGCCTCCGTTGCCGACGAAGTCTATCTGAATCCAGCGGGAGCCGTGTATCTTCAGGGTTTTTCGGTCACCAGTTTTTACCTGAAAGACTTTTTTGAAAAGTGGGGTATCAAGATTCATAATTTCCAGTCTCATGATTATAAAACAGCGTATAACATCCTTTCTGAATCACAAATGACTGAAAAAGAACGGGAAGCCCTTCAGTATGTATACGATGGATTACAGTCTCAAATGACCCGTATGATAGAAGAGGGAAGGAAGGAAAAGCTCTCTGAAACCGCCCAATCTCTCATAGACCGGGGCCCTTTCATCTATGCCTCCAAGGCTCTTGAAATGGGCCTGGTAGACACCCTCAGTTATGAGGATGAATTCAATACAATCATGAGAGAACAGGGGCTGAATGTCGTCAAAGCATCTTTGTTCCAAGACAGTATGGAATACGATTGGGATGACACGGAGAAACCCATCATTGCCGTGATTTACGCTACGGGGGGAATCAACAGGGGAGAAGGAAAGGCAGGAAGTTCTATCGGGTCTGATTCAATGATTCAAGCCATTAGAAATGCCCGAAGAAACCCTCTGGTCAAGGGGATCATACTCCGAGTGAATTCGGGAGGCGGTTCCTCTCTGGCTTCCGATCTGATTGCCCATGAGATAGCCCTATGCCGAAGTGGTGATAATCCAAAACCAGTTGTCGTATCCATGGGTGGTGCAGCCGCTTCCGGAGGATACTACATCTCGGCTCCAGCTTCCAAAATCGTCGCCTCTCCGGTAACAATCACCGGATCAATCGGGGTGATCACCATCATTCCCGATATTTCCGGTTTGATGGAAAAGTACAGCATTGCCGTAGACACAGTGAAGACAGCAGAGCATGGCGATACAGGACAAATTCTAAAATCTATGACACCCGAGGAGGAAGAACAGATCAAGGAATATGTTGCCGCTCTTTATGATCAATTTGTCTCCTTGGTCGGAGAATACAGGGAAATGTCCTATGAAGAGGTTCATGACGTGGCACAGGGACGGATTTGGACAGGTGAACAAGCTAAAGAGAGAGGCCTTGTGGATTATAACGGCGGTCTGACCACAGCCTTTGAAGTAATTAGAGAGCTCATCCAAACCGACAAAGATTTCAGATTGATTGAAATCGTTCCAGGCCGCCGTCCCGGCTTCATGGAGCGCCTTGTGACAGACCCCTTTCTCTCCAGCATCAAGTCTGAGACCCCCATGCCTGAGGATCTTGAAAACATCTTGAAACTGTATAAGAGTTTAAGAAAATACAGAAATGGAGAAGGCCTGTATTTAATGCCCTATACAACGGAGGAACTGGGAGTTTTTTCCAAGGATGAATCCTGATTTTGCTCCTGGGGATAAGCCCCTAGGATCTCATCAATCAGCTCCAAAACCTTAAGCCCATCCCCGTAAGAAGATTCGCATTTTCTTCCGGGATTATTCAGTAACTCAATGGCATGATTCATCATGGATGAGAAATAAGCGGTTCGTCCCTTCCAACCGGAAGACGTACAGCTCAAAGAACGGAAACCCGTGTAATAAGGGGACTCCTGTGAAGACCATAACTCATACACACCATTACCGATTCTGATCCGCCCTTTTTCAAAACTCAGATCCAGTTCGAAAACAAGATGATCCCGTCCTCCCGACACATCCAATACGATAGGAACGCTTCCTCCCCGGGCCAGGACGATCAACTGCCCCCCCTTTCGGTATGGTTCTCCCTCGCTATGAAGGATTTCAAGGTTCTCATCGGTCAAAAATCGAAGGATATCCAACATGTGCGTGCCGTCATGATAGAGGATTTGCGAAACCGGTCTTGTTTTTCCCATATAGAGACGGGCATTAATGCTTAAAAGCTCTCCGAAAGCCTTATCCCGGATCAAACCGCGGACTTCCCGGTAATCTCTTGAAAAACGCCTCTCATGGTTGACCAGAACAACCGAGTCTGATGAATCTATAAGGGGCAGCAGAGCCCTGGCCTCTTCCAGAGAGTTGGACAGCGGTTTCTCACAAACAACCATAGGAACTCCTGCAGAGAGTGCCATTTTAAGAATTGGTATATGGCTATCTGTGATAGATGCAATGTGAAGGATATGCGGCTTTATTTCTTCTACCATCAATTCGGTATTGGCATAAACGGCACAATCGGGCAGAAGGCTCTTGAAGGCTATCCGCTTGTTTTCGTCCGGATCTGATCCTGCGACCAATTGTGCTGTTCGATTGTAATCTATGGCTCCCATATGACTGGCAGGCTTTTCTCTCAAGGGATCTGATTCAAGGGAAACGCCGATGCGTCCTAATCCGGCAATAGCACAGTGAACATCATTCTTGCTTGTCATAAATCCTCCGCTTAGAATCAATATCGGCATCTCAAGAGAATGTCTTCATCGGCCATTCACCAGAACAGACAAGAAACATTTCTTGACCCTTGGGTCTCTCCTCTCTATACTTCTACTCATGACATGGGAAAGAACTTTCGTACTTGTAAAACCCGACGGAGTCAAACGGGGACTCATAGGACAGATCCTGCATCGCTATGAACGTGCCGGTTTGGTACTGGTGGGTGCAAAACTCATCTCCACATCTCGGGAAAGAGCTGAGAAACACTATGAAGAGCATAAAGGTAAGAGTTTTTTTGAACCTTTAGTAGATTTGCTTCTATCGGGACCTTCAATGGCTCTTGCCTTAGAAGGCGCTCATGCCATAGAGGTTATCCGTAAAATAAATGGAGACACCGAACCCAGAACAGCTCAGCCCGGTACAATCCGCGGTGACTTTGCCCATATGGGCTACACCAGGAGTCCCGAACTGAAAGGCGTCATCAACAACCTCGTTCATGCTTCGGATTCTCCTGAAAGCGCCCTCAGGGAATTGACACTCTGGTTTGATGAGGCCGATTTCGTGGAACCTTATCCAACCTGTCTGGAAGGAATGATTTAATCCTCCCAGTTCAGAAAATTATTTGATACAAAGATCAACAAATTCAAATTTCAGTACATCAAAAAGGCCTTCATCCGTGAGCTTCAGCTCGGGGATGACAGGCAGTGCCATGAAAGCCAAAGTCATGAAGGGATCCACTTCCTTATTGACACCCAGGGTATGAACAGCCGTATTCAGGAGATCTTTTAATGAGGCACTGACTTCTTCGGCCGGTTTATCCGACATCAACCCGCCAATAGGCAGCGGCAACAGTCCCACCAGTTCTCCATTGGCAACAACAGAAATACCTCCACCTGAAGCCGCGAGGGAATTCACAGCCAGGGCCATGTCTTCATCACGATCTCCAACGACGATCAGGTTATGAGAATCGTGCCCAATGGAAGATGCAATCGCCCCGCCTTTCAAACGGTAGTTTTCGACAAGCCCCAGTCCAATGGTTCCCTTTCCTCCATGTCGTTCAATAACGGCTATCTTTAGAATATCCAGGTCTGGGTGTATTTTGAAAAGGCCATTTTCGTCCCGTTCAATCTTCCTCACGGCATTCTCAGTCACCAGAGAATGAGGGAGAATGCGGATCACCCTGGCTACATCGGTTTCCATGGGAAGAGAAAAATCCTCAGCCCTAATCTTGCGAACCTTAACGGTGTTGACCACTGCGTCTGTCACCCTGGAAGGCTGGGAAAAAAGGGCTTTTTCATCTTCGGCTACAAGCACACCTTTCTTGTACACCTGCTGAACATGAATGGACTTAAGATCATCCAATATAACGATATCCGCATCGTATCCAGGAGCCAGAGCTCCCTTGCCTTTAAGATGATAACACTCCGCCGGATTGAGGGTCGCCATCTGCACGGCCCAGACGGGGTCCATTCCAAGGTCTATTGCCTCACGAATGTTGTAGTTGATATGCCCGTCTTTCAATATATCTTCAGGTTGTTTATCGTCAGTACAAAAAGCACACCGCCTGAGATTATATAACTTGACACCATGTATTAGGTTTTTAAGATTTCTGGCAGCAGAACCTTCTCGAATCAGAACATACATACCCCGCCTGAGGCGGGACCGCATTTCTTCCGGGGTAGAACATTCATGATCGGTTCCCACTCCTGCTCCGATATAGGCATTCAGTTCCTTCCGGTCTACCATTGGCGCGTGCCCGTCTATAGGCATATTCCGATCCAAGGCCATCTGCATTTTCTCAAGAACGGCGGGATCACCTTCAATAAGCGATGGATAGTCCATCATTTCTCCTAAACCCAGGACTCGGGGTTCTCCTGCCAACTTGACGAGGTCAGAGGCCGACAATTTTGCTCCTGAATTTTCAAAAGGAGTGGCGGGAACACAGGACGGCAACATGAAGAGGCACTCCAGAGGGAGACCTTCGGAGGCATCCAGCATATAACGTATGCCCTCCAATCCTGCCACATTGGCAATCTCATGAGGATCAGCCACGACTGTGGTTGTACCACGGGGAACAACCAGAGAAGCAAAGTGCTCGGGAGTTGTCAGAGATGATTCAATATGAACATGAGCATCAATGAATCCAGGAGAGAGATAGGCTCCCTTTACATCGATCTCAACCACACCCTCATAGGCGCCGTATCCCAGTATTTTTCCATCCTTGACAGCCAGAGTATTCTCAATGATTTCTCCAGTGAATACATTAATGATTTTACCGTTTCGAAAGACAATATCTGCCTTTTTACGGCCAACCGCCGCATCAATAAAATTTTTTAAATCCATAAACTAGAACTCCTCCCCATGACAACCAAGACTTATATCCAGCAACAGAGTGGCAATGCTGAAATATATAATATCTTCATTATAGTACAAAAAAAATGATATTTTGGTCATAAATTAATAAATTGATTGCTCGATCAGTCAGGTTCATTCTATAATTATGAAGAATCATTTCATATGGCCCGCTCGGGCACAAACTAAAGGAGTTTTCATGGAAAAATTTTTCAAGTTGAAAGAGAATGGAACCACTGTAAGAACAGAAGTACTGGCAGGAATGACAACCTTTTTGACTATGGCTTACATCCTGATCGTTAACCCTCTGATTTTGTCAGATGCAGGGATGGATTTTGGTGCTGTATTTACAGCTACGGCCCTCTCTGCTGGTATTGCGACACTGGTTATGGCTCTTATTGCCAAACTCCCCTTTGCCCTCGCTCCAGGGATGGGACTCAACGCTTTCTTTGCATATGCAGTATGTCTGGGAATGGGATATTCATGGCAGTTTGCTCTGACCGCCGTATTCCTCGAAGGTATCATCTTCATCATCCTGACATTTCTCAATGTGCGGGAAGCCATCATTAACTGTATACCCAGCAATATCAAGAAAGCTATATCTGTAGGTATTGGTCTTTTTATAGCGTTTATTGGTTTGCAGAATGCCAAAATGATTGTCAACAATGATGCAACTCTCGTCGGTCTAGGATCTATCTCCAGTCCTGAGTTTACTCTGGCTGTCATTGGTCTAGTCATAACAGCCATCCTTTTGGCGTTTAAAGTCAAGGGAGCGCTGCTTATCGGAATCATCGCAGGAACCCTCGCGGGTTTTCCTCTGGGACTGACTTCAGCCCCCTCTGGAAGCTGGACACCTCCTTCATTGGCACCCATCCTCTTCAAGTTTGACTTTTCTCAGGTATTCTCACTGGATATGTTCATTGTTCTGTTTACTTTTCTTATGGTAGATATGTTCGATACAGTAGGAACCCTGATTGGTGTGTCTACAAAAGCCGGTCTTTTGACTAAGGATGGCAAGATTCCCAGAGTTAAGCAGGCACTTCTCGCAGATGCCATTGGTACAACCGTTGGAGCCTGCCTCGGAACGAGTACAGTTACGACTTATGTAGAATCTGCTGCCGGAGTCGAAGAAGGTGGAAAAACTGGTCTTACCGCCCTTACTGCGGCCATTCTTTTCTTCGCAGCTCTTTTTCTATCTCCTCTCTTCCTGATGATCCCCGGTGCCGCTACAGCTCCTGCCCTTATTCTGGTTGGTCTGTTTATGATCACTCCTGTTAAGGACATAGAACTCCACGACATGACAGAAGCTCTCCCGGCATTCCTGACTATATTCATGATGCCTCTTGCCTATAGTATTTCTGAAGGGATTGTATTTGGTATACTCTCTTATGTCATCCTCAAAGTATGCACAGGAAAATCAAAAGACATCCCCTTACTGACATATATCATCGCCGCTATTTTCCTCTTAAAGTTCTTTATCTAAACCTCAGGAATCTGTTAAGATGATATGGCCCTGGTATTTGACACCAGGGCCTTTTTTACGCAAGGGGAACTCATGAGTACAAGGGCCATTTTCTTTGATGCCGACGGCACTCTTCTCGATTTCAATAAGGCCGAAAAGGAAGCTTTGATCAAACTCAATAAATGGATGTCTACCGGTCATTCCTTAAGTGACTTCACACGGACATATCATGAAGTAAATACAAAGATGTGGATGGAATTGGAAGAAGGCCAGATCACTGCGGAAGAGTTGAAAACCCAACGGTTTTACCGCTTTGCCAAGATCATGAATTCGAATCGGGATGCACAGGAACTCTCTGACTTCTATTTGGCAGCTCTGGGTGAAGGTCATTTCTACCTGAAGGATGCACCAGAGCTCCTGCACACCTTAGGCAACCGTTACCCCCTGGTTATGGTAACAAACGGACTCAGCCTTGTTCAGCAAGCCAGATTCAAGGCACTTGAATTCGATAAGATATTTCATAAAATTCTGATTTCTGAAGAAGTAGGATCGGCAAAACCAGAGACTGAGATGTTCAAACGGGGGGCAGAAGCCATCGGAATGCCTCTTGGTTCTGAGATTCTCATGGTGGGGGACAGCCTGACCTCGGATATAGCCGGCGGTATAGCCGCGGGAATCAGCACTTGCTGGTTTAATCCTGATAGATGGGAGAACGCGTCTCCTTTTAAACCGGATTATGAGATTTCTAATTTGATGGAGCTTTTAGAGGTTCTGGAATCTTAAACGCAGGCAACCGAAAGACTATCCAGATAAGAGATGGTTACCTCAACCGCTCCTTCTGGTTCGAATTTTTCTATCATGGCAATCTGAAAAGCGAAGGCTTCAATAAGACTGAACAACTGGTATGCCGTCTCTTTGGCGGGAACTTTTCGGAATTCCCCCTTCTGAATGCCCTGTCGTATCAACTTTGAAAAAAGATAGATCAAACCTACCGTTCTTTTCTCGATATCTCTGGAATAGTCTTTTCCCTGTCTCTTCATCTGAAATAGAAAATCCGCCAGACAAGAAAAAAAGTCTCTCTTTCTATAACACTTTTCAATGATGTCTCTGCAAATGAATTTTAGTTTGATCATCTCACTCTGACCATCATCCGTAAAAAGATCCTTGTAGTCCCGGAACATTCCTTCGGTCATCTGCTTCACGGCATAATAAAAGATTTCTTCCTTATCCTTAAAGTAGAGGTAGAGCGTCGGCCTGGAAATCCCGCAGCGATCCGCAATGTAAGAAAGGTTTGTATCCTGGTAACCTTTCTGAGCAAATATGACGAAAGCCCGTTTAAGAATTTCCTGTTTTCTTTTATCATGATCAATAATCTTAGGCATATAGTTAAATTATAGACTGTCAAAGTTAATTTGACTATGACGCTCTTCAAGTTTTTGTCCGGAATAAGGAAAGTTAATCAAAATATTTTTACTTTTTCACTAAGAGCCTCTCAGGAATAAAATCAAGAACATTTCCAAAATTGATATTCTTTAGAATCAGGCTGATCTATAATAGGCTAAGTTTAAAAGGGAGAATGACTCATGGACAAAAAAAACTGGCTGCTCCTCTTGCTCCTCTCCATCCTTTGGGGAGGGTCCTATTTCTTTGTCGCCATAGCCCTCACCGGACTGCCTATATTTACGATCGTCTTCCTCAGAGTATTCAATGGTGCAGCCCTTCTTGTTCTGTTCATTTTCCTAACAGGTAGAAAGCTTCCCGGAAATGGAAGAACATGGCTCACCCTCTTTATCATGGGATTCTTCAACAATGCCATCCCCTTCACCATGATTGTGAGCGGCCAACAGTATGTCAGCAGTGGTTTTGCCTCCATCCTGATTGCCATCACACCATTCTTAACAGTGATCACAGCCCATCTCCTAACAAAAGATGAAAAGATTTCCAGCGGGAAAATTGTAGGTATTTTTTTAGGAATACTGGGAGTCTTCATACTCATTGGCTTTGAGTCCATGCAATGGGGATCAAAGGAACTCCTGGGTAGTATTTTTGTTCTCACAGCAACCGTATCCTATTCGATTGCCAGTGTCTGGGGAAAAAAGTTTAAATCTTTAAATATGGATCCCGTTGCTACGGCAGCCGGTCAGTTGATCTGTTCGTCCTTAATTCTGCTGCCCCTCATGCTGATCAGTGACAAACCATGGCAGCTCCCCCTCCCCAACATTGAAGTTTGGGGTGCAATTGCGGGGATTGCTCTGTTTTCTACGGCTGTGGCATACATTGTGTATTTTCAAATACTCAGGAATTCCGGTGCTACCAATGTTATGTTAGTCACATTTCTAATTCCTATCATTGCCGTGATAATGGGCGTTATATTTTTATCTGAGAATTTCAAGATCCAATACCTTTACGGCATGATTATGATCGGCCTGGGTCTGGTCGCCATTGATGGACGCCTGTTTCAGAAAATAAAGGGTGACAACCAGGTCGGATCTTAAAGAAATGACTTTTCTTTTAAGTATTATGCCCCCCGGGACTCCTATACAAACAAAAGCAGGCTGATTGCCATCACAGCCATGCCGGCAATCAGCCCTCCAATGGCAATATGATGTTCACCATACTCTTCTGCTGTGGGCAACAGTTCATCGAGAGAAATATACACCATAATACCGGCGACACTAGCAAATATGATTCCGAAGGTCGCATCATTAAACACATTTCTTAAAAGGAAGAAACCTATCAATGCTCCTACAGGTTCTGCCAACCCTGAAACAAAGGATAACCAGAAGGCCTTACTTTTACTCTTTGTCGCATAATAGATGGGAGCAGAAACGGCAATACCCTCAGGAATATTGTGAATGGCAATGGCAACAGCAATACTCACTCCCAAAGTAGGATCGGAAAGACCCGCCATGAAAGTGGCGAGACCCTCAGGAAAGTTATGTATTCCAATGGCCAATGCAGAAAAAAGACCCATCCGCATCAACTTCTTATCATTGGAGGCTTTCTCTGGAATATCCAGACTCAAATGACTGATTTCATGAGGATTTTCATATGACGGAATGAGCTTATCGATGACAGCAATCACAGCAACACCTGCAAAGAAAGACAGAGTCGTTATAATATAACCTTGTCTGATGCCATAAAAGGCTTCTAGTGCAGCTCTTGCTTTGACAAAAATCTCAATCAGAGAAACATAGATCATAACCCCGGCAGAAAACCCCAGTGATCCAGCTAAAAATTTAGGATTAAATTCCTTAGAAAAAAAAGACATAAGACTGCCGATACCCGTAGCTAGACCGGCAAAGACGGTAAGGCCTAAAGCAAAAATGAGATTTTCGGTTTCCATATGATCTCCATTTATATTTCTATGTTTGAAAATATCTTTATCGATGGGACTAAAATTGTCAACATGATTAAAAATTTAATTCCAATGAGATCGTGGAAGGTAAAAATAAAAAAAGGCCGTCCCATGACAGGAGCAGCCTTAAGTGCAGTTTCTTTTAGGGTATACCGCCCAAGTACAACGTACCCAATGGCGGCATTATGTCAATAACAACTGCCGTAAAAAAGATACCTAATTTAAATATGCTGTAAGATCTACCTCCTTATCATAGTCAATGCCGTCTACACTGAATCCGTGAAGCTTGAGATAGTCTTCACGGAAACCATCGATATCCGATAAATCGGATACATTTTCAGTCGTGACTTGGTCCCATAAATCTGAGACCGCCTTCTGCACATCTTCACGCATTTCCAAATCGTCAATCCGAATACGTCCCTTCTCATCCACTGGGACATCTTTCCCCGGAATCAAACGATCCTGAAAAAGACGATAAATCTGCTCAATGCATCCTTCATGGATTCCTTTCTCTTTCATAATTTTAAAGAGCAAGGCCATATAGAGGGGAACAACTGGTATGACAGAACTGGCTCGTGTGACAAGAGCCTTGTTGACAGAGACAAAAGCCTGTCCATGTAAATCTTTCAGCATATTGTTGAGTTCTGAAGCGCTATTTTCAAGATTCTCCTTGGCCTTCCCGATCGTTCCTTCCCTATAGACAGGGTAGGTTACTTTCGGACCTATGTAGGAATAGGAGACAGTTCTAAATCCTTCAGCCAGAATACCAGCTGACTGAAACTGACTGATCCAGCGTTTCCAGTCCTCACCGCCCATTACTTTAACCGTCGGGGCTATTTCTTCCTCATCAGCAGGACCAATGGTAACCTCACTGACGGTCTGATTCATAAAATCTACAGACTGAGCTGTATAGGATTTTCCAATGGGTTTCAAAACAGATCGGTATGTTTCCCCTGTTTCCGGATCGACTCTCACCGGTGATGCCAGGGAGTAAACAAGGAGATCGACCTGACCCCAATTCTCCCTGATCCAGTCAATGGCCTGAGTCTTGACGGAGTCAGAAAAGGCATCCCCGTCAATCGTATAAGATTTAAGCCCGTCTTTGGCTGAAAATTGATCAAAGGCTCTATTATTATACCAACCGGGGCTGGCTGTCCGCTTAACCGATGGACCTTTTTCAAAGGAAACACCCAATGTCTCAGCACCACCACCAAAGGCAGCTGTGATACGGGATGCCAAGCCAAAACCAGTAGAGCAACCCACAACGAGGATTCTCTTAGGCATTTTTAAAGCGCCCATATTTTTTACATATTGAATCTGGTGTTCTACTTCTTTTTCACAGCCCTCTGGATGAGCCGTAAGACAGACACTTTTTATTATTTTAGGTTCTATTATCATTCTGTTTTCCTCGATTAGTCCCTCGTTTCAGAACACAGGAACGGCCATTACATGGCCCTCTTTAATTTGCTTCAGGGGTTTTCATGATGCACATCCAGGAGGCTTCTGCAGCCATTTCGTCTCCGACGAAGGCTTTGCCTCTCTGTTTGATCATCATACCGCTGATTCTCTCATTCACAATCTCCATACGGACCTCATCACCGGGAACAACCTGACGGCGGAACTTGGCTTTTTCAATGGAGGCCAGAAAAAAGAGGCCCTCTTCATTCCGTAATTTCTTAAGACCCGCTCCACCACACTGAGCCATGGCCTCCACCAGAAGGACGCCCGGTACTACCGGATATTCTGGAAAATGCCCCTTAAAGAAGAAGTCATCCAGGGTGTATTTTCTATAGCCTACAACCCCTTCTTCTGAAACATTTTCCAAGCGGTCTACAAAGAGAAAAGGCGCGCGGTGAGGGAGTAATTGTTCCATTTCGTTCATAACTTAATCCTCGTACTTTTTGAATATGATCGACGCATTGTGTCCGCCGAATCCCAAAGAATCACTGAGTACGGCCTTCACTTCTGCGTCCACTCCCACTCCCGGGACATAATCCAAGTCACAGCCTTCCTCGGGGTTTTTGAGAGTCAGGGTACCGGGTACAAACTGGTTTTGTATGGCCAGAACAGCAACAATAGCTTCGACACCACCAGCTCCTCCCACCATATGAGCCGTGATGGCCTTGGTGGATGTTACTTTCAATTTGTAAGCATATTCACCAAAGGCTAATTTAATGGCCTTGGTTTCAATGGGATCATTTGTCGGGGTGGATGTTCCATGGGCATTGATATAATCAATATCTCCGGGGGTCATTCCGGCATCTTCCAGAGCAAGGCTCATAGAAGCCGCGGCGCCCAATCCTTCCGGATCGGGAGAGGTCAAATGACCGGCATCACATGTGGCACCGTAGCCTACCAGTTCGGCATAGATGGGAGCTTTCCTCTTTATGGCATGTTCCAACTCTTCCAACAAAAGAACTCCTGCGCCTTCACCCATGATAAATCCGTCACGGTCTTTGTCAAAGGGACGACAAGCTACTTCGGGAGTATCATTATATTTGGTAGAGAGAGCCTGGATTCTTGAAAATCCTCCGATGCTGAAGGGAGTAATCGCGGCTTCCATGCCTCCGGTGAACATACAATCTACTCGTCCACTCCTGATCAGATCCAGGGACTGCCCAATGGCATCAGTGGCACTGGCACAGGCCGTGGAAACGGTGGAGCAGGGACCGTGGAGTCCCAGCTTAATAGCGACATTGGCCGGACCTTCATTGCTAATCATCTTGGGAATGGTCATGGGGGCAATCCCCGATGGACCTCGCTTAAAGAGCTGCATCATATTTTCTTCGATGACTTCAAAGCCTCCGATACCATTTCCCAGACAAACCCCCACCCGTTGTGGATCAAAACTGCCCTCTTCAAAACGCGCATCCCGCGCAGCCTGAACAGCAGAGGCGACAGCATAAACTGTGAAGTCCGCCATTTTTCTGAGTTCTTTACGATCGACATAGAGAGTTGAATCAAAATCCTTGACCTCTCCTGTGACCCTGGAAGCGAACAGTTCACTATCAAATTTTGTATTGGCTCCAATTCCGGTCTTCCCTTCTTTCAGAGAATTCCAGAAGGCGGCAATATCATTCCCTGCGGGATTAACTGTTCCCATCCCTGTGACTACAACACGTCTTTTCATATAAATACACTCTCCTTAAGAGTTTCTTTTAATTTATGGACCGATCTGGGCCAAAAGGTTACATGACCATTCCACCGTCTACATTCAGGACCTGACCCGTAATGTAGGACGCTTTATCAGAAGATAGAAACAGAACGGCTTCGGCTATCTCGCGACCTGAACCAGTGCGCCCCAGAGGTATCTGCTTTTTCATTTCATCCATGATCTTATCACTCAAATTTTTAGTCATGTCGGTATCGATAAAGCCGGGGGCAATAGCATTGACCCGGACTCCCCGGGAAGCCACTTCTTTAGCCAGACTCTTGGTCAAACCGATCATTCCGGCTTTAGAAGCTGCATAATTACATTGTCCAGCATTCCCCATGACACCCACAACACTACTCATATTGATGATGCAGCCCTTTCTTTTACGAATCATCTGAGAGGCGGCAATTCTTGATACAAGAAAGGCACTTGTAAGATTGACTTTCATAACTTGATCCCACTGCTCCATGGTCATCCGGAATATCAATCCATCTTTAGTAATCCCCGCATTATTAACAACAACGTCCAAGCCCTCTTTCGCTAGAGGTTCTACAATGGCGGTCATCTGCTCTTCATTGGACACATCTCCCTGATACCAGGTCAAAGATGTGCCTTTTTGTTCTGCCAGACTCTGGAGCTCATCCATATACGGACTGGGACTTGTGCTTATGAAATGAACCTTTGCCTCATTTTCAAGAAATAATTTCACGATCTCTTTTCCAATTCCCCGGGAGCCGCCGGTGACCAGTACTGTTTTACCTTTCATTATTTATCCCTCTTCATTTTCCGAATGATTTATGCTTCCAAGAAGACGATTCAAGCCCTCAAGAGTACCGCAGGAAAAGATATCCTGCCCCATGCCGGATTTTTTCCAGAGACCTGTAAGGACAGTTCCTGGACCGGCTTCTGCTAGGCGCATGATTCCTGACGAACCAATATTTTTTTCTATGACCAGCCACTGTACAGGGCTGACCATCTGCTGAATACTCAACTCCCGTGCTTCTTCTCCCGTAGAAACAAGAGTTCCTGTCACATTGGAATAGAAATCTTTTACCGGATTAGCAAATGTCAGGGTTCCCAGAAAGTCGGCCAGTTCTTCTTTACCGCTGTTCAGCAAGGGAGTATGAAAGGGTCCTGAAACTTTTAGGGGTATGATCCTTCTGGCTCCAGCGGCCTTCAAGACATCCTGAACTCCTGCGATGCCCGCAGCCGTACCGGAGATGACAACCTGAACGGGACTGTTATTGTTTGCCGCATACACATCTGAAACCTGGCTATCCTTCAGAACCTTCTGGACCGTTTCAAAATCCAGGCCCACAACGGCGCCCATGCCTACTTCACCAAATCGTTTTACCACCTTATTGGCAGAGGAAGACATAATTTCGCCTCTTTTGGAAACGAGGGAAAAGACATCAGACTCGGCCAATATACCTGCGTCAGTCATCGCGGAAAATTCTCCCAAACTGAAACCGGCAGAGCAGGATGATCTGATACCCTCTTCTTTCAGAGCTCTGAGAACTGAC
Source organism: Oceanispirochaeta crateris (assembly GCF_008329965.1). Classification (GTDB taxonomy): domain Bacteria; phylum Spirochaetota; class Spirochaetia; order DSM-2461; family DSM-2461; genus Oceanispirochaeta; species Oceanispirochaeta crateris. The sequence continues at coordinate 2,881,835 of NZ_CP036150.1, forward strand.
AGGTTTACAAGTGTCACAGCAATCTGTGTATTCTGAGTCTCCTTAAGATCTTCAATCGATCCCTCAAATAAGAGTGATTTCATGTCCATACTGCAGATATCAGAAGCCAGAACAAACAGCTCTTTCACACAGCCATAGGACTCCCAGAGATCTTTTCCCATACCGGGAAACTGAGCCCCCTGTCCAGAAAACAAAAAGGCTACCTTGTTGTCTACCATACTAAATAGTTTCCTCCATAAGACAGGCCGGCTCCAAAACCGACACTGACTATCTTATGATTTGTCTTTAACAATCCCTGATCCGCCATATCTGAGAGAGCCAGTGGAACAGTAGCTGCCGATGTATTTCCATAATTCTGAAGGTTAATAAAGAATTTTTCCATAGGGATTTTAAGGCGTTTTGAAGCAGCCTGAATAATTCTTAAATTGGCTTGATGAGGAACAATCCAATCCAGTTCCTCCTTATCAATACCGGCTCGTTCAAGAAGGTCGGTAATTGTCTGGCAGATGACACGGACTGCAAACTCATAAACCCGTCTGCCATCCATGGCAATATAGAGGTCTTGAGGATTCTTCAAGTCTGCCATAATTTCGGGAGTGAGAGGATTCTTGGAACCACCTGTTTTAACAATGAGGGCATCCCAGCCGCTTCCTTCTGAGAGGAGCCTGGAAAATTGGATACCCCGCCCCTCTTCATCCGAGACGGAAATGACGACAGCTCCTGCACCATCTCCAAAGAGAACGCAAGTGTTTCTATCTTTCCAGTTTACAATAGATGAGAGGACTTCTGCTCCGACAACTATGATATGGTCGCAGGTCCCGGCATGGATAAAACTGCGGGCCGTCTCTATGGCATAGGAAAAACCGCTGCATGCGGCAGCCAGGTCAAAAGCCCCGGCTCCGGGAATATCCAGAGCTTCCTGAATCAGGCAGGCCGTGGAAGGGAAAGCCTTGTAATCTGGTGTTGAAGTTGCGACGATCACCATGCCAATATCATTTTTATGAACTCCAGAACGTTCCAACGCCTGTCGGGCCGCTTCAATTCCCAGGGTCGAACAGCTCTCGCCTTCAGACGCAAGATACCGGGATTCAATCCCCGTATGAGACCTAATCCACTCATCTGATGTATCCACCCAGTTGGACAAGTCGTCATTGCTGACCTTACGGCGGGGCAGAGCTTTTCCCAAGCCGGTGATAATTCCATTACGGACAGTCGTTGTCATAAAAATTATTATTTACATTTTAACCTAAAATGTCAATAACAGGCACGGGCTTCTCCGGACATGTCCCTATGTCCCTGGCTGCTCAGAGGAGAAAACTGTCTTTTATATTTCCCATTCATCCCCCAAATGGATTATATTTGAATGAAACATTTCAATGAGGTATAAATATGCTCCAAATAGGTGATCAGGCCGAAAACTTCACGCTCATGAATGACTTGGGAGAGGAAGTCAGCCTCTCCGATTTCAAGGGAAAAAAAGTAGTCATTTACTTCTATCCAAAAGACAACACCCCAGGGTGCACGACAGAAGCCTGCAGTTTCAGAGATGAATACAGCCGGTTTTTAGACAGCAATGCTGTGATTTTAGGAATCAGCAAAGACTCTGTAAAAAGTCATGTTTCTTTCAAGTCAAAGTATGACCTTCCATTTTTTCTACTCAGTGATCCCGAAGCCATTGTGATCAAACAATTCGGAGCCTGGGGCGAGAAGAAGAGCTATGGAAAAGTCTATGAGGGAATCATTCGTTCCACATTCATCTTAGACGAAGAAGGCAGAGTACTTCATACATTTTCTAAAGTAAAAACAAAGGATCATGCCCTGGCAGTGTTGGAAGAAATAGCAAAGTTTTAATCTTTTGAAATATGGGTTGGAATAAAAAAACCCCCAAGGGAAAGGAGGAAAACCTTAGGGGTTGAATAAAGAAATGAAAAAACGGTTATATTTCTAATACAACCAAAAAGAAAAAGTGTTACACAAAATATTCGGTTTTCCACCTCCCTTCTCTCAGGATATAATCTTGCTCAATCCATTGGCTTGAGGTATCCTTTAGGAATAGACAGGGGGATTCTTTTGATAATATTCATCATGATGCTGGGAATGGTCGCAGCTGGGTCTGCGGTAATATTTGTCAAACTCGGTTCCTTAAATCCTGTGATCCTAGCCTCATACAGACTCCTATTGTCTTCAATCCTTCTATTCCCCTGGTTTTTAAACGACTTGAGGGCAAACAAAGAGTCCTTCAGGCTCAAACAAATTGTCCCTTCTCTTCTGCCTGGTGTATTCCTGGCCTTCCACTTTGTATTATGGATCACCGGAGCTCGATTGATTCCCGGAGCTCATGCCTCACTGATTACAACCATGAGCCTTGTTTTCATGCCTTTTTTCATGTTTTTCATGATCAAGGAAAAAATTACAAAATGGGAAATACTGGGGAGTCTGGCAGCGATTACAGGTGCCTCGTTTCTTACCTTTAAAGACAGCCGGTATGCAATGGAATATTTAAAGGGTGATCTGTTGTGTTTTCTCAGCATGATATTCATCACAGTCTATCTGGCTTTAGCCAGGCGCCATAGAAATAACACAAGATTGTGGTTCTACATGGTCCCTCTATACGCAACAGGAGGCCTTGTCTGCCTGCTCATAGGATTAGCCTCAGGAGCGAGCCTCATCCCCCGGAGTCCGGGGGACTGGCAATCCATTGTCGGCCTGGCTCTTATATGTACTGTCGGAGGGCATTCTATTAATAACTTTGGGATGAGAAAACTCAGGGGTCAGTTGGTATCTCTCTTGAATCTGACTCAGATTCTTTTTTCTTCCCTCTTGTCGTACCTGATCTTCAATGAAATTCCTCCTGCATATTTTTATCCAGCAGCCCTTTTGATTCTGACAGGTCCACTGATTGTCATCCTGTCTGCAAAACCAGGAATAAAGACCCAAGAAAAGTGATGAAAAAACGTCTGAGAGCCATTATAACAGGACAAAGAAAACACCTCGATAAAAGCTGGTACAAGCTGGATAATGCGGGCAAAATCTACCCGGCTCTACTGAGCAAGAGGATAAGCAGTCTCTTCAGAATCAGCCTCGATTTGTACGAACCCGTCTCATATCCCCTCCTTTGCCGTGCCGTCGAAAAGACAATGCCCCGTTTCCCCTATTACCAAGTGAGTCTACGTCCAGGCTTATTCTGGTATTTTCTAGAAACCAATCCGAGACTCCCTCCAGTAGAGGGAGATTCAATCTATCCCTGTACAGGGTTTCCTCTCAAAAAAAGAGGGATGTTCCTCTTCAGAATCAGAATATATAAAAACAGAATCGCACTTGAATGTTCTCATATACTCACAGATGGAACGGGGGCACTCACCTTTCTCAAAACATTAGCTGCAGAATACTTGCGGCAGAAAGGGATTCCCGTAGATCCTGATGAAAGCCTGGGAATCCTCAAGCTCAATCAAAAAGCCGATCCCATAGAGTTTGATGACGCCTTTCGAAAGCATTTTAACAAGTCCCTTCCTGAGACATCCCGCAGTGCCAGAGCCTATCATTTAAGCAACATGCTCCTGCCGGCTGGAAAATATTTCATCACCACAGGAATTTGCTCCGTGGCAGATGTGAAGAGTCAGGCAAAACAATATGGGGTCAGCCTGAGCGAATTTCTTATCGCCCAACTCATTGACAGCTTTCAGGAACTCATGTCTCAGGACAAGAAGAAGAAAAAACTGCCTGTACGCCTGAATGTCCCGGTCAACTTGAGAGCCCTGTACCCCACAGTTTCCATGCGGAATTTTTTTCTATCAGTAGAGCCCTGGATTGATCCCCGCCTGGGTCATTACGAATTTGAGGAGATCTGCGCGAAGGTTCATCACTATATGAGTTATGAAGTTGATAGAAAATTTCTGAATCAACAGATCACCAGAAATATGAAAGGGGAACTGAACATTATCAATAGACTATTTCCTCTTCATATCAAAAATATGTTCATGCCTACCATTTACAGGATTCTGGGTGAAAATAACTACACCAGCGGTTTCAGTAACCTGGGAATCATAAAACTCCCTGATTCTATGAAAGAACATATAAAGAATTTTGATTTTTATCCGCCCCCAGTACGGGAAACAAAGTAAAATGCACAGCCTTAAGCTATAGTGAAGAATTACGGATATCCTTCGGAAGTCTGATCAGAGAGACAGAGATCGAAAGGCTCTTTTTTACAGGATTAAGGAAAAAAGATATCAGAATTAAAATTGAAAGCAATAGGTTTTATTAAACCTGATTTTCAAGGAGGAAGACGATGCCCTATTGTTCCAGATGCGGAGTTGAAGTATATGAAAATGCAGAAAAATGCCCGCTCTGCCAATCCCCGATTCAAAAATTTGTCTCAGATCCTACTCCTGGCAGACCTTTTCCCCAGGATGAACTGGCCTCCCCACGCCCCCCGAGGATGAATAAAAAAGAGAGGATACACCTGGCCTCTGTTCTGACGGGTTTTGGCCTTCTTATCCCCATCCTGATAACATTGTCTGTTGATTTAAACTTAAATGGAACGTTGACCTGGTCCTATTACCCCTCAATCATACTGGCAGCCATCCTGCTCATAGTCCTGACATCTCTGTATGTTACGAAATATCCAGGAAGGCTCATTTGGATAATTTTTTTGATTATCTGGGGTACAATTTTTTTGTTGAGTGCCTTTACAAACTTATCGGATTTGGCCTGGTCTACGGGATTCCCAATCGTCTTTTTTGCGGCTATTTGCAGTCACTTAACCGTCATTATCTCATCTAAATCAAAGAGAAAAGGGGCGAATGTAGCAGCCTTTATAATCATAGCCATCGGGTTATTCTGCTTTCTCTCTGATCTGCAGTTGAGTTTTAGACTAAAAGGGAAAATGGCCCCCGGCTGGTCTTTCATTGTACTTGCAGCGACTCAGCCGGTTGCGTTGATACTGTTATATCTTCATTACAGAAAAGATAAAGGATCTAAGTTGAAAAAATATTTCCACATTTAGTTGTCCTCGGAATTTGCTTCTCCCGTGAACAGCCTCTTCTTCTCGATTTCTTTTGCGGCGTTGGTGATCTCTTTTTTAAGAACCTTGATCTCCTGACGACGGGCCTGGATTTCCTCTTCCAGAGACTCGATCCTGGAGTTCATATACTCCTGATCCTTATTCAACTTTTCTATATCTTTTCTGGCTTCCCATTTTTCTATGTTCAGATTCAGCTCTATGGCATCTTCTGTCAAAGCATCGATCTCGCCAATCGCTTTTTGAACCTCAGGCAGAGACTTGAGAGCTTCTGGGGTATCTCCCGTAACCGATTCTCCCCATTTCTTCAGAGCGTCCCCGAGGCGTTCCTCTTCCAGAAGCTGCTCCTTTTTCAAAAACTCTATTCTTTTACCGGGACCTCTACCTCCGCAGAGTTCCTTTAAACGATCCTTATTCCGGAGCTTTTCTTCTTCCAAATTCTGCTCTTCTTCTAAGACAGACTGCCACTCCTTATCAGCACGGAACCAGGGTGTCAGTAGTTCGACATCCTTATCGCCGTCCTCCCCTTTCCCTGCTCCCATGAGCAATGCATCATTAAAACACTTCTGATACAGTTTGCTCTGGGAGTTCTCCATTGTCTTTTTTTTCCCTTTCAGAACAGACAATTTACTTTTAAGAATCAGTCCCTTAAAAAGACTTTTATCCACGATCTGAGATTCTGCCTGGTACAATTCTGTTTCATTATCCCGGATCTTTGTAATATTTTTGATGAGGGGTTCAAAAGCCTTTTTCCAGGGAACATCCAGATCGTAAGTATTGACTAGATGAAACAACTCTTCTCCCAGAGTTTCCTGAAGGAGACTCAAATTTTCCTGAGCCTCTTTTTTCCTATTTTTGAGAGACTGATCCTTCTCTTTGAAACTATTCAAGGTCTGTTCAATCTCTGTGATTTCATTAATTTGATGATCCATGAGAGAGATTCGGCTATTGATTTCAAGAGCCGCATTCCGGTACTCAAGCATCAGCCCCTCTTCATTCTCATCTCCCTCTCCATTCATTAGAAAAAGTCCCAGATTTTTACAAACCGAGTCCCTGTTGGCCAGGTTTTCGTCGACTTGCTGACGGAGTTCTTCAATTTTGTTCTCTATATCGGACATAATGCCTCCTCTTTCTCAGGCTTCTCTTTAAAAATAAGGATTTCCCTGTCAATTATCAAGAATTGTTATCTCTACTCGTCTATTTTTTCTTCGTCCCTCTTCTGTTGAGTTATCACCCAGAGGCTCCCGGGAACCCATACCCTGAACGACCATCTGCGAGTCTCTTCTAACCTCTTGACTCAGAAGGAAGGACGCCACAGCTCCAGCCCGGTCTTCAGACAGGCCCTGTCCCATATCTGGCGAAAGTCCCACACGGGCTGTATGGCCTGTGATCAGTAAATCATGATCTGGAAATTGGAGGAGAATATCCTTTAACTGCATCAGTTTCTCTACTTCACCCGGGAGGAATTCTGCAGAATCCGGCTTGAAATGAATGTCCTCCAAGGAAAGGACAACCCCATCATCGCTTATGGAAACAGAAACATCTTCCATTTCAACAACAGCCTCCTCAATTTGATTCCGCACATCCTCTTTTTTCCATTGGTCTGCTTCTACAACTTTTCCCGAGGCACTTCCCTTAAACGTATATCTAACGCCGGACAGCATCTTGTAAACGATCTGAAACTCCTCTTCCACAGCAGCCGGAATTCCAGCCTCCGGATCCCAAAGGTAAACCTGCTTAAAGTCACCACTCACATATTCGGGTAAATCAACTCCATCCTCCGGAATGACCGAAACAGGAAGTGAATAAAGATCCAAGCCCTGGAGAAAATGATAATTGATATGGATGACGTCCACCGATCTGCCTTCATACTCATCTTTACCGGCATAGGTATAGAAAACGCGAAAAGGAATATGCAGCCTGTAATCCAGAGAAAAGAAGTGTTTCAGGTCATGGATTTCCTCTGCCATTTCGGACCAGGACTCACCCGGTTCTATCTCTCTTTCCGGAAAGGTAGGAATATTGCGAACAGAAGGTAGATATTCATCCAGAGGGATTGGACCGTATACCCCTCTATGACTCCTGTAAAACTGACGCATCTCATCGCTGTTATATATGTACAATCCTGAATCTAAAGATTTCTCAGAGATCCCATAGGAGACATCTAAAAGAGCACCGTCCCCATCTGACTCGACAACTTTCACACCTATCCTATTGAGGATAGAACTTTGTCCTAGCAACTCTGTGTCGAACCAAACTGATTCCTGAACTTCAGAAACAATACGATACTCCATACCCTCATTTTGGGTAAACCGAAAATCCTCTGCCGAAAGGGCCAGGATGGAGAAGGAGAAAATAAAACTAAAGATTACTATTCCTCGCATGAAAACTCCTTGCATATTCTTACTTTATGTTGACAAATAAAGATCCACCATTATATTGTAATTATTATTCAGAAACTCGGAAAATAAATAGTATTTTTCCGGAGAACAATTGAGCTATTGATGGAATTTCGATCCGAGAACACTCTTGATAACGATTTTCAAAGCAATTTCAATCCTGTCTTCCGGTTCTCTGAAAAGAACGCCGGACTTTTCTTTATACTATTTCCGTAAGATTTCTGTTTTTTTTCAGGTCTTCTCTGAATCTTTTTTGAGTATAAGATTTCAGGGTTAAGGCAATTATTTACTACAGGAGACATCAGTCATGGGTAAACCGGACAATTTTAACAGTGATGATCTAAAGCCTGTTATTGAAAGACTGATAGATCAGGTCAAAAATCAGGAAGATCCTGATGTCCTGAAATCATACAAAAAGGCTTTCAAGAAACAGGTTCCCTTTGCACTCAGGTCATGGGTGACTGCGTATATGCTTAAAGAAATGGGTCAAAAACGTAAAGGATCCAGCAGATCAATTGCTGACGGAACGTCTCTCTTTGTGAGTATAGGGCGTAACCGTAAAGTCTTTCCAAAGGATTTGGTACACCTCTTCGTGAACACCGGAAAGGTAGAACGAGAGAATATCGGTGATATCAAAATTTTAGACAACTATTCTTTTATAACTATCAGCCAAGCCGCAGCTGCCAATGCCATCGATAATTTGGATGGTATTGACTATAGAGGCAGAAAATTGACTGTGAATCTAGCCAAGAAGAAAACTGTCAGTTAGAGTATTTTAAAGTTCAGCCGGATCGGCGCCGGCTGATTTAATACAATCCCTTTGCAATAAACCAAATCAGTAAGTAATTCAAAAACATCCCTACAACCAAAACGATCCCCGACAAGGCTTCATATAAAAAGGCTCTCTTCTGACAAAATGCTGCCAGAAGTTCAGGATCTGCTGGGTAAGAAATACAACAGCCCTTCAAATCGATATCCGACATCTCCAAAAGCCCTTCTGGGATTCCATAGCAGCAATATTCTATCTCCTCAGTGTCCGGCCAGCCTGTGGGTTTTCTTGAAAATAGGATCTCCGTTTCATCCTCACAGACAGCCTGGTTCTCCCCCTCTGCCGGATAGGAAGACAAAGAGAGTCTCATAAGATCCCTTTCTGCCCTATATTTTTTTCCTTTTTCCCAGAAACGCTGGTACAGATTGAAGAGAAAAACACCCGGAGGTAAGAACAGAATCACAGGTAAAAGAGCCATAGAGAGGCCTAAGAACTGGATTCCATAATTGTTCGTATTCTGAAATTGCCAGAGTGTAGAAATCAATAATAGAAGAGATCCCGTTAAAATTGACCAGGGTGTTAGAAAATTCCAAAGTTCATTCGTCTGCCTCCCGCTCCATATGCAACGGGGAATAAGTGTAAATGGATCTTCATTATATATAATGACAGTCAATGGTATTTCACGGGTGCTTCTCAGGCAGTATTTCCCTCCCTGGACATCCAGGTTCCCAAACAGAAAAAGACGGGTTCCTTCTGTCAGAGAGAAAATATCACTCCAGGGCATCTGACTCAAGGATATTTTCGGCAGGGCATAGGGGTATAAATGCCTATACAACTCGTCGTTGATTCCAGGATCTGTCTGTTTGTAAATCCTTGCATCTTTCATATCTGCCGTAATCGTCCCCGACTTTCCCCTGATCCAAAGGAGTGTACTTCCCTCAATAGCTTCCAGCTGTCCCAAGAATCGGTGCAGCCCAAGAGAAGCGCTCAAGGATGTAACTCGCGGAACAACAAGAGGGACATCAAGGGAGTGTCTTAGATTTTTTCGAAAAATCCGCCATTGACGCCGCACATAAAAAGCGCCGCTCACAGGAATCAAAAGATAAAAAAGAGCAGCCAGAGAAAGAAGCTGAACAAGGGACAGAATGGGATCAGGCAAGAACATTGAATATGGAACCACCGGAATAGGCCGACCCGGCAGCAGTATAAGGAGAGGGTGCCTTCAAGGCTGAGTGAAGCTGGCTGGAATATTGATCAATAAGAGCCTTGACCGATTCATCTGACATTTTGGAGAGATCCGACTGAAGTCCTGGATTTTCAGCTTTACTGACAAGACCGTTTATTAAGGTGTTCAGAATACGAAGACGATCGATCGATACGGAACCGCCGGGATTGCTTGTAGGAACACCCTGAACGTATTTAAATTGGGCATATGGAGATTGGGCCCGGGAAACAGGCAGACTGATTCTACCAGAATTGGGCTTCATATTGGCAATTTGAGCTACATTGACCTGTCCAGAAACGGACCTAAGTTCCATACAACCGTCCTTTTATGATTTCATTCCTATTATCGGAAGAAATCAGGATCGGTTTAAAACTATTTTAATCTAAAAACAGGGAAAAATATTAATTTTTTCTCTTTTCGCTGTCACTTTTACATTCAATGCAAAGCACTGCATAGGGAATGGCTTCCAACCTGTCTTTGGCTATTTTCTTAGTACACCGTGCACAAACCCCGTATTTTCCATTTTCAAGGCGGATTAACGCAGATTCAACCTTATTTAGCCTAAGGGTCTCCTGAGAACTAAGGGCTTCCAAGGTTCTTACATCGATATCATTTGAAGCAATATCAGCGAGATCCTTAACACCAAGATCTTCAACTGCAGCTTTGAAATCTTCATTTTCTGAAATAAGATTTCTCAATACCTGCTCTTTTATTTCGAGCAGAGTTGTTCTCATCTTGTCCTGAAACTCTTTTTCCATAGTTTTCCATACCTTTTTTAAAGGGGGTATTTATATCCGCAACAATCTGTATTATTTAACAGAAAATGTCAAGGAGTTGACAAAGGCTATCCTATTTCATAATATGCTAATCACTATAAATGTCAGGAGTTAACTGTTTGTCTAAAGAAGAAGCAATTGAAGTAGAGGGCATTGTCAAAGAATCCCTGCCCAATACAATGTTCCGAGTTGAGGTAGCCAACGGCCATGTAATACTGGCTCACTTATCAGGTAAAATGAGAAAACATTATATCCGTATTGTCCCAGGCGACAAAGTAAAAGTTGCCCTGTCACCTTATGACCTCAGCAGAGGAAGAATCATCTACAGAGAACGCTGATTTATTCAGCGCAACAATATCCAGGTAGCCCCTCCGCCGCCAGAGCTCACTTTGGCTCGACCATAATCTCTCACTAATGGAGATTTTTCCAGATAATTTTTAACAATCGGTCGGAGGACGGATGCTCCCCCCGGGGAGTGAAGTCCTTTACCATGGACAACCATAACCTTATTCAATCCCTTTCTTTTTGATTTTTTTAAGAAATATTCCAATTCGCTCAAGGCCTCTTGGCCAGTCCAGCCATGCAGATCGAGAGTATCCTGAGGATCCATACGCGCCAGCTCTTTTTTTCTTGTGTGTATAATGATTCTATCTGGAATTTCTTTTCTTTCGGCCAGCTTCCTGTCGGGAGGATACATTTCCAGCCAATCGTCCATGGGAGCTGCTTTGACCTCTGCGGACTTCTTCAGTTCCACTGCCCTATCCTTGGCCGATTTGTACCTTTGCTGCTGTTCCCATTGGGAAAGGATATCTTCAAAGTTCATCATCATAACTCTCTTTAGAAATATGAATTAGATCTTCCAGAAGAACCCAGCCCTCTAAGCCATAGGCCGTATGAATGAGAGAGAAATCACGGTAATTTCTAACAAGTTCAACCGAAGTACCTTCTGGAAGTTGAATCCAAGGACTGCCTTGGAGATCAGGGATTTTCCTTATGGCGACATCCTGACTGACCACAGCCTCTTTGCGGCTCAAAATCCAGGAAGAACGAATCAACTCCCCAGCAAAAAGGAGACTGCTGAATGTGAGCAGAAAAATCAGAAGAGCAGCCGTGGAATCATGTCTTCCTCTCCGGAGGGCGATCACAACAAAAACAAGGTTTACCGAAATGACAAATAAAAGGAACAAACCATCCATGGGTAGCAGAAGAGAGAGTTCAAACTGATGCTCTAAAGAAAGGCCCTTCTCTATAGAATCTAAGGTATTTTTAATCAGACTGCTTGTAGGTTTCAGGTATAATGAAGCACGCAATGACGCTATGGCTGGGGCATTCTCCCCACTGAGATAGTACAATACGCCTCGGTTATATAGAAAATTAGCATTCTGATCCCACTCGGCACCAGCTGTTTTATAAAAATCCAGAGCTTTTTTGAATTCACCCCTTTCAAAGGAAGATTGGGACTCCTGGAATCCGGTTATTTCATGATTACTTGAAAGGGCCGCACTTGTCATGAAAAGAGTCAGGATAAGAGTAGAAAGGGTAAATTTTTTCCGCCCCTTCAAATGCCTGTGCATGATCAAAAAGAGAACACCGGGAAACAAAAGTAAATAAGCCAATGGGTTGCTGTAAAGCGGCGACCTATTGCCCTTGAGGACTTCCGAAGGAGGGATGAGACTGAAATTTTGATTTTTTTGATTCAAAGAATCTATGACAGAAACAACACGCAAGTTCAATGTTTTCGATGGAGACACAGAGACCGTCCCTGTGAGAGGGTTCAACCAGGCAAAACCGGGAATCTCAATATTATAAGCTCCTTCTGAATCCAGGGTAATCAGATACTGCAGTTCTCTATATCCTTCAAATCCGGAGTTTCCGGCTGTAAAGTCTGAGACCTCTTTTCTGACGACATTCAATGTTTCGGGAAATTCAGGTTCGCCCAGAACCATGTAATTTAGATTTCCGACACCTTCCACCCTGAGTTTCAGCAGGACAGTATCACCCACAACAGCCTCTGAATCAGGAAGCTGTAGAGAATAGGAGAATTCCCCCACGGCCCCAGTTTTTGATACCCGTTCGGGGAGAGGTTTAACGGAGATACTCTGCCTGGTAGTACTCCTTTTCAATCCCAGAATCTGAACTTGGACAGATCCCAGATTCAGAGTTCCTGGAGCTGACGGTGTGAGCATCCAGGTCTCCATGGGAACATGAAAGAGCGTTCTTTCCCCTATACTGCTGAAATGTATTTCACCCAATCCCCGAACACTTTCAAGAATAGCCGCTTGCGGGGGCTGAATGGAAACTGAATCCGGAAGGGTTATCTCTTCCAGATTGTGCATCATAAGAACCAGAGGAACTGATTGTCCAACATAAAGAGACTCAGGGATATCCAACCATTCAATCAGAAGAGGAAAATTCAAAAATGATTCATCCCTATCCAGGATAGGAATAACTAGGGCATCGCTGGTCTGAATTTCCAATCCATCAGTGACATTCACAGGCGGAACTGTGTAAATGCCGGGTTCATCTCCCCGGAGGGTATAAATCACCTGTAAAACGGTTGCAAAGCTGCCGTCTTCATTTTGAATTGTACGCTGAGCCGTATAGGGTCCTGAAAGTTTGCTGATCCCATCCGGCCAGATGGGGTCTTGGATATCAACATCCTGCCGTCCATGAAAGGATGTTATGAATTTCAGAGTGAACCGCTGCCCCTCTACAATTTGCTCCTTCCATTCCGCTTCTATCGCCCCAGAGGGAATCAGAGGGAGTAAGAAGAAACAAAGGCTTACCAGTCCTGTTCTGAATCGGTTTCTGATTCTTTTGGATTCCATCCACTTCCCTCCTTTCTCTTTATATATTGGAGAATTCTTCTGGCATCATCACTGACGTCCGGTGTTGTTGATGCCGAGCGGGAATCGGGAGATCCACTCTCCGCTTCAAGTCTTTCCAGGACAAGCTCCAGATTTTTTTTAGATTCCAGAGAGTTCGGCCTTAATTCAAGAGCCCGACGAAAGGCATTGTATGCCTCTAAAAATCTCCCGGACTGATAGAGCACAACCCCTGAATTGAATCCTGCAGCAAAGAGGACTTCCTCATCCACAGTGGAACCGGCAAGCTCCCAAAGCTCCAGGGCAGGAAGCCCTTCTCCTAGGGCATAATAGACAGTGGCAATATTAAAAAGAATCCGTTCTTTATGATTCCCTTTATCCTCATCGCCGAGGTAATGCAGAAGGGCCTTCTGATAATCCCCCTGCTGATAGGCATAATTCCCTTTCAAAACGGAAAAACCCGGCTCAAACAGCCGACAGGACCCCGAGGATAAGATTCCCAGAAGTATAAAAAACCAGGGTAGAACGGATTTTTTTAATACCATTTTGACCACCTCAGCTGAGTACCAATAAGATTCAGAATGAGACAAAGAAGGGCAATGATCAGAAAAATACGAAAGCTCATCTGATCCTGCAGGCGGATTCCTTCCGCACCGGACTCTTCACTGAGCGAATTGAGGTCCTGAAAGATGAGTCCCGGTGTTTTAACATCCGAAAGATCATAATATTTACCGGCTCCGCTGTCTGCCATTTCTCGGAGAATACTCTGATTAAGACGGGACACAACGGCTTTTCCGGAGGAATCACTGATGACGTCCCCCGAAGCATCATAGAGGAGACTTCCCTGAACAGTCCCTATTCCGGCAACAAAGAGCGTGATATCATTGAGAAAACACTCCCTGGCCATAGCGACAGGATTGCCCTCCAGAGACTCTCCATCTGTGATAAGCAGGACAACCTTCCTGGCTGGCGACCCGGTAGGAAAGGCCTGTATGGCTTTTTTTAATCCTTTGGCAATGTCCGACCCCTGCACAGTATAAAGAGAGGGACTCAAGTTGTTTACAGCAGATTCGATTATGATTTTGTCTTCAGTGAGAGGTACGAGAATGTGCCCATCTCCCTTGAAAATCACGAGAGCATTACGCCCCTCGGGAATATTCCCCGTCAAAGATCTGATCAACTCACCCGCCCGACTGAGTCTATCAGGATGAACATCTTGAGCCAGCATGCTACGGGAAACGTCTACGGCATAGACAATATCGAGTCCGGACGACTCATCCTTCACAGGTTCCTTGTTCCAGGATATCCCGGCAGTAGCCAACAATGAGAAAACAAAGAACAGAAGCATGGTCACCCAGTAGAAAACATTTTTGATAAAATAAACATGAGACGTTTTTTCCCTTCTCCACTCTCCTCCCAAAATGGTAAGGAGACGCTTCCCGCTACTGAAGTTGAGTAAAGCGGGGAGGAGGAGAAGGAGAAGAAGGAAGAAAAACCAGAAGACCTCAGGATACAATACGGTCATAGGATCTCCCTGAAAAACAATCTTCTTAAAAGAAGATCAGTGAGGATGAGAATCAAGCCCAGAAAAATAAACCAGCGGTACAGAGGTTCTGTCCTTACCTGGATTCTCACCCTTTCTTCGATTGTTTCCAGAGAATCTATGGATCTGAACACCGATTCGAGAGTCCCCGGTGAGGAAGCCTTAAAAAAACTACCTCCTCCGGTCTCTGCCAGATCCTGCAAGAGGGTTTCATCAAAACGACTGTTCAAAGTCCCTGTCATGAGTTGTCCACTCTCTGGATGGATGAACTCAAAGGGAACCTCTCCCTCTCCACCGATACCAATGGTGTACAGCCTGATTCCCATTTGAGCCGCCATGGACGCCGCAGCAGAAGGTTGAATCTCACCGGCATTATTGTCACCATCTGTTATGAGAACAATGACCCGCTGGTCAGACCGGCTTTCGGACAAATGAAGCACCGCAACAGCCAGGCCCATTCCGATGGCGGTTCCCTCTCCCAGCTCCATAATAAGCGATTCTTCCAAACGGGATAAAAAACTATTATAATCGGTTGTAGGCGGAACCTTGAGAACCGCTTCTTCTCCAAAACCAACAAGACCTACAGCGTCATTTTTTCTTGCAGAAACAAAGAGCTTAATCATGTTGATAGCAGATTCCAAACGAGTTTCGGATGGAAAGTCCCTAGCAGCCATACTGGGGGACTGATCAAGAACGATGACGATATCAGCACCTCTATTCAGATAGACCTTTTCCTGAATGCTCAACGCAGGTCCCCCTAGTGCCAGCCCCAGAAGAAACAAACCTGCCCAGAAGAAAAATGCTGAGAAAAAGAGAGCGAGCTTCAAGCCCCTTTGTTTAATGGTGACGATTCCTTTTCTCCAAATTCCTGTGGAAACACGAAGAGATCTGCCCGAAGAAGAGCCAAAATGACGGAAGTAAAAGAGGACTGGTATCAAAAGTATAAGAAAAAGGTATTCTGGAGACTCAAAGGTCAGCATGCTTTTTCCTCCATTCTTCCAGGGCTAAAGAGACATCTTCAACCTCGCCCAGGAGCTGTTCCCTATCGCTGTAGAGCAATTTATCCCCGGCAAACTTGACCCGGTCTACCCTGTTAAAAAGATTGACCAATGACAGGGCAAGAGTTTCATGAATATGGGAACGAATAAGCAATGCTTCTATTTCCGAAGTTGTAGAACTTGTCAGATCCTGATGAAACCGTGTCGATAGATATTTCTTCAATCCACCTGTAAATGAAAGGTAAAAATCTTTCTCTGGCATATTGACCATGGTTCTTCGAATCCTGCGGATCAACCTTTGAAACTGCCGGTACGGAAGGTTCAACTTATAAGTCCTGATGATTTTCCCGGTTCTGGATCTTATGACCTTGAAGAGGAAAATCAGGATAATCGGCAGGGACAACAGGAGAGAAACAATCAGGGCTCCAACCGCTCTTGTACCGGGAATTAACAGAGGTGAACGAATCTCCGAAAGTTCCCTTGAAGCACCGGAATCCAAAATGGAGGAGGTAAAAATTTTTAGGTCGTTCAGGATCAGATCCCCGGATTCCAGAGGAGGCAATGCCCTCGTTCCAGGATAGTAGGGAATGAGACGAATAGAGATTTGATAATCAACACCTCGTGGTTCAATGTCCATGGATAGAAAACGAATCCAGCCGGGAGTGGGGAAAATTTCGGGAACCTTCAGATTCACCGCTTGATCAGTCTTGAGTAGAAAAGACATCTCCACTGTATCTCCCACATAATATTCAGGAGGTATAAACCGGAGGTTATGGATCTGATAACTTTGGGCACTGAGGGCCCCTGCAACCAGAAAAAGCAGCAGAGGAAGAATTATCCGTCTCATTTTCTCTTTTTTCTCCGTTCAAAGAAATGAAGAAGCTTTACAGCCGGATCATCCTCTGTTGAGATTTCAAGGGTATCCACACCCGCTGATTGACAGCGTCTGAGCCATAGAAAGCGTTCATGTTCCCAAAAATCATGATACTGCCTACGCATGCTTCTTGTACCCATGACATTGAGAGTCTGCCCGGATTCGGGGTCCTCAAGATGAATCAGTCCACTTGCAGGAAATTCACGGTCCAGCGGATCTGTCAGTCTTATGGCTATAACATCATGTTTCCGTGCCAGAAGAGTCAATTCGGTCTTATAGTGGTTGGTTCTGAAATCTGATAAGATAAGACAAATACCCCGCCGCTTCATCGTTTTCGATGCGGTCTTGCAAGCCAGGGCAAGATTGGAGCCTTTCCGACCTTCCTTGACTGACAGAATCTGAGTAATCTGCTTGAGGACGTGTTTTTTCCCCTTCCTCGGCTGAATCTGAGTTTCAATTCTGTCAGAAAAGAGCAGACAACCGACTTTATCATTATTCGCAACCGCAGCAAGGGCCACTATGGCAAAAAGATGTCCCGCCAGATCGCGCTTATTCACATGGCCCGAACTGAAATAGAGAGAACTGGAGGTATCCACAAGGACCTGCAAAACGACCTCTCTTTCTTCGCGGAATGTCTTTGTATAGGGGACCCCCATGCGGGATGTGACATTCCAGTCAATAAACCTGGTGTCATCGCCGTCACTGTACTCCCGCACTTCATCAAACTCCAGCCCGGGGCCCTTAAAAACAGAGTGGTAATTCCCTGCAAAGATGGTATCGACGAGTTTTCTGGATGTAAAGTGAAGTTTTTTTACCTTGCGGGAGATCTCTTCCATTTTATGGAACCGTGACTATAGATAGGATATCTCTGATCACATCATCACTGCTCAACTCTTCCGATTCTGCCTCATAAGACAAGACGATTCTGTGACGTAAAACATTGTAAGCCACGGCTTTCACATCTTCGGGGAGTACAAATTCCCTGTTTTCGAAGAGAGCATTGACCCTGGCACATTCAAAAAGAGCAATGGATGCCCGAGGAGAGGCACCAAATTCAATAAACCGAGTGAACGGAAGTTGATTTCTCCCCTTAACCCGGGATGCATTAACGATGGAAACAATATATTTTTTGATACTCTCATCCACTCTGATGGAGGCAGCCAAATCTTTCAGGTCCTGAATGGAGTATTTGGTAAAGACCTTCCTCAAAACCTGGTCGTCTCGTTTGTCCAGTTGATTCAAAATGGCCAGTTCTTCCTGAGGATTAGGATAATCAACCTTCAACTTCATAATGAATCGATCTAATTGTGCTTCAGGAAGCTGATAGGTTCCTTCCTGCTCAATGGGATTCTGAGTGGCCATAACAAAAAAAGGTTCTGCCAGCCGGTAGGTATTATCACCAATGGTCACCTGTGATTCGGCCATGGCTTCCAGCAGAGCAGCCTGTACCTTGGAGGGAGCCCTGTTAATTTCATCGGCCAAGATGATGTTGGAAAAAACAGGCCCTTTTCTGGGAACAAACTCACCGGTTTGAGGGCGGTAAATCATGGTTCCTGTCAGGTCAGCCGGAAGAAGGTCGGGTGTAAATTGGATTCTCTTAAAGTCAGCGTTGAGAACATCCGCTACGGCCTTGACCATCTGCGTTTTTGCCAGTCCGGGGACCCCTTCTACAAGGATATGCCCTCCTGTGATGATCCCCATCAGCAGGCCGTTCACCATGTCCGCCTGACCAATGATTCTCTTTGCGATCTCTTTCCTGGCAATATCCAGGAGCATGGAAGCATCCTTCATCTTGTCTGTCAGGTTTTTATTCTCACTCATCCTTATTCCCTTACCTTTTTACAATCTTTCTTATCAGGTTCTGTAGTCTGCATTTTCCCTGACATATTCATAGGAAAGGTCAGATCCGAGAACGGTTGCCCCGTCCTGCCCCAGTCCCAGACAGATACGGATTTCTACAAATTTCTCATGCGCAGGATATCCCGGACTCGGTGTTGGCAGAGCACAGTCTTTCAAATACTGGCTCAAGACGCCTTCCTTGACAGAATCCAGCTCAAAACGGCCATTTTCATAAATGACTTCACTTCCCAGTGAAATACGGACATTCCGTTCATCCAAGGAGATATCATGATTCCCTGCATAATCCCCTATGGCCTGGACAAACCGGCCGACATTAGGATCATTTCCAAATATGGCCGTTTTACTCAAGGGTGAATTGACTAACGCCTTGGCAAAGCCCTTGGCCTGAGAGACAGAAGCGGCCTCTTCTACGCACACTCTTATAACATGCCCGCAGCCCTCTCCGTTACGAACAATGTCTCCGGATAGATCACTGCACAGGAGTTCCAGGGCTTTTTTAAGCTCCTCTTCCCCTACCTCAGCCTTCTTATTGGAAGAAAAAAACATAACTGAGTCACTAGTACTCTGGTCACTGTCGATAGAAATCCGATTGAAGCTAGTTTCAACCGCTTCGGGTAAAACCCGCCTCATAACATCTCTGGGAATGGAGACATCTGTGATTAAAAAGGAGAGCATGGTCGCCATATTTGGCTCTATCATCCCGGCCCCTTTGGCAATGCCACTTAATAGCCCGGTCCCTAGAGGCACAGAACGCAACTTTGGATAGGCATCGGTTGTCATGATTGACTGAGCGGCACTCAATAAAGTCTTATTTTGGAGCTTACCAGCCAGGGACGGACAGGCGGAGATCATTTCATTTACCGGGAGAGACCAGCCGATGACTCCCGTTGAAGAAGGAAAAAGAGGGGCCTTTACCTCCCCTTGCATCTCCTTCACAAAGGCGGAAAGGATTTCTCTAGCATCCTCTTCTCCTCTGGGAGTACAGACATTGGAAATTTTATTATTAATCAGGACTCCCTGAATGAGTGGCTCTTCAAGCAATTTACGACCAATGCGAACGGGTGCTCCAGGAAATGAATTTTTTGTGAAAACAGCAGCAAATGATGCTGTCGGTTCATCCAGAACTAGGGCCGTCATTTTCATCGTTGCCGCGGATTCACCCTGTTTCTCTTTTGGTGAAAACTCAAGGCTGTGGACAGCCGTTCTAAACCCTTCTGGTAGAGTACTCAAACTCTCCAGGAAATCCAGATACTCAGCTTTGGAATTGAAATAGTTCATAGAGTCCTATAATAACGGGGATTAATGGAAAGGTCTATAATCTGCCCCTTCCCCTGAAGGCTGTTATCGTCTGTTGCAATACCCCAGAATATAGGTTTCAATAAATAGGGAGGAATTCATGGCAAAGACACTCATGGTCCAGGGAACCGGTTCGGATGCGGGAAAAAGCATCCTGGTAGCGGCCTTATGCAGAATCTACACACGCCGGGGGTACAGGGTTGCCCCATTCAAATCCCAGAATATGGCTTTGAATTCATTTGTAACTCCCGAAGGTGATGAAATAGGACGAGCTCAGGCTGTTCAGGCTCAAGCTGCAAAAAGACCTCCCCACGTCGATATGAACCCTGTTTTGATCAAACCCGAGGGGAATTCCCGTTCACAAATCATCCTGATGGGGAAACCATGGAAATCCATGGATGGATCAGACTACTACAGAAGCAAAAAGTCTCTATGGACAGAGGTGACTCAAGCCATTGACCGGCTGAGAAGAGACAATGAGATTGTCATCATCGAAGGAGCCGGGAGTCCCGCTGAAATCAATCTCAATGAGCATGAAATTGTCAATATGGCGGTAGCACGGTACAGCGATTCTCCCGTCCTCCTGGTTGCAGACATTGACAGGGGAGGCGTCTTTGCATCCCTCTACGGAACACTGATCATGGTCGATGAAGACAGGGACAGAATCAAAGGATTTCTCATAAACAAGTTCAGAGGAGATGAGACCCTCCTGAGGCCCGGTCTAAAAATGCTTGAAGAGCGCTGCGGCGGTGTGCCAACCCTGGGAGTCATTCCCTTCATACCAGACATCTACCTGGCTCAGGAAGACTCGGTTTTTATTGATAAGAACCGCTATTTCGGAGATGGAGAGGGGTTGATTCTGGTTGTGATTAAATTACCCCATATATCTAATTACGATGATTTTGATCCCTTTCTAAATGATAAAGGTATCAG
Source organism: Oceanispirochaeta crateris (assembly GCF_008329965.1). Lineage (GTDB taxonomy): Bacteria > Spirochaetota > Spirochaetia > DSM-2461 > DSM-2461 > Oceanispirochaeta > Oceanispirochaeta crateris. The sequence goes on from NZ_CP036150.1 coordinate 2,902,353, forward strand.
CCTCTGCTTTGTAAGCCATCCTTCTGAAATTCCAGAGGCCGCGGCAGCAATCATCATTCCAGGTTCAAAGACAAGCATAAACGACCTTGAATGGCTCAAAGAAACCGGCTTGTTTTCAAAAATACGCCAGCTGGCGGCACAAGAAGTTCCTGTTGCAGGAATTTGCGGGGGGTACCAGATGATGGGTACCGCCATCCATGATCCGGAAAGCTTTGAAGCCGAAGGAGGAAGTGTGGAAGGCCTGAATCTTCTCAAGGTTGAGACTCTTTTTTCAGGACAAAAGACAACTCTTCAGACAGAAGGCCGTTTTACAGGAGGCCCTGGATTCTTTGAAAGCCTTAAAAACCAAAAATGTAGAGGATATGAAATACACAGAGGCGAAACAAGGAGCACAGAAGAAGGGATTCCTCTTTATCGCAAGGAGGATGGCCACTTGGAGGGGAGCATATCACCCGACGGACTCTGCTGGGGAACGTACATGCATGGTATTTTTGATGATCTCCTTTTTAGAAAGTCCTTCTTAGTTTCTCTGGGATGGGAGGCTCCAGAATCGGGCGAAAGTGAGGATGTATTGAGAGAACTTGAAATAGAACGCATTGCCGATGCGGTTGAAAAAGCAGTGGATATGAATGCAATTGACCATCTTCTAGGTCTGGGAGTCTGAAAATGGAATCAATTATCATCACAGGCCTATCTTTGTTGACCGCCCTTCTTCTCTTACTTCTTCTCAGGAGCAAAAGACATTCAGGAGATCATGGAATGGTGCAGATGGGGAAAAGACTAGAGCAACTGGACCGGGTTGCCCGGCAGGTGGAGGAGATGAACAGTGTATTTCATTCACCGCGGCTGCGAGGTGGATTGGGAGAAACCCTTCTTGAGGATCTGATCCGGAATAGACTTCCCCGTGAAAGCTATTCCTTCCAACACAGTTTCTCAGCTGGCCAGAGGGCGGATGCCGTGATTCGGCTAGGCCATTACAAAGTGGCTGTGGACGCCAAATTCCCTCTGGAGCAGCTAGGCGGCTTCTGGGATTCCTCCAACACGGAGCTCTCCAAATCTGTGAGAAAAATTTTCATAAACCATGGAACTTCAATCGCTTCAAAGTATATCCTCCCCCGGGAAGGAACCATGCCTTTTGCACTGATGTACATCCCCTCGGAGAATCTTTACTACAGAGTCTTTGTTCTCGGTTCAGCCTCTTTGCAGGAAGAACTGCTGAATATGGGAGTCCTGCCCGTAGGACCTTCTTCTCTATTCGTCTACCTCCAGACAGTGGGCTACGGCTTCAGGGGATTCAGTTTTTCCTCCCGAAGCCGGGAATTGATGCATCTCATTTCCCAGATCCGGAAAGACTACGATGTTTTTAGCAGGCAGTTCAAAATGGCGGGAACCCATCTCAAGAACTTCCAGAATGCCTGGGAGGAGAGCGGAATCAAATTGTCCGATTTAGATGGAAATATCCGTCAACTGGATGAGTCGGCCCCCAGAGATTCTTAGGCGAGGACAAAACGTCCACTCCGAATCAGGGAAAAAGCCTTCCCCTCCCGGTCATAGCCGGTAACATTCAGGGAGGGAGAACCAATCATGAAGTCTGTATGCAATAAGGAGGAATTACATCCATAAGACTTAAGAGTCTCTTCTCCTGTGGTTCCCGGAGGCAGTTCGAGACAAAAAGGATATCCTGCACCCAGAGCAATATGACAGGATGCATTCTCATCATAGAGAATAGATCCAAAAATCAGACCGCTGGCAGCAATGGGGGATGTCTCATCCACTAGGGCGACCTCTCCCAAAGATCGGGCTCCCTCATCCATATCCAGAAACTGCTTCAGCACATCCTGACCTTTATCGGCCCCAAAATCGACAACTTTCCCTTCTTCAAAGCGAAACCAGGCTCCTTCGACAGGAGACTCCAGCACCTTGAGCGCCTTGGTGGTGCGAACGGTCCCATTACAGCGGGTAAAATCCGGAGTGGTGAAAACCTCCTCAGTGGGGAGATTATTAAAGACCATCCGTCCGTCTGGAAGAGAGCCTGGACCACCATGCCAGCGGCCAATACCGTTCAGTCCAATGATCAGATCCGTACCCTCAGCCTCAAAATGAAGACGATCAAGCTTCATTTCATTCAGGATTTTACAACGATTCCAGAGGTCATGACCATGTTCTTCCCAGGCAAGAGCCGGATCTTCCCGATCCAGTCTGAGCACAGGTTTTAAAACGTCCCAGAGTTCCTCCGTAGTGGCTTTGTCACCCAGGACTTTTTTAGCCCATTGAGGCCCTGGCGCACAGATGACACACCAGGAATGTTCTCCGTTCATCATGGAGGTGGAGACAAACCTCAAAGCCGTGCGGCTTGCCTTGGATAGGAGGCTGAGTTTATCCGAATCAACATCACCCAGAACATCCTGTTCTTCAGTGCTGTCGATACGAATCCGCGCCCAGTCCTCGGAAAGCAACTGGTGCGCCTTCCCTATTTGATAATTGGGTATATATGTGAGTTCATCCCCGGACTGAGCCGCCAGACGTGCCTTGGTTATATAATTGTCCTGCACTGAGATTTCAACAAACCCGGCTCCCAGGGTATAGGCTTCGGTGGCCAGGGAACGAGCCAGGTCATAGTTCCCGGCGTTACAGCTGATAAGAAGGTTTTGGCCTTTTTTTAGATTAATACCTTTTTGAAGGACAACCCGGGCATATTGTTCATAATTTATCATAATTTCTCTCCGCATTTATTCTAGTTTTTCCATTATCTGCGGATTTTATGAAAACTGCCAAGTCATGAAAACCGAAATAAGATAGATTTCACTCATTAGATTCACTTCCTAGAAAAAGAATGAGTGGGAAATGATCAGAATAACCCTTTAATCGCCAGCTTTCCCAACCGGCAGGACGCCCCAGTTCGTCACTCATAAAAGGGAGAGCCATACAGGAACTGTGGAGATACTCAAGACCTTGTTGATCCACCAGCCCCCTATCCAGAAAAAAATGATCCAGTTTCATCCATCTATTTTGAAAAAAATAACTGCCTTCGCTCTCCATACCCTTCCAGGGAGAATAAAGGACCGTTTTATCCGTAGACAGAAATGTATCAGCAGGTTCCAGGCTTATATACAGGCAGTCTGTCCAGGAAACATTCTGAATTTCCTCCACAGGGATTTGGGCCGTCTGGACTCCACCTGCTCTGAAATCTTCCCAGGAACCGTTCAAATCCCCTGCTACAACCAGGTTCGTGTACCCTTGATTTCTCAGTTCCACGATCCTTTTGGAGAGAACCCCAGCCGCCCTGATTCTGGCAGTTTCTGTTGCGGCCTGCCCACCGGCTCTGGACTTCCAATGATTATTAAAGAGGATCAGCGTTTCAGATCCCATTCTGAAATGGATTTCAACAACAGGCCGGAGCTGTCTTTTACCATACAACCCGGGGAAATGGAGGTGGACCTCTTCTGGAGTATAACAGGATAAAATACCGCAGCAGATAGCGGACTCTCGATCATCCCAGGCATCGATAAAGCTGTAATATCCGTCCAGATAATCTTCATTGAGGACTTCAAGAATTTCCCGATTCTCGACTTCCTGTAAAAGGATGATATCCGGAAGTTCAGGTTCTGCGGAGAGAAGAACTTCCTTTAGATTTTCAAGCTTGATCCTCATAGAATTCTCATCCCAGTCAGACAGTTGGGGGTCATATTCTTCGTACTCCACACCACTGGACTGATCATCAAAGAGATTTTGAACATTCCAGGTCATGACTGATAACGAATCAACCATATCCTCTTCCGGAATAAGGCAAGAGATGAAGAGAAGGACAGTTTGAATACAAAGAACCCAGACCTTCATGTGAAACTCCTTGTCTAAGGAAATGACATCAGGAATGGATCTCTGAATTCAAAAAACCGGCTTATAAAGCCGGTTTTTTATAAAAGTGGAGATTCAAAAGGCCTTTAGGATTTTTCGATTTTCTCCAACTCTGTTCGTTTACTGATAATAGCAGAAACCAACTTGTATTCCTTTGCTTCTGAAGCGTTCATCCAGCAGTCCCTGTCAGTATCTTCGCTGACTTTCACCTCATCGATTCCTGTTTCTTCTGCAATGAGTTTATTGATCTTCACTCTGAGTTTTTCCAATTCATTGGCATGAATTTCAATTTCTGTAGCCACTCCCCTTATTCCACTCAAGGGTTGATGAATCAGATAGTGAGAGTTAGGAAGGGCAATTCTTTTATCCAAAGGCGCCGCCAATAGAATAAGAGAACCCGCACTGGCCACCAGGCCCATTCCGATAGTATACACATCGGGTTTGATAAAACGGATCATATCATAGATGGCAAAACCTGCATCGGCATCTCCTCCGGGAGAGTCAATAAATACTTTGATGGGATCATCACTATCCGCTTCGAGCAGCAGGAGCTGTTTGATCACTTTTTCTGCCAGTTCCTTATTAATCTCTCCAGAAAGGAGTATGGTTCTGGTTTTAAGCATTTTCTGGGATAGGGCTTCCTGTTCACCTTCGGATTTCTGTTCCTTACCCTCTTCCTCCAGACGTCTGATCATTGTATAGTCTCCTTAATAGCTTTGCATCGGCGGGATTATTTCCCGGTCTTCATCAAAATATATTCAAAAAGTCAGGAAAAGGCAATTTCTCCTGCAAGGAAAGAGACATGAAATCAGCATTTGTTGCCATAATAGGCCGTCCCTCTGCTGGAAAATCAACCCTCCTCAACGCCCTTTGCAGGGAAAAGGTTTCCATTACAGCTAATGTTCCCCAGACGACCCGTAATAAAATCAGGGGGATTGTAACGGAGGAAGAAGGACAGCTTGTCTTTATAGACACTCCCGGAATTCACCATTCTGAAAAAAAGTTTAATCAGTATCTGAAAGATGTCGTGTACTCCTCCCTGGAAGAGGCGGACATGGTTCTTTATGTGGTTGACTCGACCCGTCCCCCGGGAAGTGAGGAGCAGGAAGTCATTTCACTGCTGAATAAGCAGTCTGAAAAACCTGTTCTTCTGGTTCTCAACAAGGTGGACCAAAAGGGAAACTACAAGTCGGAAATCCGAGGACTCATGACCACCAATGTCCATCCAAAAGCACTGATGGAAACCTCCGCCCTCAACGGGCTTGGAGTGGATGCTCTGAGAGACCGCCTGATAGAACTGGCCCCCGAGGGTGAGCTCATGTATCCCGAGGAATTCTATACAGACCAGGAACCGGAATTCCGAATAGCTGAAATTATAAGAGAGAAGGCTATTTCCCAGACCAGCCAGGAAATTCCCCATGCCCTATACGTTGAAATAGCCGATACGGAAATGAAAGGGAATGAACTTTGGGTCCGTGCCTTTTTAACTGTTGAAAGCGAATCTCAAGTAGGCATTGTCGTAGGAAAAGAAGGGAAAAGAATCAAATGGATTCGCATAGCCTCATTGAAAGAATTCAGAAAGATCTTCGACTATAAGGTCCGTCTTGATCTGAGGGTCAAGGTAAATCCCCGCTGGAGAAGGAAGGACTACCTCCTCAAAGGCATGCTCAAATAACTCTCCCTCAGGGCAATTGAATCTGCCCGTCAAGGGAATATTACAGAAGGATCGCCTTCACTTTGGGATGACGATCCTTCCGTTCAATACAGCTTTAGCAGGGATAAGACTTTCTCTTTACCCAGGGTGTAGAGAAAACTGATCAGTCGGGGACCTTTTTCCTTGGAAATAAGTGTCTGATACACTGCAGTGAAAAAATCTGCCGATTCCAGTTCCAGTTCCTTCATCATATCGTAAACCTTGGTTCCAAACTCTTTTTCTTCCATAGATTCCAGGTTTTCCTCAACGAGGACAGCCAGTCTTCTAACAGCCGTAAGGTTCTTTTCATCCAGCTCAATGGGACCCTCTTCGGGAGTTCTCAAAGAGTACCGGAAATCTTCAGGAGCAAATTCCTTCACCCAGACCCAGGCACAGGCACAGCGTTGACGGAACCGAGCTTCCTGAGAGCTATCAAGGTCTTTCAATGAAGCCACAACCGCATCAATATCTCCGGAATGTACCTGAAGGAGATTACAAAGGTGGCGAATCTGCATCTGATAGGGCATCGTTTCCGGTACCTCGCCCACCTGGGAGAGCTCATAGATGCGAGCCTGTTTTTCCCAATTTTTCAGAGCCTTTGGAGTTTCTGGTTTGCTAAAATAGGTACGCTCGCATTTGTCGTAATCTTCATAGATTTTCAAAACATCCAAATCAAAACTGATGGCAAATTCCGTATTGGGTCTTGTTCCGGCAAAGAGGTAGCGGATAATTTCGGGTTGGTATACTTCAAGAACATCCGAGAGAGAGATGACTTCACCGGTGGATGAAGAGATTTTACCACCCCGGCCCTTGATCCGGATAAAATCATATTGAAATGTAACAGGCGGTTCGTGATCATACACTTCTTTCCCGGTTTTTTTGGCGGTGTCAAAAGATCCGCCTTCGGAGTGGTGATCTTTACCGGCAGGTTCAAAATCCACATCTTCCTGTTTCCACCTCATGGGCCAATCAATTCGCCAGGGGAGTTTAACCGCTGCTGTTGTTCTAAGGTCCACAGTCTCTTTGTGACCGCATTCACACTCAAAAGAAACTCCGTAATCCCCATCCCATCCGGTTACTTTTGTGGTATCCCGATCACAGGCTGTACAGAATACCGAAACAGGCATCCAGTCGGCCGGAAGATCGCTCGTCCGGCTCTCATTGAGTTGGCGACGGATATCATCCTGATGCACCAGGGCCTTCCTGATACCCTCAGCATATTCGGAGTTTCGATAACGTTTCGCTTGATATATATATTCAGGAAAGACTCCCACAGTTGGGAGGAGGGCTTCCAAATTCTTCTCATTGGCCGCAGCATAACTTTCTTCATTTCCCAGAACATCTGGTACCAGGGTAATGGGTTTTCGCAGATAGCTGGTCAATAGTTCCTGCTCAGGCATATTCTTTGGAACTTTTCTGAATACATCGTAGTCATCCCAGGAATAAATAAACCGGACTTTTTCGCCTTTATCTCTCAATGCGCGGACAACCAGTTCAACAGAGATGATCTCCCGGAAGTTTCCAATATGAACAGTTCCGGAGGGTGTGATTCCTGAGGCGCAGGTATAGTGTTCCTTCTTTCCTCTTTCCCGGATAATTTTATCGGCGGTGATATCCGCCCAGTGTGTTGACTTTTTTTTTGTATCATTACTCATGGGCAGGAATTATACACAAGGGTCCGACCCCATGGCAACACAGGATGTCCCTCCATTTCGGAAGGACATCCATTTTTAGACATATTTTGAACTTATTTTTCACTCTCAGTGAATAAGATCCCTTCAGATTGCCTGAAACTGAAGATTACCAGTTGCCTCTCCCTGATTTTCCATGGTGCCTGTCTCTTCCACCGGCCCGTCCCATGTCCAGAGTGAATGTTTCTCCATCAATATCCGCGCTAAGGACATGGAGAAAAACAGATTCTGTCTTATTTCCCCAGCGATCTGTAGGCATGTCATACCCCTTGACCTTAATGGTTTCTCCGCCTTCCAAATCGACTTCGGCGATTGCAAATGGAGGAATCATCAGGAAGACCTTCCCATCTTCTGTTTCAAGATAGGGCATGGTACCTTCCTCCAGAACAAGAGTCCCTTCGGCACTGATCTCTTCCGGTGTTATAGGATTTCCCTCTTCATCGAACCAGACCATTCCTCCCCGCCGCTGAGGTCCATCTTGATCCTGCCAATCCCGTCCTCTAAATTCCCGAGTATCATTCCGGTTTTCCATTCTGGGGCCTCTTTCATAGTACTCATTGTCATCCTCTTTATTACCAGATGCAAATACCGCTGCTGAGCTAACCAGAACCAGTGCCGCTACCATAACTTTCTTTTTCATACATAACCTCCGTTGGTTTTCTTTTTTCTAACTTGATGATTGAAATATAAAACCCTCGTATGAACCAAATATGAATGAGCTGTAGTAAGAGTTTAAACAGAATGCAAGGGAATCATTGAAGCAAACCCCCTACTCTGCCGATAGAGGAATCATGAAGAAATTGATGATCTTGTCCCTCATATTGCTATTGACCGAAGTGGTTACCCTGACAGCCTATGAAGAGGAAGGCATAGCCTCCTGGTACGGAGGTAAATTTCATGGCAGATTAACCGCCAATGGTGAAACTTTTAACACCCACGAATTGACAGCGGCTCATAAACAGCTACCCTTCAATACGGTGGCGACAGTGACCAATATTTCTAACGGTAAGAGTGTTGTAGTTCGTATCAACGACCGAGGACCCTTTGTGGAAGGAAGAACGATAGATCTCTCCTATGCCGCCGCAGTGGAACTGGATATGATTAAGACCGGAACAGCTCCCGTCATCCTCCATGTGGAAGATATGGACGAACTGGAGATCCTTTTTTCAATTCAGGTCGGTGCCTACAGGAATTTGGAAAATGCCACGGCTATGAAGCGGAAGCTGGAAGCCAACGGGTTTTCTCCCCAAGCCAAACTCAACAACAAGGGGGTCACCCGTATCATTCTGACGGATATTCCCGAAGAAGAGACCATGGTCTATGCCCAGAAACTGGAGCAATTGGGGATTAATAACATACTGATCAAACAGAATTGAAGATGTCCCGCAGATACAGATACTTTTTCTATTTTCTTTTATTAGCCCTTGCGTCCAGACTCTTTGGTTCGGGTCAAGAAGAGAAAAATCTGGATATGTCTTGGATGGGACAGACAGAACGTTGGGCGGAAAAGAGCCTTGGAGACAGTCCATCCCTTACCATTGGAACACACGGATGCGCCCTCACATCGGCAGCGATGGTCCTCCAATATTATGGAATCAAGACAAATCCCTCAAAGCTCAACAACTGGCTTCTGAAGAACAATGGATATGAAAAGGGCTGGGATGATGAGGATGGCGACTACCTGGGAAGAGTCAGAATGAACTGGGAAGTTCCTGTCCTGGGTTTTGATGAAATACAAGAATTCAAACGGTATGACTTTCGGTCTGAATCTGCAGATCTTCCACTGATCAGGTCCTATATTGATAAGGGATTCCCTGTGATTGCCGAGGTGTTAAGACCCGGGAACATTCCCCATTTTATTGTCCTGACCGGCTATAAAGGAGAAGAGTTCCTGATCAAAGATCCTTTGAATCGAAAAACAAAAACCCTGGGAGAAGGTTATAATATTTCGGATGAATACGGTAGTGGCGCCGGACGAAACATTTATGGTATCCGGGTATTCATTCCTCAATAAGACTCTGGGATTCACTCATCTTCAAGGGATTTGCTGTCTGTAGAAATCACACGGGCCAGCTCCGGAGAACTAAGAAGAACTGGGCCCAGGGTTCTGATGCCGATCAATCCCAGGGGAGCCGTAAATAGAATAGCCAGAACAGCCAGAGCCAGGATGAGTTCTCCTTCTGCCAATCCGGCAGCCAGCGGGACAGAACCCATGGCAGCCTGCACAGTCGCTTTGGGAAGATAGGCAATAACACAAAAGAACCGTTCTTTTTGGTTCAATCCGCTCCCGATCGTAGCAAGCCAAACACCTAATGAGCGGAATACAAGACCGCCGCTAATGATCAGCAAACCCGCGAATCCCGCCTGCCAAGCCACAGAAAGATCCACAGAAAGCCCGATAAGAACAAAGAGGATGATTTCCGCAAAAATCCATATTTTCTTCAGTTTTTCAGCCAGTTCATGAGCCACATATTCAACCCGTTCCAACAGGATAAAACCACAGGTCATGACCCCCAGAAGTGCAGCGGTGTGGATTTGATTGCCAATATCCACCAATAGTATTCCAACACCCAACAGAAGGAGGATCTTTTCGGTCGCCCTGACTCTGGTATGATATTTTTTAAAATACCAGGCCAGGAGATAACCCATGAGAATACCGGGAATGATCCCTCCTAAAATGGAGAGAGGAATCTCTAGAAGAGCCCTGGAAATATGGACACTTTGCCCTGTGGAAAGCCCTAAAAAGATAGAAAAGAGAGTGATGGCAAAAACATCATCCAGAGAAGCCCCAGCCAGTATAATTGTGGGAACTTCCTTATCCTGCCCCAGCCCGCTCTCCTGAAGGTTCAGCATGGACGGAACGACCACAGCCGGAGAGACTGCGGCCAGGATAAAACTGCAAACCCCGGAGGTAATCCAAGAAAAGTTCAAAAAGGAATGAAGGAGAACCATCAGGGCAAACCCTTCAAAAAGGCAGGGTAGGAATGACATGAGGACAGCCGTTTTTCCCACACGGGCGAGCGTGTGGGGGCTGATACCCAGCCCCGCTCTGAGGAGGATAACAATCAAAGCTAGAGACTTAAGGAAGGGGCTTAATTCCTCCAGAGAACCGGGAGCATTGCCCCGGGAAAAGAGGCCGATAAGAATTCCCCAGAGGATCATTCCCAAGACGTTTGGAAGCCCAATCCTCTTGAAAACCCGGGAAAAGATCCAGCCCCCAATTAGAGTCAGAACGATCAGCAGATTCAGACTCACTGTCGAAGGGCCTTATCTACTTCCTCAGCCAGAATGCGGATACCCTCTTCAACCAGATCTGCCGATTGTGAATAATTGAGCCGGATGCATTGTTTGCTATGCTCCCAGTCCTGATCGAGTCCGAAAAAGAAATACTCCCCGGGAACAACAATGACCTTTCTTTTTTTAAGATTTTCATAGAGCTCTCTGGAACTGATTTTCAGGTTCCTGAACCAAATCCATAAGAAAATGGCTCCCTCGCTTTTATGAACTCTGTAATCCGCTGAGACAGGCATATAGGCTTTGACCCAGTTCTGTGCCTGAATTGACTTTCTATTATAAAAGGGACGAACAATATTCTTACTGATATCTAAGATTTCTCCGCTCTGGAAGAGACTCTCTGTCAGGACCTGACCAATAGTCCCATTGGCCAGGCTGATGATGGCATTGCAGGAAGAAACCGCTTTTATAATTTCAGGACGGCCTATGATAATACCAGTCCTGACCGAAGGAAGGCCAATTTTTGAGAGACTCATACTGAGGATCGTATTTTCATTCCAGAAGGGTTTGACCTCTTCAAATATTATCCCAGGAAAAGGAGATCCATAGGCATTGTCGATGATGAGAGGAACTCCTGCGTCTTCAGCCAGAGAGGACAACTGGCGCACCTCTTCATCACTGATGACATTTCCCGTAGGATTCGTTGGCCGGGAGATGCAGATTGCACCCACATCATCTCCCACTTTGAGGCTGGAAAAGTCTACATGATATTTAAAAAGAAAGTCGTCAAGGATCTCAATGGATGCCGGACAAGTCGTAAAGATATCCGGTTCCAATCCCTGGTCGGCATAGCCGATATATTCCGGACACAATGGAAACAGCACCTTTTTTTTGACACCAGAGGCATCGGTCCCTCCAAAGAGATTCAATAAAATGAAAAAAGCAGACTGGCTGCCGTTGGTGATAGCAATGTTTTCGGGGCCAATATTCCAGCCGAAGGAATTCTTCAGCATCCCAGATAGACTCTCCAAAAAAGACTGCTTGCCCTGAGGAGTATCATAACTTGACAGGGCTTCTTCAAGGCCACTGCCATCTTGAATTAGTTCTGAAAGACAACGATTCCAGACGGCCTGGATTTCCGGAATGATGGCGGGATTTCCCCCGCCCAGCATACAGACCCGTCCCTGCCCGGCTACTGCATTTCCAAGATCGTCCATGAGTTCTAGAATTCCACTTTTACGGGTAAATTTTTCGCCGAAAGATGTTAATTTCATGCCTCGTATTATAAGAATTTTGTAAAAAAGATCCACCTGTTCTCTTGAGATGAAAAGAGGTATGAGTATAAATAAAACATTAAAACACTTCAGATAGAACTTCGTTTATATACAAATTTCCTAATTTCTTCCGTTTAAAACGAATTATTTATATTTTCTCATTGTCTCCTTCGGGGAAAGTACAGATAATAAAGACAATTCATGTGTAAAACAACGAACATCACAGACCTCGGCAAAAGTGTCATTAACACCGGGGCTTCCTCCAAGAAAGAGTCCGGACTCTTATCTGTTGTAGAAACAATGGGAATCTCTACGGATCTAATCCTCAATAATACCGAAGATCCTGTCTTACACATTAGCCATGATGGACTCATATTGGGAATAAATCCCGTAGCGACCGTATCCCTGGGATTCCACAAGGATGAACTTCTCGGCAAGAATCTGTTTGACCTCATTCCCGATGAGTATAAGTCTCTCATCCTCAACCGCCTGAATATTGATGAGGAACAAAGGGTCAACGAATCATCTAAAAAAATTACGGAGGAGCTCTTCCTGTTGCGCTTTCCCGATAGACGGGGAAAGCTAAAAACCTATGAGGCCATACTGGTTCCTTATGAGGAAGATTCTAGAAAATCCTGCTTCCTCAACCTTTGGAAGCCTCAATCTGGTGGAAAAGAGCTGGCATCACAGCTCAAGGAAGTCCAGAACAACTATGAAGCTCTAACAGAAACGATAACCGAAGCAGTGATCATGATTGATGAATCATTTAAAATTTTGTACGCCAACTCTTCCTGCATCAAGGTATTTGGATACAACAAAAATGAACTGATCAATTCTCCCTTTGCTATGCTCTTCCCTGAAGAAGTTTTTGTGCGGTATTCCGGGGAATTCAGAAAATATTTTTATATAGACTCAGAGGAAAACCAGACTGTCAAAAAAGAAATAGAGCTGCTGGGCCGTAATAAAAACAGGGGAGTCTCTCCCATAGAGATATCCTTTGGGAACTCCAGAGAACTCGAAAAGAGGACTCTGATCTGCCTAATCAGAGATATCAGTCAGAGAAAAAATGTAGAAAGAAAACTTAGATATATAGCTTATCACGACAAGTTAACAGAGCTGGGCAATCGTGATCTTTTCAATACGGATATCCAAAATTTTTTTAACCTATTCAAAACCCACCCAGGTATCCGCGGCGCCCTCCTATTTCTGGATCTGGATGGTTTCAAACAGGTGAATGATACTCTGGGACATCAGGCGGGAGACAAGCTTCTGATATCCACAGCAAAGCGACTGAGGAATCTGATGAGAGAATCAGATATGATCTATCGATTTGGCGGGGACGAGTTTGTTATTCTGATTACCAGTCTCAAGCAGCAGTCAGACGCGGTGGTCATCTGTAACAAGATTTTAAGAGCCATTCAGAGACCCTTTAATTTTGATAAAAAGGGGCAGACCCATAGAGTGAATATAGGTGTCAGCATAGGTGTCGCACTCCTCCCCGAACATGGCAGAGACAGAGAAACAATCACACGTCATGCCGACTTGGCCATGTACAGTTCAAAAGAGGGAGGGAAAAACCGCTACACCATATTTTCACAGGATCTGACCCTTTCGGCTCAAAACAAATGGATCATTGACCAGGGACTCAAAACAGCCCTCATAAACCAGGAAATGTTTCTCAATTATCAGCCCATCGTCAATAGAGATGGAAAAATTGCAGGAGTGGAAGCTCTGATCCGATGGAACCACCCCGAGAAAGGCCTTATCTTCCCTGACGACTTCATACCTTCCGCCGAAGAATCGGGGCTCATAAACCCTCTGGGACAGTGGGTTCTGGAACACGCTCTTGTAGATATTGAGGAGCTGAATAAGTCACTGGATCTAGACTTGTTCGTTTCTGTGAATATCAGTACCAGGCAGCTCAAAGCAGCGGACTTCCCTGATATTCTGAGCATGGCCATAAAAAGATCCGCCATTCATCTTAAAAATCTCCGACTGGAACTAACCGAAACCTTCTTGTTGGAATCTCCGGAAATGGCAATATCCACTCTGATAAAACTAAAAAAAGACCATCCTGGACTGAAAATCGTCATCGATGATTTTGGAAAAGGATATTCCAGCCTGCACTACCTTAGTCGTCTTCCCGTTGATTGCATAAAAATAGACAGATCTTTTATCAAGGAAATTCCCGAAGACAATAACCGGAAAATCATTAACTCCATAGTCAATTTAGCAACGAGTATGGATATGGAAATGGTTGCCGAAGGTATAGAAACAGTGGAACAACAGCACTATCCGCCTCTCGAAAATTGTCAGTATTTCCAGGGATTTCTTTTGGGTAAGCCCATGTCCCGTAAAAATCTGATACAATTCATCGAGGGCTGAAACTCTCTTGAAAAAATATATTTAAGACTAGCGGAGGTTTTTCCATGATGCGATTTCTTTTTTCCATAGCCTTGATTCCTTTAGGACTGGCCGTAGGACTTGGCATTCGAAACATAATCAGAACTCAAAAAAACAAAGATGCCTTAACCGAGAAAATAAGAAAAACAATGCAGATCGTGGTACTCCTCTTTACCAACCCTGTGGCCTTTGCCGGGGCGGTGTGGGCGCTCCCCTTGGAGAATTTGGAAATCATGATTCTGCCGGTTCTGGGGTTCCTGGCAATCGCGATCAGCGGTGTCTATTCCATAGTGTATACCCGGAATAAAAAAATGACCCGCCCTATGCGGGGTAGCCACTTCTGTGTCAGTTTTTACACCAACATTGGCTCCATAGGAGCCTTGGTTATTTATGCTCTGCTGGGAGAACCGGGATTTATTCTCTTACCATTTTACAAATTGGTGGAACCTCTCATGTATTTTGCCGTAGGATTTCCAGTAGCGTCTCTCTTTGGAGAAGAAAAACACAAGGACAAACGCAGCATCCTGCAGATTCTGAAAGACCCCTTCGTCATGGTTTCCATGGGCGGAATATTTCTTGGGCTCCTGTTCAATCTGCTTGGACTTCCCCGTCCTGCATTCTATTCGGGCCTGAACAATATTCTGGTTCCATTGGGGTCCTTCCTGCTTCTGATATCCATCGGAATTGCCATGCATTTCCAGAGTATCAAAAAATATGCCCTTTCAACCACCAGCATTCTGACCATCAAATATATACTTGTCCCGCTGACGGTCACAACCGCAGCCTACATTTTGGGAATGGGCCGCATTATGAACGGACTGCCTCTGAAAGTTGTATTTATTCTATCATCCATGCCCTCAGGTTTTATGGCGATCATGCCCGCCAGCCTCTATAACCTGGATCTGGACTATGCCAACACAGGATGGTTAGCCTCTATGATCGCCCTAGTCGTCGTGGTTCCCTGGCTATATTTTTGTCTGAATTACATCATTCCTTATCTGATATAGAATAATGGGGGATAAGAGACTCTTCCAGGAGGCTCATCCACTCCCCATCCGATGCGGAGATAAACTTCAAAAGGAATCCTCCCGGATGGCAAAACACCGTTTGGGATGGATGGCAGCGGGTAAAATCCAGAAGATCCTGGCCGTGACTAGTTCTAAACAGAGCCTTGCCTTTGACGTTATGATCATCAAATGAAGCGACTGCAATGATCTCATGTTCATCGACCATCTCCTTATCTGCCGACCGAAGGGCTGATGTCAGCTCTTCGGGAGGAAGGACTAAATAGTTCAAAACTTTGTACGTTCCAAACTCTACAATCTCGGTATGCTCGGGAGACTCCAGCCAGACAAGAGCCTTATTTCTCATATGTTCAAACTGAAGGCTGTCTTTAATGACTTCGCTAACCATTCTAAGAGCATCTACCGGGTCCAGCTCAAATCCCTTGGTAAGGAGTTTCTGAGAAAAGGACCAGTAGGATTTACTCTCATCCAGGTCCTTGAAGTCATTTAGACTCTGTAACCCCTTGGTATCCACCCTTGAAAGGAGTCGAATCGATTCATGAAATCTAGATTCTTGTAATTCTGGAAAGAATTCATCGAACATCAGCAGGGCCGTAGAATCCAGATTGCCGTCTTGATGATGATCGAAGAGCTGTCGCTCCGGATCATAGACCATACCGCAATCCAACACCCAGTCTCCTGGTTCCATTCTACTATCCTTCACAAAACTCTCAGCCTCTCGGCTGTCCATCCTTATCACTTCATCGGGCTGTTTATCCCGGGTAATACATAGAAGAGCCGCGGCTACAAGTTCATCCATATGAGCCTTGCCATTGTGGGTGATAATTCTAAACGATTGATCCCTCATACCCTAGCTCTCCAATTCATCATAGGAACCTCTGAAAATCCTTTATTTCGGGAAGAAAGCCCTGGGGCAACCCTGATTCTCATAGTTTTAAGATCTCTACACTCTCTAATAGAGGCAGAATAAGGCCGGGATATACAATGGTTCACTTTGAATGTTTCTAATACACCCTTTGTTGTCGTTAGTTTGATAAGAATCTCCTTTTGAGGACGCGAATAGGCCGAAGCTACGGTCATCAACATCCGCTTTGCCATTTTTACCTATATGGTGATTTGAAGCAATCTGCCAAAATCTTTTTATTCGCCAAGATAAAAAATATAACTTAAGGAGCCATCCTCTGAAACCCCGGTTGAAATAAAAAAAAGCACAGAAATAATCTGTGCTTTTACCGGGGATAAAACCCCTTCAAATCTCAAAAGAGATCTGTAAATATAAACTATGATTCAGACACTTCAAAGATTGTCGGACTACTCTCTTCACTCATAATCAAAACTCCTTATAACTTGGATTTTGTTCTTATGAACCTAACTCAGAGTCTACAACTATCAAGATCCCTTTGCAAATAATTTCTTCGAAATTAAATTTATCCAGTTTCTAGAGAGAACTCATTCTCAAAGTTCTTTTGAAGAGATGTGCAGATAAAAAGGCGTATTTTCGATTTCATTTTCTCAGTAGAATCACTGTTGAAAAGAAAAACGTAAAGAGTCTGTTCGCTCTCAATAGTTCGGGTTCCTAGTAGAATAGCATCCACATTGACCAGAACGCCCCGTAATCGAAGCTGCATATTTCGTATGAGTTGATTCTTAACAAGGGAGTCTGGAAGACGACTAAGAACACAAGACATACCAACAGAACTGATATCCTGTATTTCGCCCTGTACCCGGGATTCCATAAAATCGAAGTTCAAAGAGCATTTATCTTCTTCACGGCACTGATACCGGATAAATTTTCTGCGTCCCTTAACCTCATTGGCTTTTAGGACCTTCATCATCATCTCAGAAGCCGCAGAGACCCCTTGCTTCAATTGAATAAACCCGCAACTGATGCCCAATTCGAATAAGTAGAACTGCATATTTTCTTTTTTTGAAATTTTAAAAGAAAAAATTCCGATTTGAATACCAGGACATTCCTTATTAAGAGAACGTATATAATCCTGCCATTCCAATTCACTCTGAACGGCGTCGATATTCAGGAAAAAAATAGAATGAGGAAATCTTTTATGGATATCAGGAATCTTCCGGTAATTTAAAAGAGTATAGGCCTCAAATTCTTTATCCATCAGGAACTGTAAAAGCTGTGACTTCACCAAGTCCGGAGGATAAACAAATATAATCTTCTTTCCTAGTATTTCATCACTTTCTACCATAAACTCCTATCTTCGTCCTAAGGGGTAACCTAAAAGTATAACCCGGGAACTATATATTACTAAATTATGAATAATTCTCATACTGCTCTGGTTCACCTTTTACAACAAAGGAGTATTTAGATTCCACAGGAGCATAACTCATAAGCGTTGTTGTTTGAACAGTAGAAGAAACAAAAGATTTGATCTAAAACCTCGTAGACCATCTCAATAAGGAAATCTGTAACAGTAACAAGGCGAAATTGTGTTTACAATTTCTACAATCAGATCATTAATAGTATCGGGATCTAGCGTCTAGTATAATTCTAGGGGAATTTTTTAGAAATTCCAGAGGTTTAAGCAGATTTATGGAGGACGTCAAAGACGATGACATGAAAAATCATAGTATTCTTATATTAGACGATGATGAATCCATAAGAGATTTACTCGAAATCTATTTGTCTGAGAAATACAAGATAGTAAAATCTGCCTCAGGATTTTATGCATTAGAACTCATTACGTCCCAAAAGATCGACCTGGTTCTCGTCGATGTAAACATGCCTGATATGAGCGGGCTCGAGTTTATTGAACAAGCCAGAATAGTAGAACCCGATATTGCATATATAGTCATTTCAGGCAATAGAGATATCGATACGGCCATAGAAGCACTTCATTCGGGTGTTTGGGATTTCATACAAAAGCCCTTTGGAGACATGAACTCTCTGGATAAGATCATCAGGACTGCCTTGGATAAAAGAGAACTAATTCTCGAGAATCGCCGTTATAAGAAGAATCTTGAAAAGATGGTTCAGGAAAGAACAAGTGAGTTAGAGAAGAAGAACCAGGAACTTCTTCTGTCTAGAAACAGGATCGTTGGAATACTATCGAGAGCCGCAGAATTTAGAGATTATGAAACGGGACAACATTTCATACGGGTATCTAAATATTCGGGTATCATTGCTTCAGGATTAAAAATGGACAATTACGAAGCAGATCTAATCAGACAAGCGGCCCCTGTCCATGATATTGGAAAAATTGGCATACCCGAAAGGATCCTTTTAAAACAGGGGAAACTCACAGAAACAGAATATGAAATCATGCAGAAACACTGCGAGTACGGAGAACAAATTTTACAAAGCCAATCACTTGAAAATCTGAATATTCCCCTAAACACAGTCATCCCAGAGGGGTATAACACAGATGACCTGCTGACAACAGCCGCAAATATAGCGAAATACCACCATGAACGGATCGATGGGAGTGGATACCCCCTGGGATTAACTGGAAATGACATTCCCATCGAAGCAAAAATTGTAGCTATTGCGGATGTATATGACGCCCTCGGCAGCGTCCGATCCTACAAGGATGCCTGGAGCGAGAAAGAGTGCCTGGACTATATCATTCAAAATTCAGGAATTCATTTTGACCGAGAGGTTGTGGAAGTGTTCCTAAACAATATTGATCAAATACAAGCGATTAAACTAGCCCATGTGGACAAAGAGGAATCCCATTTAATAATAGGTGTAATCTAAAATATTCCCTGATAAAATCTTAAAAAGACCAGACAGCAAGGATTCCACCAATAATTGAATATTTAGAGGCTTTCCACGATCTTCATAAAACGTCGTCCGTACTCTACATAGTTAGCATATTTTAAAGTCTCTTCGGATCTGGAATCTTTCTCATGGTAGACAAGTGTCATGTGGGGCTCTATGGAAAACCCGCCATCATAGCCGCTTTGAAGCAGATCTGTCACAATTTCCCGCACCTTTCCTTCCCCTTCACCAGGATAACACCAGTCCGATGCATTAAAAATTTCATCAGGCTGAATTTTTTTGAAGACACCGTCTTTTATATGTACATAGGCAATATGTTCTTTCACAGCCGAATAAAACTGAAAGGAATCCTGCATATGCCCTTGATGTCCTTCTCTGTAATCCACTGAATTGAGAGGATTTCCAGTGTCGAAGACAAGCTTAAAATGGGGAGAATTTATCTCTTCCACAAGCCTGAGAGTATGCTCTGATGACATACCTCCATAATTGGCACAATTCTCATGCAAATAGCTGACTCCCGCTTCTTCGCAGAGTTGCACAAGGCTTTTTAATTTCTTAAAAATGGTCTCTTCCAGCTCCCGAGAATAGAGGGACGCATCCCGTAGCCGTGTGAAGCTCATACCCCGAATCATGGTACAGCCTAGTTTTTCCATGCGGGGAAGAGCACGGCGCAGTTCGGCTAGACTTTTTTGAAAATCTTCTTCTTTGCGGGGATCCCGGCTCCAGTTAGCCACGGTGCTACCAAAACAATTGATGGTAATGCCACTATCGTTGAGCATGCCTACCACTGTTTCAAACTGATCTTCCGGAAGATCATGAATGTTCACACCATCAATGCTTCGCGATTCGATACAGGTCCATCCCAACTCTTTAGTAGCCTGGATCTGAGCCTCCAGTCCAAAGCCGGCTTCATCGGCAAATCCTGTATAATACATATTAAATAAACTCCTATTTTGAAATTTTTCCTATTAAAACAGTCCACTGAAACATCCAGAGTTACCCTACCCTGGATGTTTCAGGATGTAGAGCTGATTAAATATTCCTGGATGCTCTTGAGCCCTTTTGTCTTGGCATTTAAGAGGGCTTGCTCCGCCTTCAGTATCAGTTCATGAGAATCATGATCTCCTGTCGGGATGAGGGAGACAAACCCTAGAGTGAGGGAGACGACTCCCAGCGGAGATGCTTCATGGGAAATCTTTTTATTCTCAACTGCTTCAATGATGTTATACCCGATTTTCAGGGCTCCATCGGGGAGAACTCCCGGTAAGACCATGCAATACTCATCATCCCCAAACCGGGCAATGATATCATTTGGGCGGTTAACTGAAGCATTAAGAACCGAGGCTATCTCAATCAGGCAGGTATCACCTTGATGCATTCCCAAGCGCTCATTGAACAATTTAAACAGGTCAACATCTGCCATAAAGATGGTAAGATAGCTCTTGTCTCTTTGAGACCGGGCAATTTCCTTATCCAGTAATTCCTTCAAGAAAGCTTGATTGTATAGACCTGTAAGGGAATCTCTTATACTGAGAAGCTCTACCTGATGATCTATATGACCTTCAATGTAAAACCCTTTCTTATTATTCTTAGCTGCATATAAAAGCTGATCCGCCTGATGAAGCAGTTCTTCATAATCAAGAGAAACACGGTCGACCCAAAGCAAACCACCCGATATGCTGAGGGCTTTCAATGATCCATCAGGGTAGGTAATCTGATGTTGATCCAAAGAGGCATAAAAGTCGTTCATTGCGGTCAGAATAGCTTCTCTTGATGAGAACCCATGGAGCAGTAATACAAACTCATCTCCCGACCTTCTTCCAAGAATGTGAGAAGAGTTTCCAATCCCAGACAAGGCTGCTGCAGCACTCTTAATATAAGAATCCCCCCATTTATGACCAAAGCTGTCATTAATGATTTTCAGGTTATCAAGGTCAAACATGATGAGAGCAGTTATCTTTTTGGGATCCGCCTGTGCCAGGGTCTTTTCAATTTTCAGCTGTACAGCCTTACGATTTAACAACTTAGTCAAAGGATCATAATCACGCTCTTCTTTGATGAGGTTTTTTCCAAGGATTTCATCACTGACAACGACAATGACACCAATGGTGCTCTTATCCTCTTCTACAATTTTGATCCTGATATACTTGTCATGATCCAGATCCATTTTGTAAACAGAATCTTCATCCCTTACGGGTGACTTCATCAAATGACTCAAGTACTCAGTAAAAAGATCCTTCTTTTGAATCATTCTATTCAGTCTATGATCATCGAGTTCTAGAATCGTTTGAAACTGTTCGGTAACAAAGATTCTGTCTGAATCATCTCTGATCTCAAAGGCCCCTATGGGAAAATCGGTTAAATCGATTATTTTTGATAACCTCACGGCCGACTCTGTCAGCCTCACATTGGCACTTTCTATGGCACCCAATAATCCGTCTATTTCTGTAAACCCCGTCGCCAGAAGTTCTACCGATTTATCATGTTCTCTATCTCCTACCCTTTTGGCAAGCCTTGCAATTGGCTTTGTGAAGAAGTAGCTGATAACGATACCACCAAAGATAGCCATTATAATAGAAGCCAGAATTGATATTTCGAGGATACTCTTTATTTTGTTGATATAACTCAGCAGATGATCTTCTCTCATCATTCCAATCAAATACCAGGATTCATTTTCAAATGGCGTATTCACCTTGTACAGACCAATTTGGTCAATACAGGCATAGATTGTCTCCTCACTATTAGTATTTTCAATAGAAAAGATATTTCTGTCTTTATCGACTTCAAGCAGATTTAAGTCCTCTTTCTGATTTATCATCCTTTTTTGTAAGGCCCCAACCATGAGTACGGGTTTGATTGACTGCGTCCCTTCTCCATGATATCCGATGAGATAACCTAGAGAATCCTTATCATGTAGATCATTTGAAGGAAGAAACTTACTGAAATAGTTCACTGATATTTCAACACCAATGATTCCTCTCAACTTGCGGTTTGAATCAAAGAGCGGCATGGAATAGGTCAAAATCTGCATATCATTTTGAAACAGTGTAAAAGGAGTGCTCCAGTACCCTAACAACTCTGTATTAAAAGTCAGAGAGGCTTTTGAATAGGGGATATCAAAGAAATCCTTATTCTCAGAAGTGTACTCCATTCTGTTTTTCCAGAACCTGTCCAGAGGTATTTTTTTCTCTTTGGCTATGGCTGAAGAACCAAGAATCATATAGAGGTCTTTATTGGAAAAGTCATTTAACCTGGGTTCATAATCCCGGAGATAGAGGGCAGGTGATTCTGATCCTTCCCGGTCCAATAGAATGAATGCGCCGGATGTCTTTGTCGCTCTAAGCATACCAACCAGATCATCAAAAACAGATTCAAAAAAGGAATCATCAACTTGCTCTGTAGGAAGCTTATTGGAGATACGCTGCATATAGGGGGCCACCTGTGACCAACTATTCTTCATTTCACCTTTAAGATAGGCATTTCTATTCTGTGTTTTATCCATAAAGGATCGCATAGTATTATCTATGGCTTGCCCCATGACTCCACCAAAGTAGGGAAAACCAAGTAGAACTGAGGATTGGATGATCACCAAGATGACAACAAGAACAGTTACTCTAAAGAGAATCGATTTCCTGTCTATCCTAAATTTCAGAATATTCCAGATCATATAGTTCAATTAACAAGAGAGAGTAGTTCTTCATGGATTTGATCATACCATTTCTCAAATTCCAACTCGGAGATCAAGGCTTCGACGAGTTTAGATCGGTCTTCTCCAGAATTGACCTGTTCCTCAACCAGTCCCAAATCTACAGTGATTTTACTGAATAAATGACTTTCCAGGAGAGACCTTAACTCAAAACTACCTTCAAACGGTTTGGTACTGTACAGGGTATAGTTGTCCAGCATGTAAACAGTAGAATCAATCACTCCAGGAATAGCAGCACCGATCCTTTCCATAGAACTCAGTGCTTCGTACATCTTTTCCTTTTTCAGAGACTCATTCATGACGGGCATATATCCTGTTAAGGCTGAAAATTCCACATTTTGTTCGGGCTCTGTGAACCATTTTAGAAATAGTCCGGCACCATATTCATGAGGCTCATCGCTTTTTGTTATACACATTCCGGCACCCTGCTGATACGCAAAAGCGCGCCCCTCTTCAAAATAAGGATAAGGAAGGGTCATTGGGTCTATAGGATAAACATCTCCATCAGGAAGAGTCACTTCTGTGGGGAAATAGACGGCACCAGCGGTCGAGCCTGTATACGCCAGAACAGAATCTGTTCTGGCATCATCAGAGCTGTAGCGTCCATTCTTCTCAAAGAATCCTTTCATGTAGGGAATATAATAAAATTCCCAAATTTTTCTGGCTATCTCTTTTGTAAAGTTCAAGGAAACAGAATCGTCTTTGACGGAATAAATCTCAGAACCGAGCTGTATCGCAGAAACATACATGAAGTTGGCACTCGCATCAATTCCTAAGAATGCTTTCCCTGTTAGATTGTAATACTCCTCTGCAACTTCAAGAACTCCTTCCCAGGTCCTTAATCTATTTATATCTGCACCGCTGACATCCACGAATTCGTCCCAGAAGGTTTTATTCAAATACAGGATCTCAGAGGACTTTGCTATAGGAAATATTTTCAAGCCCGTCCCTGTGCCGATTTTCCCTTCATCCAGAAATTCTTCTCGATACCTTGCTAACTCCTGCTCTGTAAAAAGGGTGTTGATATCCAACAATTCGCTTATAAGATTCACCCTGTAAGCATTATCAGGGTAGGATAAGAAAAGGTCCGGCAGAGGGAGAGAGCCTATGGTTTTATTCGCTGAATCATACACAGCATTCGCTAACTGACCGACATCTCCATAACTCTGAGAATCCACAACGATCCCTCTTTCAACGCCCACGGTTTCATTAAAATGTTCAACAAGAAGGTCAAACTGATTCTGAATATTTCCATTATAATAATGCCAGACGGTGATAGTAATTGGTTTTGATGGATCTAATGGGTCATTATCCTGAGAAACAAGACCGCAACTTGTAATCAGAACGATGGTTATTAAAAAAAGGAACTCTTTACGAACCTTCATAGGATATCTCCTTTAACAATAAGAAAGGATAGCATATTTACCGCCGTTTTATTAATCATTTATTCATGATTAATAAAAAATACGAGTACTGCCACAACGAAACAGAGCCCTAGAGGAGTAGAAAATCAGGAAAGCTCTTCAATAAGAGAGACCAGTCTGCTTAAGATCGCATCGCTCTCCAGCTGACTATCGGCGTGTCTACAGATTTTAACACATTCAGGTTCCAATGCAATTGTAATAAAATCAGAATTTCTAACCAGTCTCTTAAAAACTTCATATTCCTGGGGGTAGAGACTCTCTTCGGTATTAAAATAATCGCAATCCACATCAAGGATATAATGGCTAAAAAAGAACGGAGCGATGGATTCAGCCTTCAAAACAGCATCTTCCAAGAATGAGTCTTCAATAGAAGATTCTGCTCTTAAAATTCGGCATTCTTCATCGTGTTTTTCCTTTCTGCAATCGGGAAGACAGGGAGGTGAAAACTCTATGATCCTCTGGTCATCATATTGGGTCATTCCATCCAGGATATGAACATTAGGATTTGAACTTTTTAGATTTCTATTTTTTGCGAGGACAAAAACCTTATCTACAATATCAGTCCTGACTGAAAAATCCAGATGTTCATCGTGTTGAAGATTATCGTTAATTTGATGTATATCAATCTCATTATTCATAAACTGATAGATTTTTTCTTCTGTCAATTCTTCGATTCGTTTCTCATGACTGTAAGAATGTCCGGCTTTTATTTCACTGTCTGCCCGCCAATATGAATAGCGCTGAAAGGCAGCGCGTGTATCTGTATGGTAATCCAGGGAAAAAACATTTTGCTGACTTCCCGAAGCCCAAGCTTCAAGAACCTGATTATGTGATTCGACGACAAAGACCTCTTTGTCTTTTACTTTTAATAATTCCACTTTATGAAGATAACAACTCAATAGGGTTTTCGGATAGGGCTGTCCTTCTTAACTCATAATTTTTTTTATCCCACTTGTTTAGGCTGTCTTAAAAAATTTATGATTAACCTGTATTTTTAGAAAAATCTTACCCGGGGAGAATGAAGTCATTGAAATGGATCTGCCCTCATTGTAAAAAACCACTGGACACATATTCAAAAACATTAAGATGTGAGAATAACCATTGTTTTGACATAGCAAAGCAAGGATATGTGAATCTATTGCCTGTTAACCAGAAATCCAGTAGGAACCCCGGGGATGATGAAAAGATGCTCCTGGCCAGGTCTGCATTTTTAGGAGGAAATCATTTTCAAACCCTCCAGGATGCAATGACACAATCCTTAAGACAGTATTTTGATCAGCAGGACATGAAGGAAGGATTCATTCTGGACTGCGGCTGCGGAGAAGGCCATTATCAGAGGATTCTATCTGCGGCACTGGGTTCTGCCTTTCACATCATAGGCATAGATATCGCCAAGAAAGGGATTAAACTCGCGGCGGCTAAAACAAAAAAGAGTGATTGGACAGATTTTGCAGTGGCCAGCAGTGCCAATATTCCACTACCCGATAAGAGTTGTACAGCTGTATATTCAATTTTTTCCCCTATTCAGCCCCGGGAGATTCACCGGATTTTGAAAGAGGAGGCCTGTTTCCTAAGAGTCCTCCCCGGCCCCCATCACCTTTATGAAATCAAGAAAAAGATTTATCGGGAAGCACAACTTCATAATGCCCCCAAAGCACTGGAAGGTCTGTCTGTCGTGGTAGAAAAATCAGTAAAATTCAATATGCATTTTGACATGGAAGATACCTACAGCAACCTCATCTCCATGACCCCCTTTGCCTGGGAAGCAGAACAGAGAGGTTCAGAAAAGAGTTTGTTCAAGGCAGGTGACAGGATTACGGCTGATTTTAATATACAGATCATGAAACCGACTCCTATCCAAGAATAGAAATGGCACAATGCCTTAGGCGCTAACAGATGATACATTTACTAATTTGACAGCTTGATCCAATAAAAGAGAAAGGCCATACCTAGAGATAAAGCCACAAAATTTCCATGGAACATTTTTGGCCGATTACGGATGAGTTGTAAAACTTTCTTGCCAGACTTTGTTGATATAAGAAAATAAAGCAGTATTCCTCCAAGAACAACGAGTCCTGTCTTTGTATAGTTTTCAACTGAAAACAGATATGGCGGGAGAGAATCAGACTCTACTTCACCCAGGAGCCTAAGGACCAATCGGGACATCGGCAGGGCGGCAATGCCGCTGATGATACACATTAAGGCAAGAAAGAGCTGGGAAAACTGCGCCGTTTTTTTGATTTTACCAAGGGGCATGTTCATACCCGTTGAAGGAGAAATGCTTTTCTTATCCGGCAGGTATATCCTTGAAAGCTTAATAAAAGAAGCCACTGTTCCCAAGGATGCCGCATAGAGGAAGAGCCCTTGCCAGCTCCCTTTTAGAGTGTAGGATAAAGCAGCCTTACTGGCATATCCGTTGAAAGGAGGGATCGCAGTTATCGCAAAAGCCGCAGTCAGAAAACATAAAAATGTGATAGGAACCTTTTCTCCAGCCTTATGGAGAGAAAGAGCGGCATTCCGCAACTTATAAACATTCCTCTCTCCAGCCAGGTCCGTTGTTGTACCCACGGTCAAAAACAGGAGTCCCTTAAAAAGAGCATGGTACAGAGCATGAAGGAAAGAAGCCGAAAAAAGAGCAATTCCCGCAGGAGTTGTAATTCCAGCAGCAATCGCCGCCCCCCAGGCACATACGACATAGCCTATCTGACTAATGGAGTGATATGCCAGAAGCTGTTTGGTATCCTTTTGAGAGAGAGCAATAATAACCCCTGCCAGTGCTGTTATGGCTCCTGTGTAGCTCAAGAGTCTTCCCACATCTCCTCCGCCAGGCATAACAATCAGCAGTCTGGTGAGTGCGAAAAGGGGCGCCTTGATCAGCACACCGGAAAGTACAGCAGAAATGGAATGGGGGGCTAATGCATGAGCATCGGGAAGCCATCCGTAAAGAGGCATTATGGCCACACGGATGGCCACTGCTGCAACAATCAGAGCAAGAGAGGCCGTAGCCATGGTACCTCCCTTTTGTGGTAGGGAATCTAAAACTGAAGAAATTCCTTCATAGGAGAGAGACCCAGTCAATTTATAGAATCCAAGGAGACCAATAAGAAAAAAGACCATGGCGGTGGCACTGATCATGAGGTATGAAAAGGAGGCAAGATAAGCCCCGGGCTTTTCTGAACTGGCGACAAGGATATAGGAAGCAAGACCCATGACTTCGAGGCAGACAAACAGATTAAAGAGATCCACAGTCATAGCCGCAGCAGCCATCGATGCCGTTTGAATTAAAAAAGTCGTTGTAAAACCGGGTCCTTTGGGACCCGACCCCTGTGAATAGACCCAGGCAGCACTCCCTACGGTAAAACCAAGGAGGCTGACCAGCCAGGCAATACCGTCAAAGCGGTAAAGAATTCCTATATTACCAGGCCACCGTCCAATTGAAACCTGAATACTCTGACCCAAATTTACAAATTGAAAAAGATAGACTAATAACAGGAGGGGCAGACCCAGGCCTATTGCGGCAGCAAAAGACTCGAGCTTCCATGCTTTATCATTCTTGTGAAATGCCTTGGCACAAAACGCCAGAGATGCACCAATAAGAGGCAAGACAACGGGGGCAAGGATCAGGTCAGTCAGTTCCATGGCTTACCTTTTCTCTTATTTCATCAATGTCAAAACTACCGGTGAATCGATAGAGTCGGAAGGCGATTGCCAGAGACAGTGCCGTGATACAAACTCCAATGACAATGGCTGTCAGCATCAAAGCCTGAGGCACAGGATCCACCATATCGCGGACTCCTTTGCCCATAATAGGGGCATTCTTACCGATCTGAGAGCCCTCCAGGATGAAAAGGATAACAACAGAACTGTTGAGGATTGTCAGGCCATAAATCTTCTTAATAATATTTTTTTTATAGACGATTCCCCAAAGCCCAATCAGACTAAGGATTAAAATCAGGATTCTTTCTACCATTTTTACCCCTTCCCCAACATGGCAACACACATATACCCGATCCCCGCACCCACTTTGAGACCAATGATCGAATTAAGTATGATGATATAAATGACCTGAAAAGAGGGATCAACTCTCATCGGATTGGAAAAATATCCCATCCCCATGGGGATGCCTGCCAAAGAGGTCAAGATCAAAAGCAGAAAACAAACCGATTCTATTTTTGCGAGAACTTTTGCTTCTTCCAGGCGGGTTGATGCCCCGGACTTACTTCCTAAGGCCATAAAAACGATACCTGATGCAATAACAACCCCACCCTGAAAACCACCACCGGGAGAGATATGACCAAAGAGCATGACATAGAGTCCAAAGAGGAGAACTATGGGGCCCAACTTTCCGGTAACCACATCAATGAGGTCCGTACGGAGCAGCGTTGATTTGGATTCAGAAAACTCAGACATGGTTTCTCCGTATCCTCTGGCCAGAGAAATACCCGATTTAGAAATAATTCCGATGGTACCACTTACAGCCAGGAGCAGCACAATGGTTTCTCCCAGGGTATCGTAGGCTCTGTATCCCAGATATATGGCACTGACCTGATTTTGTGCCCCCGTATTGTTAAACCCGTTATTTTCAAGAAAATCCCGTGCCAATGTCGGCCAGGGATGGGTCGATAAAAAAACAGGAACCAGCACCAAAACAACAGAACATAAGATGAGGATGGTCTGAAAAGCCAAAAAGAAATTCTTTTGTCCGGAGGTCATGTCTTATCCCTTCGTTCTGTGGCCCCGATAGCCCAGACAAAAACAACAGTTGACACCCCTGCACCAACAGCGGCCTCCGTAATGGCAACGTCGGGAGCATAAAGCAAATAGAAAAGAATGGCTGACAATAGGCTGAAAGCTGAAAGGGCGATTGTGCCGTAAAGAAGATCTTTCGAGATCAGTGTGTATACAGAGAGCAGCACAAGAAGAATCAAAATGAGAATTATCATAATTGAGTATCCTCAACATCATCAAAGTCTGCATCATCCTCTTCCTTAGCGGAGAGTTGACCGGAAACCCATGCAAAACGGGCAACGATATGAGTCCCTGTTGGAGAGGAAATAAGAAAGAAGATTCCGATAATCATGATCCTTGCTGCCATGGCCCAAGTCGGCGCAAGAGCTAGGCAGCCGATGAGAATAGAGATCACTGCCGTTGTACCGCAAAGAGATCCACTTTGAAGTTTTGCATATGGATTTTTGAATTTAAATAGACCAAAAACTCCGGCGCCACCAAAAATCACGGCGGTTAAAAATGCGATAAACGCAACAATTGAAAGAATGGTTTCAACCATTTTTTCCCCCTGTAATACTCTTGTTCAGTAGATGAGAGATGGCCAGGAATCCAAGAAAACCGAAGATATCATAAACAAGGGCAATATCCAGATATATGGTTCTACCCAGCTGTACTCCATGGAGGACTAAAAAAGCCAGGACCACACCTGATAGTACATTTAAACTGACGAGTTTATTGACAGCAGTCTTACCAGTAATCAGGTGTATGATGATTACAAAAGCGAAAATCAGCATTATCCATTGCATTGTCATTAACATCATCTCTCTCATACCCAAACCCTCTGAATGTGTTTCTCTAACTGCCCTTTGACTATTTCACCTGCCAATTTTGAATGATTCGTATTACAAAAGAACCAGTGGACCGTTAAATGATCATCGTTTAAGTCCAAAGTGATTGTCCCCGGAGTGAAGGTGATTGAATTGGATAAAACCATCCGGGCAAGATCAGACCTGATTCTGGTTCGGAAATGCACAATTTTTGGATTTGGATTACCCTTTATTATGGTAATGAGCATTTTTATACTAGAGGAATAAAGCTGGTAGAGAAGCACCGCTAAAAAGAAAAAAAGAAAAAGAGGACGGGGGATAAAGCCGTTACGGGAAGCATCATGGGCTGGTATAAAGACTTTATATGTGATGAGTGAGATTCCCAGAGAGCCGGTCAGGCCGGCAATCAGCGAAAAAAGATCCAAACTAAAGGTAAAAAGAAGCCAGAGGATGAAAAGGACCACAAAAGTGATGGCAACCCGCGTTATTGACCAAAGAGTGGTAGCCCGCATTTAACCCTCTCTTTTCTTTATCAACTCAAGGAACTCCTCCTTGGTATCAGCTCCTTCAAGCTGCTTCAGGAATTGACTATCATTTAGAACCCGAGCCAGTTTAGAGATAAGTTTTAAATGATGACCGGCATTCCCTTTTGGACCTGCAATAAAAAATACGATTTTTGCCGGCTGGCTGTCGGGGGTTGTAAAGTCTACTCCCTCTTTTAACACAGCAGCGGCCAAGGCGGTCTGGCTCAAGGCAGAACTATGGGCATGAGGAATAGCACAGCCATTATTCAGCCCTGTGGAAGAGAGCTTTTCGCGTTCCATGACATCCTTGATCAACTGCTTTTTGTCCATAGCGAGTCCTGAAGATTCAAGGCTGTCTACAAAAAGACCTATGAGAGCCTTTTTGTCCGTCACATCCGGATGAATGAGAATACAATCTGCTGAAAGAATAGAATTGATGCTGATCATAGAATTAAATCTCCTCGTCTTCAGGAACTAATCCAGCTGCCCAATCAACAGGAACTGTGAACATAATACCTGTTCCTGGTTGATCCAGTCCGCCAACAACTTCATCCACCAGTTTTTTAGCGGTTTCAATAGTTTCCTGATTTCTGATAACTGAAATGATTGTTTTATTGTATGGCCGGTTTCCTTTCATAAATTCCCGGAATCCTGCATAAAGGGGAACATCATAAGCCAGGAATCGGCCCATACCTTCAGAGTCGAGGATAGTGGATCCTGATACACCTGCTTCTACAAATGCACTGAGAACTTTCTCAAGATACTCTTCGTTGTTGAGTATAAATACGAGCAGTTTCATTCATGTCTCCAGCAACTAGGATTAGCAATAAATCTTTCTGGCGAAATATATTTTACACCAATAATGTCTGTTCTATTCTTTTTTGTCAAATGATTTTGGAGAGTCTTCATCAGAGGAGGAAAAAAGCCCTTATCAAGAATATTCAGTAGGATTTGCTAGGCTACAAATCAGAACCGATATCCTGGCAGGCTTCAAAAACCTTGGGATCGAAGTTCAGAGATTCACGGAAGTCATGTAACTCCTTTCCAAAATACTCCTCTATATCAACCTCAAAGTCAGTAATCGCGTATTTTATAAAATATCTGACACTGACAAGGTCTACCTGGATCAGAGATTTTGAGCTATCCAGCAATACGGCCTTAAAAATATCATTGCCCAATTTTATCTCTTCTATGGATTCAATGATGGTATCAATGATATCTGCAGCTCTTATGATTTGACCTTCAATATCATCTGTTTTTGGATTGAGAATATAGGAACGGAACTGGTTCCGCCAAGATTTTGGAAGCTCTTTCTCTATGACTTCATTGAAGGCTAACTCTTCTATCTCCTCCACCGCCTCTTTCATAGCGGGGGTCTTTTTTTTGGTTGGTCCCAGGATGTCTCCGGTTGTCTGCTCAATCATGTCATGGTTAATCGCCTTTTGCAGAACCTTGGCCATATCCACTTTATTCTTGAACTTTTTACTTTCCCAAATAGCCAATCCTTCGGCTATTTTTGAAACGGACCACATATGTTCTGCAACAGAACGCTTTTTAAAGCAATACTTATTCTGATACCGTTTTATTTCCATCAAAGATCTGGCGTCTATTAAATGTGTTCCAAAGGGCATAGTATTCAAATTCGCATCAAGCTGAACGAACAAAGCCTGATACTGCCTCCCGATTAATTTTTCTTATTTTCACTTTAGTATAGGGTAATTGAGGTTAAATAAAAATTGCTGCACCGGGAATTATCAAAAAGTGACTTAAACAATTTATAAGAAAGGAGGAGTTCCCACAGGAACCCCTCCTTTATAAAAGATCATCCTTGTCTTTTTATTAGAAATCCCACTCATTTTTTCTTTCGAGGTAGACTCTCACTTCATCATAATCAGAATCCTGGGCAGCTTCATACCCTTCGTGATTGTAGATTCCTCTCACAATCTCAAGGCCTTCTTCACTCTTGCTGATAGCAATAAAAGCATCCTTAACCTTCTGCTTCAAGTCTTCGTTCAGACGGGGGATAACAGAGATGGTATCATTGGGAATGAGGCTTGTGTTGGCAATGAGTACGACCTTATCCATAAGGTCTGCGTAGTAAGACTCTTTTTCAAAGAGATTTCTGGCATCTTTGAAAGTAAAAGCCGCATCGGCTTCACCGTTAAAAACAGCCAGAACAGCGTTGTCGTGTCCTCCAGTATTGATCCACTCAATCTCAGACTCGGGATCAATTCCATTATCTGCCAACAAGTTAGCAGGCCATACAAACCCGGACGTAGAAGTAAAAGAAGAGATAGCTACTTTTCTTCCCTTAAGATCTATGACAGATTTAATTCCGCTGTCTTTATCAGCGATAAGCTGAGATTTATATCCGGATACCATGGGTTTGTCTTTCATGAGCTCCCCATTATCATCCACATCATATCGGAGAGATTTCAGAATGGCTTCTGCAGCACCTTCATCAGCTGCCAGGACATAAGCCGTAGTCGCCAGAAGTCCGACGTGAACCTGTTCTGAGGCCATGGCTTCTATGAGGGCATTATAATCTGTTGCCACAGTCACATTCACTTCCATCCCCATTTCCTTTGCCAAAAGTTCCTGCAAAGGAAGTCTCTGGGCATCCAGATAGGTTGCATCCCGAGACGGAATCAGCTGTACTTCGAGCACATCAGGGTTAACGTCAGTCTCTTTGCTGCCCCCGGCAGATACAAAAGAAGTCATAATCAGGGCGATGAATGCCATGAGAAACAAGCTTTTTTTCATTAAACTCTCCTTACCGTTAAAATCAATAATCAAAATCTGCTATAATTCTACGAAGTTTTTGGATCAATATGCAAGCATAATAACTATAGGAGTCCATAATGATAGAATTTACCGGAGTCAGTAAGGTATATCCCAACGGAACAAAAGCCCTCAATGATGTAAACCTCAAAATTGAAGAGGGGGAGTTTGTAGCCATCATTGGTTTATCAGGAGCTGGGAAATCCACTTTGCTACGTCTCATCAATCAGCTGATTCCGGCGACATCAGGAAAAATCAGCTTTGACGGCATCAATGTAACCACAGCCGGTGGAAAAGAATTGCGAAATGTCAGACGGCAGATCGGAATGATTTTTCAGGGTTTCAATATCGTAAAACGGGCGAGTGTCCTGACCAATGTACTTTCAGGAAGGGTTGCCTACCATCCCACCTGGAAAACGATCCTTGGATTATTTCCCGAAGAGGATAAGCAAATTGCCTACCGGGCTCTGCAAAGAGTAGACATTCTTGAAAAAGTTCACAGCAGAGCCAGTGACCTTTCTGGAGGACAACAGCAGAGAGTAGCCATTGCCAGAGCACTGGCCCAGGAACCTCGTCTCATGCTGGCAGATGAACCGGTAGCCTCTTTGGATCCCATTACAACCATACAGGTGATGGATTATCTCAAGAAGATCAATGCAGAAGACGGTATCACCACTATTGCAAACCTTCACCATGTCGACCTGGCCCTAGAATATGCCAGCCGAGTGGTGGGAGTCAAAGAGGGACATATCGTCTATGATGTCCAAATCAAAGATATAGAAAAACAGACATTCCTGAATGATCTTGAGAAGGTGTATGGGCGGGCCATTCATAACGACGAGATTCTGGGAGAGGAGTAATGGAAAAAATCATTATTCCCAAGGCCAACCACCTGAAGCGGAATTCGACCATCTTTATCATTGTGTTCCTGATTGTAGGAAGTGCTGTTTTTGCCGGATTCAACCCTCTGGAAGTTATCCAGAATTTCAGTAAGGGAAAAAGACTTCTTGGCAGAATGTTCTTTCCTCCTGACTGGACCTATACCATCAAGGTAATCCCTCCGCTGTTGGAAACCATTCGCATGGCGGTTGTAGGAACCTTCATTGGTACGGTCATAGCACTTCCTGTTGCCGTTTTTGCTGCGGGCAACTTTTTGAAAAACCCTTGGATCAGCCAGCCCTTAAGACTGGTATTGAATATCTTTAGGACTATCCCGGCCATGGTGCTTGCCTCTCTCTTTGTGGCAGTGTTCGGTATTGGTCCTTTTAGTGGTGTTATCGCCCTGTCAATCTTCTCCTTCGGCCTCATATCAAAACTGACCTATGAATCCATAGAAGCCATAGATTATGGACAGGTAGAAGCCCTGATGTCTTTAGGTGCGAACAAACCCAATATTCTCCGTTACGCCATAATCCCTCAAATACTGCCGCAATACATGTCCTACACTCTTTATGGATTTGAGGTAAATGTCAGAGCCGCTGCTGTTTTGGGCTATGTAGGAGCCGGAGGGATCGGTCAGACCTTTGAACATAACCTTGCCTGGCGAAACTTTGACAGAGTGGGAGTCATTATCGTTATCTCCTTCGCTGTGGTACTCATCATTGATTTAATCAGCTCTCATCTCAGGAAAAGGTTGGTGTAATGGAAAATATAATTGTAAAAAAAAATATCACCCCGGGTCAGTTCCTATACAGAGTTATAAACTATGGGGGCTTAGTGCTCCTCATACTCTGGGGAATGCTGGGAATTCCCTATAAAGGAGTCATGGCGTCGGCACAGGGGACAATGGAGTCTCTTTTAAACGGCATTGTCCATCCTGATTTGGGCTATCTGGCAAATTGGACCATAGATGGTCTCCCCTTTGCCATCGTTGAAACCATTGCCATCGCCATCAGCGGAACCTTTGTCTCGGCTGTTATATCCATCCCGTTTGCACTGTTGGCGAGCCAGAACATTGTAGGCCGGAGAGTCTCTTTGGTGGGCAAATTCTTCATCACCATGATCCGGACATTTCCGGAACTGATCCTGGCCCTGATCTTCATCAGTGTTGTGGGACCCGGAGCACCGGCGGGGATATTGGCATTGGGAATTCATTCTATAGGAATGCTGGGCAAGCTTTTCAGCGAAGCCATCGAAAGCATGGACATGGGGGTTAAAGAAGCCCTTGAATCCTGTGGGGGGTCAAGTATGGAGGTTCTGTTCAGAGCCGTTTTGCCCCAGGTCAGTCCTGAATTGATTTCCTACACCCTCTACCGCTTTGAAATAAATATGAGAGCGGCATCCACTCTCGGCCTGGTCGGAGCGGGAGGAATAGGAGCACCTTTAATTTTTGCCATCAGAACAAGAGCCTGGCCACGGGCTATGATCATTGTTATGGTATTAGTCGTAACCGTATCGGTGATTGATATGATTTCCAGCAGGATCAGAAAAGGACTCGTATAAAAATGAATATATTACTGGTAAACGATGATGGAATTGAATCTCCCGGAATTCAGTTTTTGGCCGAAGTCATGAAAGAAATCGGGAAGGTTTTTATTGTCGCACCCCACACACAGCAAAGTGCTATAGGCCATGGCATCACCATCCATGAACCCTTCCGGGTTCATCATCGGAATGAACTGTTTGAAGGAATCGAGGCCTGGAGCCTGGAAGCAAAACCCGCCGATTGTGTTAAATTTGCATTCTATGCCCTGGCACTGCCCATTGACCTTGTGGTTTCCGGTATTAATGACGGCCCTAACTTGGGAACGGACATTACATATTCAGGAACACTGGCCGGAGCCAGTGAGAGTATTATCTGCGGGGTTCCAGCCATCGCCCTCTCGGCGGACTTTGCAAGCCTGGAGACCGTAAAGCCCTATTTAAGGGAGACTCTAAAAAGCGTTCTTGATGCAAAAGTCGTCGATAAAAACAGGGTTATAAATATCAATTTCCCTAAAAAAGAGTTCACTCAATTCAAAGGGTTCAAAATCACAGAAATGGGAGAGCGCCCCTTTAACCATCAATTTGTTGAGGAAAATGGACTGTATTGGTCGAGGGGCAATTGGGATTGGGTTGAAAATGGTCCAGAAACAGACGTATGGGCCTGGGAAAACGGATATGTATCCATCTCCCCGATCCAGATCAATCGAACAGATTTCGCCTATATGGATATTTTGAGAGAAAAATTGTAATGCCTCAAAAACAACTGCCGCTGGCCCAATGGCTGCCCTATAAAGAGGATAGAAACGCCCGACACGGAGGACGCAGTTTCTATTTTTTTGACCTGGATGACAACATCCTCCAAATGGATACAAAAATATTCTTGTTTCACAAAGAAACAAATGAAGAGATAGAAATCAGTTCTGCCGAATTAGCTCAGAATATGAAGTCCATAGGCAAACAGGGCAAATATGCGGATTACTATATACATCGCAATGATGCCATTGGTTCATACAGGAATTTTCAGGACAGAAGGATCCTTCCATGGGATTCCAGAAAGAATGCAAAACAGGCGATTGAACATGATTTGAACAGCGCCCTTGAAAAACCCGAATGGGAGTGGCATGGCCCGAGCTGGAATCATTTCTTCTACGCGGTTCTCAATGGCAGGCCTGTTTCAATAATCACTGCCAGAGGACATAATCCCAGAACAATAAAGCGGGCCCTGAATATCCTCTATGAAAAAAGATTTTTACACCGAAAACCCAATATTCTCACGATTTATCCTGTTTCGAATCCTAAGGTTAGACGGAAACTGGGCGATCCGGGTCTCAACAAAGCCATTGCTCTTCTCAAAAAAGAAGCCCTACTAAAATCAGTAGAAATAGCCTTTAAAAAGTACGGCAAGAACCCCCATCACCGCTTCGGTGTCAGCGACGATGACCCTCTCAATATAAAAGAAATAACAGCTACCCTCGTGGAAATAAAAAAGAAATATCCCCAGAATGCCTTCTTTGTTATTGATACCTCAGAAGGAAAAGTCCAGAAAACCGAAATTTTTGAAGATCATCTCATTCATTCTGAAAAGATTGAGCTGGTAGATGCCCTCAATTATCGCCTCTTTGATTTCTAAGGATTCACTCAATATGTATGGTTTCATTCTGTTTAGGCACTCCGGTTGTAAAACCAAGATCATTAAGATGTTTTGCAAAGTTCTCAATGGTGCCTTCTTCTCCATGAACAAGGTACACCTTCCTTGGTTTTGGAGTAAAAGCCTGGAGCCATTGAGTCAGTCCTTTTTGGTCCGCATGGGCTGAAAAACTCCCGATCCGCTGGATTTCGGACCTTACTTCAAAGACACGGCCCATCATCCTTATTTCTTTGGCCCCATCCAGGATAACCCGCCCCAAACTACCGGGTGCCTGATATCCGACAAAAAGAACTGTATTCCTAGAATCTCCAATTCCATGTCGCAGATGATGCCGAATACGTCCAGCCGTACACATCCCACTTCCGGCGATGACAATAGAAGGTTCATCCGACTTGCTTATATCCTTGGAATCTTCAGTTTTTGGAGTGCATTTTAAACCTGGAAATGAAAAAGGTTGATCTGTTCTTGCCTTTGCATCAGCATCATATACATCCCGATGATTTTTAAAGACTTCCGTCACTTTTATGGCTAATGGGCTATCAAGGTAAATGGGGACCTTTGGAAAATCAGGATTTTTAGTCTGCAGTTCGCTTAAGGTATAAAGGAGTTCCTGAGTCCGCTCCAAAGCAAAGCTCGGAATGAAGACTTTCCCCCCCCGGCCGATGGTATTTTTAATTATTTCCATGATCTGCTTGTCTCTCGGCAATCGGGTATCATGAAGACGGTCACCATAGGTAGACTCGAGAAAGATATAATCTGCCTTCTCAATCAGCGTTGGATCTTCAATTATAGGGACATCATTTTGTCCTAAATCACCGGAAAATACAATTTTTTTTTGTTCATCCTTTTCTGTGATGAGCAATTCAACAATGGCTGATCCTATGATATGACCGGCATCCTGGAGTATGAATTCCAAGGTATTACCCAGTTTCAGATGCTTTCTGTACTCTACGGGAGTCACCAAAGGCAAGACCTTTTCGACATCTTCTGAGGTATAAAGAGGATCTCTTGGTGCCAAACCAGCCCTGACTCTTCGTTTATTTTCATGCTCCGTATCTTTTTCCTGGATATAGGCGGAGTCTCTCAGCATGATGGGAATTAAATCGGCTGTAGCTGGAGTGGCATAGATTTTACCAGAGAACCCCTCCTTAACCAGCTTGGGAATCAAACCGCAATGGTCAATATGTCCATGAGTAAGAAACATAAAATCCAGGACTTTCGGGTCAAAGTCGAAAGCTTCAAAGTTCCGCCGTGCTAAATCCTTCCCCCCCTGAAACAACCCGCAATCTATCAAAAATGAAAATTCTTGTGTTACGACTCTGTGGCAGGACCCTGTGACAACCTGAGCGGCACCATGACTTGTGATTTGCATTTCATCCTCCAATGAGACAAATTATATTCTTTCGCGACGAACAGTGCCAATTTTTTAATATGATTGGCTGCCTATTGAGAGCTATTGCTCAAATTTTTTTATTGAGTATCAAGAATTTCAAGAAATATTCTTCCAGTGTTTGTGTCGGACCTTTTTCATTCTTTTGCTGCCTTAAAATACCGTCGTTCCGTCTCCTTAAAAAGCTTTGATACAGTTGAAGAGCCTGAGGTTTATTATATCGGTCCTTCCGATCTCGGAGCATCTGAGGTGATTCATTGAGCAGTTTTACGATAATTTCTGTTCCTTTGATTCGATCTACTGCAGAGATTTGATTCTCTTTCATGTAGTTCCTTAAAAGTCGGATTTCCTCACTCCTTAAATCAAATAGAAATTCTTCCAGTGACTCGCCCTGTGCATTGGAGATCGTAAAATACCAATGAAGGAAATCGTTCCAGAGTGGAGACAAGAGAAAATTGAGACGCATCAACTCCATGACACCGGCGAGAGTTCCCAACACAGGAACTATTTTTTGTCGGGCCTCCCAGAGCTCTCGTATAAAGGGAGCAAATAACTCAGTTTTGTACTTAAACCGGTTTTCCCACAATTGTATCAGCTCATTGGCAACAAACTTTGAAATATGGTCATCAGTAGTCATTCTCGAAAGCTGAGATTTGTACAGCTCCTCTGCCATAAGAGTAAACAATACGTCAGAATAAGCCTCTTCGACCTGACCCTTCAGTGTGTTCAATTCAGAGAATTTGTATGTCAGCTTGACTAAAAATCCCCAAAAATGCAGATTGCTGATCGTAAAACCGTAACCCAGAATCACCCTGGTAGGCAGGTTAACCACCTGATCGATGCCATTTCCACTAATTTTTTTTATCAAGGTTTCTCTACTGCGATTTTCCCCAAAGATTTTAAGATCTCTTGTGAGTCCAGGAGAACGCTGAACGACTGATGCAAGCAATACAAGATCGGACTTTTGATTCAAAATCAAAGTGGATAAAGCCGAGTATTTCCCATCGAGGAATTCTATAATCTTATCAATAAGAGATTCTTCTATCTCCGAAAAGATTGAGAGCTCTATTTGAGGAAACAGAAGATTCTTGGAGACGGGCATTTTGTCTATTCTCCTCCTGGTTGAGGGTGCTCAATCTCCAATATCTTTAATTTGATTTCTCCAGAAGGAGCATAACAGGTCGTAATATTACCCACAGCTTCTCCAATGAGTGCTGTGCCTAAGGGAGAAAGGATAGAATATAAATCCTTGGCTGAATCGGCAAAGGCCGGAAACACGATGGTAGCAACATGGGCTCCCCCATTCTCTAGGTCCTGGTAGGTGACCCTTGATTTAAGAGTGACATTTTTCATATTGGGATCATTGACCTTCCCAATCTTGGCTCTCTCCATCTCTTCCCCCAGCTCCCTCATATAGGGGGTATTTAATCTGTGGGTTGTTTTGAGTTTATTTATTAGCAAAGTTAGACTCTTATAGTCTTGTTCATTTAATATGATCCGTTTATTGGTCATTCCAACACCTCCTGCAAAGACTAACACTCTACATCTGACCTTGGTGAAGGACAATCTGAATTTACCCTGCAGGATATTTACAGGTTTTCTACAGGTTTATAAGGTAGGTCTGTAAGTTGACGGCTTTACCATTCAAATCAAGTTTTTTGCGGATAGTACATCTATGCCGTTCTACTGTTTCGATGCTGATACCTAGGAAATCTGCAATTTCTTTACTGCCTATACCTTTTGCCACAAAACCACAGATTTCCAGCTCTCGAGGAGTGAGAATGGATAAAAGAGGACTAAAGTTCTTTCCCCCATTGGGAAACCCCTCAAGCTCGGATTGGATCATGGCAACCAAAGCCTTGTTGTGTTCCGGTATTTTTTGGCTCAATTGATTCAGCAATGGAAAAATCAAAGTTCGAATTTGAACCTGCATTGCCTCAGTATCTTTGTCTCTCTCCTTCTGCAACCTTGTGAGGAGCTCTGAGAGAGTCGTATTTTTTTCTTTGATGGCCGCTTCATTTCTTAACCTCTGGATAGCGGCAACACTGAGTTCAACTGCAGATTTCAGCAGATGCTTCTCCCTAAGTACGAGACGGCCCTGATTGGTAGTAAAACGAAGATGCAAGATGAGTTTTTCTTCTTTATTGAGCATTGTTTCTGCAATAAAGTCAGATTCCCCAAGCTCCTGAGGAGTCTCTGTTACCGGTACAATTTTCAGGTCTATGACAAGGGATTCAGGGGAAGTCATTGCCTTGGACAATTCTATCGATATTTTTCTTAGCAGTGGTTCTTCCATCCCTGTATAGCTTGTAAAAAGAGGAGTAAGACGGTAAAGGCAATCCAACTCCTTTTCCCGTTCTCTTAATTCATTTGCAAGTTTCATATCAACGACATCCATTTTGCTTTTAACCTTCCAAAGAGAAGAATAACACACAATGCTAAAATTGATACTGCTGATAATTACCGAGATGATAATCGTCATTCTAAAAGAGTAAGCTCCACCCTTCTTGAACATAAGAAGGGTGATACATGCAGAAGATTCAAGTTTGCTCAGGTTGACTCCAGCTGTTAAAACACGTAAGTATTATAAATCTACAAATACTCCTGAACTGATTCCGGGATATTTTACAAAGCATTGGGAGAAAATATGGTCTTAGGCATTAGTTCAAGTGGAAGAGAGAACGGGGTGACCTCTCAGGCTGTCAAAAAAGTCCTTGATTCTACCGGACAGGAATACGAATACATTTCACTCTCTGGAAAAGCCATAAGAGGCTGCACAGGCTGTCTCGGCTGTGCCAGAGATAATATTTGTAAGGTGAAGGATGATTGGAATTTAATCGGCCAGAGGATGAAAGATGCCGATGCCATCGTATTTGGCGGGACAAACTACTTTAATATGCTGAACGCACTGGGTCAGGCCACTCTGGAAAGGACCTTTTCTTTCAGACATATGGAACGCTTCCTCTTGGCTGGTAAACTCGGAGTCATTGTGAGTTGTGGATACAACCCTCAAGACAACCCTGTGAAGAATACAATTAAAATGTTTATGGAATCAGCAAAAATGTCTGTAATTGGTTCAGTTGAAGTTGGCGGATATTCTCAGTGTTACTCCTGTGGTCCTGGTATTGAATGCGCCGTGGGTAACATCGTCAAGGATCATGGCTTCATATCAGAAGTTCTTGAGGAACATCTTCCCAAGGATTTCAATCAACAGGAAGAGGCAAACCTCGAAGCATACAAAGCCGGTAAGATTCTGGGGTCCATATTAAGAGCCAGATCCCAAAGTTGATAGAAGATTCATCAATCGATATTTCACGTTCCTGAACTGATATTAGTTTTTCCAGAAAAATAAGAATAACTCCTCACGGACTCTTTGACAAATGGTCTGACTATCATCCATGGATTCTGTTTCATTTTTTCTTTTCGAGCTCTTTCAATTCGGCAGAAAGAGACTCGATCTTAGCGAAAATAGCCATAGACGGTTCGTGATTGATTGCTCCTGGAGTCAGTTTTTCAGCATTATATATTTCTGCCCCTAACTCCTCAATTTTCTCCTGAATGCGTTTCTTATGATTGAAAACATTTATTTTTCTCTGCCCTTCAGTCGTTAATTCTTCGGCTTTCTTGCCGACAGTTTCAGCACCATCTTTGACATTTTCAAACCCGTCTTTAATTCCCTTTGAGATGTCGGCTTTCATTTTTTTCCAATCAATCATAGTGGTATCTCCTCTTCCTTCTGTTTCTTTTAAGAATACTCTATCTGCATCCTGAATACAAAAGTGATTAGGATTAAGAAAGCCAGAATACCTTGGCTTGTGCATACACTTCTAAGGGAGATTTTTTCCAAAGACAGCCATTTTCAACGACTTTTTTCCTTGTAGCCTGTAAG
Organism: Oceanispirochaeta crateris; assembly: GCF_008329965.1. Classification (GTDB taxonomy): domain Bacteria; phylum Spirochaetota; class Spirochaetia; order DSM-2461; family DSM-2461; genus Oceanispirochaeta; species Oceanispirochaeta crateris. The sequence continues at coordinate 2,944,611 of NZ_CP036150.1, forward strand.
CCTGACAGCATTGATGATTACCAGTAGGACAGAAAATTCATGGACCAGCATCCCAAAAGACAAGTGAACACTTCGGACTAATACTCCTGCCAGTAAGAGGGAGGCGACAAGGAGAGCAAAATAGATATTTTGTCTCATATTTCTTACCGTGCTGCGGCTTAATCCAATGACGTAGGAGAGCTTATCTAGCTCGGATGACATGAGAACGACATCTGCTGTTTCTATGGCAACATCCGATCCGGCGGCACCCATGGCAATTCCAAGGTCTGAGGATGCCAAAGCAGGAGCATCATTCACACCGTCTCCAACCATGGCAGTTCTCCCGTACTTTTCCTGCAGATCTCTCAAAACACGGACCTTATCCTCAGGAAGGAGTTCTGAAAAATACTCATCCAGGCCTAGTTCATTGGAAATGGCTTTTGCAGATCTGTCATTATCACCGGTCAACATGACGATGTGGCGGATTCCAACAGACTTCAGCTTAGAAACCGCATTTTTGGCATCCCCTCTTACCCTATCAGCTATGGTAATAATTCCGAGGATTTTTTCTGAATTGGCCAAGAGAACCTGTGTGTGACCCTTTCTTTCTTGGCTCAGGATCTGCTCTTCTATTTCATCAATACGGATTGATTGATCCATCATCAATTTTCTATTGCCAAGATAATACCTTACTGAATCCAGAGTAAAAGAAAGACCTTTCCCTGTTATAATTTCTGATTTTTCAGGTAAACTCTTACCAGGTCCTGAGACTTCCCCAGCCTTTTGAATGATCGCTTTGGCCAGTGGATGCTCAGAATAGGATTCACCCGCCGCTGCGATACGCAGGACCTCGCGTTCTTTAATCCCAAAAGCCTGTATTCCTGCAACACTCGGCTTTCCATATGTAAGAGTTCCTGTCTTATCAAAGGCAATCACCTTGACTGTTCCCAATTTCTCCATAATTTCACCACCCTTCACTATGACCCCAGACCTGGCACCGTTTCCAATCCCGGCAACAATGGATACAGGAGCAGAGATGACCAGGGCTCCGGGACAGGCAATGACTAAGAGGGTAAGAGCCAGAACAATATCTTTTGTGACCAAATAAAGAGACAGAGACAAGAGGATGATTGCCGGAGTATAAAACCTGGAGAATCTTTCCAAGAATTGCTGGGTTTTTGCTTTTGAATCCTGAGCATCCTCCACCAATTCTAGAATTTTTGCAAAGGTTGTATCATCCCCGACTTTCTCTGCACTGATGATAAGATAACCAGATTCTATGATTGTTCCCGAAAAGACATGTTCGTTCACCCCTCTGTTTACAGGAAGAGGTTCTCCGGTTATAGCAGACTGATCAATATAACCAGACCCTTCAAGAATGGTACCATCAACAGAAATTTTTTCACCAGGTTTAACAATAACATGATCTCCTTTCATGACCTCTTCTGGGCGAACTTCAATCTCTTGACTTCCTTTTCGTACACGGGCCTTCACCGGAGCCTGATCCAACAGTGTTTTAATGGAAGACCTCGTCTTCTCAATTGTTCTGGATTCCAGATAGTCGCCAAGCATAAAAAGAAAGGTAACTGCAGCGGCTTCCCAGTATTCTCCGATAAGAACAGCTCCGACAACAGCAATGGTTACAAGGGCATCTATTCCAATAATTTTATACCTCAAGGCCACAAGCGCTTTCTTAAAAACGGGAATACCGGCAAGCAGGGCGGTTACCAGCATAAAACAGGTTGTAATCAGAGTGTCAGCTAAGAATTCTTTTAATACAAAAGATATGGTTATCAGCACTACGGCAATCCAAAGTATATTTTTTTTGGTAGGTTTTTTAATGATCATTTTCACCCTTCTTTTAAAAGCTATTTTTCACCAAGGACGTTGTATCCTAAGCTGATGATCTTTTCTTTGATTCTTTCTGACGCGATTTCTTTCTCGTCATATGACACCTTGACTCTTGATGAATTGAATAGAACCTGAGATTCGGTGATCCCGGAAATGGTCTTCAACATCCCTTCGATCTTAGCAATGCAACTGGGGCAGGAAACAGTTTCTAATTGATATGTTTTTTTAGCCATGATGGCCTCCTAAATCATTTGATAATAGGAATAATATTCCTGGAGGCCCTGAAAAAATGTGATCCAAATCACCAAGTGCAAATTAATTTCGTTTAAACATAGCTGGAGACAATGAGATTTATGAAGCCACCAGACCTGGATGTTTTGGTTTGAGGGCATGTAATACTTCTGAACTCTTTGGAAGTTTTCGTACTCTGCCATTGGAATCAAAAACAGTTAAATCTTTGAGAACCTTTAGATCGGATCTCTGCAAAACAACCCATTGCTCTCCAGCATCTGAATAGGGAGAAAATTCTTTCATCACACTATCAAAACTGAAAAAGCCATCTTTATGTTCTATAGCCGGATAGTAGTTTTTTCTGATTAAATTCAAACTTGCCAAATTCAAGACAGTTTTAATAATGAAGGCCCAGCAGCTGTCTGTAATGGCAAGAGAAACTCCTGGAAAACCGAGCCGGAATGACAATAATTCAAAGTGGTTTCTGTTCTCGGGGCGCTTATATGGGGGCAGAAAAAGATACTGGTCTGATCTAGATTTTTTGAATGGCAGTCTGAATGATTCAAGAGGTATAAAAGCATCTGGTCTAATATCTATTGTATTCAATCGATAATCATAGGCTGCGGAACAGAGTTCATCCCAGTTGATATCAACATCAAACGCATTTTCAATTAATTTGTACTTTCTCTCAAACCAAATGATCATCTCAGTATCAAAGCGTATAATGGTGGTGAATCGTTCTGTGTTGAATGCTTTGACATACCAGCATGTATGAGCATCATAGGACTTGCAGATCAAACTTTGATCTGCAGATTGATGAATTTGACATTGCCCTCCCGGTTTACTCAGAAACTGGCAATCTCTTTTGAGATAGAAATTCCATTCACCCGTTTCTTTTAAAACTGGAAAAATACCGTTATAGGAAGAAGTCAATATGAGATTGATAAAATCGCCCTGGTTATTTAATCTTAACGGTGCCAGAGGCAGATTTTCACAACAGTAAATTTCGGGGCAATGAGAACATGGTGAATCGTCCCAAGGGTCTTGTCGAATTTTAAGAGAATCTGAAAAATCCATTTTTTCTTTCATCAGATATAATCTCCTATCAAGTTTGGTATACTCCAATAATGGACTTCTGTACAATAGCTGTCGATTTGATATAATCATTGAAAGATCAGCCTGTACAACCTTAGGTCAGATGTCCCAGCTGTTGACCTTATTAAGGACTATGAAAGAATGATACATAAAGAATACCTGACCAAAGAAATCATTGATGAATTGGAAAAACGAAACCCTGAAATCCATATGGGTCTTGAAATACCTCCTGCCGTATTTATCGATATGAAAGGATCGGTAGGTCAATTTTCCAAATCAGAGAACTCCCTTGTCTGCTATTTCCCTGTATTGGAAAATCAATTGAATCCCTTTGGAAATATGCAGGGAGGAGTCATTTCCGCTGCAATTGACAATACCATAGGCCCCTTAAGCATGCTGGTTGCAGATCCAAGCGTCACTCGTCATTTAGAAGTAAAATATAAGAGGGCCATCACTCCTGAAATGGAAAGGATTACAGTAACCGCCCGGCTGTTCAAACAGGATAAGAAGTTTCTGTTCTTCACATCTTCTGTAACAGATTCAGAAGGGAACGTACTGGCGACAGCCAAATCGACACATTTTATTATAGTTTAGACAAATTGTTAAATTAAATGGGAACTTGACCCAGAGAACCCCTGTCAATAGAATAACAACCGTTAACAAATTTCCGAGGTACTGATTCTAAAGCTTCTGCCTTCAACAGGCACAAACCATGAAGATTTACCCGCAAGGTTGTTCCGGAAACAGAACGGCCTCCCGTGTTTGGAAAGGAAATACATTGAAAAAGAATGGAATGATCCTACTGATAGTTCTTCTACCCTTTCTGTCATATGCAAAAGACTTCAATTTTGGAACATCAGAACTCCTAAGAATCCTAGGTTTAGAAACAGTCAAAGAATCAGAGGTTTCAATCGATCATCATCTTTATAAGGGGAGTTCCCTTTTAGAAATTCTTCCCTTGATGGAAGAGGTCTACCAGATGGAAATCCAAACCGCTTCTGAAACAATATTGATGAACGAAGAGGCCCTAGGAGAATTCTGGGCCGAATCCTGGTTGATTCCGAAAAAAGCAGGTCTCGATCTAATCTTCAATGGTAAAAAATACGACGATCTGGTTCAACTGAAATTCAAGGGTAGCCCCATGGAGTCAGAAAAACTGGAGATATGGCTCTCTTGGGAAGGCGTCGACTTACTGAAAGAGGAAATCCAGAGATTTGCAAGGCATCATAATATTGAAATCAAGTCGATTGAAGTCCCAAGCCCCGATTCCAAATTACAAGCTGTCGTCAGAGCCCGGGGAGAGGTTCCGGATCTCGTTATGATTCAGTCCAGTGCTGTAGAGAAACTAGTTTCCAGCAGAGCTATTCAAAACCTGAATTATGTACAGACTTCAAGCCTCATGGACCAGGGGGTGGAAGCGTTTACTCTGAATAATAAACTCTGGGCTCTTCCTTTTTATTATGATACTCAAATTGTTTTTTACAATAAGTCTCTCATTCCTGCCCCTCCCTCTGCAAACTGGACTCTCAATGATATGGAACAGATAGCCCGCAGTATTAAAGGCCAGGGGATTTATCCTCTGGCGTGGAATGCTTACTCATCCAACTGGCTTATTCCTTTCCAAATGTCCTTTGGAAAAGAGGATCTTATTGATGCCAACGGCAGGATATCTGTGAATGATATTGCTACAAAGAAAGCTCTGGAATACATCTTAAACCTGAAAGATAAAGAACTTCTTTTTCCCATGGAACGAGATGCGATGGATGCCCTTTTTATCGCCGGAAAAATAGGCATGATCATGAGCGGATCCTATGGCATCCCTTATTTTGAATCACTGGGGCTTAACTTTGGAGTACTCCCCTATCCTGTAAATCAAACAACAAGACGGCCTCTCTCTCCTCTTCTGGATTTTAAGGCATTTTGTATGACCCGTCAGACAAAGCACCCCATACTATCACGCCGGCTGCTTCAGTATTTGCTCAGTGCTTCTGTGCAACAGAGATTCTGTCCCGCCTTATCCAAACTTCCAGCACGTACAGATATCCTTGAACTCCCGGATATTGCCTACGGAGCTCTACCCGTTCTCGAATCTTCTATGGATAAAGGTACAATCATCCCACCCCTACAGGTTTACAGTATATACAAGAACAATATGTGGAAACTTCTCAGGTTCGCTCTCTCTGATCAGATGTCTGTTCAACAGACATTAGAAAAAGGACAGCTCCTGATGGACAATACAATGAATGATTAACTGATATTGAGGAGAACGAAATGAAAAATGTTAAAAATCTAGTTCTAAAAACCATTCTGCTTATCTGCCTTGGATTTGCCACGGTTTATACAACCGCAGCAACAGAAGTGGATGATGTTTCATCTGCCACACCCAGGGGAGATGGATGGAAAATTGACCTGATTGGTGTCCGAAACGATGAGATTTGGCAGAGTCAAATGACTTCTTGGAAGGGGTCTGAAGAAAGCTTGAAGGCTGAAATGGAGCTCGAAAATAAAGGGGAGGTGCATAACTATGGGGGAATCTTATTAAAAGAGATTATTGCCATGGTAGATGATCCCTCAGGCGGTATGCCCTATGAGTTTCAGGAAGACCTCTGGAATGAAGGGTATAATATTACATTAACGGCTGCCGATGGATACAGCTCCAGCTTTAACACGGCTGATGCCCGAGCCGAAGAAATCCTTCTTGTAGATACCATTGACGGCCAGACGGTCACCCCTCAAATTGCCGGAAAAATCACCGGAAAAGCCTGGGTTAGAGACCTTGTGAGTATAGAGTTAAGTCTGGCTCCTGTTGATCTGGAACAAAATAGTTTTGAGTTTGTCCTTGATATCAACGGTGAAAGCATCTCATATACCATCAGAGAACTGGAAGCCATGGACATCTACGTAGAAGACAAGGGCAGCTTCACCAACAGTTATTCAAACACAACAGAAGGTCTCTATGGTGGGGTAAAGCTCATACCGCTGCTCTCAGAGTTTATGACAGTGACCAATGATTCCGCCATCAAGATCATTGCCATGGACGGTTATGAAATGAGCTATAGCGGAGAGATGCTGCTGGATCAGGCAGATGGAGAATGGATACTCGCCTTCAAAGAGAATGGAGAGTATATGCCCGAAGATCCCGGATATATCCGTCTGGTGAAGGTTGGACCTCAGAATCCTAATATCACCGGTCATGTCTCAGCTCGAATGATTAAAAAGATAGTAACGGAAGGACAGGTTTTTATCGATTTTGCCCTGACTATCGTACAAAAAGATCTGACTGAAGTATTTGACAGGCAAACCATGCAAAGCGGAGTGTCTGTTAATAAAAATGCTGTTACTTACTACGACAGGAAAAGTGATTCTGATATACAGTACATGGGAATCTCACTCTGGAGGCTCCTAGAAAGACCACAGGGATACAAGGCTGTAAAGATTTCTGCCAGTGACGGTTTTTCAGTCACCCTTGATAATTCTCAAATTGAGGGCAACGATGATGTCATCATAGCCATGTATACAGGAAAAGATGAGTCTCTCCTCAATGATAAGGATTGGCCCCTCAGACTGGTATGGGATAAAGATGCAGAACTGGTGCCTGATGGAATAAAGTCTGTGCGGAATGTAGAGAAGATCACCCTGATATATTAGAAGCTATAGGGAATAGATTGCAGGGGCTGTGTTGACAGCCCTTTTTTCAATATGAAAGATAAGCGCCTTCCTCTACAGAGTCAACTCCTCGTGCTGCCCATACTGCTGTTGATCCTGCTCATTGGGATAGCTCCGTTCACAGGGGCCTTTCGAGATAGCTTCTATCATGATAATTACGGAGAGCAAAGTTTTGCAGGACTTGAAAACTATAAAATTATTTTAGGGGACGCAGCCTTTCCCTACAGCCTGAACATCACGGTTCTCTGGGCTTTTTTGAATGTCAGTCTCTGTATAGTATTTTCCTTTCTTCTGGCCCTCCGTTTAATGAATACAAAGAGCTCTTTTCTTCACCGGATGCTCCTCATTCCCTGGGGTATTCCCGTCTATATTGCCATCCCTCTCTGGAGAGCCTTTCTTCATGGCAACGGTGGAGATTCAGTCATCACCAAACTGACTGGACTGCACATCAACCTCATGATCGATCCAATTGCCGGTTTTCTGGGAGCCCTTTTGGTGAGCCTCTGGCTCAGCATCCCCATTACAACCTTTGTCTTTGCCGGACACATGCGAAAGGTGAGCCATTCTGTCATTGAAGCAGCACATCTGGATGGAGCAGGAAATGGAGAAATCGCAAGGCATATCTATATTCCGGAAATAAAAGACTCTCTTTTGGCCATGGCTGTCTTGAATTTCATCAAGGCCTTTAAGGAGTTTACACTCGTTTTCATGCTCACCTCAGGAGGCCCGCCTCTTTTAAGCGGAATAACCGACCGGCATATCGTGGGAGCGACAACGACTCTGGGAGTATTTTTGTATGAGGTCTTCCTACAGAATTCAGATTGGGGTATTAATGCAGCCTATGCACTGATTATGGCGGTTCTGGTCCTCTTTATCATGTCTTTGTGGATATTGATCAGGAAACAAAAGTCCCTAAGGATCTTCCTTATTTTCTCGGCTCTTGTATTGATTCCGGGAGGGAAACCAGTCCTTTGGATCATGGCTATTGGATATATGGTCTTAGTCCTCTTGAATAAAAAACAACTCATGAGGATTTTAGTCCTACTCCATCTAGGAGTGACTGTTTTTCTGGTGGTGACAGAGGGCTATTTGGCTGGATTTCATCCGGGGATACTACTCCCCCTTCTGACCCTCCTAATACAAAAAAAACAGGAAAGAAACTCTTCAAGGCAATTTCATATGCCTTTGAAGAACTGGAAAATCCAAGGTCCAGCTTTGACGACAGCTTCCGGCTTGATCATGGGATTATTCATCGTTCTCACAATCATTATTCTGTATATGCTCCTATGGATGAGTTTCTCCCGTATCAGTTCCTGCTTTATAGACAGCTTTGTACCTCCTTTATCTACGACTGAAAATTTCAGAATTATATTTGCAGAAGAAGGGATACTCCGTTACTTTATCAATACCTTTGTTGTTGCAGGAATCACAGCAGGGCTTCTCCCATTCCTGGTTTTCCCCGGAGCTGTCTATCTGAACAAAGCAGGAAGCAAAACAACTCTGACCTTTTTGGCCTTTATCCAAATAGTTGGAATTGCCGGCGGCATGCACTCCCTGATTCCCTTATACAGAATATTCAGAGCCTTCAGCTTGATAGACAACTACCTACCCCTCATTTTGATTTACCTATATCACTCTATCCCCATGGCCTTATTTGTTCTCACGGCATATCTTAAAACTATTCCCACTTCTTTTAGAGATCTTGCCAAGCTGGAAGGGATGGGAGAACATGCCTATGCCTTTAGGATTCTCCTTCCTTTATCTCTACCCCCACTTTTGACAGTTGTGATGATAGCCTTTGTTTCCGGATGGAACGGATTTCAAGCTCCTTTACTGTTTCTAAATAGTGAAGAAAAATATACCATCAGTCTGAAACTTTTCAGCTATGTGGGAAATCTGGCCTCGGGCAGTCCGGTTTGGAATCTTTTTGCAGCCGCCTCAGTGGCGAATACCCTTTTTATTGGAACCTTGTTTATGCGTTTTAGAAGTCCTATGACAACGAGTCCTCTTAGTGAGAGTGAAACAGATTAATTCATGCCATAGGAAGAAGAATAACTGAGAACCGAAGGGATATGAAGGATTGAATAAATGGAAGAGCAGAAATAAACCGGAGCAAAATGATTGCACTACCCCTCAGGGGGGTAGCTACATTGATGCACATTGTTTTAAATAAACAATATGCATCCTCATTGGGTAAACAGAAATGATCTAATTAGACTTCAAGAGTTCTAAGTCTAGCCATTTCAGTACGCCAGCTTTCAAGCTCTTTCAAGTCAACTTCTTTACCTTCACTGATGGCTCTGCGGCAACCTGTGAGTACAGGCATTTCTGCATCTGCGGCTTTTTCACAAGCTCTGGCTAATTTATGGGCAATTTCTTTTGGAATCAAAACAACACCATGGCGGTCTGCTGCAAGAAGGTCTCCGGGGCGGACTTTAACTCCTGCAAATTCCACATCACAATTATAGTCTTCAATATGAATATAGGCGTGTGTAACAAGAAGGCATTTTGCAAAGAATCCAAATTCCAGAGGACCAACCTCATTTAAATCCCGGACTCCACCATTCGTAATTGTACCAACACATCCTAGAGCCTTATGGACAGTAGCATTAACTTCTCCCCAGAAAGAACCGGATGGAGTAGGATCGATATCTTCAACAACAGCAATTGACGGACGGGGAGTTTTTTGAAGGATTTCATAATATTTCATGGAGTTATCCAGCTGCTCCTGTGTCGGTGCTTTGATTGCTGAAATCTTGGCGGTACAGGCATAACCGATCATGGTCTTACCATAGGGTAAAAAGCATTGAACCTCGGGAGTCATGGCCCCTTCGGTCCTTGGTCGAATACCAAAGAACTCTATTGCATTGGCTATGGTTGGGGTGTCAAATCTTCGAAGCCCTTCAATTTGAGCAGCAGTTAGTGTTTCAATTTTATCCATGATTTATTCCTTATTCATTCTGATTCATTCCATGATAGATTAACCTGCTTAAACAGCAAGGATGGGAAATGAATTGTACTTTATTCCTTATTAAAGGATGTCTTAATATAGTTGAAAATCTCATTTATAGCAATCCACTATAGACTCTGAGGACACGAGACTTCCTTCCAAAAGTGGTGTTTGGATTCTATTGCGGAACTCTATTCAACTGGTCATTTCTATTAAAATTCCAGCATAGATTCTGGCTGAAGAAAGAAGATCCTTTATGAAAATATTTTCATCTGTTTGATGAGCCCTATCCTCATTATACGGGAATTTTCCTCCAATAGCAGCAGCATTTTTAAGTGTCCGCGCATAGGTTCCTCCTCCCTGGACTAAAGGAACAGAGTCATGGTCTCCCGTTTCCAGTAGATATTCCTTGTGAAGCATCTTGATAAAAGGATCGTCGGAGGAAAAGTAAAGTGGTTTTGAATCAATTAAAAGTTCGGATTCCACTCCATATTTTTTGACCGCCGTTTGTATCGCTTTATATACCCATTCTCCTTCTACTGAAACAGGATACCGGAGGTTGAGGTCCAGTACGATCTGATTTCCTTTCAGAGTTAAGACTCCAGTATTCAATCGAAGGGAACCTGATTCTTCATCAGAACAGCTGCAGCCAATACGTTCACCATAGCAATCACTGCCAAAATTAGTATTATAGAAATCAATAAATGAACTCAAATTTGTCCTTAAGGGAAGAACAGATAAAAGCTTCATCATAATACTAATTGCATTGGTACCCAGTTCAGGCAGAGCCGCATGAACCGACTTTCCCTGTGTTTCAATAACAAGATCCAAAGCATTTTTTGTCATTTTACTAAGGTGAGCCAAATCTAATGGAATAAAGGCCCTTAGTTCTTCTAAACTTTGAGAGACATGACTCAATATGATCCGGCAGCTGTCTGGTACCATATTCCTATAACTTCCACCAGACAGTTCTCTCACCACCGGTTCTCCAGGGTTTTCTGCTGGCAAGGGATAAGTTAGTGTTATATCCTGAATTCCCATCTCACCATGTACTACTGGAAAATAACCATCAGGTACAATACTCTGAGCTGGTTCAGGATATTTCTCAAGGTATTTCGGTAAATCTGCTGATCCGGTTTCTTCATTGGTTCCCGCAATCAGCCTGATACTACGCCTGGGGACATAACCCGATTCTTTCAGTGCCATCAGAGCAAATAACACGGCTATAGCAGGGCCTTTATCATCCTGAGCCCCCCTCCCGTAGATCCGGCCCTCCACAACCTGTCCAGAGTATGGTGGATATATCCAGGAATCCTCATCTGCAGGAACAACATCAAGATGCACCAAAACCCCTATATCATCACAGCCAGCATCCGGATTTGTTGGATTCCAGAGTATATGACCAGCATAAGAATCGATATTACAAGTTTGAAATCCCAGTTCTTTTCCAAGAGACAAAAAAGCATCCAGACTTTCTGCCGGTCCAATACCAAAGGGTGCTCCAGGTTTTGGATCTCCCTGAATACTCTTTATACGAATCAAATTTGTTAAGGAACTTACAAGGTATTCCTGATTTTGATTCAAAATGGAATGAACTCTTTCTCTGATTTCTTCTTTATTGATCAATCTTCTGTTACCTCAATTTTTATACACTTAGAAACCAGTCCCCGGCACTGCCCCTTCAGGGTGATCACACCGCACTCACCCGGACTCGTCCTTATCCAGACAGCCCGCCGACCTGAAATCAAAGAAACTTGGGAATCTCCGATGATTTCACCGGGACCATCGATCTCTACAGAGAGAACAGCATCCATAAAACTTACAGGATGGCCAACTTGATCATCCACTGTAAATGTCACCCGAGTGGTATCCCAGGATTTGCAATTCAAACTCAGATCATCCGCATGGATCCTTAAGGTACTCGGAACCGGTTTTTTAGAATAAAGAACTGTTTTAACTACTTCATCTTTATATATTGCAGAGAATCGGACATTACGCCAGTCTGAACCCCAAAGTCCGAACAATGGTTTTTCGATGACCACCGGAGGAAATCTCAAAGCAGGAAACCGTTGACGATCCGGATAAAACCGACCTAGAGACTCTTCCCCGTAGTGAATATCAATGGCATCACAATTTGTGAAAATCACATAGGGAGGCATCATACCGATAGCCCGCTCACCACGGGCCCAGCGAGTGGATGGTTCAAGGACAACATTCTTTTCTGGAGAAATCTGGCTTGAATAGAAGTAGGCCGCCGGTTTTGGGAAACGGAACATATCCATGACACCGTGGTAACAGATTCTGTCCCCTGATCCAAACTGATAATGAGTGTTATAATCAAAGGCACACCAACCGATGGCGCCTGAAATTGCGGAATCTCGACGAGCATGATCCTGAACACGGGTATGACGCAGAGCATGTTCCACCAACCGTTCTTCCTGATCAAAGGACTTAGTGGGATACATATGACCATTATATTCTGATATAAGATAGGGAACTTTTTCTTTCAAGCCAGTGGCGGTATGCGGATCGATCAGAACGGAACGTTCTCCTTCATGGGTAAAATCATTGAAGGTGTAAACATCTTCAAGGAATTCGCTCCCCTCTTTAAATCGAATCCCGCTGGTTGGGCGGCTGGGATCCAGATTCCTGCTTAGATTATTCGTTCGTGTATAAAATTCCCCATGATCATCGGATTCATTGATCCTGACACCCCAAGAAATAATTGAAGGATGATTCCAGTCCCGGCGAATCATTGATTCTAGCATGTCACAGGCTTTATCCTGCCATTGTGTGTCCCCAATGAATTGCCACCCCGGCAATTCTTCAAAAACCAGAAGTCCAATCTCATCGCAACGACTAAGAAAATAAGGACTAGCAGGGTAATGGGAGGATCGCGTACAATTCAGAGCCAACTCGTTTTTCATTATCTCTGCATCTCGCTGCTGAGCCCTTGCTGGCATGGCATATCCAATGTATGGAAAGGACTGATGGCGATTAAGACCCGTGAGTTGTATTCTTTGCTTATTGAGAAAAAATCCATCTTCGGTAAAAGAGATTTCCCGAAATCCGATTCTAATACTCCGGGTATCTTCAACACCTTCGGCTCTAAGGCTTATAAGCAGGTCATATAAAAAAGGATTTTCCGTATCCCATAGAATCACAGGGATTTTCGGGGTACCGGTCAAAGTAAGAACCGATTCGCCGGGGACCAATTCCTGTTCTTTTTCAAGGGAAGCAACAACGTCTCTATCTTTCATAAGATCTGCTTTCAAATGAACAAGCCTGGTTTCTCCTGTATCATTTTTAACAAAGAGAGTATGGCTGTATTCTCCGAGGACACGGTCCGAAAGGACATAATCAGTCTTACTGTTTACTATAAATATTTCAGGATGAAAAACCAGAGTAACATCACGGTAAATCCCTCCATAGCATAGGTAGTCCAGAACATGCCCGAATGGAGGTATATGCGGATTTTCCCGGCTGTCGACTTTTACTGTCAGTAACAGAGGATTCTCTTGGGTAACAGACAAAGGCAGTTCTATAGTAAAAGGAGTGAATCCACCTTGATGGGACCCTACCGCCAAGCCATTAACAAAGACTTCAGCCGAAACCATAACACCATCAAACTGCAGCGACCATTGCCCGGCTTCCTCCTTAGGAGGCAGAAGGATTTCTTTCTGATAAGTATAAATATCCTGATAGATCTCTTCATCAAAACAATTTAAAGGGATCTCTTTTACCTGGTGTGGAAGATGAACTGTCTCACCTGAGATTTTATGGAATGGATATGATTCTTCAAAACCTTTGCAGAATATCCAATGATTCATTAATGGTATATTTTTCATTATGTTCCTCTTATTAAAAGCCCTTATCAAGATTTGCTCTCATTGGGTATTACCCCTTTACTGCACCTTCAGTTAAACCTTTGTGAATATGTTTAGAAAACATAAAATATGCAATCAATGAAGGAAGCATAACGATAACAATTGCAGCACTCAGATTTTGCCAAGAGCCAAACCGGCTGTCACTGAAGTGCATAAGAGCAGTGGTCAGAGTGCTCAGTCTATTTGCTGGCATATATAAATAAGGGATATACATATCGTTCATGATGGTCACCATCTTGAAAATCCCGAGAGTCGTCGTTGCAGGAATAACCAACGGAAGGATAATAGACCAGTAAACCCTCAAAGGAGAACAACCATCAAGGAAAGCACTTTCGTCGAGACTGATGGGAATCTTATCTATAAATTGCAAATAAATGTATAACTGCATCATGTCGGCCGCAATATATATCATCAAAGCAGACCATCTGGTATTATACAAACCCAATAGCTTAATGATTCCAAAGCGACTGATTTCCGTCACATAGGGGGGAATTAGCATTCCTAACATAAAAAGGAAAAAATAGATCTTTTTCAGTTTGAAGTCAAAACGATTGATGGCAAATGCAACACCTGAAGCAATGAGAGTATTTGCTAAAACGCTGAGCGTAACCAGAAGGATCGAGTTATACAATCCTTTAATGATATTGGCTTTGCCAAAAACAACCATATAGTTTTTTATGCTAGGGGATAGGGTTGGTTTCAATGGAAAATCGGTCCCCAACTCAATAGGCGTCTTAAAAGACGCAAAGAATGTTATGGCAACAGGAATAATGATCACAACAGATAGAAATACGAAAATAATTTGCATAATAATAGTGTTAATATTTATTTTTTTGCGAATCATCAATGTACCCTCGCTCTGACAATCATGTCCTGTATTTTGCTAAAACCTATAATCATTATTATCAAAAGGACAGCCATAGCGGAGGCAAGGCCATAGTCGTTATATAAGAAGGCTGTATTTAAGGTATGGAGTGTGAACGTTGTGCTGGCAAAACCAGGTCCGCCGCCTGTCATGACAAATGGAATGTCAAACTGCTGCATAGCACCTCTCATATTCATAAAGAGAACCAGTTCAATAACCAGAATAATTCCAGGAATTACGATGTATCTGAATTGATTCATTTCTCCGGCACCATCAATTTTGGCGGCATCGTATAGTTCCCTAGAGATAGACTGTAATGCCACATAAAATAGGATGATATGGAAACCTGAAAATCTCCAGATGGAGACCGCAACCAATACAAAATTTACGATTGCAGGATCACTCAACCAACGAATGGAAGACTCTATCCCCAAAACTTTGAAGGTCATGTCAACGGCACCAATCATCGGAGAGAAAACTGATGAGAACATATAAGAAACTGCAACACCATTGACGATATAGGGTACTAAAATTAGAATTTTATAGAAGTTCCCGTTCCTGATTCCCTTATCAAGCTGATAGGCCAAAAAAATTTCAATGGGGATAAAAATCAGATGGAAAAAAAAGTAAAGGGCATTATTTTTAAGACTACTTAGAGCAACACCGCCATCAGTAAAAAACTTTTGGAAATTGTATATTCCTACAAATTTTTTTACAGAATGGATTCCATCCCATGAAACAAAGCTGAGATAAATCAAATTTATTAATGGATAGACAACAAAGAGAATCATGAGAATTGTGGGGACAGTAAGGAGTACAAAAAGAGAAATGTACTTATCTTTGCCTCGAATATTTGTATACATAGACTTCCCTGGTTTCCACAAGCGAAAAGAATGATTTTATCCTTTTTTGACTGTCGGGAAAATTTAAAAATAAAGAAGACTTCAGCAAGTTTGAAACAAACTTGCTGAAGATTAAATTAAAACTTATGACGATTTAGAAGAGTCTTTCTCTAGCAGCTTTCCACTTGCTATTGAGTTCGGTCAACATAGTTCCGAGATCTTCCCCGGCAATCATTTTCTGACCCATCACTTTATAGTTAAACTGAATATCATCTACGATAGCCTGGAATTCTTCGCCTCCACCATCATAGACAACAAACTGGACCTCTCCACCTTTGACCTGACCTGGAATAGCAGATAGAACAGGAATGGGATTCTCAATTCCTTTGATAGTTGAGATTCGATCGGTATATTTAAGATATTCTGGATAATAATTACTGGTGAGAAACCAGTTCACAAACTTCTTGGCTTCCTCAACATTTTCACTCTTTCCGTTAACACCCAGGATTCCATCAGGCTGAGCCACAGTGAGCAGTGGACTATTTACATCATCACGCATGGGCATATAAAACATTCCGATATCGCTCATGTCACCATTCATATCAGCGACGATCTCGGTGAGTGCCCAAACACCACCAAAAATGGACGCACCTTGTTTAGCTGCAAACATATTACGGGCCTGATTCCAGCCGATACCAAGGGGATCTGGACCAAAAAGCTTCTTTGAATAGAGTTCATCAATAATTTGATAGGATTCATAAAAAGGAGTTCCCTCTGAAAAAGGCTCATCCTGAGAAGCCATGACATTCCAGTAATTACCATCATTGGCAACGAGACTTGGCATGAACTCATTGAAGGGATAGGTTGACCAAGCATCCTTGGCTCCCATCATAATAGGAATATATTCCCCTTTTTCTTTGATCAGTTCAAAGGCCTCAACCATTTCATTCCAGGTCTGGGGAATGGCAATTCCATACTCTTTAAAAATGCTCTTGCGATAGTATACGAATTCATTCTGAACATATGATGCAAGACCGATGACTTTGCCGTCTTTTGTCATCATATCAGAAAACTTATTTTTCTTTGCGGCATCCAAGTCACTCAAGTCAGCGAGGAAGTCAGAAAACTTGGTAACCATCCATGGTTTCATGTAGGTTAAATCCGACATTTCATTGGCAGAATTTCGGATCTTCATCATTTCATAGTATTTGGTTGAGCTATTGAAATACTCCAGTTCTATCACCACGCCGGATTCTTCTTTAGAATACGCATTGGTAACATTATTTACATCATTGAGATAGTCATAGACTGAATCTCCAACAACTGGGAATTTAATGACAGTTTTAGCCTCAACAGAATCAGACTGACCAGCGGCAAATACTCCCCCGACAATTAGAACAGTGAAAGTAATCAATAATAAAAATTTGGATTTCATTTATCTTCTCCTCGTTTTTATTCTAGAATGCCCCTCACCCTCTGAAAATGATCTATCTTTTGCTCTATTGATCAATCTTTAGTTTCTCTCGATACCTTCCTGGAGAAAGACCTGTAATTTTTTTAAAGATTCTTGAAAAGTGTTCCACCGAGCGATAACCTGTTTTCTCTGAAATAACATAGATAGGCTGAGGCTCTTCCTTTAACAGCTCACAAGCATGAGAAATTCTGATTTCTGTCAAAACATCACTAAACTTCTTATTCAATTCATGAGAAAAAAGATAACTGAGATAGGTTTTATTCACTCCCGCCTTAATCGCGGCTTGTTCTAGGCTTAAATCGGGAGACTGGTAATTGTCCAATAAATACTGATGAGCCGTTTTTACAGGTGATTTTATATGATCAGAAACAGAAGTTAAACGTTCATTCTGCAAATATTCCAGCTCTGACTCCATCACTTCAATGAGTTCATCCATGGATCTGGTTTCCTGTAAACGATTTAGAATGCGTGTCATTTCCTGAAAACGACGGCCAATAGCAAAAGATTCCCCTTCCAATAAAAAACGGCGGAAACACTCGAGGGCTGTATAGATTGCTTCCATTGGCGATGAGAAAGAAGAATCTTTGAATTCTTCTAAAAATGCATCAACCGCTTGTTGAAATCTAACACTGTCTGTGATTTTCAATATGGTCATCAAGCGATGAACTTTCTGCTCCAGTTTTACTGGATAGGAGGAATGACCAGAACCATGCCTATCACAGTTTAGGGGCGTAACAATTTTTAAACCTGGATTAAAGAATCGTTGATTCACCAATCGAACAGCTTCTGAATAGATTGCAGGAACATCTTCTACAGTCCACTTCTCCTTCCATGAAACACCTACAAAGCATGACATACCAAGGTACTGTTTTATTGAACTGCTGATATTCTGCAAAAGACTGTTCACTTTCATTTCAACATAGGCATCATTTCGCGGATTGGAATAAGAAAGAATAAGCACATATTCTTTGGAGCTAAGTGAAAGACTGTAATGATGTTTACGTCCTTGAATAATTTGTGTGATTACAGCGAGAGTTAAATTGATCAGATTTTCTGGTGATATACGGTCCGTCTCAAGGTTCTGATAATCGAGAGCCAGATCACATACAATTAGAATATCATCATGCAATAAAATGGAAGACTTAATGAGAATCTCTTTTGAGGATTCTTTCTGGTTGTAAAGCAATGTTCGAAGTAGCGTGTCCTGATCAGGTAGTGGGTGTCCTTCACGGTCCTGTGGTGTAATTTTTTTTAGCAGAGGAAGCAGATGCTCTGCATCCAGATCTTTTTTTAGTAAATAATCACAGGCGCCCAATTTAAATGCCTCGCGAACATAATCATAGTTATCAAAGGCACTAAGAACAATAATATGAAGTTCCGGATAAATTTCATGGGCTGCTTTAATCAAAGAAAGACCATCCCTCTCAGGCATTTCTATGTCAGTTATAAGGATATCGATTTTCCCGTCCTGATAAAGGAATTTCAAAGCATCTTCGCCATTAACAGCCACTCCTGCAATCATAAAACCTTCTTGTTTCCAATTGACAAGAGAATGAAATGACATCCTGACAAGAGGTTCATCATCAACAAATAACACGCGGTTCATTCTAGACATCCGATTATCTGGGGAAGAGGAAGACGCAGAGTAAAAGTAGTGAGTCCCTCGTCTAAAGAGACAGACACACCCCAGGGGCGGCCATAGCGCAAAAAGATCCTTCTTTGGATATTCCTGAGCCCCTTGTGTTGATCAATCTCCTCCGTGATGGAATTCTCTAAAGCAGAATCCAGAATCCTCTCAATTTTTGAAAGGTCTGCCTGCCCTGAGTCATCTTGAATCCGGATAAGCAATTGGTTTATTTCCGAGCTAGCACTTATAAAAAGATGTCCTCTCTGATCTGATTTTCTAAACCCGTGCTGAATTGCATTTTCTATGATAGGTTGCATAATCATTTTCATGATGACCAACTCCTTCAGGTTATCTGGAACCTGAATTGAATAATCAAAAAGATCTCCAAAACGAATTTTCTGTATATGAATATATCCGGTAACGCAATCCAATTCGTTCTCCAAAGTTGTAAACATTCCCGTTCTGTGAAGTAAACCGTTGACGATGACCATCAACTCCTTAGTCATTTTCACAACTTCTTCATTTCCACGGACTTGAGCTAAGATTTTTATCGAATTGAGGGTATTGATAAGAAAGTGAGGATTAATCTGAAACTGAAGGGCCTCGAGTTCCAATTTCAACGTTTCTTGATTCAAGTTTACCAATCTACGGTTCATTTGGAAGAAGGAGTCATAGATCTGTTGAATCTCTAACTGATAAGCCTCATTTATGATAATATTTTGATCACAACTCTGCTGCCATAATCCAATTTGCCCCATCCTATGCGATAGCTTAGATATAGGTTCCAGTATGGAGAATGCAAGCCGTTGGGTAAAAACCAGAAAAAATAGAAAAATACAGATCATTATTAAACAGAAAACAAGCGTAAACATCTTTAAGGCATTAAAAATTTTTCCCAAATAGCTGAATGATGTTTCGAAAACCCAGGGACTTCTTTTAATGGGATATATATTTTTTGCTCGCGTTTGGCTAAAGTCAGATTTTTCAGAATCAAAAAAGAGTACATCCCCTTGATGGTTCAATAAAGCATAAGATTCTTCACGGCCTTCGGTACGTCGTTTTAAGCTGTAAAGACTGTCGGAATTCATCGATAATATGATGGCTTCGACGCTGGAAAACCCTGTATGCTGAGGAGGAGCAATAACAAGATTGATCCTGGGAATGGATGACCGTTCTCTCGAGAGAGGAGTTAATTCTTCTATGATGATGACATCACCTTTATGTGTTTGCGCATCCTGATACCATTTTTCTTTTCTGATCACCTCGGCATCAACTAAAGGAGTATAGAAAAACATTTCTCCTTCATGTTTAAAAAAGAAAGAAATAGAGTCAATTTTGTCATTATAATTGGAAAGATTATCCAAATTCCCTTCAATTTCAAATATTAACTGAAGTTTTTTATCCCGTTTTTGTTCAAGACTGTAGTCTGAAACTGTTTGAATCAGATATTCGTTATGGGCGATAGTAGCCAAAAGAAGCTTTGCTTCTCTGAGTTCATTTTCAACATTGGAAACAATCTGCTGCTGAACAGAAACAACCTTATCCCGGACAATATTGATCTGAATATTAACAAGGATTAAAAAGAGAAGAGATTCCAGGATAGAAACTGGTAAGATGATATATAGAATCAGTGCTTTTCGAAAAACCTTCGTTATGCTCTCTTTTTGCATAAAATGAGTATCAAAGAAAATCCTTTATTATTCAATAATCATCTTTCACAAGAAAGATTGATTTCTGAAAATACTTATTAGCTTACATAAATTCTTTTTTGACTTATAATTTTACAGTCGGATGAGAAGAAGTTTTTCACAAAATGCTACAATAATGAGAATGGATCATCAAAAATAACAAAAAGTAGGTCTATAATTCATAAGAAGAACAAAGGATCTTAATATGAATAAAGAGCTTCATTCTAAGAACAAGAACATAGAGGATGTACTGAATCTCATTCCTTCAATGATTTGCACAACCACAAAAAAAGGAACTTTTGAAAGTGTGAATTCTGCATTTTCTGAAGGGCTTGGTTATTCACAAAAAGAATTGCGATCAATGTCCTTCTTTGATTTAATTCATCCAGAAGACATCGCACCAACTGAAAGTAAAATGGATTCTCTGCGTTCTGATAACAGTAAAATTATATTTACCAATCAATACAGAACTAAGAGTGGATCATACAAATTCTTCGAATGGGAAATGACCTGTTCAACTGATGGCACCTATTTTGCTGTTGCCCATGATATTACAGAACACATGGTAGCAAAAGAATCTCTGAATCAATATAAGCATATAGTTTATAGCTCTACAGATATGATCGCTTTCATTGATAAACAATACAACTTAATAGCCGTCAATGAAGCATTCTCTAAAGCTTTTAATTTGACTCCTGAAGATTGTATAGGAAAACAATTGGTCAGTGTTTTTGGTAAAGACATGTTTAATAACGCCATAAAGCCTCTCGCTTCCAAATGCCTGGAAGGAAAAGAAATAAAACAGGAAAACTGGCGTCATTATCCAGCTTATGGAAGACAGTATGTTGAAGCGGCTCATTACCCATATCGAAACCATGAAAATGAAATTATGGGGTGCGTTGTATATGTGCGGAACAGAACAGCACAAAAGCTGGCACAAGATGCTTTAAACGATGAACGACGCCGACTTGAGAGTATTATCGATGGTGCAAATATTGGCACCTGGGAATGGAATATCCAGACAGGAGAAACAATATACAACCAGAAATGGGCTCAGATCCTAGGATATACAATTGATGAGCTGGCTCCCATTAGCGTCAAAACTTGGGAAAATCTGGCCCATCCTGACGATCTAAAACAATCAGGAGATCTCCTTAAACGCCATTTTTCAGGAGAGTTGCCATATTATGATCTTGAATGCCGGATGAAGCATAAGAACGGCAGTTGGGTCGCAATACATGACAGGGGGAAGGTTGTTACCAGAACCGCAGATGGAAAACCGCTGATGATGTATGGCACACATTCCGATATTACAGAGCGGAAACAGATTGAAGAAGAAAGACAGAGATTACAAAAAATAGAATCTCTTGGGATTCTGGCAGGAGGCATTGCACATGACTTCAATAACCTTCTTGCTGGTATTTACGGCTATATTCAATTAGCAATGCTGGAAACCAAGGAAGAGAAAGTAAAAAACTATCTCGCAAGGTCTTTGAGCAGCACAGACCGGAGCCAAACCCTAACTCAACAACTGTTGACATTTGCCAAAGGCGGTTCTCCCATAAAAAGAATTGCAAAACTTTTTCCATTGATTAAGGATGCAGCACAAATGGCTCTCAATGGATCAGCAATTTCCAGCCACTTCTTGATAGATGAAAACCTATGGTCCTGCAATTATGATAAAAACCAGATAACTCAGGTCATAGACAACATCACTATAAATGCCATACAAGCCATGCCTAATGGCGGAATGATTGAGTATTCTGCCCGTAATATTGTTTTAACCAGAAAAGAGAATCATTCGCTAGCTGCCGGAAACTATGTGAAAATATCAATACGTGACAACGGGATTGGAATGTCGAGTGAAATTCTACCAAGAATTTTCGATCCTTATTATACAACAAAGTCAAAGAGTAATGGTCTCGGCCTTGCAAGCTGTTTCTCAATTATCAAAAGACATAATGGTTGTATAGATGTTGAATCAACACTGGAAGAAGGAAGCACTTTTCATATTTACTTACCTGCATTCACAGAAAACTACACAGAAAAACCGGAAAAATCTAAGAAAGTCTCATATGCACAAGTTAAAACAATCTTAGTCATGGATGATGAGGAACTAATACGGGAAGTAATAAAAGAACAACTAGAAACCTTAGGGTATACTGTAGTTCTCACAGAAAATGGAAATGAAGCAATAGATTTTTTTAAGGCAGAGACGGCGGCAAACCGCAAGCTTGCAGGAATGATATTCGACCTGACTGTTCCCGGAGGGATGGGAGGGAAAGAAGCAATCAGGAAGATTAGAGAAATATGTTTGGACACGCCGGCTTTTGTTGCCAGCGGATATTCGACAGATCCCATTATGGCGAATCCTGAAGGGTATGGATTCAATGCAAGTATTAGTAAACCCTTTATGATTCAAGACCTAACAGAAATGCTCGAAAACCATTTGAAAAGGGTTTGAGTATTGGACATCATTTTTGCATAAGGACAATTAAAAAAAATCCCTATATGGTTATGATTCCAATGGAATCCCACCAAATTAAAATCACCATAAATTTCCGATATTCTGAATTGAAGCCCCTTGGTGGTAGAGTCGTGATTTCTAATTCATGACGATTCTCTGACACTAGAACACTTTCACTGAAAAAAAGCTCCTGCGTCTCAGCTATTCACAGGAAGATTCTCAATATTCCTGTCATCAGAAATGTTTTTGAAGATCATGATCCCTTCCCCATGAGCCCAAAAGGCACCAATAAACTGACCGAGGGCCAATGCGGCTATAATGCCCGTGAATCCAGCAATCCTAGCCCCCAGAAAAGAGAGGGGAATGATAACCAGAATATATGCAAAAAAATTAAGCCGTGCCGAAGACCGGGGATGACCCGAGGCATTAAGAGATTGATTGATCCAGGTCATATAGCTGAGGGCCGCTGCCGCAAAGGCTGTGATTTTTAAATAGAGGACGATCAGAGCAACAACCTGAGCCTCGGAGCTGAAGATTCGAGCCAGGGGTGCTGCCAGAAATTGAAGGAGTAAAATTACCAGAAGGCCGTAAACCAGAGACAGCCTCAATGATATTTGCCGAATCCGATGGACTCTATCCATTTTTCCGGCTCCCCAGTTTTGTCCTACCATGGGAACAAGGGCAATGGAGAAGGCCATCATAAAGATTTGAATAAAGCTTTCTATTCTGCTTCCTGCGGCAAGGGCTGCTACCGCGGCGGCTCCTCCACTGGAAGCAGCTAGGCTTGTGAGAACTCCCCGGGTCAAAGGAGGGAGCAGTTGTGTCATAGCCGCAGGGATACCGACATGCAGGATGCGCCCCCAGGATTCCCGGATTTCCCTCATATGAGGTCGGGAAAATTCCACAAGACCCGCATGAAAATGGAGGAAGCTGAGAGTGGCAATCATTCCAATAAAACGGGAAAGAACAGTAGCATAAGCGGCACCTTTAATACCCATGGCTGGGACAGCGAAATATCCGAAAATAAAGATAGGGTCCAGGATAAAATTCAGAACGGCAATGACCAACATAACAATCAAGGGTCTAATCATGTCCCCTGTAGCTCTGAGGCTACTATCGCTGATGGGGGGCATCATGATGGTCATGGCCCCCAGATACCAGATAAACATATAATCTTTGACAAGCCGAAGAGACTCTCCTGAGGCTCCCATAAGTCTGAAAAGGGGGTCCATAGTAAAGAGACCTGTAATGCTGACAAGTCCTACAAGAAAAATGGAGAGGAGGATACCATCTGTGGCTGTTCTCTTCATGAGGTGATGATTCCCCTGCCCCATGGCCCGGGAGATAACAGAACCTGCTCCCAGACTGATACCAGATGAGGCTGAACCGATTACCATGATGACCGGAAAGGTAAAGCCCATGGCAGCCAAAGGCTCTGTTCCCATTCGGGAGACAAAATAAGTATCCGTAATATTAAAGAGAATAATCCCCAAAAAACCACCAATACTGGGCCAGGTAAGAGAGAGAAGCTGCTTGAGAAGAGGCCCTTCAATGAGGGTTGGTTTGTGCATTTTCATTGGAGATGATTCTATAGTAGTTTCATACTAACAGGAAGAGACGGACAACCTGGAGTAAAGTATCATCCTGCCCTACATTCCCAGGAAAGATAACATAGGGGATTCCAGGAAAACGACTTTCCTCGGCACAGCGCCAAACAGGAATACCAGGTGCAGCCTGTCCAAGAACTTCAGCTCTTTGAATTTCCAGAGCGTGAACAGCCATATCATGACTTGTGATGCCTCCCTTGCTTAGAATAAAAGAAGGGCGGATGTCTAAAGAGCGGACGATCCTAACCAGTGAGGAAGATATCCGTGCGGAAAATTCAAGATCAGTCAGCCCTTCACTACTTTCAGATGCCGATAGAAAACCACCGGAAGGATTGTCTGTATAGAGGCAGGGAGTCTGTCCTGCAAGAAGACTTTCCCGGAGTTTCACCGAGAGAGAGCTTATTTCTCTTTCTAGAGAATCCTGGTCAAGCGCGCTTCTAACATTGAAGGGGAGAGCTTCCACGAGCTGTGAATCAAACAAGGCTTGCAGTTGCCGGCGACTTTTTCCCACATATGATCCAGCAATGACCAGCCCGGGACGTCCGTCGTCCACAGGAGAAAGCATCTCTTTTTTTGTGAGAAATGGACGGGCATCCAAACCGGCAAGAACCCGTACAAACGCGGCGGCTGAACGAAATATAAAGCGTTTACCCCGGGATGCCAGCTCTGAAAAAGCACAGAAAAAAACCTTTAAGTCTTCATAAGAAATGGTGTTGACGATAACCCGCTGGTAATCTGTACAAGTGAAAAGGAGTTCTCGAAGAGAGTCCAGATCCCCCTTTCGAAGCAGTTCCAGGGGAATGGAAAGAACATCCTTCGCCAAGACTTTCCCTTGAGTTTTTTCCTGCACATAATCTTTCAGATCTGAGGAATGAAAGGCAAAGCTGGAATCTTTTGCAAATTCAGTCTGGGCCGCAGGAACAAGAAACTCCCCTTCTCTAACATAGTGGATGTCCTTCAGAGTGAAGCGGCCTCCCTCAGGAAAGAAGGGGATTAGGATTTCTCCATCCATTAAACCCTCCGGCTCCAAAGCAGCCGCCAGGGCTTCCGTCTCCAGAGGATAATGTCCCCGCAGGGTGGAATCACTTCGGGAAATAACAAGAAGTTCTCCCGGCGCCATAGCTTTAAGATCCCGTCCCAATCTGCGGTGAAGCTCTTCAGTCTTCAAGGCTGAGAGAGAGCGTGAATTTGTAAGAATATAAACCGTGGGAGAGATGTCATTTAAGGCGTTTTGTAGACTCTGGTGATCAAACCCTGTATAGACAGGAAGGTCATACACGGTTTGAGATCCTGTAGGATCATCGTCCAGGATAATGACCTTTTCATATGTTTTGCGGAGGTTCTGTACTGCGGCCAGCCAACGTTTGTCCCGCTCACTTTGAGGGAGAGAATATTCCGGCAGAGACTCAAGAATCTTTATATTTAGTTTTTTATGATTCATAACGACCTCTTTATTATTTTCTTTGACCCTTAAGTAACATCTATCTTGAATCGTAACGGCGAGTAAAACATTTCTTGTGATTTATCTGGCTCAAAAATAGTATTTCATCCATGCATTCCTATAATACTAATCCCTCTTGATGTAACAACAACTGTACTTATACTAAAAAACACCTGGACTATTTTAAACGAATGCCTTTTGGATTCGGGGAAATAGCGTTCTATTGAATCGATTCCTACTTAAATCTTTTTTGACAGTAAACAGTAATATCCTTCAAAGACTCAATACGGCGGGACATGTTTCCATCCCGAATATAAAACTGTTCATTTTTTCCTCCGCTTTTGCTGGTCATCGTAGTAAACAGAGGCTGTGAAGAAGACCTGACTGACACTTGGCAGATGTCTTTTCCATGGACTTCAATAAACTTAACATCTACATTCCTACTGACAAACGTTCCGTACATAGCTGAAGCAAGATTTCTCAAATGAAGTTCAAAGGTATCTCTATCTGGATGCTTAAGACTCTGGTAGTCCTGTTGAAGTCCCAAAGGTTTTCCATCGTCACTTACACCGATAAGAAGATCTCCACCCGCACTATTTCCAAAAGCTGCAATGGATTTCATGATGACTTCTTCCAGTTTTTTATTGACACAGTTATCCCTGTAATCCCAGCGAAGAGAAGACTTAAACTCCAGTTTTTTACTCTCACCCTTCTCAATTACCTGCAACAGAAGCTCTTCCTCAGAAAGACGACGCCGTTCACGGTAATTTCCAAGAAAAAATAGGATGATCAACACCAGAAAAAGCAGAAAAAACGGGATTGCCGCCAGGACATAGAAACGGTCAAACTGACTGAAAAATAGATCGGACTCGGGAAGTATGAAACCAATAGAGCTGCCATATTCATTAAGCTCATATAATAAAACAAACCACTTTTGCTCATCATATTCAATATGGTATAGATTCTCCATTTCTGAAGAAGAAATTTCTTCCAGAACATGTTTGGTCAGATCATAATAATAATTATAATTTTCAGAGCCCTTTTCACCAAGACTGCCGGACCATCCCTTCAAAGGAGCACTATTCAAGGGAATCGTTATAAACTCACTCTTGCTAAAGGATGAAAAGAGAATGCCATCTTCATCAAAAATATCTTTATAGAATTCAATAAAACGGAGGAGGGAAATATCAAGTGAGATTGTTTTTCCAGATGCAGAAGGCATCTCCAGAGTCACTGAAAAACCAGGTTCTCCTGTAGAAATTAGAGAGTGTATATTTGAAAGAAAGATAGTATCCGAATTTGATTTGGAGTCTTCTGGCAAATCCTTCATTTCTAATGGGATCTGTCTTATTTCTTCGTTTCCATTAATTTCACGGAGAATAAACCGTCCTTCCTCCAGAATGAAAGAATGATACTTCATCCCACTTCTGTAATTAATAGCGGCCACACCGGGTAATGATCCAGATACAGCTCTGTTTAATAGGTTAAGGTTTGAATCTTCAAAATTCTCTGAAAAATCACCCGCTTCAATCCAGAAGGCTGAATTTGATAAAAAGTTGATCCATTCCGGCAAAATTGTCTGCATCTCACGATAAGGCCTGGAAACAATAGAATCAGACATGCTGTCATTCAGAAAATCTTTCAGCCGATTACTTCCTGCCATTACGAAAATGAGAAAAAGAGCTAACAGAATAGAAACAAAGGATAGAATCAGACTTTTATTGCTTTGAAAGAAATTCACAGCTTCTCCTGATCATTCAAATGGATTTTTTTAGATACAATATCATTGAATTGAGAAGAGAATAACCTTTTTAAACATGCGTTGCAAACTTCCATCCTGATATGCCCAAAGCGAGATTATCCAGAGTTGCATTTAATTCTCAAATGATTGGATTTATTCAGACAGATACTTTCATCATTCTCGGCGAGAATCTCTCCTGCATGGTCAGGATGACACAATTCAAAAATTTTAACCTTCTTTACATCTTTGTCAAACTTAGCCATTGTTGTCTGCAGATCATGAACCGCGGGAATTTTCCAATCCAGTGCACCCACAGACTCTTTAAAAAATCTTGAACTGTTTTTTCAAAATCATAGAGACTTTTACTTCTCACATATATTTACTTGCATACAGTATTTTAAATATATACTGCATACAAACAGATCTCTGGCCAAACTCTTTTGTAATTTCTTCTTTAAAATAATTTTATATTTATTAACCAATTTCTGAATGTATTACCACACTCTTGTATTAGCTGGTTTCAAGACTATGCAATAATTTTAACGCTGGTTTAAAATCGGGGGCTAGTTTTAAAACAATCCGGCAATCCTCAATGGCCGATTGCAGTTTTCCTGCAGCGGCCAGAGTTTCTGCCCTGGCCGTAATGAACTCAATATTGTATGGCTCTGCTTTGATACACTCTTCAATGTCACTCAATGCGTCTGAAAGATTTCCATTGACTCGAGCATGCACGGCTCTATAATAACGGGCTTTTGTTTGTCCCGGATTTAATTCAATCGCCTGATTAAAATCTTCAAGAGCTGCGTCTTGCAAATTACTTGAAAAATAAGCCATTCCTCTATGAACAAGAATAACTGCCCTTATATCATTATTGATCTTACGAAGAAGTATCGTGGAATAGATCTCAATTGCCTCACTGTAGTGATTCTCGTTATGGGCAAGGAGTCCGCGGAGCAAAAGAGTATCAATGGTCTCCTGTATAATACTAGGGGGCTGATTTTTCTCTGGTGCCCTGGATTCGGATTCTCTATCCTTTTGTGGATTCTGGCTGATACAATCATAAAAGTCTTTTCGCCGCTGATTGAGTGCGGAGTTGAGTTCTCGCTGGTAAGCCCTTATTTCCTGAAACATAATATCAGACAGTGTAAGGTTCGCATTCAGTGCCGCAAGTTTTCTTTTCAATGGTTCATCAAGAGGTGAAAATTCTGACTTATAGACCAGCTCATGTTCAACTTCTGCCCAGGCTTCCTGTAGGATGGTACGGACCTGAATTTCACAAACTAAGGGATTTAAAAAATCGAGGATGGGTGAATCGGAAGAGTAAGTATCCTCGGGTAGAACAATGAGAAAATGAACTGATTCATAACCAAAATATTGATAAGGATACTCTGCTCCTTTAACCTCATACTCTGTGATCTGAAATAATTCCTGAAGCATATTGGAAATAGCCTCAATCTCTTCCAGAAAAGGGCATATAATTCTGATTCCAAGAATATCTGTAATAGCTAGGGGCTTTTTGTCTTTACCCAAACTGATATTTCTAAGAAATTTTGCATGCCAGCTGGAAAATTCTTTGACACGATGACGAACCGTTACGGATAAACCCTTTTCATGAGCTCCAGCATAAATCATATCGTTCAGAATATTGAGAGTGGCAGAGAATGCAGGAAGAGCTTCATTATAACGGGTCTCCAGTTTTTCCTTAGCTTCGATGTGAAAGGTTGCTTCATCCATATTTACCTGCAATTATAGTATACTAATAGTTTTTTAAGAAACAAGAATTATATTCCCTTTGGCCCCGGGCGTCATGATCATTTGATGTGCAGTCGCCGCTTTATCCAGAGAAAAGGTCTGGCCTACAATTGGTTTAATTGCGCCATCATTCAAGCCCTGATTCAAAGCGTCATAGATCTCATTCAGCTCTTCAGGGAGAGCGTTCTTTAACATCATTCCCATAATGACGGCATCTTTTACCATAGCATCTCTGGGAGATATTGTAATTTCTCCCCTGTTACCAATGATAACGATCCTTCCCTTTTGAGAGAGGATCTTAAGATCCTTGTCTAAATTAACATTTGCCAACATCTCCAATACGATATTCGCACCAGCTCCTTTGGTGATCTCTAAAATCGAATCAAGATAAGCACCAGAGTTATGGTCTAGTACAAATTCAACGCCCTGCTCTCTAAGGAGGAGACGTCCTTCCTTTGTACCTCCCGTAGCTATGACAGGAACCCCAATAGAGTTTGCAATCTGTACTGCTGCGAGGCCGACTCCACCTGTGGCTCCATGAACGAGAAGCCACTCCCCTGGCTGAGGTTTAGCTTTTTGAATCAAAGCTCTATAAGCCGTTGAATAGGGAGTCCCCAGGCAAGCACCGGCTTCAAAGGAGATATGATCCGGTAATGGGTGGATTTGATTCTCAGCACACAACGCCTCCTCGGCATAAGTGCCGCTTAAAGACCCTGTAAGAAAGACACGGTCTCCCTCTTTAACTGAAGAGACTCCCTTGCCTAACTCTATTACAATACCAGCTCCATCGTTCCCAGGAGTGTAGGGAAGAGAGGGCTTATTGGCATACATTCCAGAACGGATATATGTGTCCACGGGATTCACACCGATTGCTGCAATACACACAACAACCTGACCTGGCCCTGGTGAAAATGGCTCCAGTTCTTTGATCTTTAAAACATTTTCCTGACCAAAATCGTCCACAACTATGGCTTTCATTCCAACCCTCCAGATACTTTAACATTATCAAACTTGATGATTCTGCTATCCATCCTAAGTATAAATGATAAGTGCTGAGAAATGAAATGAAAGCTCATGTTCGATCCGGGATAGTTCATGGATTTATAAGCGATACCTATGGCCTCTCCCTTAGCAAGGGAAGTAATAGGATAGGAATCTGCGTTAAATTCCAGAATCTCCCAAAATAAAAGACAATACGGTTCATTTTCGAATATCCAGAAAATTCAGCTCTGCTTTTCCAAGAATATTCTGTTTTTCAATAGCAGTCATGAAAGATTCAAAATTGATATCCCTACTACTATGAGCAGGTAATTCTTCGGGGAATCCTGACAAAGCAAAAATCGCAATCGTATATTTGTGAGAACCAGGCCCCTTGCTACATGGAGAAGTGTATGAAATGGCATTCCCGTCCTTATTGGAACCCATATACCAATCTCCCTGATCAGCCATTCCATGGGGTATTTCCATTATTGAAGGTTCGATCCCCCACAACAATAGGTAGGAGTTTACATGGGAACGATCACCGGGGTTTGGAAAATGGTACATAACAATTGCCAATGACCCTGTACCTTCAGGAATATTTGTCCAGTTTAAAGGAATTGATTTTTCAATATTGTTATCCTTTTTCTCACACTTATACTGGTTGAATAATTCCCCTTTCTCATCGATAGCAGGGCTGAACAAAGAAAATTCGGCAGGGCCAAAGTCTTGTTCCAAAGAAGAGAAGACCGGGACCGAAGGTTCCCGTTTTTCCCCTTGTATATGCCTCGGACCATCAGGTGGTGGAACAAGAGTTCTCAACTGTTCGGCATCAAAACCATTGTTATTAATTATTGTATCAAGATCAGGGCCACCTTTGATTCCGGCTTCTTTAAAATCAGCATGAATTGCAAGGGCATCATCGAGACTCAAAGATTGAGGATCATAATGATCGAGGATTTCCTCAACAGTCGATTCAAGATCTGATCCATCGGATTGTCCATTTGCATTTAAACCGAGGACAACTAAAAAAAGAAAAATCAAAATAATACTACTTTTCAGA
The DNA here is from genome assembly GCF_008329965.1 of Oceanispirochaeta crateris. GTDB lineage: Bacteria > Spirochaetota > Spirochaetia > DSM-2461 > DSM-2461 > Oceanispirochaeta > Oceanispirochaeta crateris. The sequence goes on from NZ_CP036150.1 coordinate 2,975,815, forward strand.
ATACCAAATTCTTGTTGATGCAATTTACCCTACCTTATCAAGATATATACAAATCTTATAGTAATTAACCCGAGACATTGTTAATGGATAGTAAACTATGTAAAAGATATGTAAAAAGAAAATACGATGTATAAAAAATTAGTTCGGATTTGATCTCACCTGTATTAATTGCTTAGTCTTCTAAATATGAAAATAGATATATTAGTCATAGGTTCTGGAACAAGCGGTTACACTGTTGCCAACGGTCTCAAAAAAGAAGGTAAAACTGTTGCTGTGGCAGATCGGAGAAGTTTTGGCGGAACCTGCGCCAAAAGAGGTTGTCAGCCCAAAAAATATCTTGTTGCAAATGCAGAAATCGTTCATTTGGCAAAAGGGCTTGAAGGGAAAGGCCTAAAAAAAGCACCAAGTGTCGCATGGAAAGACCTCATGAGTCTAAAAAGAGAGTTCACTGATAAAGTATCTTTCAATACAGAAGAGGGGTTTAAAACTGCCGGTATTGATGTATTACATGGGGATGTATATTTTACCTCTCCTCAGAGTGTCATAGTTGGAGATTTACCCGTTTCTGCAGATAAAATAGTCTTAGCAGTAGGAACAATACCGACTCCTTTGACGATTCCAGGGGGAGATTTTACTGTAGATAGTGAGTACTTCCTTGATATGGATAAAATGCCGAGGAAAATCATCTTTATCGGAGGCGGATACATTTCCTTTGAACTGGCTTCTGTTGCCCATCAAGCGGGAGCAGAAACGATCATACTTCATCGTTCCGTTCAACCTCTCAAGCATTTTGATCCAGATCTCACCAGAATCCTTGTCAAGACGATGAAGGAAGAAGGTTTAAATCTGTATACAGAACATCCTGTCAAAAAGATTGAAAAAAGTAATTCAGGTTTTAAGGTGATCGCAGGTGTGGATGAGTATTTTGCAGATCTCGTGGTGAATGCAACAGGCCGAACCCCCGATTTGAACTCACTGAACCTGGATGTCGGAAATATAAAATTCGGAGCAAAAGGCATAGACGTTAACGACTACCTACAGTCGTCTTCCAACCCCAATGTCTTTGCTGTTGGAGACTGCGTAGCCTCTGGTCCGGATCTGGCAACCGTTGCAGATATGCAGGCTGAGATTGTAGTTCAAAACATTCTAAATAAGGATTCTGTAATTCCTGATTACTCAAATATTCCCAGTGCTGTTTTCTCACTCCCGGCTATGGCATCAGTCGGGATTTCTGAGGAAGAAGCCATTCAAAAAAAACTGGATTTCAGAGTCAAAATGATTGATCAATCAAATTGGCCTTCATCAAAGAGGATCGGTCAAAAAGCTGCGGTGAGTAAAGTCATTATTGAGGAAAAAACGGAACAGATTCTGGGCGTACATATACTGGGACACAATGCAGCAGAAGTCATCAATACATTTGCTTTAGCCATCAAGTTTGGTCATACCACTGAGGAACTGCGCACCGTACTATGGGCCTATCCAACACATACGTCAGATATGAAATATAGCTTTAAATAAAATTGATTGATCCAGCACAATGGTCTGTGACCTATGAATCAAGATGTTGTCCCACGATCTAAGTGCTTTTCAAACCTATGTATACCCAAAAAAACCGGAGGAATCCTAAGATTCCTCCGGTTTTAAAAAATCTATAATTCCTGAAGATTATTTCGAAGAACCCTATACCAGATCATATCGGTCGAGGTTCATGACTTTGTTCCAGGCTTTGGTAAAATCCTGGAGGAATTTTTCCTTTGAATCCTGACAACCATAAACTTCTGCCTGAGCCCTCAATTGTGAATTGGAACCAAAAACCAGATCAACCCGGGAAGCAATCCACCTTTTCTTCTTGGTTGCCCGGTCTATTCCTTCAAATTCATCACCATCTTTTGAAACAGGTTTCCACTCAGTACTCATGTCTAAGAGATTAACAAAGAAATCATTTGTCAAAACTTCCGGTGTCGTTGTAAAAACACCATGCTTTGATTGTTCATAATTTGCACCTAGAACTCGTAATCCACCGACAAGGACTGTCATTTCCGGTGCAGTAAGAGTCAATAACTGAGCCTTGTCTAGAAGCAGTTCCTCTGCTGATATGCTATATTTTGTCTTCAAGTAATTGCGGAATCCATCAGCGCAGGGTTCCAGTACAGCAAAAGAATCAACATCTGTTAGTTCCTGAGTGGTATCCGTACGGCCGGGAGTAAATGGAACCGAAATATTATTTCCACCGTCTTTGGCTGCTTTTTCGATGGCAGCGCATCCGCCCAATACAATCAAGTCTGCCAGAGAAACTCTTTTTCCTCCCCCATGGGAGCTATTGAATTCCTTCTGTAATTGAGTCAGTTTTTCTAAAACTTTCTTCAACTTCTTGGGTTCATTAACTTCCCAGTCCTTCTGGGGAGCCAACTGCACTCGCGCTCCATTAGCACCTCCACGATAGTCAGATCCACGAAATGTGGAAGCCGATGCCCAGGCGGTTGAAACCAATTGTGAAACAGACAATCCTGAAGATAGAATTTTATTCTTCAAATCTGCAATATCCTGTTCATCAATAAGGGCATGATCTACAGCTGGTACCGGATCCTGCCAAATCAAGACTTCCTCAGGGACTTCTGGTCCAAGATATCTGGTTCGGGGTCCCATATCACGGTGAGTGAGCTTGAACCAAGCCCTTGCAAAGGCATCAGTAAATTCATCTGGATTTTCCAAATAATGACGGGCTATTTTTTCATAAACAGGGTCAAATTTAAGAGATAAGTCAGCGGTTGTCATCATGGGACGATGTTTCTTGGACGGATCATGGGCATCCACAACCATATCCTCATCTTCTACATCTTTAGCCAGCCACTGATAGGCTCCGGCAGGGCTTTTTAGGAGCTCCCATTCATACTTGAACAACACAGTAAGATATCCCATATCCCATCTTGTGGGGTTTGGTTTCCACGCGCCTTCAATACCACTTGAAATGGTGTCGCCACCCTTCCCTTTTTTGAAAAGACTCTTCCATCCAAGGCCTACTTCCTCAAGGGGGGCGGCTTCAGGTTCTGGACCGACATTTGAGGCATCTCCCGCTCCATGACACTTTCCAAAGGTATGACCTCCGGCAAGCAGCGCTACAGTCTCTTCATCATTCATAGCCATACGGGCAAATGTCTGGCGGACATCATGAGCAGAAGCCGCAGGAATAGGCTCACCATTGGGGCCTTCGGGATTAACATAAATCAATCCCATCTGAACTGCTGCAAGAGGATTTTCAAGGTCTCGTTCGCCCGAATAACGCTTATCACCGAGCCATTCTGTCTCGGTTCCCCAATATACATCATCCTCGGGCTCCCAAATATCCTCCCGGCCTCCGGCAAAACCAAAAGTCTTTAACCCCATAGACTCTAAAGCGCAGTTCCCGGCTAATATCATCAAATCCGCCCAGGATATCTTTCTCCCATATTTCTGTTTTATTGGCCAGAGAAGCCGGCGTGCCTTATCGAGGTTTACATTATCGGGCCAGCTATTTAGGGGAGCAAAACGCTGATTCCCCGTATTGCCTCCTCCACGGCCATCACTCGTTCTGTATGTTCCGGCGCTATGCCATGCCATACGGATAAACAAGGGTCCATAATGACCATAGTCGGCAGGCCACCACTCCTTGGAGTCTGTCATTAGAGAATACAAATCTTTCTTTATTGCTGTTAAATCGAGGGTTTTAAATTCTTCTGCATAATTAAAGCCTTCATCCATCGGCCTAAGAGTTGAAGGATTTTGATGAAGTATCTTAAGATTCAGCTGATTAGGCCACCAATCTTTATTTGAAGATCCTTTTGAAGCTGACCGACTCGTCGCTCCTGTAACTGGACATTTCCCTTCTCCTTTCATGTTCTCTCCTCCTGAAAAAATCATATATATCCAAGTCTCATATTACTATACATTCATTGAAAAATAAACTCGTATTAATATTTGACCCCTTATTTCACTTTTAAAAAAACTTCTTCAATGAACTCAATCATATGGTCTTAAAACTCTGACATATTCTGGATTTCATGTGTTAAGATGGTTTGTTAAGTAAAGACGACTTACTACATGGAATGATAAAAATATGAACAAAAAGACTATCCAAGCGCCACGGGTCATTGCCTGGGAAATTACACGATCTTGCCCATTGGCATGCCGTCATTGCCGTGCTTCAGCACAAAACACACCATATGATGGAGAACTCTCTACAGAGCAAGCCTTCAAGGTTCTGGAGTCTATTGCCTCCTTCTCAAAGCCCATCATAATCCTAACAGGGGGAGAACCTATGAACCGTCCTGATATTTATGAGATTGCCAGGCATGGAACAGAACTGGGATTGCGCATGGTTATGGCTCCCTGTGGTCTTCAGGTAGACTCTAACACGGTGACAAAAATAATTGATTCAGGGATTAAAAGAATTAGTTTAAGTTTGGATGGTATGGATGCCAAGACCCATGATTCTTTCAGAGGAGTAAAAGGGGCATTTGAGTCTGTTATGAAAGCTGTAGAGGCTGCGAAATCCGGAGGACTAGAGTTTCAGATAAATTCTACCATTACAAAACTCAATTATAAACAATTACCCCAAATCCTCGAACTGGTTATGCAAATGGGTGCCGTATCATTCCACCCCTTTCTGCTCGTTCCAACCGGTCGTGCAGAAAATCTTGTGCAATACGAGATAAATCCTGAAGAATATGAAGAATTACTGCTGTGGATATACCAAAAAAGCCGACACCTTCCCATACAAATGAAGCCAACCTGTGCTCCCCACTATTACAGGATTCTCCGGCAGGAAGAAAAAAAAGCTAGTCGTAACGTAATTCCCTCTACCCACGGTTTGGATGCTCTTACGAAGGGATGTATGGGTGGCCAGAGCTTTGCCTTTATCTCTCATATAGGTAAAGTTCAAATATGTGGATTCATGGAGGATGAGGCAGGAGACCTAAACAAAACAAATCTCGATTTCCACCCCATCTGGGACTCATCAGAACTCTTTAATGAAATGAGAGACATTGATAGTTACCATGGAAAATGCGGGATTTGTGACTACAGAAAAAATTGCGGCGGTTGCCGTGCCAGAGCCAAGGCAATTACCGGGGATTACCTTGGGGAAGAACCTTTTTGCATCTACCAACCGACATGAAGAATAATATACAATGATAAACACAGAATATGATGCACTACTATACCTCTCTTTTGGAGGTCCTGAAAAATCTGATGACGTATTGCCATTTCTTCGGAATGTTACAAGAGGGAAAAATATCCCTGACAGAATCCTTACAAGGGTGGCCATGAAATATGAGTTATTCGGAGGAAAGAGTCCCATAAATGAATGTAACCGCAATGTCATTGATGCACTGAAAAAAGAACTGGATATAGCAGGGATCAAACTGCCTATCTATTTCGGAAATCGATTCTGGTCTCCTACAATTGAGGATGCTCTTCTTCAAATGAAAGCAAATGGAGTCAAAAAAGCCTTGGCATTTGTGACTTCCCCCTACGCCAGCTATTACGGCTGTTGGCAGTATGTCCATGAGATCCAAACCTCTCTGAATAGAATTGGAGGCGGCATCACCATTCATAAACTGAAACCTTTTTTCAATGATTCCCTGTTTATCAGAGCATTGAGTGAAATTCTGAACTCTTATCTGGAAACCGCCTCTCAATTATCCCGTCGAATTATTTTTACGGCTCATAATATCCCACAGGATATGATCAATAGTGAAAGGTATGTGCAGGAATTAGAAGAAAGCGCAAAACTAGTGATGGAACAAATCTCTAACAAGGTTCCTTATACTATTGCTTATCAAAGCAAAAGTAGAAATACCAGCAATGAATGGCTCTCTCCAGAGTTACAGGATGTAATACACGAGTCTTCCATTTCTTCATTTCAAGAAATCATTATAATGCCTTTTGGATTCTTATCTGACCATATGGAAGTAATCTACGACCTGGATATAGAAGCCGCCGAACTGGCAAAGAGTGAAGGCCTCAAATTTTCACGACTAAAAACAGTTGGAAACTCATCGACTTTCATTTCTATGATAAAAAGGCAAATCGAGGAACAGATGAGCACAGACCTTCCTTCACCTCCTTTGAATGAGGAAAAAGTTTCTTGCCCGAACTGTCAGACCCCCTGTGACACTCTTTGACTCAATAGATATTAGACGATTTTTTTATGAGATTTCCCTCTGGTTCTGATAAAAATGATCCCACCCAATACAAAACCAATGAGAATGGAAACAAATTGAGGAAACGCAATGAGTACTCCAATTATGGATACAAGGACTCGTTCATGTCTTTTGAGTTCTCCATAACCCAGAATATACCCTTCTATCGCGGAGGCAACAAAGAAAACACCAACAAAAACACTGCTTCCAAAAAATAGAATTTTCCACAACGTACCCTGGAGGATAAGTGCCGGTTGAAAGACGAAAAAGAAGGGAATTATAAATAATACAAATCCCAATCTCATACTGGTCCAGGCAGTTTTCATCCCATTGGCTCCGGCTATCCCGGCGGCAATGAAAGCTGTGATTGCAACAGGAGGAGTCAATCCTCCCAGTCCTGCAAAAAAAATAAGGAACAAATGGACGGCAATCTCTGGAAGGTGTCCTATAGACGCCACTGCGGGAGCCATAGTAACTGCAAGAAACAGATAGGAACTACGCTGCAGTCCTAACATCCCCATAAAGAGATTAAACAGGGCGCCTAAAATGAGAACGGCTAAAATATTGTCAGATCCAAGAGAAACAATCCAAGCCGTCAGAGCTGAAGCCATCCCTGTCTTATACAAACTAACTAATATAAAACCTGTCCCTAAGAAGATAGCCAATCCATAAGAAAGCTGTCTACCTGCTATGATGAGAAGCTGTGCCAACCGTTCTTTCCCTGGTTTTCCAGCCCTCCGGAGAAAACTCAAAACAAGGACTAATCCAGAAGTATAAAGAGGAGTAATAAAACCCCATTTCATATACAACAGACCAAATATGAGGAAAGCTACAGCCACCATAAAGGGCCATCCATCCTTCATGATGATCAATAATCCAGGAGATTCTTCATCTGAATTGTTTTTTAATTTTCTTCGTGCGGTATATCCATCGATTTGGACGAGTAAGCCAAAATAGTACAGCATGGTCGGTAGAAAAGCGGCAACAATGATTTCTGAGTACTCAAAATTCCCAACCATAACAGCTATAAATGCCAAACCTCCCATTACCGGAGGCATTGTATCACCACCGGAAGAAGCACAGGCTTCCGCAGCGGCGGCATACTCTGAGGAATATCCGGCCTTTTTCATAGCAGGTATGGTTATGGATCCTGTCGTCATTACATTCGCAGTAATACTTCCGGATAAACTTCCAAATAATCCACTGGCTATTACAGCTGTTTTTGCAGGACCTCCCCGGAATCGACCGAACAGGGCATTCGCCAGTTTCAAGAAGAAATCGCTTCCTCCCAGAACCTGCATGGTGGCTGCAAAGACATAAAATCCAAACATAGATCGCCCGATTAACACAGCAGGAACACCCAGAATACCATCTTCACCAAATGAGAAATCGAGAATCAATCGGGTAAACGGTATGGAGACTCCATAAAGTGGGCCGGAAAATCGGTCTGCAAAAAGTGAATAGGCCATACAAACTAAAATAACGGCAACATAATTCCATCCTGCAGCCCGTCTCCCCGCTTCCAGGGATAAGAGAACCAGCAAAATAGCTACTATAGTTTGAATATTTGAAGGGTTGGACATCCACAATCCATAGCTAATTTCATCTGAAGAAAGGAAACAATAGACAAAAGAACACATGAAAACGGCTGCAAGCCAAAAATCGTACCATCGAGGACCTGTCTTATCCTGTATCCCCTTATGACCAATTCCTAGAAAAATCATGGGACTCAGAGCTGCATAAAGCAGATAGGAGTAGTCCGTTGTCAAAAGAATTCTTCCAAATACAGAAAATCCAAACCAGTAGGAGATATAGAGAGCCACTGCAATAATAGTGGATACAAGAAAAAAGGATTTTACGCACAATGTAAGTTTTTCATTTTGATTGATCATAGTTGCTGTTTTATTCCGGGTATACTGGATCTGCTCTTTCTGTAAGGGAGGGATGTTGTCCCAATTTGGGGATTTTCTGAACGACCTTATAACTCTGCCAGAAAGATAACCACTCATCATTCAATGGATTCACTTCAATGTTTTTATCCTTCGCTAGAAGTTTGGCCTCCGAATAGGCTATTTCATATCTTTTTAAAAGCCTCAGATTCTCTTCCTGCCTTATCCTGTGAGCATCTGTCCAAAGCCCCAGATCCTCTAAATACCGAATCAACCCCGGATGAACTGGAACAAATGTTGTCTTAAGTGCTTCCATCAAATGATGAAGGCTCATATACCTGTTTGTTCCGTAATTGTCTTCATAATCTTCAAAATGTTCATCAAGCCACTGAGCCAAATGATAGATAAGTTCTTCATCCGTATTTTCTGAAGTAATATTGAAGATATACCCCACGCTACCCCAATGCTGCCGGGCCTCATCAATACCGGATTCAATCAAACCAAATGAGTATAAAGGACTAATCGATTGCCAGCGTTTGGCTCCAGCAGGATCTTGGTCTGAATTCAAATCCAGAAGGCGAAGACCATGGGGAGCGGCAGCGAGTTCATTCATGAGTGGAGATGCAGGAAAGCCAAAGGCAACATCGGCTCTTCCTTCTGAGACAGCTCTCATTGCGCTTTCAAAACTACCGGCATTTATCCATTCAATAGAAGATTCATCCACTTGGATCCAGGCTAATAGGGAACGATATGGGTTTAATGTAGATTCCCTCATATTCCACACTGAAAACTTCGTGCCAACTGTGATGTCATAGATTGTTTGTATTTCAGAATCACTGCGAACAAAAAAACCCGAGTTAGCCAAATCATGTATCCAAACAATTCTGGGTTGAAATCCCCCATTTTCGTCGGTGGCCTGATCTTCAAGGCCTTCGATGATGTGACTCAAAATACTCTTAGATCCTGAGCTTAACAACATTTTACCCGATTTTACGAGTCCCATGGATATCCCATGATTTGTTTCCGGAATGACACGAACTGCCATACCTGTATCAGCTTCCAAAACCGATGCCCAACTCACATACTTTGCTAAGCCACTCCGCCCGGGTGCTGCAATGTGCATTTGCTCCGGCCAGTTCCATTGACCTGATTCTTTAGGTGCAGATTTACTGCAGCCCATTAACACTATCAGGAAATAAAAGCAAAGCGAGAAGTGCCCAACTGCTCTGTGGAAGTTCTGTCTCATTTATGATCCTTTCTCATACCATCTTTACATATAAATGAGATTCAGTCTAATAAGTTCTAAGCCTTAAAAAGAAAAGCCCTTTACTTTACAAAGAGGAATAACAGTCTCTATAATGACGCGCAATGGAATCCAAATTAAAAAAACTCGTGTATATTCTATTGCTATTTCAAGCTTTTTTTTTAAGTGCTCATTCTCAGCCACAAGGAACTTTCAGACCTGATATACAGATATTAACGATCCCACAATGGGAGGAAATTGTTCCAGAAATACAACGGGGAAAATTTCACCCTGAGTTTCTAGAAAATACAAAGCGAAATACAAGTCAGTACTTTCATCTCAAATTAAAAACACAACAAAGAAGTGAAGATTTTTCTCAGTACAAGATTTTACAGTTTGTCGATAATATGACATGGATTGAGCTCCATTATCAGCATCCAGTCACAAAAAAATGGCATAGTTTCTCGACTGGGGACATTGTTCCCATGTCGCAGAGAGATTTACCTTCCACCACCCTGGCCCTTCCTTTTGAATGGCCAGAAGGAAGGGATTTGGATCTTTATATTCATGCAGAATCATATCAGTTTAGGAATTTAGATTTCCAAATTGTTTCACAAGATCAATTTCTATCGACTTGGGGTAAAAACTTCACATTTATTATAGTTTTACTGACCATGTTACTCTTATCTGGTTTGGTGAATATGTCTCTTTTTTCCATTCGACGGACCTGGTCTTACTTTCACTATGCCATGGCAATGCTAACCCTGATGACAGCTCTAGCCGGGAAAAACCGCGTACTGTCCTTTCTCTTCTTTCAGAATACGGGCTATACATATTTTATATATACACTTTTCAACTCTTTAACAGTCCTTTTTGCCCTACTCTTTACAATCTCTTTCTATGATGTAAAAAAACTTTGGACAAAGAATATAGTCTTAACATTCAGCTCTCTATTAGCCTGCATTGCCCTCATTAGTATTTTTCACAGCACACCCTTATTGGGAGATATAATGAATGTCATCATCATCCCATCTCTGATGACAATCTTGATCGTTGCTCTAAAAGGCTACTCGAGGAACAACCTTTCTTCCAGATTGATCCTCTTTAGTATTATTCCCATTGCTCTAGGAGTTGTTATTGATAACTTAGCTGTCTATCTGGAGTTTACTCTGTTTCCAGTTGGAAAGATTTCCCAGATTATCGGGGTTTCAATACATCTGATCTTAATGAATATGGGGCTAACCTTAAAGAATAAGGAAAATACCAGGATTCTGGAAGAAAGAGCATCCCTGGATTCCCTGACAAAACTACTGAACCGGAAAAGCCTGGATGATTACATCCTGCAACTTGAAATGGATAGGTCCCAATGTCCCATAGGAATCGTCTTTATGGATTTGGATAACTTTAAGTTCTTCAATGATAAATACGGTCACCTTATGGGAGACCAAATATTAATAGAGACCGCATCCTATCTGAAATCCTCCACACGTCAAAATGATCTGATTTTTAGATATGGGGGAGATGAATTTCTCATCCTCCTGCCTTCTACAGAACAGAAAGAGGGAGCCCTCTTATGCAAGAGGCTTCATGAAGATTTTAGCGAGATGGCAATTCAATTGAACAAAGGAATCAGCGAAAAAAATGTTCAACTTTCCCTTTCTGCAGGAATGACACTTTATGAAACTCCTGCACGGGGAGGGTTATGGAAGGCAATAAGACAGGCGGATAGGGCTATGCTTTCTGCCAAGAGTCGTGGAAAAAACCAGATTGTGCTTGATGATTTAAACCCTTCAGCTGTCTAAAATCTTAATCCTCTATTTTTAACCTAGGCAACACCCCGAGTGTCGCCTCAATTCCGTTTCACAGTGAATTTATAAGCATCTTGAGACAACTAACATCCTTTTCATTTGAACTATACACCTACCATCGCTTATCTTTTGTTATGTCAGATATCTCCATAAGAATAGGTTAAGAAAAGCCTAAAAATAGCGCTTCTGTCAATTGTGAATCACTGATTATTTTGCTATTCTGTGGACCCCATTGATACGAGTGTGATTGAGACATAATTTTGAGAGGACAATTATGAAGATAAGTATGCGAATAGTGTTAAGCGGTAGTATTATTCTTTTTCTAAGCCTGTTGGGTTTTGGTGTCGGTTCAAAAATAACGGCATCTAATATTTTGGAATCACAAATAAATTCAACACTAAAGATACAGGTTGAAATGAGCGCCAGACTTGTTGAAAACTATATCGAGCAAAATCTATCAATCCTCACAGAACTGGCCATGCGTGAAAGTACAAAATCCATGGATTTCAATGTGCAGGACAAAAATCTGACGCCGGATATAGAACGTCTTGGTTTTCTTGGTTTGGGTATTGTTTCTAAGGACGGTCAAACCAGATACATTGACTCAGATACAACGGCAGACCTGAGTGACAGGGACTACGTAAAACGAGCTTTCAATGGAGAAGCCAACATGTCTGATGTTATTATCAGCAAGGTAACAAATAGTTCTGTCATCATGTTTGCAGCTCCAATTTTTGTAGAGGGAGTTGTTCAGCAGGTCCTCATTGCCAGAGCCGATGGTAACCATCTGAGTGTTATTACCAATTCCCTGGGATATGGACAGCATGGCTATGCCTATCTACTGAACACAAGTGGAATCGTTACAGCACACTCAAATAAAGAATTTGTGATCAATCAGTTTGACCCCATCAATGAATCTAAAAGCAACCCGGATCTAAAGTCATTAGCCACCGCTTTTGAGGCGATGATCCAAACAAAAATAGGGTTGCAGCATTACTCTTTTAATGGAAAGAATATCATCAACGGTTACCACCCCGTAAAGGGTTCTCCATTTATCATCTCCATCGTCGCGATACAGGATGAATTTTTTGCACCGATGCAAACACTGACCAATCTTTTTATTGCCTTGGCTGTAGTCATTCTCACTTTATCGATTCTTGGATTCCTCTTCATAGGTAAAACTTTGAGCCGACCCATTATACAAACAGCCATGATCCTCAAGGAAATCTCTGAAGGTGCCGGAGATCTGACAGAAAGAATTGATATTTCTTCAAAAGACGAAATTGGCGATATGGCAAGATATTTCAACCTGACTCTTGAAAAAATACGGAGAACCGTCTTACAGGTAAAGAATCAATCCCAACTTCTTAAAGATGCCGGTGTGAATCTGTCCTCTAATATGGTCGAGACAGCAGCAGCTATAAATGAAATTACGGCCAATATCCAGAGTATTAAAACCCAAACGGTGAATCAGTCGGCCAGTGTGACCGAAACAAGCGCCACAATGGAACAAATCACAAAAGGAATTGAAAAACTAAACCAGTTGATTGAAGATCAGTCGGCCAATGTAACCGAGTCGTCATCAGCTATTGAAGAAATGATGGCCAATATAGGAAATGTAACACATACACTTGTCAATAATTCTGAAAACATCAAGAGATTGACAGACTCTTCTGAGGACGGAAAGCACCTTTTAGATGGCATATCCTTTTCCATTAAAGATGTCGCCAAAGAATCGGAAGGACTATTGGAAATCAGCCAAATCATACAGCACATTGCAAGCCAGACAAACCTCCTCTCCATGAATGCAGCCATAGAAGCGGCTCATGCAGGTGAATCAGGTAAGGGTTTTGCAGTCGTTGCCGATGAGATTAGAAAGCTGGCAGAATTATCCAGTGCACAAACAAAAACAATCGATAAAGCCTTAAAGAATATTATAAATTCCATCACGGGAGTCACTCATTCCTCTGAAGAAGTATTATCTAAATTCACAATAATTGAAGAGGAAGTGAAAACTGTTGGAGAACAGGAAACGAGCATCAGAATGGCCATGGAGGAACAGACCGAAGGAAGCAAGCAGGTTCTGGAAGCTATCATGATGCTCAATGACATTACTCAAAAAGTACAAATGAGTTCAGAAGAGATGCTTTCCGGTAGTAAGCAGGTATTAATGGAATCTAAAAACATGAACGATATTACTCAGGAAATTGCAAGCGGAATGAACGAAATGGCAAGTGGGACTGACCAGGTAACAGTCGCTGTAAACCAAGTGAATGAATTGAGTACAGAGAATAATACAAGCATCGAGGCATTAATTGGGGAAGTCAATAAATTTAAGGTGTAAGTACATCGCAGGACATCCAGTTTCCCTTGAAACATATGTTAAGGGATACGAGAGCACCTACCGGTCTATTGGATTGGAATTAGATCTTAGAATCATTCATACTTAAAGTTACTCAATAGGTCTATTAAGAGGAGATTGTAGTGGAAAAAAAATATGTAGTTTTTATTGTACTCATTCTCTTTATTTTACCCTATGCACTTTTGGCACAGGTGACCGTAATAACACCGACTGTTGTCCCAACGGGAGATCCTGCCTTAGATGATTTTATGAATGACGCTCTTGCAACAGTCACCAATGAATTAACAGCGGAAATCAATACTCAGATTCAGCCCTATATCGGACAGGAAGATCTGGCACTGGGGTTTGCCAATGCGGGAGCGACCTCAACACATACGGGTACACAGCGAAATTATAATGATTATAAAATTTTTGCTCTTACCTTAGGTTCTGGTTTTGCATTCTCCGCCCCATCTACCAATAGTGTCGTTATTGCAGAAGCCATAAACAACATTGAAACAGAGGGTGATATCTACTTCGGTGCTGCCGCACAACCTATAACAGCCACCCTGGGTATTAACATGGATCACTTTGTTGAAAATCTTTATGGAGCCGTCAAGTTCGGTTATGCGGATATTTCTGCCGGAACCATCAGCGATGATTTTTCCTTTAAGACTCTTAGCCTTGGTGCTTTTTTAAACTACCAGTTCCTTGATGGAAGAAAGCTCCCTCTGGGAATATTGCGCTGGCGCGGATTGTCTTTAGGAAGCGGTGTTCTGTACCAGAGAAACAAATCGGGGTTTAAGATAAATTTTCCGGTTGATCCGGTTTCTACAGGAGATATTTCTGATGGTAGTAATACCTACAATGCAGAAATCAGCATAAACCCCACACTGACCATGGGGGTAACTTCCAATTCTTGGACTATTCCTCTTGAGGCAACAACCGGGGTCCGCCTCCTTTGGCTCCTCGATTTAAACATTGGAGCAGGGGTCGATGTCGCCTTTGGAAATTCCGAAGTCAAAGTGAATCTGGACAGCCCGGTCGTTGCCTCAGAGAGTTCTGATCTATTGGAATTTAACGATGGATCGGCGAACATTGATCTTGGAACGAATAGTGATGGACCACAATTTATCCGTCCCCGTCTGACTGCGGGGCTTGGATTGAATATCGGTCCGGTTAAACTCGATATACCTCTGATGTACTACTTTGACAGCGAAGGAAACAGTTTCATGATGGGAGTGAATGCTGGAATTGTCTGGTAGAGATTCTTCAGTTAGCCGGCTTTATCCACACACTTTCTTAAAGCGACAGAGATTCCTCTGGTAATTGTCAAACTGCCAACTCTTTTGGTTCGCCTGCGCCAATGCAGAATAAATTTCTGAGCTATCAAAAAAACAGAAAGCAAGTCCGAATCTATAAAGTTGACAGTAAAGCGTTGAATTTTTTAAAGTACATTTGTATACTATTACCCGCACACATTAATGAATATGTATTTTCATATATGCATTGGTGTGCATTTTTTATGTGTCTTTAAAATTTTTCCCGATTTTTAAGATATGTGAAGACAGAAAGGAATCATACTATGAAAAGAAACAAGATTTTAAAACCCTGTATACTCCTGGCTATGGTAGTCATCGGAAGTCAATCCATTTGGTCCCAACAGTCCGATCGATTACCTCTGGTAAATGAACACCAGCCCTTGAATTGGGAAGATATAAGTTTGTCATTACTGGTCAAGGAGGTCGAAGCCGCTGCTAAGGACGAGAAGTTAGAAGATTTCGCAGTTGTTGTCCGAGACAATACCATCTCGATTACCTATCGGGACCTGCAATTTCCACCGGATTCACCGGAGATTACACCTGAAACGAAAACCAAAATTGAAAGTCTTGCAAAAACACTCGAACGGTTCTCGAACCTGAGACTTTTAGTGGAAGGCCACACAGCCCAAGTTCCAGAGGATACTGACGATGGGACCCTTTTATCCGGTCAGCGAGCAAATGCGGTGGCAAACACGATTGCAGGCACAGGCCTCTTTCCCCGAGAAATGATTTCTGCAGTAGGTCAGGGGCAATACCTTCCTATTGCCGACAATGATACGCCCGAGGGCCGGGCATTAAACCGTCGGGTTGAGATCTCTATCTCTGATGAAATAGAAGAAGAACGGACCGCACCCCAATCGGTTTGGTGGAAACAGCTAACCGACTGGAAAAATCCAGGAGCTGCAGTTTTTGTTGTTGATTCCCGATTGACCGACGAAGCCGCAGTTCGGCAAGTTCTGACCGAGGAAGCCGGACGGACCGGCGCTGAGATTGGCGAACTACCCATATTTCAAACCAACCAGGGTATTGCTGTTACTTACGACCAAGCCGAATTCACCGAACTGAATCGGCCAACTCTCGCTACCAGTAATGAAATGATTTTTATTTCCGATACACTGACAAAGCTTGATCCCGATACCCAGGTAAGAATTGGCGGCTTTGGTGAAAGCATCCCCGAGGAGCAGGTCTCCGATCGTCACTACTTTCTTGGCCTAGTGGCAGCCAAGGATTCAAAGATTCAACCATCATCAACTCTTATCGGAGACAAACCTCAGACCTTTCTTTTTGTACAGGACTGTGCTGAGGCAACTGGCATCATCCATGGTTTTGAAATCTCAGCAAATGGATCATTACCTTATGCCCGTTATGGTGAATTTTCCGATGCTGGTATCGGTGCCGGAGCCAAGTTTGATATTTTGATTCCTAAATTTCAACATCTCCATGGCTTAGCCCCTCTTCGTTTTGGCCTAGCCGTGGAAGGATTATATCACATCCCGGACCAGACCAGTTCGGTCGAAAGTCTTAATGAATTTGATTGGATGGTTACTGTCGGCTACGCCGTTGAGGTGAGCCCTAGATTTTTCATCACTCCCCACCTCGGCTATGGAGGAACAGTTCAAGTCCTGGAATATACCCAGGAAAAAAGCTCCACGGCCTTTACACCGGTAAATGGGCAATCCCATTACAGTCAAACCTTGGGCCTCGAATTGGACCTTGCCTTAAAACCGGCCTCATGGATTATGGGAGAAACCACACAGCTGGGATTATTCCTCCGCCCCGGATATCGGATATTTTTCGATGAAAACTTTTTAGGCCATTCGGTCACGGCTAAAGTCGGCGTCCGATTCTATTTCTAAACACAAGGAATTTGCAATGAATAAAACAAATAATACACCAGGAATATTTCTTAAGACCGGCCTTAAAGCTTGCGTTCTGGTCCTTATTTTCATCCTGAGCTCCTGTTCCGAGATGCTTACCAGTAATCCAAACCGTCCACCCATATCTTTGATGGAGCAAAGTGATTATACACTTTACCCAGGTATAGAGCAGCTGCTGGATCTAAGTGATTCAGTAGATGCTGACAACCAGACTCTCACTTATAAATGGGAGGTGATTACTGAACCATCAGAGAATGCTGCACGCCTTGTCGTTGATACGACGGATTCGTCAAAGGCAGTATTCTCTTCAGAAATTCCGGGTCAATACAAACTGCTTGCTGCAGTTGTAGATGAATATAATCTTCAAGATGATACCTTTGTCACTATCACGGTTACACACAATGCTCCCACAGCCCTGGCCGGAACCGGTGCCGTCAGATATCCGGGTGTTCCGGTTACTTTGAGTGCCAGTGCTGAAGATGATGATCCGGATGGACCTGAATCTATGACATACAGCTGGGAAGTGGTAAGTCAACCGGCCCTGAACAGCGAATACTTTCTTAGCGATGGAACGACTTTGACGCCTACTTTCACCACAAGCTTCTATGCCGTTGGTGAAACAGATTATGTAACTGTACCAAGCTATCTTGGTGATTACACACTTAGGTTGACTGCAACTGATGAGTGGGGTTTGACGGGGACTTCTGATGTAACAATAACTGTTGCCAATGCTGCGCCGGGGGCAGATGCGGGAGTCGACTCAATTGGAGCGATTGATGCTGATGATCCCCTTACTTTAACAGGCTCGGGAGGTGGCGCTGAGGAGACCTCCCGCCGTAATACCTGGCAGTACCGATGGAGTGTTACGGATCAGCCCGAAGGTTCAGCACTGTCCCTAAGCAATACAGACTGGACCAATCCATCGGATCCCGATAGCACCAACACCGCAGTGGCAGATTTTACACCGGAGACATCGGGAAGTGATGCGAAGCCTGGTGAAGGGGTCTATACTTTAGCTCTTGAGGTCCGGGATGAATACGGGGCAACCAGTACAGATTCGATGATTGTTGCGACCAGCGGCAATACCACACCGGTGGTTGGAGCACCGCTTATAACAGCAAGCGATGGGATGTTTGGTGATGGATCATCAGGCGCTCCCTACCGCGATGATGATACAAGTGGTTCTGATGACAGTAATGATACAGTCAACCTTGATGGTGTCATCGCGACCAATGCAGAAGACGACACAATGACCGTCACCTGGCAGCTGCACTCACTCCCAACGGGTGTCGAGCAGCTCCGCTTTCGGGTCGACGGAGGTGGAGATCAACTGTATAGCCCCGGGGACACATTGAAGAGTCAGGATGTCGTGGACGGTTTAGAAGCGGATTTTGAGCTTGATATTGCTCCCGCGACTAACCTGACCGGAGCGTTTGTGAACACTGACAGCACCAAAGATGACGCTTCTTCCTATCCTGATGCGGATTGGGATGTAGCTATAAGTATCATAGCCAATGATGGCGCGGTATCGAGTGACCCGGAAGTTCAATATTTTGATTTCTACACACCCACACCGTAATTTTTTAGCCCTGAGTTACTCCATGCCTCAGTGAATGAGAGCGTGGAGCAACTCAGGGCTAAGCCATCCTATATTTATTTACTTTTCACCATCTGATGAAAGATTCAAGCCGACAGGGCTGGCTGAAAATCTTCCATTTTCAATATTAATCTGCATCCCGAACAAGTAAAGCATAGTTATAGAGTACAATATAATCTGCCGCATTTTCTGAGGCACTCAAATCAAAGAGTGTGGTCTCATCAGATGGATCAAAATCGTAGGGATATTCTTCTCCATAGAGTTTAGACCAAAGTTCTCGGGATAGTGCAGGAGCCTGGGTGGCTGTACCTGTAACATCCTTGTAATCATTTCGCATAGCACCTGGCCCATGTGTGTCGACGAAGTCGGCCACAGTAGCGTCTACAGTGACGAAAGACTCTACTTCATTTTCCATAGGATCATTGACATCTTCCGGAGGAGGTCCCATCTGTTCTCCTCCTTCGGGTCCCTGGCCGGCAGGCACACCGCCTGTCATCAGATTAATACCATAGGCTTTACCGAAGGCAAAATAGAGTGCCGTGTCTGGAAAGTCACCACAGGTTGTACTGGTCCACATATAGCTATCGGTCCGGCTCAAGTCAAAGTAATCAGAGTCAGTTGCCGGAAGCTCAGAAATGCCGTACTGAACGATGCTCTGAAGTTCCTTGGCATCGGGAAGACGCCAGTCACTGTATCCAAGATATTGAGCTGCATTCATGTTCTGAACCCAGACCAGAGTATCCACCCAGGTACGTCCAAGACCAAAATTCTCATCATCCTCAGAACGAAGAGTTCCATCATCATTCACTGCACCGCTGTCTTTCTGAGACCACATTAAACCTGTGGCCTGGTCGGTGATGGTGCCATCCCTATTGTCAGTAAAATCATTGACACCATAAACACCTTCTTCGCCGCGTACTGCCCGGACTCCTGCCGGAATGGAAGAACCCGATGTTGAACCATCAAGGGAATAACCGTCCCCATAGGATTTCAGATGACCGTCCGCCCAGTTAAATCCATAATTTTTTTCCATCTCTTCATATTCATTTTCAGCAGGGATTCTGGTGACACTGCTAGTCCAATAAGACCCAGTATATGGCCGACCTTCATCATAAAAAAAATCAAAATAGTCAGAGTCTATATAGGGGACACTTTGGTTGGTATCCCCGACATTCAATTGACCATCGAGATTAGCAAGAGAAAAGGATTCTTTAATCGTAGGGAGTCTCCAATCAGTATACCCTCCAAGTTCCAGCTTCTCGACATACTCCATGGCTTCATCGTAGGTCATCTTATCTTTTGGCGGAGTTTGCTGCCACATAAGCCCTGTATTATCGTCGGTAACAGTACCATCACCATTATCGGTGTACAAAGGCCTGATTCCCTCGTATTGAGCATCCTGGCCATACAAAGGATCTCCTGGCTCTGGTTCTTCGATAATATTACCATGGGTATCATAAAATTTAGTCTGCATAGCATCAGTCACTACAAATTTGACTTTTGGTGACTCTTGAGTCAGCTCTTTCCCATTTGTTTGACATCCTATAACGGTTATTGAAACACCGAGAACAGCCGCGATAACAGCTGATTTAAAAAGATTCACTCCAATACTCCTTAGTCATTAATTCTGATTTCTATTGTATATATTTCTAAGGTAATGAACTTCCGCTTCGACCGAAACGAAATAAGTGTTATTATCACTTTATGTTTAATGCTCTGGATTTATTACTAGCCATGGGGCTTGCCTGGATGGTATCTGGTATATGCTTAATCACCCTGAACAGGGACCATATTGTATCTGCCCATTCGGCCATTTTTTTGTTATGTATTTTTGGATTAACAATCCTGGACAATCTATTCCGTCCCGAAATACTGCCTGATCCAATATTGTCAGGAATTTTAATATTAACCCGCAGCAGTTATTTTCTGATTGGACCGACTCTCTATCTTTATACAAACAACCTTCTAAATCAGAGAGAGAAACGACAAGTGGAATGGTTACATTACATCCCTTTTGCAATAATGGTAATTTATAAAGTCCTGAATCCCTCCGCACTATATCCTGAAGATGTAACTTCAGGCATACCTGTGGGTACAGTTCTAGATCACATCCTGGATCTTATGGCGATTGTCTCGAGAGTTCTGTATAGCATTTTTGTAATCGATATGATCAGAAGACATAAATCTACTGTGACAGACTTTTATTCAAGTAAAACCTATAGAAATACTCTCTCATGGTTATATTATCTGGTGATCTTTTATTTGGGACTCTTTCTATTTAATTTCATTATTTTGCTTTTCCCCCCATCTGCTCATAGTTTTCACCAGACAACAGCTCTTATCATCCGGATTTTCCCGGCCCTACTCTTCATTTTTCTTTATTCACTCTTTGCTCACAATCAGTCTGAGATTGAAAGTTATGGTGATTATTTAAATAGGGGTAAGACAAAATCAGAGGAAACCAGGGAAAAGTACAAATCTTCCAATCTGTCTCCCAGGGAAACTCATCGAATATATGAACAACTCAATTTCCACATTAACCAAAATAGTTTGCATACTGATCCTGATCTTACCTTAAGGACACTCTCTGAAAAGATGGGGATAACGACTCATCATCTCTCGGAGTCGATCAACAAAGAGTCAGGGAATAATTTCTATGGCTACATTAATGGACTACGTATTAAAGAATTTCTCAAAGCTGTCAAGGAAGACAAATTCCCCTCTTTTACAATAACAGGTATCGCCCTGGAATGCGGATTTAAATCCATAACGGCTTTTTACACAAATTTCAAAAAAGAGATGGGCATGACTCCTAAGGAATTTATCAAAGGTTTAGAAAAGAATGAGACCTCCCGGTAGAATAGTTTCAGGACCAAAGGAAATGAAATATCTTTTGATCCTCCCTATGGGAGAGGAGAACAATCTAATATTTTCTTCCTGACCAGTTAGAATTTTTCTACTAATTTTCCCTATAAGAAAACTATAAATTCTCTGTAAACCAATCTACATAAGGATGATTTTCCTCAGCTAAAGTACAAGTACCACCAGTAAATGAATCATGGGTAATATCTGAAGAAAAATGGTTTCTCCATGATGATATATCCCAGTTGAATGAAGTCTCATCGTAGAACATCCCTGTTAAATCATCCGCATTATCCATAGCACAGGTAGAAATATCCTGATTAAATGAGTCTGCCAAAGCAAACATATAGCTCATATTACTAACACTATCCACAGTCCAATTACTGATATCCTGATTAAAATCACGTGCTTTATAGAACATCTTAAACATATTCTTGACACTGCCGACATTCCAATTGGACACATCACCGTTGAATTCTTTTGCTTCGCTGAACTTAAAGGACATGTCCGTTACACTGAGAAAAAATATTCTACTCCGTCAAATATTCCGGACATATCTGTTACGGAACTCACATCCCAGCCTGAAATATCTTGGTTGAAAGTTTTTCTGAGGACAAACAGATAGCTCATGTCTGTTATTCCGGATGTATCAACACCTGTGACATCTTCACTGTTATATATCATGAGTTGTAACTCTTCTTTTGTAAGTTTACTTCTAGTTACAATAATTTCATACTCTTTGATGATCCATCACTGGCAATGACGGTATAAGTCTGGTGCGCTGAAGTCATTTTGAGTAATCCCGCTAACCTGGGTAACACTATCTACTGTTACGTTTACACCGCTTGTGCTGAAGCTTGCAACCAATTCTGTCATATCTGTCCTACTCGGAACGATTGCAGTAATATCTGTCCCAGAAATTGTCGCTTCCACAACAGGAGACAACTCATCGAAAGAGAATACTAAGATATCATTATCTGAAGCAATGGCAACTGTTACCTGAGCAGTATAAGTCCGTTTATCTCCATTTTCTGCAGTGACAATATAACTGATTGTCGTTGAAAATCGTTGGAAGTTACTCCGCTAATCTGAGTAACATCACCGACAGAGACGTTCTCCCCTGTAGTTGTGAAAGTAGCCACCAGAGAATATGTAGCCGTTCCAAATGGGAGAATTGCTGTAATCGTTGTATCCGATATAGCCGCATCGACTGGTGTAGTAAGTCCTTCAAAAGTGAAGGCGGTAATTTCATTTGCACTACTTGCCGTTTCAGTTTCTAGTGAAGTCTCATTTTCTAATAGTGAAGGTCCTGAGGGAGATGGGCATGATATAATTATTAAAGAAGTAGAGTATGAACAAATTTCTACATTAGTGATCCTTGGATATTCTATTAGCCCATAATAAGTCAGTATGTAAGGATTGCCAAGTAAGTTATTATTTTTAATAACAATTCACTAATTTAGCTGGTATGAACCTATACGGTAAAAGATTAGTTATTTTTTATACAGAACATTCAAAAATTGTGATATGGAAAATACTTGTAAGACCATCTGTACTTATAGAAGACCAACTATCAAAACTAAGGATAGTCGGTCTTCTTATATCATGTTTTTATATTAGTTATTAAGAGCGTTTAACCAATCAACAAATGATTTATGGGCTAAGGCCGAAGCGTCTGCCACTTCGCTCATCCATGTCTCTTTGTCCTTTTCAACCATCTCTGGAGTATAGATTCCTTTCCTTAATAGAGGATTCTCAGCAGGATCTTCTAAAAGATGTCTATTACCTGATTCTGCTATAAATGTTTGAGGATGCAAAACTTGGTTAAGAGTTTTTGGCTGAATCAAATAGTAGGTGTTTCTTGTGGCGACAGTATAGTAGGGTGTACATTTTGTCATGTATTCCTCAACTAATCCATGATCATTGTGGACCCTGATATAGGGGCGTTCTGCAACAATGATACCAAAGTCAGCACCGCTTTCTTCCAAACTGGCTTTGAACATATTGACTACTGATTCAGTATCATTCATAAAACCGGGAAACTGAAAGGTTGTGTGGTATCCATCGGCCACATTAATTGATGCCAATCCAGATTCAGCATGTTCTTCATTGCGTATTGGTTTACTGACTTTGTTATACGCATCTGTTGAAAGTAAGGTCTTTTTATCAATAATCTTAAAAGTGGTATTCTGCAATTCATCCAGAAGTACCTTCTCTTGTGCATTAATCTGATCACCTATTGGAAAGGGAATCTCTTCTGCATTAAAATCAATTTTTACATCATTTGAAACCAGAAAATCATTCGTATCAGAGAAACTGAGTTTACTGTTTCCCATATAATCATCTAATTTTGCTGTTTCCAATCCCATTGTAGAATTGTAACCTAAAACAACTACAGATTCATAATCTGCAACTTTTTTTGCGACGGATCTCGGTGCTTCATCAAAAAAAACATTTTGTCCTTCGTTTGCTGGGCAGGTTGTAGCACATGAACTGAGACTGAAAATAATTGCAGTCGCCAGGAACAAGCTATACACTCTGAATTTCATTTAATCCTCCAAAAATTGTGTTGATCTACAGACCAATCCTAAGACTGATCCTGTTGAGTAATATATTTTATAGATGAAAAATTATGAAAATTCAACCAAAAAAAAAATGTATTCTCTCATAATTTAATAGGATCAAATTATGTAAAGAAACCTATAATGATGTACTCGATCTATTTAATGGCACACCTACAAATGGTGAATCTGTACATACAGACCCGTTTGTCTAAAATCATTCAACAATTTTAAAGATGAGGAGTCTTCATTTTATGCTCTTTTTTTTCTCCAGGACAATTATTCCACTTACTTCAGCCATACTTTGGTAAACAAAAGAATCTGCATACCGATCATGATCTGACCTTAAGGGCACTCTCAGAAAAGATGGGGATATCCACTCATCATGTCTCTGAATCGATCAACAAAGAGTCTGGGAATAACTTTTATAACTATAGGGCTTCGAATCAAAGAATTCCTCAAAGTGTCATGGAAGATAAATTTCCTACTTTTACAATAACAGGTATCGCCCTTGAATGCGGATTCAAATCCATATCGGCTTTTTACTCCAATTTCAAAAAGAGATGAATATGACACCCAGGGAATTTATCAAAGGTTTAGACAAGAGTCTTTAACAATCAGATTGAACTGACATGAAAAAGAACATCCAAAGAGTTAAAACAAAGAGGGACCATCAGGATAGTATAACGGTCTAAAAAATTAATACAGAAAAGCAGCAACATTAAGTTCACTCCAAAACCGATATTTTAGAATAGGAGAGAACATGACCAGTCAAAAAAGAAGAAAACACGATAGTGCTGAAAAAGTTAAAATTGCTCTTGAGGCGATTAAAGAGGATTTGTCAATAAATGAAATTGCCAGCAAATACAAATTGCATCCAGGTCAAGTGAGACAGTGGAAAAAAGAGTTTCTGGATAATGCTGAATCGGCCTTCAAGAATGATAAGGATGAAAAGAAACATCTTATAGATTTAGAGACAGAAAAAAATGATCTGGAAAATCTAATTGGACAACAAACCATTGAGATCAATTTCTTAAAAAAAAACTTGAAGCGTTTGAACAAAGAATGAAAATACCCTTGGTATCAAAAAATGAAAAACTCTCCTTGGTCAAACAATGCGAACTATTATCTATTCCACGATCCTGCTTCTATTATACTCCCAGAGGCCGATCAGAACTCGATTTGGTCATTATGAGACTCATAGATGAAATATATCTTGAGAACCCCACAATGGGCAGCAGACGAATGAGTAAAGAAATAACAAAGACTCATAAAATCAAAGTTGGTCGTCTGAAAATACGAAGATTGATGAGAGAAATGTGCATAAGTGCCATTTATCCAAAGAAAAATCTCTCAAAGAAAAACCCTGAACACAAAATATACCCCTATTTACTGCGGAACCTTTCTATTGATAGAGTGAATCATGTCTGGTCAACAGATATCACTTACTTGAGGCTTGAAGATGGTTTTGTATATCTGACCGCTGTTATCGACTGGTATAGCCGCAAGGTTTTATCTTGGAAATTGTCAAATACAATGGAGGTCGAATTTTGCAAGTCTGTAGTAAAAGAGGCTATTGAAAAATACGGGGCTCCTGAAATATTTAATACGGATCAGGGTAGCCAGTATACAAGTGAAGAATTTACAGATCTACTAAAAAATAATAACATAAAAATCAGCATGGACGGGAAAGGCCGAGCTCTTGATAATATTTTTGTCGAAAGATTATGGCGTACTGTTAAACAAGAGGAGGTCTATTTAAGAGATTACCGAGGGATAAAGGATGCAAGAAAATCTTTGAAAAAGTACTTTGAATATTATAATACAAAACGCAGGCATCAATCGTTGGATGATGAATATCCAGAGGATGTATATTATGGTAGAATTCAATCAAAGATGGCTTCATAACCGAATAAAGTGAACTTAATTTTAAGAATTCTTGTTTAAGAAATCAGACCACTATAGTCTGTATGCTGCTGGAGAAGTCGTGGGTGGAGTTCATGGAACAAACCGCCTGGGAGGGAACGCCTTAGCTTCTATCACAGTTTTCGGTTTTATTGCCGGAGAAACTGTAGTCGCTGACGCACAATAGTACTTAAGAGTCTTAGATTCATATCAAAGACCCGGCAGATGAAGTGAAGAACTGCATCTGCCGGATTTTTTTTCCTGACCTGTCATCTAATATGATCCAGATTGTTAAAGTTTCTTTAAAAGAAATAATTTCTAGTTATTTGTTGGCTAACCAAATTATGGCTTGTTGCCATAATTTTTCATACCCTTCCCATTCAGCAAAAGCCTTTGGACACCAGTGAGGACCGATATCACTCATCCAGGCCATTGTTCGGCCCTTGCCATACTCCATTGTCGCAATGAGAGGGTGACCATAATTTGACTCAACTAAGAGCTGTGCTTCCTTTTTAAGAAGGGCTTCCTGATAACCAAGTAAATACGGCCAATCTCCTCCAACTCCCTTCAGAATTTGGTGATGGGGGTCTTTTATGATACTTATCACGCCTTCAGGAACTTCAACCCGATCATCATAAGGATACACATCAACAGGGAGAATTGTTTCAATTGGAGTATTATGGTATTTTGCCGCTCCTTGAAAACCTGCAAAAGAGAGATAACCTCCGGCCATACAAAACCCGCCACCATTTTTGACCCATTCACTTATCAGTTTTAAACGATTTGGAGAAACCTCCCCCTCTACAAAAACCTTTCTGTTCAGGAGTAGAGAGTTCGAACCAATATCACTCAACATTATGACATCATACTCTTGCAAACCCTCTAATGAATCAGGGAATTCTTCTGTCGCCTGATGAGAAGGAAGATGAGTCAGATTGATATTTTCATTTTTTTCTAGCGCTTTTTTAAGATAATAGTGACCTGTTTCATAATTAGATGTAGAAAAATGGTCAAACCCTTTAATGTGGGAGCTATGTGAAATCCACGACTCTCCAACCAATAATACATTATTCTTTTTCATTTCTTCACCATGCTTGTTTTGTTTGACGAATCCATTTGAATTGTCTACCATTCCGCTTCCTGCTGGAACCATCAATTCAAACTTTTTTGCACAAGTCCTTCTAAGAAGGATGCCCCATATTTATTCTTTTACTACAGGCTTCTTATTTACACTGAAGTAATTTAAAACCATGACAAGAAGCAGGACACTACCCCAGATCAGAGAAATATAATAACTGCTTATATGGGGAAATCGGTTTATACCAGTTTCGAGCATTCTTAATAAAATGATAGCCAGAACAACACCACTAATCTTGCCTTTTCCTCCCAATGGGTCCACACCTCCCAAGACAACAATAAGAACGGTTTGCAGGGTATACACTGAACCATAATCAGCACGAGCAGAATTATAATTTGCCAGCATAATCATTCCGCCTAAAGCAGCCGTTATACCAGATAACATATAAGTTTTTATCAGAAGTTTTGTTATTTTTAATCCACTAAACCTTGCTGCCGTAGGACTTGTTCCCAGCATATATAATTTTGTTCCAAAAACAGTTTTGGAGAGAAGGAACCATATAAAAACTGCCATCACTATAAAAAATATCAGCTGAACAGGAATAACTCCTCCCAATTTATTGTTTATGGTCTGTGAATATGCTCTGGAGAATTTGCTAACCGCATTTCCATTTGTGAGAACAACACTTATACCAGTAAACAATGCCCCGGATCCCATAGTTGCAAGAATGGGGGGAATATTCAGTTTGCTTACGAGAACACCATTAAAAATACCGGCAATTGCACCTATCATTATTGCTAAAATAAACACTAATAATATTGAGAAAGCCGGCAATGTTCCGCCTTCACCTGTTAAAGACAAAAGTATAAAAGCCACAATTATAGAGGTCATGTTGGCGATCCCAACAACTGATAAATCAATTCCACCAGTCAACATACAAAGCATGACGCCTAAAGCCATTAATCCAAATTCTGGAAATTGCGATGCCATCGTCTGAAAATTTAGTACAGTATAAAACTTCCCGAATCGGGTTATGGCTATAAAAATCATCCAAAGGGCAATTAGAAAAACCAACCTTGTAATATGAGGATCATTTATTGACATGAATTTTATCTTTTTATTATTCAATAAATTCATACTGCATTCCTTTTAGTAAATTTTTTATTACCAATGCCATTCATATTTGTTGATTGATAAATGCTGACACTCGTACCAATAATAATTAATGAACCGATAAAAATATTTTTGAAGGTAGTTGGTACACCAATAAGGATCAAAGAATTTTCGACAACTACGATAAGAAGGGTACCAAGAATAGCTCCAAATAATGTTCCCTTACCACCGGTTAATAAAGTTCCTCCAAGAACGATTCCTGCAATAATATTCAACTCCATTCCTAACATATTTGTGGGGTGGAATTGTTGCATCATGCTTGCACGGAAGATGCCGGCAACACTAACAATCATACCCACAAGGATATACATAATGAATTTTGTTCTTTTAACTCTCACACCCGCTCTAATTGCGCTGGTTTCACTTCCACCAATGCAATAGATTCCACGTCCAAACATAGTGTAGCGGAGAATAAAGGATGTGAGCGCCAGAACAAGCAGAAAGAATAGAAAAGCAAAAGGCATTCGACTGGTTAGTCCCGAAACTGAATTTGTTGCAATAAATAGAGATTTCTTACCAAATTCAACCATACCAGCAGGAATGGTTGTAAGCTGTTTCGAATTTAAAGCCCCCTGCATGATTCCCTTAAAAACACTGGCTGTACCCAGAGTAACGATTAGAGCTGGTAAATTAAAGAATGCTATGAACAAACCATTGAAAGCTCCAAGTATAGCTCCAATAAAAAGGGCAAGCAAAATTGCTGCCCAAATACTTCCGTTATAGTTTATGACCAATAACAACTTAGTCGTAGCATAAGCACTAAGGGATGCTAGAGCGGGAAAAGAGACATCAATACCTCCAGAGATCAGTACTAGAAAGGCTCCAATTGCAAAAAGCCCTGGTACAATCATGGCAGAACTGATATCGACAAGATTATTTGAAGAAAAGAATTGACCGGATCTAATCTCAATTAATAAACATAAACCTATAAGCACTATAAATACATATGTTTCATTTCGTCTTGATAATCGTTTTATTATTGTTGGCAATGATGGTTGCACTGCATACTCCTTTTACATCATATAAGAAAGAATTGTTTTTTCATCAGTAGTATTAGGATCTAAATTGGCTGCGATTTCTCCTGATTTCATGACAAGTATTCGTGAACAATTTTCCAATACTTCCGGCAGATCATCTGATATAATAATGACACCAAGACCCTTTGCAGCAAGGTCATGCAATATTTCATGAATATCATGTTTAGAGCCTATATCAACACCAACAGTAGGCCCGTTGAGTATAATGACATCGAGATTACATGCTAACCATTTTGCTAGCACAATTCTTTGTTGATTCCCGCCAGAAAGTGTTTGGCAAGCATTACTTGGATCTGGAGTATCAATTGAGAGTTCCTTCACCCACTTATCTATCTCATCTTTCTTTTTATTGCTGTCAATAATACCAGCTTTAGAAGTAAGCTTATCAATTTTAGATATAACTATATTGTCTGAAATGCTTTGGGAAAGGAAAAGCCCTTCACTAAGCCGATCTTCAGGAACGTAGCCAATTTTATGTTCTATTGCTGTTTGAATATTATTAATTTCTACCGGTTTTCCCTTAACATATATTTCTCCGGAATCCAGGGGTTTTGCCCCAAAAATGGATAATGCAAGATCAGTTCTTCCTGAATCAAGAAGCCCTGTTATACCCAAGATCTCTCCAGCTTTTAAAGTAAATGATATATTTTTAAAATGATTTTCCAGATATAGATTTTTCGCTTCAAATATAGGTTTTTCACTAAGATTCTCTGGAATGAAGTGTTTTTCTTCAAATTCACGTCCTGTCATATAAAAACTGAACTTTTTAGAATCTAAATCTTTAGTTTCACCTGATGCGACGACAGATCCATTTCTTAAGATCGTAAAGAATTCAGAGATTTCAAAAACCTCATTCAGTTTATGAGACACAAAAAGAATAGCAATACCCTGTTCTTTTAGCTTTAAAATGATATTAAAAAGTTGTTTCACCTCTAAGCGAGTCAGCGCAGTAGTGGGTTCATCCATAATGATAAGCTTGGTATTGAACATTAATGCCCTGCTGATTGCTATCATTTGTTTCTCTGCAACGGTAAGTGTACTGACATAAGCATCTAGATCTATTGAGAAATTAATTTTAGCAAGAGACTCCTCTGCTATTTTACGCATCCTTTTCCAGTTAACAAAACGATGGCGATCAGCAAGTTCACTATTCAGGGCCAGATTTTCCATTACCGTCAGATTAGGAAAGACAGAAAAGTCTTGATAAATAACCTGTATACCGTTTGCTATGGCTTCAATAGGTGAAAATTTCCCGTATTTTTTTCCATTAATTTCCAGGTGACCTTTTGTGGGAGAATATACCCCTGATATAATTTTTATCAGTGTAGATTTTCCACTCCCATTCTCTCCAGCTAAACAATGGATTTCTCCAGGATTCAGTGAAAGAGAGACACCCTTAAGTGCCTGAACCCCTACAAACGATTTGTGGATATCGACGGTTTTAAGTAATCCATCCGCCATATTTCCTCCCATTTTTAGAAATATTTCAAAATATATAATTAAAAAAAATTTGCCCTGCTAAACTAAAAAGGTAGCAGGGCTAATACATTGTGTTGCGTTATTTAGAATCCGAAACTAAGAACATTATCAGAATTGATAACGATCCAACCTTCTCCTTCAAGAACTTTAGAACTATTTTTCTTGAATTTGAGAGCTGTATATCCATCAACATCGAGGTCTACAGTTCCTGAGATTTCTTCTCCAGCAAGAACTTTCCTGGCTAATGAAATCATTGCTTTACCTGCAAGTGCTGGGTCCCAAAGAGTAAGGGATTTAACAACACCACTTTCGAGGAGGGCTTTATTATCAAGAGGCATACCTGTACCAGAGGTATAGGCTTTGTCAATCAACCCAAGTTCTTCAATGGCTCTCGCTACTCCAGGGGCATCATAACTGGAAGTTCCCATAACACCTTTTAGATCAGGATATTTTTTAAACAATTCCTTGGCAGTGTTATAAGCCACATCACCATTATCATTAGATTCTACCCTAGGTTTTTCATCAAGAAGCTGCATATTTGGATAGACTGCTTTTTGGTGTGCAACACCAGCATCTGCCCATTCATTATGTGAACCATTGGTAAGGGAGGCAACCATAGTCGTGTACACTCCTTCTTCTCCCATGGCTTCTGCAAGATTATCCATAATGAAAGCGCCATATCCAGCATTACTAAAGGCTTCAATATCATAATCAATATTTTCTAAATCAGCACCTTCATGTGTAATAACAACAATACCCGCTTCACGTGCCTGGGCTAGAACAGGTTCTAGTGATTCTAGGTCAACAGGGACAACACAAAGAGCATCAACTTGTTGTGCAATCAAATCCTGAATCAACTGTGCCTGAAGGGTAGCATCAATTTCTGCAGTTCCCTTCTGATAAACATTAACTCCAGTTTCTTTAGCATACTCATCAACACCGACCTTCATTCTGACAAACCATGGATTAGAAGCATCCTTTGGAACGACTACTATTTCATAGTCTGTAGAGCTTTTTTCCTGCTGCCCACCGGCGAATAGAGGTGAAATTGACATTAAAACAATCGACAATATAAGAATCTTTTTTTTCCAATTCATTATTGGCTCCTTTTAGTTCAGATGCCCTTGATTATATTATCAATCTCCTACTTGTCAACTTTTTTACTTAATTCATGAACTGAGCCAATATGCGACTCCCTCTATGTTAAGAAATCTAAAATTTTCTGGATAAATATGAATCCTCTGCTAGAATAGAATCTAGATACATCCCTTAATAGGTATTCACTTGAAGAGTTTTTTATGTCCTGATGAACCTAACTTAAAGGGCAGAAATAACAGCCTTGAAAAGGGTTATTACTAAAATAATAATGAAAAGAGAGGGTATGCGAGATGAAAACCGTTAAAGAGAAAAAAGTTTTAGTTGGAGCAGACTTTGCGGGTTTTCCTTTAAAAGAAGCCGTTGTAGCAGATTTAGTAAAAAGAGGCTGGGAGGTCACAGATATAGGAGTTCGTAGCGCTGATGAAGAAGATCCTGAGATGTTTCATAGAATTGGCTTAAAAGTTGGAGCTAAAATAGCAGAGAGAGAGTTTGAACGGGCCTTACTATTTTGTGGAACAGGGACTGGAATCCATATCGCTGCAAGTAAATGCCCCCATGTCCATGCCACAGTAGTTCAGAGTGTAGAAGCAGCAAAACGAGCAATAACAGGAAATAATGTTAATGTTTTGGCCATGGGTGCTTTTTATGTTGCTCCTCAGATGGGCATTGAGTGTGCTAGAGTTTTTCTTGAAAATGATTTGGGTACAGGTTGGGAATATTGGAAGAATTTTTATGAATTCCACAAACTGGCTTACGATGAATTAGAGGCTTTTGATTATGAAAAATTTAAAAAAGCTGGTTTTGAAGTTGAGAGACTTGGTGACTTCCCCTTGGAATTAGAATTATAGTATATACAATGCATTGAGATTTTCCTTAGTTGAGAAGATCTCTTAAACTATATTTTCATACTACAAAAGATGCCCCATTTCTGGGGCATTTCACTTTACAAAAGAACTATTTCTGAACCCGTCCTATTGTTTTTGACAGCAACAAAATTTGATTTCATTTCCACTCTACTCCTACCCAGCAAGCTCTATCTTGATGTAAAAATTATTCAAAGAATTAAGCACTGAGTTTCTCATACTAGGAATAAGTGTTATGCTAAATATTGAAAGTGAAAAAGAACCATTCAAAGTACAAACTGGCAGCTTCCATAAAAAAACTAATGGAACAGAAATCCCTCGAGAAGCTAACCGTCAAAGAGATTGTGTCTCTTGCAGGGGTTACCCGTCAAACCTTCTATCGAAACTTCAATGATAAATATGATCTTGTGAACTGGTATTTTGATGTCCTGGCAAAAGAATGTTTTGAGCAAATGGGTATTAGCTTATCAATGAGAGAAGGACTAATCCATAAATATGATTTCATCAGAAAGGAAGCAGTTTTCTTTAGTCAGGCCTTTAAATCATCGGATTACAATTCCATAAAAGAACATGACTACCAATTTATCTTATCATTTTATACGAACCTTATTGAAAAAAAGACGAAAAGACCATTAGATGAAGATATCCAATTTTTACTTGAAATGTATTGCCATGGTTCCATTGCGATGACAGTTGAGTGGGCCATTAATGGAATGCAGAAAACATCAGAAATGATGGCGGATTCCCTCATAGAAGCCCTTCCTATCAAACTTTCTGAGTTGTTGCACCCCGTATTAGTTAAAAATATATAGATAAAACGTTACACATTAAACTCATTGTAACTTGTTCTTCCTGCGTTAAGCTCTCAAAATATAGGTAAAAAATATTCACAAGAGGTACGCAACGATATGGCAAACAGAATGACCCTTAATGAAACATCCTATCATGGGAAAGGAGCAATTGAAGCAATTGTAGATGAAGTTAAATCCAGAGGTTGGTCCAAGGCCTTAATCTGTACCGATCCTGATTTAATTAAATACGGTGTGACAAGCAAAATTACAGATCTTCTAGACAAAGCCACACTTCCCTATGAGCTTTTTTCTGATATAAAACCCAATCCTCCAATTGAAAATGTATTAAGCGGTGTAGAGGCATACAAAAAAGCTGCTGCTGATTACATTATTGCCATTGGTGGAGGTTCCTCAATTGATACGGCGAAAGCTGTGGGAATCATCATTACGAACCCTGAATTTGCAGATGTTAGAAGTCTGGAAGGAGTCGCTCCCACAAGGAATAAGTGTGCTCCCATTATCGCAGTTCCAACCACTGCCGGTACAGCGGCTGAAGTCACTATTAACTATGTTATCACCGACCAGGAAAAGAAGCGAAAATTCGTATGCGTCGATACAAATGACATTCCTGTCATCTCCTGTGTTGACCCAGATATGATGATGAGCATGCCTGCTTCGCTCTGTGCTTCAACCGGTATGGATGCTTTAACTCATGCCATTGAAGGCTATATTACAAAAGGCGCTTGGGAAATGACCGATATGATGCACCTTAAAGCCATTGAAATCATCGGTCGCTCTCTACGTGATTCTGTAAAAGGAGATGCCGCAGCCAGAGAAGATATGGCACTAGGGCAGTATATTGCCGGAATGGGTTTCTCCAATGTCGGTCTAGGGATCGACCATTCCATGGCCCATACTCTCAGTGCATATTATGATACCCCCCATGGAGTAGCCTGTGCAATTTTCTTACCAACAGTCATGGAATATAATGCTGAATTTTCTGGAGAGAAATACAAATATATTGCTCAGGCTATGGGTGTCAAAAATACTGAATCTATGAGTCAGGCTGAGTATAGAAAAGCGGCTATTGATGCCGTTAAATCGCTATCTAAGGATGTTGGTATACCACAAAACTTGAAAGATATAGTGAAGGAAGAAGACTTGGATTATCTATCTGAATCTTCCATAGCCGACGCCTGTGCTCCTGGGAATCCTAGAACAGTTAGTAAAGAAGATGTTATAAAACTCTTCAAATCATTGTTATAAAAATAAAAATTACCGGGCAATTGTCTTTTGTGCCCGGTTTAGAAACCCTTCCCAAGGCATATTATAGAGACCCTTTCAATCAAGCACTCTGATTATCTTCCATCATACACACATTATTCAAAGCACAGCCTTTCCCACCCCTACTGATTCAAACCATTTCTCCTTCCAAAGAGAAGAGAACGAGTATGACATCAAAAGTTTGTTCATAATTTTAAACTAAAAAATAGTATATTCAGTTTCTTTGGGGCATCACAGAGTATAGAGTTTAGTAAATTCGAATGCTTTTGCGTCTTCGTGAAAGTATAAATCAGTATTATTTTTCTAGGAGGAAAAAATGAGGAAATTACTTTTAAGGGCTCTGGTCGTAGTAACACTACTAACTCTAGCGGCCTGTAGTAATGACAAAAAGGAATCTGGCAAAGCTTCTGCTGCAGCTGAGCCAAAAGTCATTAAAATCAGCACCAAGTTCGTCGACGATGAACAAACTGCTATTTCTTTGAAAAAGGTTGTCAAAGAGGTCAATGAGAAAAGCGGTGGATCCCTTGAACTTCAACTATTCACAAGCGGCGTTTTACCAATTGGAAAAGACGGTATGGAGCAAATCGTAGCCGGTTCTGACTGGATACTTGTTGATGGTGTCAACTTTCTTGGAGATTATGTTCCAGACTATAATGCAATTACCGGTCCCTTCCTTTACAGCTCTTTTGATGAGTATTTTGCAATGACACAGACCGATCTTGTAAAAGAAATGAATCAGAAAATCGAAGAGGAAAACGGTATTAAAGTTCTCTCTCTTGACTGGGTCTTTGGTTTCAGAAGTATGATGACAAACAAGCCAATTAAGACACCTGCAGATATGGAAGGATTGAATATTCGTGTCCCCACCAGTCAGCTTTATACTTACACCATTGAAGCCATGGGTGGAAATCCTGTAGCAATGCCCTACCCCGATACTTATGCCGCAATACAGCAGGGTGTTATCGATGGAGTAGAGGGTTCTATCATGACTTATTACGGAACACAGCAATATGAAAATGTTAAAGAATACTCATTGACTAATCATCTTCTGGGTGTCTCAGCTGTTTCCATCTCAACTAAATTGTGGGATAAATTGACAGAAACAGAAAAAACAATTCTCGTAGACGCTTTTGAAATGGGAAGAGAAGACAACTTGAAAGAAACCCTGGCAGCAGAAGGTGAGTTTATTGACCTTCTCAAAGCAGAAGGTGTTGTCTTTAACGAAGTTGACAGCGAAGCATTCCTTAAAGCAGCTGCGCCTGTTTATACCAGGTTCCCACAATGGACTCCCGGTATTTATGAAAGGATTTTGACTGAGCTTGAAAAAATCAAAGCTGCTCAATAGAACTGTTATGTATTGAATAAGGTTTTCCTTTGGGGGAAAACCTTATTTTATGCTAATGGGAAAGGGTTTTATATGAAAAAAATTATTAGGAATTTGGGCGTTCATTTTGAATTGTATATTGGCGCCGTCTTCTTATCTGTTACAACATTAATTGTCATAATGAATGTCTTCACCAGGTATTTTCTGCGCTTTACATTTACATGGGCCGAAGAAATTGCAGTTGGGTGTTTTGTCTGGACCATCTTTCTAGGGCTTGCCAACGCATACAAAACAGGAGGCCTCATCGGTGTTGAACTTCTGACAAATCTGGTGCCTGAAAAAGGACGTCCGGTGATTGTGTTCATTACATCATTAATTGTTTCTACTATTTCAGGAACTATGTTTTTGTTCAGTTTTAAATACGTGATGGGCTCCACTAAAATTACAGCAGCTTTGGAATTATCTTACAAGTATATTTACAGTTCCATGGTTTTTTCTTTTGCTTTAATTACTTTATATTCCTTGTATTTTCTGGAACAGAGCTTCAGGAAAATGGTAACAGGTGCTGATATAAAATTTGTAGTAGAGGATAATCTGGAAAGTGACATTGTTGAGGAAGAGCAGACAACGATGAGTACAAATAAGGAGTCTGACTGATGGAGGTATTAATTCCTGTAGGAGTATTATTTCTTCTGTTTTTTTTAAACGTTCCAATAGCCTTTGCTTTAATGGGCTCATCTCTAACTTACTTTATCTTTTTTAACAACTCGATGCCTATGGAGATGATCATTCAACAGTTTGTCACAGCAGTTGAATCCTTCCCCTATCTGGCCGTACCCTTCTTTATCATGGTTGGTTCAGTAATGAATCATTCTGGAATCAGTAAGGCACTGATGGATTTTTCTGATGTTCTTGTCGGACATACAAAAGGCGGTTTGGCACAGGTAAATGTTCTGCTCAGTGCCTTGATGGGAGGGATCTCAGGTTCTGCAAATGCCGATGCGGCAATGCAATCAAAAATTCTAGTCCCGGAAATGGAGAGAAAAGGGTTCTCTAGAGAGTTTTCTGGAGCAATTACAGCAGCCTCATCGGCTATAAGCCCGGTAATCCCACCTGGAACAAATCTGATTCTTTATGCACTGATTGCCAATGTATCGGTAGGAAGTATGTTCCTTGCGGCATATATGCCTGGAATTCTAATGGCCATTGCATTGATGATCACAGTTCATATTATTTCAGTCAAAAGAAATTATCAGCCCAGTAGAAAACGGATGTCATCTCCAGCCGCGATTTTTAAGCAATTCTCAAAATCCGTATGGGCACTGTTTATTCCTTTTGCCATTATTATGGGAATGCGCTTTGGTATATTTACACCAACAGAAGCTGGAGGTATTGCCGTTGCCTTTGCAGTGGCCGTTGGTTTCTTTGTCTATAAAGAACTGACAGTGAAGCATATACCACTCATCCTAATGGATACAGTAAAGGGAACGGGAGCCGTTATGGCTATCATTGCCAGTGCCAAAGTATTTGGATACTATCTGACACTGGAGAGGATTCCCCAGATAATCACAGAATTCCTGATCAATATGACAGGCAGTCCTTTTGTACTGCTGCTTGTAATCAATGTCATGTTAATTTTTATTGGTATGTTCATCGAAGGTGGAGCCGCTCTGGTAATTCTCGCTCCTTTGCTTGTACCGGCTGTAAAATTATTTGGTATTGATCCCGTGCATTTTGGCATTATCTTTATTGTAAACATAATGATCGGAGGCTTGACTCCTCCCTTTGGGTCAATGATGTTTACAGTTTGCTCTATCGTAAATATAAAACTGGAAGACTTTTTTAAAGAAGTCTGGCCCTTTATTATAGCTCTATTGTCTGTTTTGGTTCTTGTAACCTATTCAGAACCAGTCGCCTTGTTTACCTTGAGGCTCTTCGGAGGCTAAATTTTTATTGCAAAGGAACTGATAGAGAATGGAGATTATTCCGGCACTATGATAGTAAAAGCAAGATTAAAAATTTTAATACTCTTCATCGTGCCCTTAATCATCATCATTCTGTATTTTTTAGTTAAGCTGCCAGGGTTTCTAATGGATACAGAATCTGAAAATCAAGTTTTAAAGATACATAGTCCTCTAAATGAAAGAATCATTATACCTATTATTAAAGAGTTTCAGGAGAGTACTGGTATTCTAACCGAATATACTTCTGCTGGAACTCTTGATCTTTTGCATTCTCTCGAAGACAAAGGTGATAAATATTTAATGGATCTCATGTGGGGTGGGAGCAAGGAATATCTGACGATTTATGAAGATTTATTTGAACCCCTCTACTATGAATCCAGTACGGAATATACTCTCGGTTACAACCTGCTTCCTATTGTTTTGATATACAACCGCAAACTTGTATCAGAAGAAGAGGTTTCCCGCAGCTGGTCAGATATACTTCAGCCAAAATGGAAAGGTCGACTGGCCTTGGCTGATCCGGAGGGTTCTGGCTCAGCCTATATTGCCTTGTCTTTTCTTCTGGAACTGGGCATGGAAGAGGAATATAATTGGGATAATGCAGCAAAACTATATTATAATGTTGAAGGCAAAATGCTCTCAAAATCATCAGAGGTTTACAATGGTGTGGCCGATGGTGATTTTGCCATTGGGATTACGATGGAAGAAGCTGCTATCAATCTAATTCACCAGGGCAAAGACATAGGAATCGTTTATCTCAATGAAGGCACTCCAGTCATAAATGACTCCATAGCTCTTATGAAAGATGCCCGGCACAAGGAAGAAGCTAAGGCTTTTATTGAGTTTGTTCTAAGCAAGAAAGTTCAGACCTTCATGGTTGACCGGTTCTATTTAAGATCGGTGAGAAACGATGTCAGAGTTCCAAACGGCCTTTCATCTATGGATGAACTGAATATATTCGATGCCTCTAACCTATCAACATTTGACAATCAGGAAATGATTCTTAATAAATGGCGCAATATTATCGCTGATTTCGATAAAATGGATTTATAGGATGGGCCAAATCCGAATTCCAATATTTCAGAAGCTCTACATTACGTACATTCTATGCAGCATTCTACCCTTAATTATAATGGGCGGTTTGATGTATGGATTTTCATTGAATTTCATCAATAGAACTCTTAACGAGCAGACGATGAACAGCATCATATCTTTTCATGAAAAGATTCATGTTAGAGTATCGGCATATGAAAATATTCTTCTGCAAATTCAAAATGGATTGAAGACTAGTGAGTCTCTGAACTCAGCCTCCAGATTAGAGACAGACAACAATGAAATCTATGAAATTATGTATGATGCTCTTGAAGGTGAAGTAATAAAGCCTATTGTACACTTGACGAACTTAGACGGCAGTAGAGTTTTCTCAACATCCGACTTTCCAGAAAGCTATAAGGCTGAATTGATGAACAAATGGGGGGTTTTCAGAGAAATCGAAGGTCAGACAAATGACCCAGTCATCTACCTGCAGGAAATGGATTATTCTCGTGAAGGAAAGACCATCATCAGTTTGGGAAGCAAACTCTATGATCAGGCAGGTTCGCCTACCGGTTACATTCTGGTGGAAATGTCCAGACAGGTCCTCTTTGAAGAAGCCAAAGTGTTTAATTCTGGCCTGTCTAATCATATGGTACTATTAGATGAAAACGGATATACGCTTTTTGATTCGATTAATAGTGAAATGGAAGGAAAATTCCAGCAAGCCAAATATCTAGACCTGGAAAAAATTGGGAACCACTACCCCATAGATAGCCTGATAGGAAACAGTACATTTCTTAATCTTGAATACAGAGATAAGAAATTGAAAACGGTGACCAGAGTCAACGTTTCATCAAATATCTTCCATTCTTTTAACCGCATACTTACATTGATCATTGTTGGCGGAAGCCTCTTTAGTTTACTTGTGTCAATTATCCTTGCCAACGCACAAGCCAGATCAATATCCAGCCCCATTAAAGAGCTTATAAGCGTTATGGGTGAAGTAGAGAAAGGCGCTTTAGAAATACGAGCAAATTTAAGAAATCGGGATGAGATTGGCGAACTTGGAAAATATTTCAACCAGATGCTTGACCGGCTTAACATTTACATGAATCAGGTCATTGAAAAACAAAAACAATTACGGACAGTGGAAATCAAAATGCTACAAGCCCAGATAAAACCTCATTTTATTTACAATACTCTGGATGTTATAAAATGGAGTGTAAAACTGGGTCATCAGCCAGAAGCAATCAGTGTTGTGACCAATCTAGCCCGACTACTTCGCTTTTCAATTGACAGCGCTGATGAATTCTTAACAATCCGCAATAATATTGAATTTATAAACAGCTATTTGACAATACAAAGAATCAAGTACAATAATAGTTTTGAAGTAATAACAGATATAGATGAAGCTCTGATGGATTATCGAATTCCAAGACTCATACTTCAACCATTTATTGAGAATTCCATAATACACGGATTTGGTAAAACAAATAAAAGCGATGGCATCATCACAATTACCGGTCAGTTTAATAAATCCCGATCTTCTGACGGAAACAGTGAAAGCCAGTTTATTGAGTTTAGGATTTCAGATAACGGATTAGGAATGACAGAACAGGAAATCCAAGAGCTGACATTTGAAAGACCAGAACACCATATTGGAATTTATAATGTAGACAGGCGAATAAAGATGTATTTTGGTGATGATTTTGGTGTAAGAATCAGCAGTCATTCTGGCGGAACCGAGGTGGTCATAACCATGCCGAAAACTATGACAGGAGAGATTATGTGATTGATGTTGTAATCGTTGAAGATGAATCCTACATCAGAAAAGGGATGGTGGTAACAACCCCCTGGGCAGAACTTGGCTGTCAGGTGATAGGTGAAGCCGGCGACGGATTGCAAGGTTATGAACTGGTAAAAAAATTAAAACCGGATATTGTGATTACAGATGTCAATATGCCTATTTTAGATGGTATAGAAATGCTCAGGAAACTGGATGGAGTCTGCGATACGGAATATATCATCATATCTGGATATAACGACTTTGCTTATGCCCAGCAAGCCATAAAATTAGGCGTCAGAGACTACCTACTTAAACCCATCGATGACGATGACTTTTATGACACAATCAAAAGAGTCATTCTACAAATTGAAGAAAAGCGTAACATGACAAAACAACGGGATCAAAACCGGTTAATTCAGGAAGGAAAAGGAATTCTGGCAAAAGAAGCAGGCTTCGACGCACAGTATGACAGCAGACAAATATATGTTGTGAAAGCCAGGCAATGGATAGAAGCTCATTTCAGTGAGAATATTAGCATTAAAGATGCAGCTCTGGAACTGAAAATTAGTGAAAGCTATTTGAGTAGGTTATTTAAGAACTATATGGGATATACATTTATTGAATATCTTACCGACTATAGAATCCGGGAGGCAATTGAGCTTTTAAAAGATCACCATATCAAGATTTATGAAGTTTCTGAGAAAGTTGGATATAATGATCCCAAATACTTTGGAATCATATTCAAAAAGAAAATTGGTGTGTCTCCGATTACATTCAAGAATAGGTATATGTCTGAAGAATGACCGTCTATTTCTAAGCCTGATTTTCCAAGTTTCCAAAAAAGCCACAAATCATTGAATACAGAGAAACGGATGAAAATACGAAATGTTTAGACAATTCTGCAAATGATGCCCTTCAGAAATGGGGAGGGATTACACCATGTCCCAGCCTTCTCTTATAAAAGAACAACCGTTTTATACGATTTAAACTAAATCCTCTTCCTGAAATGATTATGACCATATTTTATAAACGTTTTCCTGGTGGATTTCA
This sequence comes from Oceanispirochaeta crateris, assembly GCF_008329965.1. GTDB lineage: Bacteria > Spirochaetota > Spirochaetia > DSM-2461 > DSM-2461 > Oceanispirochaeta > Oceanispirochaeta crateris. The sequence continues at coordinate 3,017,361 of NZ_CP036150.1, forward strand.
CCAAAAAGAATACAGGAGTAGTGCTTAGATTCTCGCCCGATGGGCAAAAGCTACAAAACAGGATATGGCAATGTATGAAATCATTTTTAAATTGTTTTTGTAACTATTTTATTGAAATATTGAAGTGAGGTCTGCTACTTGACAAAAGATCATTTCTTCACTAATTTTGTTTTCAAACATGATTCTTCGGGGCAGGGTGAGCTTGTTATTAGCAATTCCCTACCGGCGGTTAAAGCCCGCGAACCGGCTGAAAAGCTGGTTGAACTGGTGAGATTCCAGTGCCGACAGTATAGTCTGGACGAGAGAAGAGTAAGGTAAAGTGGATAACCATGCCCCGGACAGGTCCAATCTGTCCGGGGTATTTTTTTTGTTCTTCAACCGCCCATTATCTTTTGGAATCCGGGTGAAAAACAAATTTCCCTATTCCCGTCTTTTTAGTCAATTCAAGCTCCGGAAAAGGAGCATTCTTATGCAAATAGATGAAGTTTTTATGAGAGAGGCTCTTGAACTGGCAAAGAGGGGCTGGGATAAGGTATTCCCGAATCCTATGGTGGGAGCCTTAATAGTCAGAGATGGAGAAGTCTTAGCAAAGGGCTGGCATGAGCGTTATGGTGCTATTCATGCGGAAGCTGCCGCATTGGCTAACTGTCTTTGTGATCCAATCGGCGCTACCCTCTTTGTCACACTGGAACCATGCTGTCACAGCGGGAAAGGGAAACATAATCCTCCCTGTACGGATGCAATTATCCGGGCGGGAATTTCCCGCGTTGTCATAGCAAGAGTCGATCCGAATCCCAGTGTTGCCGGAGGAGGAATAAGTAAACTTCGCGACCATGGTATTTCGGTTCTTACTGGAGTTCTGGAAGAAGAATCGGCCCGCTTGAACAGGGTCTATGAAACCCTTATCAGGGAAGAACGTCCCTATGTTCATCTCAAAGCGGCCATCTCTCTCGATGGATTTCTAGCCGCCTCTGATGGAACGTCCAAGTGGATCAGCAGTGCTGAATCTCGAGACACTGTCATGCACTTTCGCTCCCAGTCTGATGGGATACTTACGGGCCGAGGTACTCTTTTTACAGATTTACCTTCCCTAACCGTTCGCGATGGTGAAAATAAGATATCTCCCGGTAGACAACCTGCCCGCATCTTCCTGAATTCCCGGGGCAAAATTCCCGAAGGATGGCAGAAAGAGGGAGGTCAGGTGCATATCTATCATAATCAGTGCTGTCTTATCCCGGAGAATATTAAGAGTGATGTCCACTTCTGTCCAGTTCCTGGAGACTCTAAAGGGCTCTCCCTTCCACATGTCCTCTCTGATCTGAGGAAAAAAAACATTCATCGTCTCCTTGTGGAGGGGGGATCAAAAACCTTTGGTTCCTTTCTCCGAAACGGACTGTGGGACAGGATGACACTTTTCGTTGCACCTATTCTACTGGGAGAGGGAATCCCTTTTTCAGATGGACTGGAGGTTTCTACTGTAGCATCAAAGCTGAAACTCCGTGATATGACATCTTCTCGTTGTGGTAATGATGTAATGTTCAACGGCTATAGGGAGGCTTTAACATGTTTACCGGTCTGATTGAGTGTATAGGAACTCTGGTTGCTAGACGTCCTATTCCCGGAGGGTTGTCTTTTCGCATCAGCCATAATTTTGATAAGCGCCTGACACAGGGCGCCTCTATCGCGGTCAACGGGGTCTGCTTAACCGTGAAAGAAGATAAAGAATCTGTCTTTACAGTGGAATGCTACTACGAGACTCTGAATAAAACGGCTCTTCCGAGGCTCCGGACAGGATCCTCGGTCAATCTGGAACAGGCTCTCCGCATAGATGGCGCCCTGGATGGTCATCTTGTTCAGGGACATGTCTCGGAAGTTGTCAGGGTTCTTGGAAAAACTCCCTGGGGAAAGGGAGTTGAGCTAAGGGTGGCTCTGCCCGTTAACAGACAGGGCTTGATTCCTGAGGGATCAGTGGCTCTCGATGGTGTGAGTCTCACAATTGCCGAGCTTCGATCAAACTTTTTTTCTGTACAGCTTATTGGAGAGACTCTCGAGAGGACTATTCTGAAACAGAAAAAATTGGGAGAGCTTATCAACCTGGAGAGTGATTGTCTCCTGCGGGCTCGGTATCAGGAAGTGATGACAGGGCAGAACAAAGAATCAATTACGATGAGCCGTATGGCTGAATGGGGATATGTATGAACAAGCGAAGACTGACTGTTGAACAAGCAATAAAGATCATTGCCGCTGGCGGAATGATAATTATGACGGATGATGAGGACCGAGAGAATGAAGGGGACCTGGTTTGTGCCGCCCGTTTTGCCGATCCGAATTTAGTAAACTTCATGGCATCCAAAGCCAAGGGATTAATCTGCTGTGCTCTGGAAAAGAGTCTCTGTAAACGGGCCGGATTGATTCCACTTGATACGAACGATGGTCCTGGGGCTCTGCACAATACAAAGTTCTGTACCCCCGTGGATGCCATTGAAGGCTGTACCACCGGTATATCCGCCTTCGATCGATCGACCACTTTGAAAAGGTTAGCTTCTCTAGACTGTCAACCTGGAGATTTTGCCCGTCCAGGGCACCTGCTCCCCATCATGGAAGCAGAAGGTGGGTTAGATTCAAGACAGGGACATACTGAAGCAACAGTGGAGCTCTGCCGTCAAGCAGGTTTAGAAGGGGCTGCTGTTATTTGTGAAATTATGGATGACGACGGTAGGATGGCCCGCTGGGACACACTGCTTGAAATGGCCGCAGAGTGGGATCTTGGAATCCTGACAATAGAAGATTTAATCAGTTGGAAGGAGAAACAACATCCGGAGATAAGCCTAGAGCCGGTTCGTCTTCCCACGGAGAGAGGCCGTTTTTATATGGAATTCCTCAACCCTGCGAAAGGGGATAAATCAACAGGAGGGGAGCATATTTGTCTTGTTTGTCAGAATAAATCTGCATCATCCCATCCAGATGGTCCCCTTGTGAGGATTCACTCTGAGTGCCTGACAGGAGACCTTTTTGCTTCAAGCCGTTGTGATTGCGGCCGCCAGTTGGCGCTCTCTCAAGAATTGATCAGCCGTGAAAGTGAAGGGTATCTTATCTACCTCCGTCAGGAAGGCCGAGGGATCGGTATAAAGGCAAAAGCTGCGGCCTACCATCTGCAAGATGCCGGCCTAGATACTCTAGATGCTAATTTAAAGTTAGGATTTAAGGTTGATAGCAGAAGCTATAAAACGGCTGCTAATTATCTGAAGGAAAAAGGGTTAACTAGGATCAGACTGCTAACAAATAATCCCGATAAGATAAGCCAGCTGGAAGAAGAAGGTTTTCAGGTTACAAGGGTAGCCCTGCTGATCGAGGCAGGAGAAGAAAATCATAAGTATATAAATACGAAACAGAAAAGAATGGGCCATCTTTCGACCTGACAATATAAGAAAATTTAGGAGTAAATGCTATGAGTGAAACTATGAATGTTATAGAAGGAAATTTAAGTGGAGAGGGGCTGACTTTTACCCTCGTGGTCAGCCGGTTTAATGATATCATCACATCCCGTTTGGAATCGGGAGCTATTGATTGTCTTATACGTCATGGTGTTAAGCAGGAAAACATAAAAGTTATACGTGTTCCAGGTGCTTTTGAGATTCCCCTGGGGGCGGCCTGGGCAACAGAGGAAAACCCTGATGCAGTCATCTGTCTTGGGGCTGTTATTAGGGGAGGAACTCCCCATTTTGAATATATATCGGCTGAAGTCTCCAAAGGGGTCGCGTCGGTGTCCCTTGATAAGGGTCTGCCTGTAGGTTTCGGTGTTCTTACCTGTGACAGTTTGGAGCAGGCTTTAGAGCGGGCTGGTTCCAAGGGTGGTAATAAAGGCTGGGAAGCAGCCATTAGCTGTTTGGAAATGGCTGCATTAAAGCGGAATCTAGTGGTGTCAATATAATAGGATTTTTGAGAAATTAGCTCAGACTTTACCGTAGGATGGAAACTACCATTCTACGGTTTTTTATTTGTAATAAAGGTCAACTGTCTTTTCCATTTATCTACAGTTCTACTGTATTATGAACCCGAGGATTAGTTTATGAAAAGCTCAGGAGATACACCATACTTATCAGAGAGTCTTCTGATATGCCCGAGGTTTAACTCCCTCTTACCATTTAAGATCTCATTAATAATCGTCCGGGAAGCAACATCTGTGAGATCACCCTGTTTATGATCATGGTTCTCCAGCTTCAATTCGATCTGTCAGTTCCAGAAGATGCTGAACAGCTTTAGCATCTTTTTTGCTGTTGATGCAGATGTAATCTGATCCCTTAAGATTATCAGCAGACGGGTAAGCCTTTCGAAGCTCCAGAATATTGCTGAAGGTCGATTTCTGATTGACTATAAACCACCCTCTAAGTCCAGCCTCAGCTAATGGATATGAACTGATATATTCCTCAACTGTCTTACGCTTGATGATAGTCACTGAAACTCCCTTACACAAACTGTCGCATATTGCGCACTCATGTAAAGAACAAAAAATTCTCCGTGGGAAGCTTAGGTTCTTTTTCTGCTGTTTTTTAGAAATAAATCTGAAAGATTATTTTAGAATATTATAATTATCAGAGAATGCATCAGGGTATTAACAAGATTTTTGATGCTGTAATCGACAACAATTCCGGTACGATTAAGAAGAAGCAAGTCTTATCAGACCAGCACTATCATTGTTGCACTCAAGTGCTTAGAGATGCAAAAAACTAACCTAAGACCATGAAGATGGATCATTTTCTACCAGATTTGCTTTTCGCATATTAAATTGTCAATAGGGGATTTCGCCATTGACTGCATCAGGAAACCTGGTTCATTGTTTTATTATATTTTGCTGGATATTGTTAAAGTAACTCTTCCAGCTTTGATGTTCTCTATCTGCAGCTTCATTGAAATGGCTCGGGTTATCAGCTTTTCCTTCCCGAATCCCCTGATAAATCCCTGCAATAACTGAACCCATAAATTCCCCTAATTCAGCGATCCTGTCCTGCCGGTATTCCTCCACTGTCATAGAGGTAAATGTCAATTTTAGTCCAAAAGCACTATTCATGTATTCTGCAAGTTGGTATTGAGTAAGCGCTTCTCCATGGAGGTTGTAAGTCTGATTATTATGTTTATTTTCAGTTAACATTTTTGCATAAGCATAAGCAAGTTCCGAACGTGTGGTATAACCGCATTTACCATCCCCGGCACAATTAAATATCCCGCCAAGTTTCTTATATATTTCAATATACTCAATATCAGGTTCGATATAAATCCCGTTGCGCCCTATGGCCCAATCCATCCCAGAATTCCGAATATCCTGTTCAGTCTGACGGTTACTCTGGACAACAGGAGAAAAGGCAGTATTTTCTTCTGCTCCCTGCACACTCGTATAAACAATCTTCTTCACTCCGCTGTTTTTTGCAGCCTTTATAACATTTCGATGCTGTTCTATGCGCTTTTCTGGAGCATCCATTCCGGATACTAATAACAATGTATCCACAGATTGCAAAGATTTTTCTAAAATGTTTTTGTCATTGTAATCACCTGGTCTGATTTCAATACCTAGGTCCTTTGCTTTTTCCGGGGTTCTTGCCAACCCGATTACATTTTCTTTTGATATTAATTTAGAAACGGCTCTGACTATTTCTGAGCCTAATTTACCACTTGCCGCTGTTACTGCTATTTTCATTAGAATCCTCCTTTCGGATGGGGAATGCTCAATTATATCTCCTGAAGTTTGCTGTATACCTCATCCATCGTTTTATGTTCAGAGACCACTTTTTCATAAATTTCATTCATGATTCCCTCATTTAGTATACTTTTAAATCCTTTAAGGCCTAAAAAATTTTTAACGAAATCTGATGCAGGTTCGAAGAGAAGGGCCTCTTTAGTGCCAGCTTGCTCGACTCTTCCATCTTTTAGCAGGACAATCTTAGAACCCAGTTTTAGAGCTTCCTGTATATCATGGGTAACAAAAAGAATAGTTTTACCCAGCTTTTTCTGGAGAGCAAGAAGTTCATCCTGTAGGGCAGTTCTGGCAATCTCATCCACTGCTCCAAAGGGTTCGTCCATCAATACAACTTCAGGATCTGCAGCAAGAGCCCTTGCGACTCCCACTCTCTGACTCTGACCGCCGCTAAGCTCTGTAGGATAGCGATTCAACATATCGCGATCCATACCAACAAGTTCAATCAGTTCAACCGCTTTTTCATGCCTTTCGGCGGTCTTCACCCCTTCTAGTGATAAAACATACCCAATATTATCTTCAATATTCATATGAGGGAAAAGCCCAATTTGCTGGATGACATATCCTATACTTCTTCTTAACTTGATCGTATCCCATGCTTCCAGGTTTTTACCTTTGAACTTGATATTGCCTTTGTCACAGAGTATCAGTTTGTTAATCATTTTAAGAAGAGTTGTTTTCCCGCAGCCCGAAGGCCCTAACAGAGTGACAAACTCCCCATCTTTCACATCAAGACTCAAACCATCTAGCACCGAAGTACTACCGTCATAAGATTTAAAAACATTTCTAACTTCTATCATTTTATTTCAGAAGTCCATTGTCTGTAAGGAACTTTCGCGCAACCTCAGAAGCTTCCAATTTCTCAATTTCAACTTGATAATTCATGTTGGTCATTTCCTCATTGTTAATCAGACCAGTCATCAGATCAAGAACATCAACAAGTTCAGGATAAGTATCCAGTGTCTCCTGTCGGATTAAAGTTGCACAATAGTAGGATGGAAAGAAATTTAGATCATCTTCAAGAACTGTCATATCATATTCCTTTAGTCGTCCATCTGTAGAGAAAATATTTATAACATCTACTTCATCAGAACCGATAGCCTGATATTTAAGACCTATATCCATACCTACCTCTTTTTTGAAATCAAACCCATATACTTCGACAATTCCAGGTAGACCATCTTCTCTTTCAAAAAAATCATGTTCTGCACCGAAGGTTAATTCTTTGCTTTTAGCTGCTAGGTCTGAATAAGTTTTAATATCCATTTCTTCAGCCAGTTTGCGTTTCATAGCAATACCAAAAGTGTCATTGAATCCGTAGAGTTCACTCCAGACAATAGCGAATGAATCCTTGTATCCTTCTTTAACTGCTTTATAAAGTTCAACAGGATCGTTAATCAGCGGCTGCCCAAGAACAAACATCCACCCGGTTCCCGTATATTCTGGATAAAGATCAATTTCACCCGTTTTCATTGCAGGATGAATATTCGATGTACCGCCGCCTATACCTTCTTTATATTCCACTTCAATATCTGTTTCCTGTTCGATTAAGACTTTAAGTATTTCAGCAATAATGAATTGCTCTGTCATCGGCTTACTTGCAAGGACTATTTTCTTTGTTTTTGTAGATTTTGATGCATCATCAGCAACTTTATTTTTCCCGATACATCCATTCAGTAAAATAATTATAATCAAAGTCACGATTAAGGCTAATTTCTTTTTCATTTTTTATCCTTTGTTTCAGGCCCGAAAACCCTTATCCTTAGTTTCTTTTCTTCAAGTTGCAGGAACCAATCTGTGATTATGGCCAAAAGCGCAACTAACAGGCTACCGGCGATAATCATTTCTGGGAAATATGTTGAGATACCTCTGTAGATGGCCACTCCAAGACCACCCGCTCCTATAAAAGAAGCAATACCTCCGAGTGAGATTGTCATGATAACCATGGTTCTAAAACCGGTGATAATGACAGGTAGTGCTAAGGGCAACTTTATCCTGAAAAGCAGTTGCCATTCAGTTGTCCCCATTCCAACAGCCGATTCTATAACCTGTGGGTCCACTTCCTTGATTCCAACATAGGTGTTGCGGATGATGGGAAGCAAACCATATAGAATTAAGGCAATAACAGCGCTTTTATTTCCAATCCCCGTTATTGTTACCAGAAATCCGAAAAGTGCTATCGATGGAATGGTATAAAGAAAATTGGTTATGGTAAGCATAATGACGGCAAAGGTTTCGTTCTTTGTCATCAGAATACCAATAATAAAGCCCAGCATAGTGATGATTGAAACAGCTATAATCGTGATACCGATGTGTTGCAGCAATAGATCAAGAAAAAACTCCCATCGGTCTACGTAAAGTTTAAAAACACTCCGAATCATACATCATCCTTTATATTCATCAATAAAACTTCATCTCAAATGCTTTAATAGTCAAGTTTTTATTACTACAGAAATACTAAATATTAGGAGCTTCTAATTTTTTTTATATAGTTGTTCGATAAAAACAAACCCATGATAATCCCAATTATTGATTTTATTACCTGTTTCATCCTGAACAATTCAGTCTGATAAAGATCCTGTGAAATACTTTTTCTGTAGCAATTGACTCATTAAATACTGGCAAAAAAAACATTGACATTCAGTTTCGTTGGGTTGCCTTAGCATTAGGATATTCTGATTATTTCCAAATCCATACTCTGAGAGATACAACATTCTATAAACTGAATATAGTCTTTCGTAAATATTTTCTGAAATCAGCATAAAAATGATTGAGAATCTCTCTTCAGGTTGCACCACCGTACAGCGGTTCAATATATATTCATATTCGCTGTTTCAGCAGTGCTGGATACTTAGAAAGCCAGAGAAATTTCTTATTCGATCATTATCAAATAGAGAGAAAGATATAGGAGCTTTTAATTTTGGTAGAATTAGTACAGATTCCATCATAAATAATGAGTTTTTTTGCAAAAATGTCTTGAATTGTTTCAATATTTATTTATTCATATAGGTAAGGAGATTTAATTTTATGAAAAAAATTATTGTAATGTTGTTTGTTGTTTCTATGGTTCTTATGTCTTGTGGCGGAGATATTAATACTTCTGATATTAAAACTGGTTATATCATTGATGCGCCCCATGGGCACTATGCTTTTGGTACTGCTGTTGTTGTTATGTCAGGAGATACCATTATCTCTGCCAATCTTGATGAGTTCCAGTTTCAAGGTGCTAGTGATGATCTCATTGGTGTTCCTAACTCTTTCATTGAAGGTGAAGAAAATTATTTTGGAAAAGGCTTTGCTGAAGGTCAGGTTTTAGTTTCTAAAAAAATTGACAGCGCTGTTTATAGCAAGAACATGTCAGAGAAAGCTGGTGCTACTGTGCCAATTGCTGACAACTATGCAGCTATCGAAGCTTTCGTCGTAGGAAAAACAATCGCTGAAATTGAAGGTGTTGCTAATCAGGATGCTAAAAAAGTAGTCGATGCGGTATCTGGTGCTACTCTTGCGGATACTAAAGGTTATTTAGGAATGATCATCAAAGCTGCAAAAGCAGCTAAGTAATTTTAGATTACCTCTTTTGTGAGCAGCAGAGATCGCAAGTCTCTGCTGCTTTTTTTTGCTCGGAGATACAGATAAACTTGGTTTTTGAAGGAAGAAAATCTCGTTCCGATCCGGTGTGTTTGCTAAAGCTATTTAAAAATCATTAAGCTCTCTACCTTTGAAAGATCCCTGACGATGATATATTGTTATCTTCTTCCTTTGTTTTTGTCATATGATCGGCTAAAGATTATAAGGAATAATGGACTTATATTATTTGAGATAACAAGTACATAGGAATCTTGATTCTTTATCTTTACACTTTAAGTTCCAATACGATTAGGAGATGATTCTTTTGAAAACTAATCATAAATATCAATTATGTGGATGGATCTTATTTCTACTATGTGCAGTCTTATACTTGATCAGTGGTATGAAAAGTAAAGATTACATTTCGATTGTAGGAAGTATTCTTTTTTTTATAGCTTGCTTCGTGTTTCTAATCCCTTTGACCTGCGAGATTCTTGATGAATATAAGAAAGGTGATGAAGAGTTATGAAAGCTGAAAATTTCAGTTTAGTTCATTGATATTGTTTCAATAATATCCTGTAGTAACAATAAATTACCGCCAAAATAATTTTCAGTAATTTCATTCAGATTCTAGCATGCCGAATATAATATTATACTGCAGTTAAAATCATTGTTTCATCTTCTTGAGTCTGCTCTCTTTTATGTCATCAACATGAAGTCAAATATCCCGAAAATTGCTCTGATCTGGCAGGAGAATCAACGATACAAACGGTACTTCAATGAAAGGAATATAAAGCTCTCTTTCTCTATACAAGAAAAATGGTTTATTCGATCAATTTCCATCAGCAATCCAAAAGCAAGTAAGTATTTTACACTGGTAACACCTGAAACCGTTTTGTACAGATGGAAGAGAGCCATTAAAGATTACTGGACTTATGACAAACCAAAACCAGAAAGAAAGGCAGGCCTCCCATCACCAAAGCTATGAAGCTCCTGATCAAGAATATGAAAATAGACAACTATCTATGGGGCTGTAAGCGAATTCAAGATGAGTTAGGGAAGAGATCTATCGATGTATCCAGGGAGACGATAAGAAAAGTCATTCAGGATTACCGGAAATCTGGAGAAATAAAGCCCAATTACTCATGGAGCAGATTTCTGAAAGCTCACTGGCAGTCATTCTATGCCTGTGATTTCTTCACCGTTGATACTTTTAGATTCAAGAGATTCTACGTCTTCTTCATTATAGAGCTTAAGAGCCGAAAGATCGTACATTACAATGTTACTCAGAATCCAAACATCCTCTTTTTAAGAAACCAGCTCAGCTACTTTGAAGAGTTATATCCTGATTCATATTTGATCCATGATAATTCCGGGGAGCTGAAATGCTTTCCATATCATGAATATGAAATCGAAGGAGTTGCTACGACTCCCTACTCTCCCAATTTAAATGCATATGCTGAAAGGTTTATCAGATCAGTTCATCAGGAATGCCTGGATTGGTTTATTATCTTCTCTGAGAAGCAATTGAGGAATATCCTGAAATCATACATGGATTATTATAATAAATTTTGCCCCCATCAAGGTATCAATGCTATCCCAGAAGGCAATCCTCCAGAAATATCCGGGAAAATTATAAAAACACCCATACTTTTCGGTCTACATCACCACTATTACAGAGCCAGCTGATCTAATATGGAAAACTTTCATCATTAGTCATGGGAGAGGTGTTTCTTCAGATTGAAGGAAACCTTCAATTAACCGGTTATCAGCAATATATATTCAGAAAATTTGTAAATTCATATTTTAAAAAACTTGAATCACCATGAAGATGGAACATTTTCTACCTGATTTGCTTTTCGCTTATTAAATTGTCACTACGGGCGTCAGTCCACTTTCAATGGCAGACGACCGTTTTACAACAAACAGACTAATCCCTATCCAGAAAGGGTTTAAACCAAAAAAAAGACACTCAAACGAGTGTCTTTTCATGGGCCCACAAGGACTTGAACTTGAGCTGCATCCTTATGCCGTACATATAGTGCTATATCTTACCGCATAATAATGGCTTATGGGGTTCGTTACGCATATAAAGCTACTGGACTCATATAATAAGGGCGTCAATATCGGCGTCATTCTTTTGGTAAGAGTCTGGCACCATGGAATACCCTATAGTTCAAGATAGTTGTCACAGTATTTAATATGGAGGACAACATCAATTGAGTAAGTACAGTACAGGATTTCGAAACAGCATTTTACGGAAAGTTCTGCCCCCTGAGAGTAGGTCTATTGCCCAGGTAAGCCGGGAAGAAGGAATCTCAAATCAAACAATTAGGAATTGGGTTGCCAAGGCTAAAGATGGTACACTGGATGCAGCTGCTGGAGAGTTATCACCAGATCGGAGGAGCATTTCAGAAAAGATGTCCCTTCTCTTAGAGAGCCGATCAATTTCAAAAGATGAGATAGGAAATTGGCTTAGAAAGAATGGTCTCCACAGTGAACATCTATCCCTCTGGGAGCAGGAGCTGCGGCAGTCTATGACAGAAAAAGAAAAGACCATCCAGGAACAAAATCGTCAATTGAAGCTAAAGACTAAAAAGCTTGAGAAAGAGCTTGCTCGTAAAGATAAAGCCCTGGCTGAAATGGCAGCCCTACTAACTCTTAAAAAAAAAGTGGATGCTCTATTGGGGGACGACGAGGACGATTAATTACTCAGGATCTCAGAGATCTAGCAGTTTCATTGTTAGATGAAGCAATATCAGATGGAGCCAGAAGATCAGAAGCCTGTAATGTAATGGATATATCTGTCCGGACATATCATAGATGGAGTGATTCTTCTTGTGGTGACAAAAGAAAAGGAGCAGTGAAAAAGGTTAAAAGAAAGCTTGCAGAGTATGAACGTCAAGAGATTCTCAGGATTGCCTGTGAAGATAGATTTGTGGACTGTAATCCATATCAGATTGTTGTAACTCTTTTGGATGAAGGAGTATATATAGCATCTGTAAGTACTTTCTACAGAGTGCTGAGAGATGCAGACATGATTCACCACAGAAAAAGAAGTTACCCTGCAAGAAAGCAGAATAAACCTCCTGAGTTGGCAGCTACAGGCCCCAATCAGGTTTGGAGTTGGGATATTACTTTTCTCAAAACAGATGTGAATGGAATCTTCCTTTACTGCTATATGATCGTTGATGTCTGGAGTCGTAAAATTGTTGGTTGGGAGATACACGAATCTGAATCATCGGAGCTAGCCGAGCAAATGTTTAGAAGGTTAAAAATCATTCATAAACTGGAAGGAATCAGGCTGCATTCTGATAATGGGAATCCCATGAAAGGTGGTACCATGATTATGACATTGTATGCATTAGGAGTGATCCCATCTTTTTCAAGACCCAGAGTCAGTGATGATAATCCCTATTCTGAATCTTTGTTCAAAACTTTAAAATATACGGCCGGATACCCAAAGTATTTTAAGGATATACATCAAGCTCGTGTATGGATGGCAGATTTTGTGAATTGGTATAACAATGAGCATAAACATTCAGGAATCTCATATATTTCTCCAGCCCAAAGACACTGTGGCGATGGTTCAGAAATAATGGAGAAAAGGAATAAGGTCATAAGAAAAGCAATTAGCAAAACTCCTGAAAGGTGGAGTTCTGATCAAAAGATATGGGAGGATCAGAAACATGTGTATCTGAACCCATCTTTAGAGACTAAGAAGCAACTGATTTCAGCATAAAAAAAGACCCTGTAAATAAAACTGTGTAACTGCCTAATTCTGAATAGCCCAAAAAGGGCAATAGGAGTTAGGATGAATAGTATCATGATAGACAAAGATCGTTTGGATGAGTTAGCCACAGAATTGGCTAAAGGGGTTAAGACCGAGGCAGACTTGGCTGATCCTCTTGGCCAGCTGATGAAGCTGACAATTGAAAAAGCTCTAAATGCTGAAATGGATAATCATCTTGGTTATGAAAAGCATTCTCGGAAAGGGCACAACAAAAAAAATAGCCGTAATGGCTACAATTCAAAGAAAGTAAAAACTGATTCAGGGGAACTTGAAATAGAAACACCTCGGGATAGAGACTCAGAGTTTGAACCTCAAATGGTTAAGAAAGGTCAAAGAAGACTTCTAGGTTTTGATCAGAAGATTCTCACCCTTTACGCCAAAGGCCAGACAACCAGAGATATCGCTGAGACACTTAAAGATTTATATGGTGTAGATGTCTCTCATACCCTTATTTCTCAGGTAACAGATTCTGTTCTTGAAGAAGTGGAACAGTGGCAGAACCGCCCCTTGGACAGCTTATATCCCATCATTTATCTGGATTGCATCGTAGTCAAAGTACATCAGGACAAACGGGTCATCAAAAAGGCTGTTTACCTGGCTCTAGGGATCACTACTGAAGGTATAAAGGAATTATTGGGGCTCTGGATCTCTGAGAACGAAGGAGCCAAATTCTGGCTTTCTGTGCTGACAGAGCTCCAGAACCGGGGTGTTCAGGATATCTTTATAGCGTGTGTCGATGGACTAACTGGATTTCCTGAAGCTATCAATACCGTCTATCCTAAAACAAAGATTCAGCTCTGTATTGTACATATGGTCAGGAACTCCTTGAAATATGTTTCATACAAGGATCGAAAGGAAGCTGCTAGAGATTTGAAGGCAATCTACTCATCAATCACTCTGGATGAAGCAGAAAGAGAGCTTAATAATTTTGCTGAAAAGTGGGATAGCCAGTATGGCTCTATTAGTAAAATGTGGAAAAGACATTGGGAAAATCTGATAGCAATTTATGATTACCCAGATGAAATCCGGAAAATCATCTATACCACTAATGCAATAGAATCTTTGAACAGTGTCATTCGAAAAGCGATCAAGAATCGGAAGATCTTTCCCAATGACAAATCTGCATTTAAGATCGTATACTTGGCTATACAGCAGGCCTCCAAAAAATGGACTATGCCACTAAGAGCATGGAAACCTGCCATGAATCGATTTCAGTTGGAATATGGAGATCGATTTACAGATGAATAAGTTAGGCATTTACACAGGAAACTTTACAGGCTCTAAAAAAATCAAAAGTTGTGACAACTATGTTGAAACATTCCGGAATACTGTTAAAACGCTAATTCTATCTTCTTCAATTCTATAAATGATACGATAATTATCAACAATCAACTCCTTAATCGAAGTATCAGAATACTCTGGAACAATTCTTCCAGAAAAAGGAAAATTTGTGAGCTCATTCTCACAGTTCAAAATTTTCTCTATCTGCCTATCCGCATAATATAAAGAATCCTTAGAAATATATGCATGGATGCTTTCTAAATCTTTGATCGAATTAGCAGACCAAAAGACTCTCATTTTGAGATTTTGAACTTATTACGAACTTCTTCTGATGTATATAGATTTCCATTATCAGCATCAGTTAAACCTTTTTCAATCTTCTGACGAACATAAATTTTCTGCATAAAATCATCTAATGAAACTTCATCCGGAAGATGAGAGATAATATCATCTGAAATATTTTTCAATTCATGCTTCGTCAATTTGATCTCCTATAATACTCTCTATAAATTATAGTACAGTATTTTTAACAGGAAATATAGATTTAAATCCTTGCTCTGAGCAATCATTAGAATAGCATTGGCTAATATAACGAGACTGTAGAAAAACTACCTCTCGATTCTCAGTATTCCGTTTCCTGATAATTACTGACCAATTCTCAACATTTATTATCAAATAAATAATCCAATCGAGAAATCAATCAAAAACCCTCTGCATTTGATTTCATATGCCACTGATTCATTCTAACCAGAATCCCATATCAACCCTCATTCTATACACATTCAATCTTAATTTTTCCAATATTGTGCACCATACAATACAGCAGCCATTGAGTGTTCACCTTCTGCTTTCCACGCAGGGTAAATCTATTTAGTTTCTTGATACCTGCAATATGACCGAATACCGGTTCAACCGTACTCATTCTCTTGGAATAAATAGAACGACCATAAGGTGTATCAATCTTGTTTTTCATAACTTCAACAGGGATGTTTCCTTTGCCATCAGGAACCTCTTTCAGGATAGCAACCTGTCTGGCTTTCGTACTCTTTTTTCGGATGCATTTAGAGCGCAGAGCACAGTCTTTACATAAATGAATATATCCCTGATAAGACTGACCAACATACCGTCCATCACTACTTTTAAAGTTGGGTGATTTCAACCACATGGGATGCCCTGCTGGACATATGAGCTTGTTTGTAACTGTATCCATGAAGAAGTCTTCAGGACTGAAGTAATGCTTTCCCTTTTCCGGTTTCCAGTTCTGCACCTTCTTTTTGTATTTCCCGGCATCCTGGAAAGTCACATTTCTTTTCCTAAACTGATTGTCAGGGATATAGGCATCGATCTTTTTATCATGGATCAAATCCATGTTCTTCTTGTTATGAAAACCAGTATCCGCTGTTATAGTCACAGTCTCGTAAATATCGTCATCTATATTTGCTTTCTTACAGGTTTTATCAATTCCTTCCAGTATTTCAGGGAGGTGTCCTGATTCATTGATGTCCCCAAAAGCTTCTGCCCAGACAATGAGCTGATTCTTATCATCCACCGCGGCAATACCGTTATACCCCTGGAGAACGCCATGACCTGTAGACATTTTAGCGCTTTCATTATCAATAATATTACTTTTAATTGGTTTTTTCTGACTTCCCATACGCTCTACGTTTGACTCCAGAAAGTCAAAGATTTTATCAGACTGTGCCTTCAGTTTCTTAATAGCCTTCTCTTCTTTTTCCCTTTGTTTCTGATCATCCCAACTTGTGTCTGTACTCTTATGCTTGGCTACAAGATAGTTTACTGATCTCTCTATTTTCTTTGTTTTTGCCAGTAGTTCTGCCTTAGTTCCGCTCCACTCCTTGGAGCAGTTTGAAGAGATCTTACAACCGTCTATGGCAAACATATTCTTTCCTATCAGTCCCTGGGTGTAGCAGACTGAGATAATCATGGTGAACAGTTCAGCACATTCTGTATGTCTCGTTGAAATGAAATCGGCAATGGTTGTGAAGTGGGGTCTTCTATCTGCGGCCAGGGCCATACAGACGATGTTTTCATTACATAACTGGGCTATCTTTCTACTGCTGTTAATGCCTTTGGAATAGGCGTAAAGTATGATTTTCAGCAGTATGGCAGGATCATATGCCGGAGCATCGGTATAATCATTTTCATACCGGTTGGCAAATATGGAAAGGTCAATCTGGTGATCAATTAAATGACAAAGTGTGTATTCAAAAGTACCTGGTAAAACTTGCTTCTCAAAGCTGACTGGAATCATTAGGGTTTGCTCATAAGAATAATCTTTATACTTTGCCATTTGATCCCTCCCGTTTTAAGAATTTTATCATAAATTCTTCGAGAGCTGTTGAAAAGTTGACTTTTTCTACAGTCTCATCATGCTAATTAAGCTGCAGGGGAACCATCCACTGCACCCTAAGTCTCCAGTCCTCATAATTATTAAATATACTTTCTGGGAACGGGAAATTAATACCTAGATATGCATGTCAGCACAAATCCCCATAATAGTTGAAATAGAGGAATAAAAGGTGATGAAACAGCACCACCTTTATTAAATAACAAAAAAATTTATATCATGATTTTAGTCTTGCAACAATTTCATCATCTTCATATTCGCCGTTTTCAACAAATCCAATACTTTTATATAGTTTAGAAGCCGGGTTATCCGGAGCAAATGAGAGAGCAAAGCACGTAGCATTCTTTGTATTCTTCAGTTCTTCAATAATTTCGATTATAGCTGTTCTTCCATAACCTTTCTTCTGATGGTTTTTATCAATGGTAATTCCCCCAATCCAATAGCTATTATCACTTTCATCGAAAGCCCACATTAGAAATCCTACTATTGTGTCTTCTAAATATATGGCTTTAGGGTTCCATAATTTGCCATAATTACACAAGCAAAGATAATATGTTGGCTCTGCAACCCATTCTTTTTGATTTTCATGTACTTGTAACTTTGAAATTTCCCGCCAGTTTCCAGGGGTAATTTCCCGTAAATTTATTTGATTTGATAATGAAGTATTCATTATAACTCCTGAGTTAGTTAAGCTGAAATTAGAAGTGACTTCGGATCGTGGCTATTTGACAGGCGTAATCCGAGCAGACATTAAAACGATCGAGAAAAATATATTTAATTTAATAACCATCACTTTTGCCTCCTCAGACTTTGATACAGGAAAATTATAGGAATCCGAGACTTTATGCAACAGAGACCTCCAAATAAATTGAATGTGAGTATTAATCGCTATTTAGCTCAATGGACCTCTCACCAAAAGATTAGACACAACTCGCATGGAAAAGTCGACAGGATGTAGCATAATTAAGCTGTCTTGTATTACATAAGAGCCTGGCTTTCATATTCCATAAAAGCACTTATGCACCTTTTATCAGAGTTCAATTGAATATGGAAAAGTTTCATCATTAAATGTGCGGATCAGGATGAAACTGATGCCGGAATAATAGCAATCACATTTCAAAAGGCGTCAATAAGAGCGTCAGTCCCCTTGATCTATCCCCAATAAATCGTACCACAATATAGATTAGTTTTCAGCCAACAAATACAATGGAGGCTGATATGAAAAAGAGATTTACAGAAGAACAGATCGTAAAGATTCTGGGAGAACAGAAACTAGGTAAAAAGGTAAGTGACGTTGCCCGTGAATATGGAATCAGCGAAAATACTTTTTATATTTGGAAGAGAAAATACGCAGATATGACTTCCAAAGAAGTTGCCCGGTTAAAACAGCTTGAACAAGAAAATGAAAACCTAAAAAAGCTTGTAGCCAATTTATCACTGGATAATATGGCTCAAAAGGAAATCATAAAAAAGTTCTGCGACCCGGAGTAAAAAGAGAAGCAGTAAAGCATATTGTGAAATACTTCGGGTTATCAATAAGAAGAGCATGTCGTTTAGTTCAAATTCCTCGATCTACTTATCTTTATGATTTAAAACCTAATGATGATGGTGAGATTATCAAAGAGATATATAAGATCCTTAAAAACAACTCTAAATATGGCTGTGGAATGATCCATCTAAAACTTCGACAGAATAGTATCGCTATTAATCATAAGCGCACTGAGAGGATCTACAACGAACTAGGGCTGCAATTAAAGAGTAGGAAACGTAGGAAAAAGATTTCATCTGAGAATAGAGAGCCTGCGATCATTCCAAAAACACCAGGTAAACTATGGGCAATTGATTTTGTAAGTGATTCTGTTGGAAATCATAAGAAACTAAAAGTCTTAACAGTCATTGATCCAACAACGAATAGATCACCAATTATCCATGCTGGTTTTTCCATCAATGGAAGGCATGTTTCTGAAATACTGGATCGTGCAGGAGAAAAACATGGCTACCCTGAAACTTTACAATGTGATAATGGACCTGAGTTTAGAAGTAAAGAGTTGGACAAATGGTGCTATGAAAAGGGAATAAAAATCAGCTTTTCACGACCTGGAAAACCAACGGATAATTGCTACATTGAAAGTTTTAATGGGACATTTAGAAATGAATGCTTAAATTCCCATTATTTTGAATCTATTACTGATGCAAGAGAAAAGATCGAAGATTGGTGGTCTGAATATAACTATGAAAGACCACAAAAACGGTTGAAAGGAATGACACCAATAGAATTTGAGAGTAAGCTAAAGAAGCTGAAAACTAAATCTGTTGTTGGGTGAATATTGGGGTGAGGTCAGAGGGTTTAATTGCGAAATATTTCTTTATTAAGCTCAGGATAGAAGTCATCTTTTAGCCTTTTCGCATATTAAGTTGTCAGTCCAGAGGTGAAATTACTACACACCTTCTTGATGATCAAAATCATCATTATGGATGATCCAACCCAATCCACTCAAAAAAAGAATCTCAACCGGTTTAACGTTATTATGCATTCGCAAGGAATTATTGAAACTTAAATTAGTGACCAACTGATTGCTAATATGTGGTATATTTTTATTATACATATTAATCTGGAGTCTCTGGTATGAGTATACTTATTGGTTTAGGCACACTTTTAATTTTGATTATTGTAGTTTTTCGAATAGCACAAAAGGATCGAAAAGAGGAAGAACTTAAACAACGACACAAAGAATCTCTTCAAGCTGAAGCTTCACAGTATTCAAAGCATATAAATGAAAGCCTCCAGATAATGGGTAAAACAAAGAATTTAGAAACTTTAAAATCTAGGTTTGAATTCACTCTCCAGAGAATTGAAGATATGGAGTCACTAATATCAAGAGGATATGATGGTAGTGAGACGAATCCTATGGCATTTCGAAATTCTGTTGAATTAGCGTTCAATGAAAGACTTGTTGAAATGGCAAAGCAAGAATATGACAAAATCATGATTAAAAAAGATTCTTATGCCACTCTCTCCAGTGCCTTAAATGGACTCACAAAAGCTAGTCAGAAAATTGCCGAGCTCAAATTAATGATTTACCAATTAGAGCATTCAGGAAAGATGGCTGGAGAATCTATCGATCTGTTGATAGAGAATATCAGTAAACAAATAGTATTTGGAAAAGTAAAAGATTTGATTGAAAAAATCCAGAAAGAACAAATGAAGGATAACACTAAAAAGGTTAAAGACTATAAGGTGGAACTACAGTTTTTACTGAAGCAAGAGAATATTATATTTGATGAAAATCTATTCTCACAGGATTGGGAGAAATCTCAAACAAGTGATTTGCTTAAATTGATAGAACTTGCATAACAAGCAATTTGTTCATCAATATAATGCTATCAGTCAAATATGAGCATGACGGTATATTTATCATCAATGTATTTTATTAAAAGAGGAAGTAATATTGACTATGAAGAAGATGAGTCTCATCCTTATGGCAGTATTTCTATTCTCTAGCTGCCAATTATTTGAAAGAAGTGTTGAATACAAAATTTCCGGAACTCATTCCGCAAACCTCATAACATTGAACAATGACAGTGGAGGTACTGAACAATATTCAGATGTCTCATTACCTAAGAGTTATATTTATGATTACTTCCATGAATATTTTTTATATTTATCCGCTCAAACAAATGGCGACCCTGGTTCTATCACAGTACAAATATATATCAATGGGACCAAGAAGGAAGAATCGTCTTCAACGGGGTCCTATGTGATAGCGACAGCTTCAAGGTCTTATCAATAAGAATTTGGGGTTCCCCGTTCTTCTCAAAGTCTTCCAAGATCTTCCTGATTCGTTTTGTTTCTACGAAGGCACCCGGTTTTCACATTACTGACAACAAATACCACCAAAACAAAATTCCGTCATCTTGTCTATCAGAGTCTGAAATGACGATTTTTTTCCACATTCTGATAATATCATGATCAAAAAAATCAAATAAGTAGAGAACTAGTCCTCTTGTTGATTCAAATTTTAACGTCATCAAGACCTCTTCTTACACAACAGAAAGAGCTGATTTTAATATCACATTCAAAGACAATTACAAACATATCTGCGTCAATATCAGCGTCAGTGCCTTTTCAAGGGTAGACGGTCGTTTTACCTGATTCTGATTAATCCCTATCCCCGAAAGAGTTTAAACCAAAAAAAAGACACTCTAAAAGAGTGTCTTAAGTGGGCCCACAAGGACTTGAACCTTGGACCACCTGATTATGAGTCAGGTGCTCTAACCAACTGAGCTATAGGCCCCGGGACGCATAGGCGAGCAGTAAACAGAGCTTACGACCAGCCCAATGAGCGCTTATAGTAATGGAATGATTGAAAATTGTCAATATTTCCTTTCTGTCAGTTTAATTTTTGATCCAGCGGGGGCCAGGACCTTTTTATATGAATATTTTTTTACCGATTGCTTTATTTTGACCCATAAATAGAGTATAATAATAAGGCAGGGTCATAGAAAAACTATCACAGATTTCTACTTTTACTCCTGTAAATCGTTTGTTTTGAAACCAGCCATTTATTGACTAATCAGAATGAAAAAGGAGCCGTATATGAACCAGGATACAATGACAAAATATTCATATGAAAAAGAATTCTATGTGAAAGAAACACCCGGAAAATCATTCCTCCTGAGTTCTGATGATATTCAGCTCATTCTAAACATGGCGGAATCTCTTAAAGACCCTACAGATAGAAAATTTATAAAGAAACTGGCAAAAAAAGAATATATTACAAATGAAGAAAAAAAAGAGATGGACCGCATATTTATTGAAGCCATCTCCAAAATTCGTAGTAATCCTTCAGTCTCAGCATAAGAATCAGTATTTAAACTTCCCCAACCCTGTGACGATACTCAGTGAGGCGTCATGAAGAATATGGGTTTGATCCTGCATCTGTTTGCTTATGGTATCCACATTTTCTGCACCAGAACGCATATCAAGAGCCGCCTGACTGGTTTCATGTGAAATCCCCTCAATAGTTTGCATAGATTGATCAACACCTTTTGTGAGGTCAGTCATTTCAAGCATACTGGTTCTGACCCTATGGCTGTTCTCTTTCAAACCGCTTACTGAGGAGAGAATGAGCCCACTACCTTCTTTCAGCTCAGAAAGTCCAGCCCCAATCTCACGATAAGAATCAATCATGGAATCAATCCCGCTTGCGATTTGATGGAAGCTGTCTTTGGCATCCCCTCCCGCTTCAGATGTGTCTTGAATAGCCAGGATGATGTTCTTGATATTCTCATTAATTTCATGGGAACCCGTAGATGAAGTCTCCGCCAGTTTCCTAATTTCATCGGCAACAACGGCAAACCCTTTACCCGCCTCTCCCGCATGAGCAGCTTCGATGGCGGCATTCATTGCAAGAAGATTTGTCTGTGAAGCAATCTTTTGTATAAGAGAAAGTATCTCTTTAATTTTCTCAACACTGTCGTTGATCTTATTGATACGATCGACTGTGGCATCCAGCTTATTCCGGCCCTCTCTTGAAACAGAAGCCAATGCTTCTGCGGAACTGATCTTCCCTTCAGCGACAGAACTGATGCTGTCTATTGATGCACTTATTTCAGCTATGGCTCCTGAAGAACTCTCCACAATTTCGCTTTGGTTTTCTACATCATTATTTAGATCCTGAAGGTGGGTCATGAGAGAACCTGTTGCCGAAGTGGTTTCCTGAATACTACTATTCAGATCATCCATACGGTTAGAAACACCATCTATCCGTTGTCGGATTTGTTCAATAGAAGAAGAGGTTTCATTCGAGACGGTTACCAGTTCGTCCTTTGAATGTACTGTTTGGTTTACTGAGTTATCCAGGCTCTTTAAGAGTTCTGCATTGTTTTCAAACACCTTATAAAGCTGGTCATTCAGGGCCCCCAGCTCATCCCGAGAGAGGCAGTAGTTTTCAGATGCAGTGAAATCTCCATCGGCCAAAACACTGGCAAATTTTTCACAACTACTAATACGGCTTTTTATCCCCTTCATAAGCAGGTATATGTTCAAGACACTCATAATGACACTGATAAGCTGTACAGGGAACAGTTTTCTTCCCAAAGTGGACTGTACCTCTTCCAGGAAAACAGCTGAAGCCAGACTGTAATCAATACCCAAGCGCATTGTGATTAATATGGAAACCATTAAAATGAAGACGACAAGATTCATCCTTAATGTGAGTGTCATAGACATGATTTTACTGTCAAATGGAATATCTTTTGTAAAACTCTCAAAACGTTGGATAAATAGAACATAGAAAGGCAGACCAAAAAATACAGTACAGGCAAAACCAATATATGAGATATGTAGTCTCACATCAAAAGGGATTTTACTCATGAACAATAGTATAAACTGGGGAAGTATCAGGCTCTGAAGAATTCCTATATAGAGAACCAGCTTAGGAAAGACAACAACCTTCTTTGTAACTTTCTCTTTATTGACGAGCTTATATTCCTCATCTCCATTCTGCCACTTCTGTATGCTTTTATGGGTTTGCATTGAAAGAGCAACATATAAAATTTGGATTAATACTAACCAGATCCAGGTCAAGGGAGCTTTATGAATCTCTCCGATCCGAGCCATATTTAAAACACCCAAGTACTTGATAAAACTCCCTAAAAAAACATAGGGAAGAATGAAAATAGCCCATCCAAGAAAAAAACCATTATTTTTATTCATTATGTTCCTCATTTTATGCTAAATTCAATTTATCTGTAATTTGAACTTTATTCAATAAAAAAATGGTTATTCAGTATAGAAGAAGTCTGACAAGTTTGTTGAAAAAAGAAATAAATGTCCTATGATCAATAGTATGACAAAAATAGGAGAGTGGGTATGATCTCATTCATTGCGAAGATATTGGTATCCTTGAATAGCAATAGCAGGCCAGGAGAACTGAGCTCCGGCATTGCCTTCGGTTTCACTTTAGCCCTGATTCCAGGAGGCAACCTCCTTTGGGTCGCGGTTTTTGCAATCGCCTTCCTGATCAAACATCATCTGGGAGCCATGCTTTTGAGTATCCTCCTATTCAAGCCTCTTGCTCCTCTCTTGGATCCTCTTTTACACATGACAGGAGAGTTCATTTTAACACTTCCTTCACTGAGAGGGTTATTCACAACCCTATATAATCTCCCTCTTCTCCCCTGGTTTCGCATCAATAACACGGTTGTCCTGGGAGCCCTGGTATGGAGTCTGATCCTTTGGCTGCCAATATTCATTGTCTTCAGACTACTCGTTGTCCTTTACAGAAATAAGGTTGCCTCTAAACTGGCAAATTCCAAACTGATTAAAGCCTTTAAAAAAGTACCACTAGTATCTAAAATCAGTTCGACCTACCGAAAATTCAATTTTCTGACATAGGAGAGATTCATTCATGGGTAAAAATAAAACACCAAAACTATTCAGAAAAAAGTTCAAACTTAAAAAATGGAAGAAGTTGCTGAAGCAAATCCATATTCCTTCTGACCGCAAGATGGTCGAAGAATTATTTGAACTTCAGAATGATCGCATGGTTATTCAAGAAGATATTTCCAAAGAGATTCAGAAGAAGCTCAAACCTCTGGCCAAATCAATAAAGAAAAATAAAGGGATGGTCACAAAATGGAAGGGGATAATCCTTCTTGTACTGACAGGTTTAATTTTGATTTTTACCTTCTTCTTTAAGAATATGCTTATTGAAAAAGGTCTTGAAATGTCCTTGGAAAAGATTTTCCAGGCAGATGTAGATGTGATAACTCCCCGATTCTCACTGTTCAAGGGAGAGTTCAGTATACAGGGGATCTCTGTACAGGATAAGGACAGCCCAGAAAAGAACCTCTTTGAGACTGGGCCTACATCCTTGTCGATAAACATTCCAGAATTAACACGCAACAGGTTTAGAATTGAAACAATGATATTGGAAGACTTTCAAATGAACTCTTCCCGTGAGTCCGATATTCTGGAGGTAACTCCAACAGAATCTGAAGGCTCAAAACCTATGGTCAATCTCACCGGTTTGACTGATATGACGGATGACCCCACCGGACAGATCAAAGCCTTGATAGAAGAACAGAAAGAGAACCTGAAGACTCTGCATTTTATTGATAGTGCAGAGAGGGACCTGGATGAATTTACAGCAAAATGGGAAACAGAGTTTAAAGATTCCCGGGAAGAGATTGAAGAGTTTATAAGCAAATACTCAAATATAAGACAACAATCTCTTCCGAGAATAACAAACCTAGAAGAGGGAAAGGATCTCATCACAGAGTATGAGGGCTACTATGATGAAATCCAAAACAAGAGGGATGAGATAGTTGCTCTTCAGAAAAAGTTTCAACAGGAAAAAGAGAGACTGTTAGATTACAAGAGTGAAATAGAAGGCTTGATCCAGGAAGATTTGGCATACCTTGAAGGTCTTCTTGTGCTCCCCGGCCGGAATGAGATGAAGGATTTTGTATCTGATAAGATCAAAGAGATCCTCATGCAACGCTTTCAAGGCTATTATGACAAAGCCATGAAAATAATGCCTTATTATGAACAATACAAAGAGAATCAAGAAGAAAATGCCCCAGCAAAGGTTGAAACCAAACGTCTTTCAGGGAGGACAGTCTTGTTTCCTTCTCCCGATTCACCAAAATTTTTAATTGAGACAATCGACCTCAGCGGAGGGGACGATTACAGCGGTTACTTTTCCATGAATATAACTGGTATTTCCTCAGAACCGGAAAAATGGCCCGATCCGGTAAGGCTGTCCAGCCAATGGGATAGCGACAACCTGGACATGAGCCTCCAGGGATTTATAGATCTGAAAGAAAGTGCTCAGGAGTTATTCCACTTTACTTTTGACTCACCCGACAATCCTATTTCCTGGATAGACGGAATTCCCGAATTAGCTGTGGAATCGACTCATGCTCAACTGAGTTATCTTGGCAGCAGCTATCCATTGCCCGAAGAAAAGGGCATCGTGGTTTCTTTGGATATGGATTTCTCAGAAATAGAAATTCAAAAAGGAGATCAAGACGCGATAATGGCAAAGGTTTTAGATGAAACCATTCAGGAAATTCAAGAGTTCATTGTTACGGCAGAACTACACATCACAGAAAAGGGCATCCAATCGATTGATGTCAAAAGCGATCTAGACAATATCTTAAAAAGCCGTCTGGGAGAACTTCTTAAGGATCTGCCACAACAGGGAGTAGAAGAGCTGGAAACGGTTCTAAGAGATATGATAAGAGAGAACCTTCTTGCCTCGGATAAGGTGAATGAAACTCTGGATAACCTGAACATAGATTCCCTGGAACAATTGAATAGCCTCGATGATTTGAAAAACCAGATCAAGGCGGTTGAAGATCAGGCAAAAGGTCAAACAGAGGCCTTACTAAAGGAATATGAAGATCAGGCACGGGCCGAAGCGGCTAAGTTACAAGCCGAGGCAGATCAAAAAAAGAAAGAAGCTGAAGCTGCTGCGGAAGCTGAAAAAAAGAAAGCGGAGGCGGAAGCTGAGGCAAAAGCGAAAGCTGAGGCTGAGAAGCTGAAAGACTCTATCAAGATACCTGGGTTTTAAGATACCGTGTCAGGATTCTCCTCTGAGGGAATTCAGCATTTCAACTCTGGACCTCTGACCTGTTTTCTTGTATATGCTGGCAACATGATTGCTTACGGTATTGGCCGAAATAAATAAGTCTCGGCCAATTTCCTTATAGGTAAGTCCTTTTTCAAGTAACAGAATGATCTCAATTTCACGGCTAGTAATTCCCTTATTTTCAAAAAAGGATGCGGGTTTTTCACTTAACGGTAGAGGGACAAGATCCGATGTGAGGATACGGTTCATTAAAAACTGAACAAGAACAACTGCTAACCACAGAAAATACAGTGTCTGAACAGGAAACAGTAGAACTTCACTATCCGTTTCTGGAAAAAAAAGAGAACCAATCATGCGGACAACCAGAAGAAGCGGCAAAAACAGGAATGTCCCCGCAAAAAGAAGTGTAACAGAAACGCGGCCTCTTTGATCACGTATTAAGGGAAGGGAATGAAGAGCATCTATGAGCACAAATATAAAAGCTGTAAAAAAGAAGATTCCTAAAGGCAAATTCCAGACAGGAGAAAGCCCCTTAATCAACAAAAAGACTCCTGCAATAAAGTAGGATATTGAAGCTGTAAGAATCCAAATCAAACGCTCACGGGTCCAGGGACGGGACAATATATAATTTATCGTTGCCTGCAGATAATAGATTAGAAGAGAATATCCCAAAACATAAATGACCCTCAGAAACATGCGTAGAAAACTGTCATCCCATCCAGCGATCTCTGAAAAATAGAACCTGATACCTGAAGTGAAAAATAAGAATAAAATAAACCCGAGAAATAGACATCCTTTGAATTTCCAGAGAGCTTTTTCTTTATAATAATACAAAACTCCCAAAAAAAGAGATCCCGCCATGACTGCGAAGGATATGATAAAAAAGAATAAAAACAAATGTTCCATTGTTCCACCATTTAAGATGCTGAAATACTTTCGGGAAGAATTAGAGTGAAGACTGTGCCGGCCCCGGGAGAACTTTCAAACGAAATAGAACCTTTCAATTTTTCCTCAACCAGGGACTTGACGATTGCCAAACCCAGACCAGTTCCACCTGCTCCCTTTCTAGTTGTAAAATATACATCAAAGATATGATTCTGTATATGAAGGGGGATTCCTCTTCCTTTATCGCAAACACTGAGATGGATGAAGTTTTTCACCTTTAATCCTTTGATAGTGATAACTCCCCCAGGAAAGTCTTTTAGGCCGTGGATCAAGGCATTATTGATCAGATTCGTCAAAACTTGGGAGATAATACCCGGAATGCTGGTGATCATAAGGTCTCGGCTCAAGTACATCTCAATGGTGCAGCCTGTCTTTTTTATCCCCAAATTAAGGCCTTTTATGAGCATCTCCAAATATTCATTGAGATTTATGGTTCTGATATCAGGAACAGCCTGATCAGAAGCAACCTGCTTGAAACCATTGATTAGAATTCGAGCCTGCTCCATATTTCTGAATATAAGATCCGAAGACTCTATTGTATCCGAAATATAATTATTAAAATCGTCCTCAGACAAATCACCTGTTGTGTACAAGTTTGAAATTTTCTTAGTTGTAGATACAATGCTTGTAGAAAGAGTGACACCAACACCCAAAGGTGTTCCCAGCTCATGGGTCACCGAGGCAACCAGTCGGCCAAGGTCAGCCATCCTTTCATTTTCACTCATCTGTTCTATGGCGTCCATGGCCGTAGTTTCGGCAGAAATCCTCAAAGAGGTCTCGCTCTTTCTTTTTTCTACCATATCCTGAATCATGGCTGCACCAAAAAACATAACAAGAAAGGCCAGTCCCAATAGATAAAAGATAATAGGAGCCATGATCCAACTATCATCAAGCCGGGATAAAAGATACCCTGAAGCGGTCACCAAAGTAAAAAGAAGCCATCCATAGAGCAACCATTGTGCAACGCCTCTTTTTCTCAAGATCAGCCAAAGAAGTCCACCCCCGATAAATACATAGGAAATGAGGCTCTGAAGATTCACAATGAAGAAGACAAGATGAGACGGGACCAACAATGGAAGGAATGATAGAAAAAGTGACAGATATAGAAGGATAGAAAAATAACAGTGGTCAATTTTTTTATATCCAGACAACTTTAAAAATGATTTCAAAAAAAGGATAACAGCGGGGTTAAACAGGCCTAAAAGAGAATACCAGAAAAGCGGTGTCCCTCCCGTTCTTAACCGGCCAATAAGAGAAGGCCCCAAGCCTGTCATAAAGAGAGTGTTTAAACTTGATGAGAGAACAAGCATGAGAAACAGCCAATTAATGCGGTATCTCATATTTATAATCAAAATGATTGAGAGAAGAAGAATGACCATGAGGAACCCCATGCCCATCCCCTGAATCAGTGTCCAGGATTGCTGTTTCCTCAAAAAGTTTTCATAGCTTCTAAGAAAAAATTGATAATGAGACACATAGCGTGAGTGAATATGGATGTAGAGAGTATAATCCTCCCGGGCAAACTGCGTGACAGGACTATAAGTAAACCCCCGGTACTGGGTCTTATGAATAGAACTATCCGGGAGGGTCCAATCAACACGAGAACGTTGGACAAGAAACCCATCTTTCACAAGAAAAGACTCCCAAAATCCAACGCCTTTATGTTCTGTTAAATAAGAATCTGTCTCATGAAAGACATTATTTAGTTTCACCTTTAGCCAAAGATGGGTTCCTTTCTCTCTGGAGGGGTTTTTGGCATGTGTGTACCATTTTGATTCTGGAAGATCCATAAGGTCATAGATGAATGAATCCTCATCAGCATATGTTTCCAAAGCGCCAAGCTCTTTTAAATTCTGTTCCTGAGAAAAGAGGGGAGCTATCACCAGAAAGAAAATAAGAAGACTCTTAATCTGGAAATGCATTTAAAATGCCTTTTAACTCATCATAATTTTCCACAAAAAGATCGACTAATGCAGGTTCAAAATCCCTTCCTTTCCGTTCCAGGATGAACTCAAGAGCTTCATCCAATTCCCAGGCTCTTTTATATACCCGTTTATGCGTCAATGCATCAAAAACATCCACCACAGCCAAGATACGGGCTGGCCTGGAAATATCTTCTCCTTTAATCCCGAAAGGATAACCGCTGCCATCCCAGCATTCATGATGAGAGAGGGCAATGGTGGCTGCATCCGGAAAGAACTCATCTTCATTGGAACTGAGCATTTTGTATCCAATTTGAACATGAGATTTCATGACCGCCATTTCATCTTCAGTCAGTTTTCCAGGTTTTTTCAAAATATGATCAGGAATACCAATCTTGCCAAGGTCATGGAGGATGGAAGCCATTTTCCAATTCTCTGCCTGATCTTCATGAATACCCAGTTTTCTAGACATGAGATATACCATTTCTGAAACTCTTCTAATATGATTCCCTGTCTCAGAGAAGTGCTGTTCAATGACCTCAGAAAGAAAATACAACATTCTTTTTTGAGAACGGGACCGACTCACCGATAAAATCCAATAGTCCATAGCCAGGGATGCATTCAGCATAAAAGCCGATAGAATAGTATGGTCTGTCAGATCCGGTTCTTTCAGAACCTTCGTGATCAAATACAACCCTTCTTCCTGCCGGGAATCCAGAGCACAAGACAAATAAGGAAAAGAATAGAAAATACTATTCCCTTTGGAACATTCTGACAAAAGAGAAGCAAACTCCCCATCTCCGGAAAGGTCCAAAACAGACCCTTCCCTTTCCTTATAGACTCCTAATCCCAAGCGAACACGGCAGCCCTTATCTCCCTTCTGTAATATGAGCGAATCCATGGGTACCGCGCTGGAATCACCGGAGGCAATTTGCTGAAACTGTTTGATGATGAGAGATAGAAAATCATGAGTATTTTCGGTTGTCCAAAGTTCTGTGCCACAGCTCAAAATCTGCTGAAAGCCTTTACGGTTCCTGTTTAAAACATGGATATCCCTATAGCCCCTTATGGCAACCGTCAGAGATGTGATGAGCTTTACATCTGTCAGTTCTGTTTTTTCTTTATAATCGTTGATTTCATACCTTTGAATGATATCCCGCTCTGGAGCCAGACCTGGTTGACCCGTCCTGAGGATCAAACGGATTTCCATATTCTTCTGTTCATGACGCAACCAATGGATGAATTGTAGCCCGCTGTTATCCTCTTCCATGACAATATCGACAAAGGCAACGGCTACATCCGGATTTTCAATCATGACCTTCTTGGCTTCCACAAATGAAAATGCAGATAAGAAATTAAGTTTTCGACCTTCAAACTGATAATCCCTGAGCACCAGTTTCGTAACTGAGTGCATGATGGGTTCATCATCAACAATGAGGATTTTCCAGACTTCCTCCAGAAGCAATTCATCATTTTTCCTGGTTTTGGTCTTAAATTGAACTCCCTTGTTTTGTGGCACATTCATAAGCCTATGATTCCTGCTCTTTTTTTACTAATGGGAATTTCATATGAAAACAGGCTCCGTCTTCATCATGAATGCTAACGATGCTTCCAGAAAACTGAAGCTTAATCAGGTTGTATACAAAAAATAAACCCATACCAATACCTCTTGCCTTGCCGGAATCGGAACTTCCCTCAAAAGGTTCAAATATTTTAGTTTGTGCCTCATTTGAAATCCCCTTACCATTATCTTTGTATATTAAAAGAGCTACTTTTTCTGAATAAACCACTTTTAATGATATTTCCTTATCAAGGTTCTTCTCGTCCATTCCAGTGAAGGCATGTTGAAGAGAATTCCCTAAGAGGCTGTCTATGATCTCTTGAAATGAACTGATGGATCCCAAGATGAATGATTCTGTTTCCGGCAGGTCCATATGACAGGCAATCCCCGCCTTTTTCAAAGTACTAATCCAATACTGGCTTATATACACTTTCAGAACATCACTGAGATTAAAAAGAACCGGCGCAGGAAGGGCCTGAGCACTGGAGGCCCGTGACAGTTGATGAACAATCTGTACCGCTTGTTTTGTCCCATCCAGAGCCATATCACAACATTCAATCAATTGAGAATTTGGGTCATTCGACTCTAGAGAGGTTTTTAAAAACGAGAGGGCCGTTAAGCTGGAACCAAGAGGGGTGTTTAGATTGTGAGCCAGGCGAACAGTCAGGCTGACCAACGAGGCCATTCTCTCACCAACATTGAGGATTTCACGCATTTTCTTTTCCCGGATGAGAGCCTGCTCCAAATCGACAGTCCGTTCTTGTACCCTCTGCTCCAAAAGAGAAGCTTTTTCTTCACTCTTTCGGATTTTCCATTGAAGGACTATAAGCAGTAAGGCAACGATAGCAATAACAAGAGAAATCTTAAAAATCATTGTTTGATGAAATTCTGGTTTTACATAGACTCTTAGTGACTTTTCTGGCGACCAAACGCCATCGGAGCTGGCCGATTTATATCGGAAATGGTAGACCCCGGGTAATAGGTTTGTATAAGTTGAATTGGGACTATTTCCTGTGTAGTTCCAATTAGGTTCCAATCCATCGAGATAATAGGCATAACTATTCTTTTCCGGTTCAGAATAATGAAGAGACTTAAAATCAAAGGTGACTACAAGTTCATCCCTCGTCAGTCTCAATTCTTCCAGAGCACTCAGCGTTTTTGGCAGAAGAACCTTAGAGTGAACAAGTTCATTGACTGAAATCTTTCTATTATTGATCTTCAGGCCGGTAAGAAGGGTTTCTGGTGTTTTATCATTAAATGAGACCACCAGAGGATCAAAATAGCTGAGCCCTTCCACGCCACCAAAATACAGAATTCCATTCCTGCCTGACAGAGAGGCTCCGCTGTTAAATTCATTACTCTGAAGCCCATCAGATTCTGTAAAGACTGTAATACTCATGCTTTCAGGAGAAATAAGGGCCAGGCCCTTGTTTGTACTTGTCCAAAGCCGGCCCTGCCTGTCTTCCAGTATTCCGTAGACAGTATTGTTAGGCATTCCCTGCTGAGTAGTATACCCTTGAAATGTGTCTGACTCAGAAACATATCGGTGGAGGCCGCCTCCGGCAGTCCCCACCCAAAGCGTTTGATCACTGGAAACAAAAATACTTAAGATATGAGCCCCAGACAGGCCATGAACGGCGGTTGATTCCGGTGAGTAATGTTTAACAAGTGTCCCTTCCAGATCTAAAACCATCAACCCAGAATCAATGGAACCGAGGTATACCCTTTCATCCTCAATCAACATGGTTCTAAATGATAGAGTGGGAACATCAGGCAGCCTGATCGTCTGTTGAAGAGAACCTTCCTGGCTGATGATGTGAATGCCTCCCCCCTGGGTTGTGGCCCAAATCCTGCCTCGTTTATCTTCGGTAACTGTATAAATACTGCTGAAACTGCCTCGTACAGGGATGAAAAGATCTTTTTCTTTATAATACAGACCATGATTTTTGGTACCGATCCACATCTTCCCCCGGCTGTCTCTAAAAAGACTCATGACCCGGTTGTCTCCCAGTGCTCCTGAACTTTCCGGATTGGCAGTAAAATGCTCCAGGAGAGCTCCCGTAGAAGAGAAATGATACAAACCTCCTCCAAACGTACCGATCCAGAGGCTCTGGTCTATATCTTCCCACAAAGAAACAACGATTAGATTATCCAGCCCTTCTTTAGATCCAAGGTATGAAAAACCAACCCTGTGTATATCGATTTTCTTCAAACCATGACCTAATAACCCTACCCAAAGATTATCCGAGCGGTCTATAAAGACAGATAAAACAGTTGTGCCCTCTATGAAAGACCTGCTTTCCTCGGGCCCACTGCATTCACTAAGGATGAGCCCCTCTGAAGCAGTTCCCGTCCAGACCCTGGATTTGCTATCCGAGACTAGGGAGGTAACTGATACGTCTGTACCCGCACAAGGATGGACCTCACCGCTTGTAAGATTAATTTGATACAACCCTTTATCGGAACCTGCCCAGAGGATATAATTCTGTTTTTCAAGAGCTTTGATCTTACGGTCTTTCAGAATGATCTGTTCTGTTTTTCCACCAGCCAGATCAAAGACAATCAAACCATTATCGCTTGCAACAAAGATCTTATTTGCTTCTAGAATCAAATCATTTACTTTCAAATTTTGTAAAAGAGGATTCAATTGTCCGTTGTTAAAATAAAAAATACCTTTATCCGCAAGAGAAAGAATCACCCCCCCAGAGTCTACAGCTATTGCCTTTCGCACATCATAAGACATGAGGCTCATATCATAGGGTTCAACGACTTCCGTCTCAAAGAAATACCGATACAAACCAGATGAAGAAGAGATTATAATGTCTCCCCTCTCATCCTCAGTGATGCTATAAACATACCCACTGGAAACGGACGTTTCTTCACCAATGATGGTAAACTCCACCCCATCAAAAAGGTTAATCCCATCTTGTGTACCAAACCAGAGAAGTCCCCGGCTATCTTGAAAAATCGAATAGACTGAATTTGTGATCAAACCATCATCGATCGTATAGGAGGTAAATCGAACTGTCGATGACCCGTGAGGCTCCAAAGAATGGAGCGTGATAAAACTGAAGAGATGAATAATAATAAAAAGTAGTCCTATTCTATTCACTATTCAAGGATACTAGCTAATGGAAAGGAGTTCAAATACTTAATAATTATTTTTCGCTCTAACTCAATTAGATTTAATTTCAAAGCTGCTCATTCAAGAGAAGCTCACGACCTTTGACATGCTTCTAGAACAAACTACAGTCCAGGTACATGATAAAGTCAGGATAGATTCATCAATAAAAGAACAAAGTTTATCCCGAACCATATAAAATGATCTGGAAAAAGATGAGAATCATTCCTACAATTAAGAGATCATAATAAAGTAAGGATAGACACAGTGGCTAGAAACACACTTTATAACAAAATTTGGGATTCTCACAATGTAGGGGTTCTCCCCACAGGTCAGAATCAACTTCTCATAGGATTGCATTTGGTTCATGAGGTGACCAGCCCCCAAGCCTTTGATGCACTGAGAGAAGAAGGCATATCTGTTGCATTTCCAGACAGAACGTTTGCAACATGTGACCATATTATACCTACAAACTCTACAAACAGGCCTTTTGATGACTCTCAGGCCGAACTCATGATGGAAGCTCTGGAGAAGAATACAAAGGATTTTGGTATAACCTTCTACGACCCACCCTCTGGAAAACAGGGCATTGTCCATATTGTAGGTCCGGAAACGGGATTGACCCAACCGGGTATGACAATTGCCTGTGGAGACTCTCATACCTCCACCCATGGTGCCTTTGGAACTTTGGCCTTTGGTATTGGAACGAGTCAGGTTCGGGATGTATTGGCTACAGGCTGTTTGTCCATGGACGAACTCAAGGTGAGAAGAATAGAGGTCAATGGGACTCTCCCCGAAGGAGTCACTCCTAAGGATGTGATTCTCTATATCATCAATAAACTGGGTGTCCGTGGTGGGTTGGGATACGCTTATGAATATGCGGGAGATGTATTTGATGCCATGTCCATGGAAGGAAGGATGACGGTCTGCAATATGTCGATCGAAGGTGGTGCCCGAGCAGGATATGTCAATCCCGATGAGACTACATTTTCCTACCTGAAGGGTAGAGAATTTAGTCCTAAGGGAAAAGCCTGGGATAAGGCTGTCAGCTGGTGGAAATCTCTGTCTTCAGACAAGGATGCCCAATACGATGACCTGGTTATTTTTAAAGCCGAGGATATTTCTCCTATGGTTACCTGGGGAATTACTCCTGCACAGAGCGTATCAGTGAACGAAAAGCTTCCCCTTCTGACAGGTATTTCTGAAGACCTGAAAAAATCGCTATCCGATGCCTATGCACACATGAAACTGACACCTGGTCAGAAAGCGGTTGAGATTCCCGTTCAGGTAGCCTTTATAGGCAGCTGTACTAATGGCCGAATGTCCGACTTAAGGGCAGCCGCAGAGGTTGTCAAAGGAAAAAGGATTCATCCGGATGTCAGAGGAATCGTTGTACCAGGTTCCATACCTGTTCGTCTGCAGGCCATGAAAGAGGGCTTGGATAAAATATTTGAAGACGCTGGTTTTGAGTGGCGCCAGGCAGGATGTTCCATGTGTCTTGCCATGAATCCGGACAAGCTGATTGGGGATGAAATTTCTGCCAGCTCCAGCAATAGGAATTTCATAGGTCGCCAGGGAAGCCCCAAGGGAAGGACCCTGTTGATGTCTCCTGTTATGGTGGCGGCAGCAGCCCTCAATGGACATGTCAGTGATATCAGGGAGTTGAACAAATGAGTGTAAAAAAGATTACCTCTTTACGGGGAACAGGAATCTCTATCAGAGGCAACGATATTGATACGGACAGAATCATACCTGCCCGATATCTGAAGGAAATAACTTTTTCCAAAATGGGAGAGTACCCCTTCTTTGATGAAAGATTTCAAGAAGATGGAACAGAAAAAGACCATCCCTTCAATAAAAAAGAGAGAAAGGATGCCTCAATTCTTGTTGTAAATGATAACTTTGGATGCGGTTCCAGCAGAGAACACGCTCCTCAGGCACTTTTCAGATGGGGAATAAAAGCTGTTTTGGCAGAATCTTTAGCCGAGATTTTTGCTGGAAACTGTACCATGATCGGAATGGCTGCGGTCACACTCTCCCCGGGGGATATTAAAGAAATCCAAACAGCCGTAGAGAGTGACAGCCAAGTGGAAATCAAATTGAATCTTGAAAACATGACAGTTGAATGCGGTGAAAAAAGTTACAAAGCCATGATGCCTGAATCAGGTCGGCAAGCCTTGATAGAAGGCACTTGGGATAGCACCTCTCTTCTGAGAAGCCGGCTGGATTTAGCAAAAAAAACGGCATCTTCGCTCCCTTATATGAATCACTTTGAATCCTGAAATACTCTCGTCCTGTGCTTGTCTACCCGGGCAGGTGCAGGATAAGCTGGGCCCAGGAGAAAATATGAACCAGGAAACATTGGACAGCGTCCTCAAAATACTCAAATCTCGACAGCAGGAATTAAGAAGCTATTTCAGCAGCAGCGGTACCGATTGTTATAGAATTTTCAATAGGAGTTTTGCAAATCTACCCCTTTTCATCGATCGCTATGGAAGTTATATACACCTCACCCAGCTTGAAGGCCCCGAGGAATTGGACCTGAGTGAAGAAGAACTTAAGAAGATTGCCGGCACTCTATATTGTCCCATGGACCGGCTCATTGTGAAACGAAGAAAATCCTTAGCAGAACATGAACAGTATACCCCTTTGAAAGACGAACAGGAAAAGCTGATTGTGCATGAAAATGATCTGAGTTTTCAGGTGAATCTAAGGGATTATATTGACACAGGGCTCTTTTTGGATCACAGACCTACAAGACAAATGGTCCGGGAAGAGTGCTTTGATCTCTCTGTACTCAACCTTTTCAGCTATACTGGATCATTTTCGGTCTATGCCGCATCAGGAGGCGCAAAAAGAATCACAACAGTTGATCTTTCTGCACCATATTTAGAACAGGCAAAGGAAAATTTCAGATTGAATGACTTTTTACCGGGAGCCTTCGAATTTGTCCAGGCGGATGTTTTCAAATTCCTAAAAGAGAGCGCAGAAAAAAAGGAGAAATGGGATCTAATCATCCTTGACCCGCCTACCTTTTCAAACAGCCGAAAAATGGAGCGGACCCTAAAAATCCAGGATGACTATAAAGAGCTAATTGAGGCCTGCTGCAAAGTCATGA
This sequence comes from Oceanispirochaeta crateris, assembly GCF_008329965.1. Taxonomy (GTDB): domain Bacteria; phylum Spirochaetota; class Spirochaetia; order DSM-2461; family DSM-2461; genus Oceanispirochaeta; species Oceanispirochaeta crateris. The sequence goes on from NZ_CP036150.1 coordinate 3,054,385, forward strand.
AAGGAGGAGGTCGTCTACTATTTTCCAATAATCAGTCAGACTTCCGTTTCCATAAAAAAGATTTCCCCACAGGCTTGCAGATTGATGAAATAACCAAAGAGACAACAGCTGAGGATTTTAAAAACAAACCGGCTCACAAATGCTGGGTCATCACCGGGTTTTTTCAGGGAAAGACAGGACACGAAGGATCCTCAAGAAAAGCGCCGAGATCCTCTGGAAACAGACGTCCCGAACGAGGTAGGCACTCCAGATCATAAACAATTCCTCTCCAGGTGAATTGAAGCTTCCAGGAATGAAGATACATTCTGTCTGCCTTCGGATCAGGGATGTGATAAAGGGGATCTCCCCAAACAGGAGCCCCCTGACTCTTTAGGGCCACTCTGATCTGATGGGTTTTTCCTGTGTATATCCTGACGAAAAATAATCGGTACCCCGTTTGCAAGGGGACACTGATAAAGTACGTTCTCGATGGATTATCCTTATTTCGGGTCAAGATCCATTGCCCCCGCCTGGATCTCTGCATATCTCCCACAACCCATCCCTGCTTTTTTTTAGGTTTCTTATCAGAAATGGCCAGGTAGTATTTCTCTATCTCCGAGGATGACAACAAAGTCCCCAAACCACTTGCCGCAGCACGGTTCCTGGCCACAAGAATGAGACCGGACGTCGGTTTATCCAAACGATGCACAGGATAAAGGGTCTCCTTTGGATACTGCTCTTTTAGAAGAGAGAAAAACCCTGGGCCCTCATCTGAATTATGAAAATCGAGATTTTCTTCTTTATAACAGACCAGAAAATCTTCTGTTTCTCTTAAAATTTCAACCATAGAATCATTATAGTCGTCTCACCCTCCCCTGCGTAGTATTGATTTGGATTTTTACTCTGGACAAGAGCGGCTCAGAGTACGAGAATTCCTAGATGGAGGACAGCCATGGAAAAGAGTTTTAATGAACTATTGGGGAAATCCATTACTCTGCAGAAAAATGTCGGGACTAAAGAGACCTATGACGGTTTGTTATCCACTGCAGCATTGACCAGGTTGATGCTGGATACCTCTTGGGCACTCATAGATAAAGAGCTTCACAAGGGAGTTACCAGTGTCTGCACAATGATTCAGGTAAACCATGAAGAACCAACTGTTGCCGGAGAGACAGTCACAGTAGAAGCCACTGTGAAAAAGGTAGATGAAAACAAGATTTTCATAGCCCTCAAAGCAGTTGATGAAACAGGAATCATTGCACACGGACTGAATGAACGGCTGATTGTTGATGTAGAAAACCTCCAGATTCTTGCGAAACAAAGGTCTGCCCTACTCAAACCCATAACTTAAGTCCAATTTTTATTGGTCCAAATCTAAAGCATTCAGACAGAAGCAGTTCACAATAATGGGAGAATACTATAGGATTCTCCCATGGAAGAAGCAATAATAGTATACGGTAGCAAGCAGGGAAAAACAGCTCATATGGCTGATATAATTGCTTCTGTCCTCAAAGAAAAGAATATTTCAGTCCTGGTTAAAAATGTCTTTGAAACAAATCCAGAAGATCTGCTGCATTATAAATTCATAATTCTTGGCAGTTCGACATGGAGCAATGGAGATCTCCAATCCGATTTTATTGATTTCGAAAGAGGAATGGATGATCTTGATTTAAAGGGTCATTTTGCGGCAGCCTTTGGTTCTGGAAGCTCAAGGTTTCCATATTTTTGTGAAGCCGTCCGAATCCTGGAAGCAAAACTTAGAAGCCTGGGAAGCAGGATGATGCTCCCATCCCTCATGGTAAACGATCTGGAAAACAGGACAGATGAAGAGAGCAAAGAATGGGCCCTGGTCCTTGCAGGCGAAATAGAACAGATTCATTAGAATGCGGAGATAGTGAAAAAAAATGGCGAAATCACTGAATATTGATAAGACTGAATTGATTGAAATTCACGGTGCCGACCTGATTTTAACTGTTACAAAAGACAGTGAAGACAGAATGCTGGTTCATGTAGAATCAGAAGAAGGGGGCGGAACCATTAGGATAAGCCAACACGAAGAAGACAGTAAGACAATCGTTTTTGCCCTGGATAGACCGGAACCAAGCGGACCATCTTTGAAATTGGTAAAATAGCTTTTATTTGTTAAAAGAAAGGCTTCCCAATTTTGTCGCAGGAGGACCGTCTTCACAACCTTTACCATGAGTGACTCGCCCTGCAAGTAAGGCCAGTCTCGAGCCCAGATCTTCATTAATCACGGTCACTTCGCAATCGACATCCAGGAAAAGGGAAGAAAAGTTCCAGATCCCCAAAATGCCGGCTTTCACAAGCTTATCTGCAATGGGTTGCGCTTCTTTTTCGGGAACCGTCAGAATGGCTATCTTAATTCCCATCCGCCTGACAAGTTCTTCCAGCTTTTCCATAGGCTGTATCCTGAGTCCGACAACATCATGGCCGACGAGGGCCTCATCGACATCAAAAGCGGCCATAATCTTAAAGCCGTGCCTCGTAAGTCGTCTGTCACCCAAGAGGGCTTTTCCAAGATTTCCAACACCCACAAGCAAAACATCCGAAAGGTTACCCTCTCCAAGATAAAAGGCAAGAGCGTCCATCATCTCCTTTATCATAAAGCCCTTTTTTGGTTTCCCAACGACGCCCGTACAGCTCAAGTCTTTCCGGACCTGTATGGACTTAAGGTTCAGCCGTCCAGCAATATAACTGGCAGAGATCCATTCATCTCCGTTATCCCGGCATTCTTTCAGCAAACCAAAATATACAGGATAACGCTTTAGGGTTGGTAAGGGGATGTTAACATAGGAATTCAATTTCATGGATCTATTATAAGACAGAGATCAAGGGTTGCCAATCAAATAATATACATTTCTATATTTTTTTATCTTTATTTCTGGGTTTTATGCTACAATCCTCCCCATGTTTTGGAATAACAAAGTGTGTTGGATCACAGGAGCGTCATCTGGAATTGGAGAAGCTCTAGCTACAAAGATTTACCATAATGGCGGCAAGGTCATTTTATCTGCACGGACAGAAGAAAAACTGACATCTCTGACAGAATCATGGATAGAGAAAGAAAGGTTGTTTATACTCCCCCTGGATTTAGGCAAGCATGACGAATTACAATGCGCTGCCGAGACGGCTTATAAACACTGGGGTAGGATCGATGTCCTGATTAATAATGCCGGAGTCAGCCAGAGAAGCCTTGCTATAGAGACTGATTTTGAAGTAATGAAGACGATTATGGACGTGAATTTCCTGGGTTCTGCCTGCTTATCCAAAGCCGTGGTCCCCTATATGCTCAATCAGAAGAATGGCATCATCGCTCCGGTCAGCTCTATCGCCGGAAAATTCTCAACACCTCTGAGAACCTCCTACAGCGCCTCAAAAATGGCTCTTCAAGGATTCTTCGATGGTTTACGTGCTGAGCTTTTTGCACAGGGGATTCATGTCAACTTGATTGTCCCGGGATTTGTAAAAACCAATATTTCTTTGAATGCTCTCAATGGCAGTGGAAAAAAACACGGTGTCATGGATCCAAACCAGGCATCGGGGATTTCTCCGGATAAAGCGGCGGCGCTCATAATGAAAGGATTAGAAAAAAATAAGCGGGAAATCTATATTGGCCTGTTTCCAAAGCTGAGACTGGGTCTTTTTCTCAGCAGAGCTTTTCCGGGTTTCCTGGCAAAAATGCTACGGACTGCAGAAGTGAAATAGTCGGAAATCAGCTCTGTTCTTCCCTCTCAAAAAAACTAGTCTCCAGGTTCATCAGAAAGATATAGACTTCTGCTGCCAGCTGATATAGTTCTTTGGGAATTTCCGATCCAATTGGTGCATCTGCCAAAGCTTCGGCCAATATGGAATCCTCATGCACAGGGATACCCGCGTCCAGAGCCAACGAAAGGATTCTGTCTGCCAGAGGTCCTTTTCCGGCAGCAATCAAACGGGGTGCAGCATCAGACTCTCTATCCCATTTCAACGCAACAGACTTGTTTATCCCCATAGAATGACTCCTCTTTCCCGGTCCTTGCGAAAATCATCTACCTTTTGAGAAGGAAGTGCCTTTTTCTGAACCTTGACACTGCCTAAAGGAAATTCACTTCTTCTCAGTTGTTCTTTTAAGCTGGAAAGACCGGCCCGGACGACTTTATGTCCCTGACGATCTTCGCATTGAATAAGGCAGTTCAGCCGTTCTTTTTGTTTTTCAAGCAAGACCCTGACTGGTCCCAGGTGCAACAAATTGAATCGGAGATCTAACCGCCCTCTGGGTGATCCCTCTTTGCCAAATAAAGGATTCTCCTCATCCTGTTCTTCTTCACTTATTACGATTTCTGGAATTCCCTGCTCAGGGTTATCTCTTTGAATGAACAAATATTTTTCACGTCCCTCTCCCTGGAGTAATTTCTCAAGAGTTTCAAAATCAGAGAGGACCCTTCCGGGAAGTTCGGAAGAATTGTGTTCTCTCCATTGTCTGAAAACGGCTAGAAGAAGTCTACGATCGGCTGTATCGGCTGGTAGACCTTCCCGATCCAAAGGCATTTGTTTGAGGAGTTGCAGTAAAGGGATAATAGATGTCTGAACCTGGGATTTTCGATCAAGGATCTTCATCAATCCTTCTAGAAGCATAAAATAAGACTCTTTAAGCTTGAGTCCCCCCGGTATAGAGACACTGATAGAAGAGCCATCCTTCGCAGTGGCTTCTGAAGAAACAGTTGCCCTTGCAGAAACAGAAGTTCCGGAGATCTTATCAGAGAAATGTGATGACCCTGGATTTATTTCTATTTTCATAGGCTCTTTTTTATCCTAGCAGAACTATCTTTCCACGGATACAGTGAGAAGGCTATAATGGAATCGAAATGAGAGAAAGAACCCTCTCAGGAATATAATTAGGATATGGAAATTGGCCGTCACTGCTAATTTGCATTATAGTAGAAATGAATTAAAAATTTTCTAGACGATTGAACATCAGGAGATAACCCGTGCTGAAAGAATATATTAAGAATGGTTTTGGAATAGAGGAAGATTTTAGCTGCTCAGAAACGATTCTTTATGGTGCAAATGAGGTATGGAATCTGGGACTGGATCAAAATGCATTAAAAATGTCGGCGGGCCTCTCTGCCGGATGTTATACAGATAATATTTGCGGAGCTTTATCTGCCGGGAGCATGGTTCTCAGTAGGCTGTATATCAAGGAAAGAGCTCATGAAAATGACTATAACAAGGGACTTGTAAAAGAGTTGATTGAAGGTTTCAGACAAAATATGGGTAGTGAACTCTGTGCTCCATTGAAGACAAACTATAGAACTGAAGAAGAAAAATGCCGCTCTGTTATAATAGCTGCAGCTGGTGTTCTGGATCAGATTATTGAACGGGAAGGGCTTCCCGAAGGAGACTGAAACGGTGGCCTCATCCCTCAAGCTTGATAAAAGTCAGGTGAATTTTAAAATAAAATTTGGTGCAGACAATGTAAAACAGCACAAAACCATAGGCCGCTGGCCTACAGGAAATCAGTACAGCAGTGTTGAAATGCCCGGTTCAGAATTAAGACTGAGCTATGCGAAAGATGTACTATCGGGAACAATCATTGCCAAAGAGGAAATATTCCTCAGAGAGATACAAATATCAATTAAGATCAAAAGCCGAAAAGGCATACCCCTCTATGCCTGCGGTACCTACGCGGGTAGTCCCGGCCTAACCATATCAGATCAGCGTGAAATCATAAGACTCAAACGCAACAAGGTGATGAAGCAATTCATAACATTTGAATATAATCCATCACGCCGTATCCTCAACATTAACTGGCAATTCAATTGTTTTATGCCCAATGGAAAAGAGCTCGTATTTGATCCCATACTCATCGCAGAGAATGAGACTGCGTTGCAGCCTTCTTTAGGTAAAACAGAACCTAAGCTTGTACCCAGGACATCCTGGATCGCCGAATCCCCTCTAAATCAACCTCTGCGAATCAACTATATTGAAGAGAATTTGAACTGGATGGAAAAAGAACGGTTTTTCTTCGATATGATTCAATTGAATGGCTTACACAATACGATTGGGGATTGGGAGAATCTTCCTCCAGAATTCAGAGGGAAAATAGGCTTTATTAACCGGAGAATTGAGCATAACGGAATGATCCCGGCCATTGCATTTGCCCCATTCCATGCGGAAGCTGGCTCCGAGTTGGTTCGACTTCATCCTGACTGGCTTGTAGGAGAATTGAAAGGAGACACCCCCTTACTGAATCAGCAGAACCATAAAAAAATGTACATCCTTGATTTTACACAAATATCAGTCAGAGAGTATATTAAAAGTACGCTGGATCTTTTTTACAGGCAATGGGGTTTTAAGGCGTTCCATTTACAAGGCTTATCAGCCCTTCTTCTGCCCTGCAGACGCTCTGACAATGAAAAAGAATCGGGAGAGATTCTTCATGAAGCACTCCTTTTTTTCAGGGAGATTCTGGGAGCCAAAACCTTTATCAGTGCAGAAAATATTCCTCTGATAACACAGGAAAATGTTTTATCCATGATATCAATGGACAGCTCCATCAGTTCAAAAAGGAAATCAAAGAAAGAAATACCCGAGGCTATCTATAGAGTCCTGAATCAGACTTTTACAAGCCAATATCCTTGGTTATTCAACTCAGGGAACTACCCGCTCCCCGAAGAAAAAGAGTTGATTCATCCTCAGGCCGCCGAATCTTTAAGACAGATGATGCTGATCAGCGGTGGAAGTCTGTCCATAAAGAATAATCTAAATAAAATGTCCCAAAACCAGGTTAACGAGCTTAAAAAGCTAATCCCTTCGTTTAAACGATTTGCTGGCGGCTCACTACATTTAATCAACAGTCCTGATAAAAAAACCCCTTCAGTATTGTTTAACAGCCGTGGATATTTGGGCGTGTTCAACTTATCAGGAAAGAAAAAACAAACAAGTCTGAATATGGAAAGCATGAGGCTGCGTTTCTACAACAAGAAGAGTGGAACCCAAATAAAGGAAGGCAGAACGGGCATGAAAACAGGAGAACTGGAATTGATCCTCCCTCCCTACGGTTCCAGAATATTTAAATTTTGATACAAAGCGGTATTGATGAAGCCGGCCTTGGCCCAGTATTAGGACCATATTGTGCGGCACTTGTCTCTTTGGAGTACAGCGGAGAATACGAAGATCCTCGAAAGAGTTGTTCGTCCATACTTTCAAAAGAACCCGACCCCCAGCATTTGGCTGTAGGAGACAGCAAGAAGATCTACACTTCTGGCAAACTTGAATCGCTTGAAAGAACCGTGCTCGCCTTTTATGAACTGTATACAGAACAGAAAGCCCTGCACGCCAAAGAATTCATAGAGGTATTAAGTGGCCACAACCTTTCTGTGAATATTCCATGGTATAAGGATCTTGAAACCCTGGCTCTTCCACTTTCTCACCAGCGGGATGACCAATCTACCTATGCAGTTCAATCCCTCCAGGCCTCTTTCAAGGGTGCAGGAATCACCATCAATACAATTGATCTTACAGTTCAGCCGGCCCTCAGTTTCAACTCAGTTTTAAAAAAACAAACAAACAAAGCCTCAGCCTGCCAGGAAATTCTATCTCCCCTGCTGTTATCAGGAATCTATCATAGTGACCGATTGATAGTAGACCGACAGGGAGGAAGAAGATATTACGGAGATTGGTTGGTATCCCTTTTTCCAGGGAAACGACTGAGTGCCTTAAGAGAGCTAAAAGAGTTATCCCGATATGATTTGGAAGACTGTCTCATCGATTTTCAGGTTAAAGCAGATGCCCTTTGTTTTGAGACAGCTTTGGCATCCATGTTTGCCAAGTACAGCCGGGAAATCTGCATGACAGCCTTTAATAGATACTGGAGCTCCAGACTTCCTGAGATTAAACATACGGCGGGATACTACAAAGATGGACACAGGTTTATCCAGGATCTGAAGGAGAAGGACTGTTTTCCTAAAAATCCGGACCTTTTGCTGCGAAGAAAATAGTTTCTGGGAAAATCAGGAATAGTAGTCGGCCATGGCCAGCCCGGCAGCAATACTGTGAAATGGATCCCATTCTTCTACAACTCCTGGAAATCTGTTTTCAAGTAAACCACGGATATCCGGAATGAGGGAGGAACCGCCTGTCGAGACAACACGATCAACAGTATCGATTCCTGCGGACTGCAACAAGTCGTTTATCAAGACGGGTATTTCTTTTAAAAAAGAAGAGATAACGGTTTTTAAGTCATCCCTTGTAAGTTCTATATCCAAATTAATCTCAGGATACACAAGCCGCGTTTTCTCCTGATCACTCAAATCTTTTTTAGCCTGCTCAATGAGCTTAATAAGTGTAAAACTTCCATTGCACCGGATTAACCTGTTGAGACGGTCAACACGCAATGTTGTCTCACCACCAGCAAGAAGAGCCCGGTCTATATCTTCGAGATAGCGGGCCTGATTTAAAAGATGGGTGCTTTGCCAATTCAAAAGGAGTTCTTCAAATTCAGAAAAAGGAAAAGGATAGCTGGACCGACTGCCATCATCCTTCGTGAACGGAACTTCCGCGCCCTTACCCAGATGGGTAAAAACGATGCGGCTGTATATTTCCCGATCAATCCAGTCGCCTGCTCTGGTAAGTCCTGATGTATCCAGCACTCGAAAGCTCTTTCCTTCCAACTTCTCCAGTAGGGCTAAATCCAGTGTTCCGCCACCAAAATCAAAAACAAGTAGAGTATTCCCCTTTTCTAGGCTATGGTCATCCAAATAGCTCCAAGCAGCAGCGATGGGTTCTTCAAGGAACAAAGGAGCCGGATACCCTGCCAGGGAAAGAGCCTTTTTCATCCGGATAAGAGCTTGATCATTCTTATTGTCGCTACTGCCCTGATATCGGACAGGGCGACCAATATGGATAGAAGAAAAGGAATATCCCTGCTTTTCCCAGCTCTCTCTGACTGATCTTAAAAGCATATTCAAGAGGGCTTCCAGACGGAAAAACTTGTCAAAAATCCTGAAACGGGTCTCTTCTTTTTCACCAAGATACATTTTCAGTCCCCGGAAAAGGCGTCCCGGCATATCCTGGTCGATACGGGCATGGAGTCTGGCAGTAAAGCTGCGATCTCTTTCTACAAAATAGTCCCGGTCCATCTCGCCCATATGAACTTCAATGGTACCGACCTCAACCTCTGACAAACGGATTTTACGATTCGTATTTTCTTCAAGATAACGGAGTAAAGCCCGGCTCCCCGTTTCAAATTCTTTATTCTTGTGAATATAAAGGGCCGATGGCATGACAACACCTTTATTTAGACCGCTATCTATACGAAGGTAATTGATATTTTTACCGTCATAAACAGCTATGGTAGTGTTTGAGTTACCGAAATCCAGACCGGCACCAATCTTATTCATACTTCACAAATAACAGAAACTTTAAAAAGGGGCAACTGTTCATGAGTATTTGATTATTGGATGTACAAAAAATTAAGAAGTATTATACTATTCGAAAACAAATTATAAGTGCTGGATGGGAGTATTACATGCAAGACAGAGGCTGGTCATGGCTGGATCAATACAAGGGAGAACACTTCAAAGGGGAATGGCCGACTATACCCGAAATGTTCAAATTATCTCATTTTAGATTTCCCGAGAAAATCTGTTTTACGGCTTTTTCACCCATAGAAATTCATTATACTTATGATGATGCTTCAAAAATAATCCGCAATACCGCGGCTTATCTTATGCAAAAAGGCATTAAGAAGGGAGACAGGGTAGCTCTCACCGGAAAGAATTCTCCCAACTGGGCCATGGCCTATCTGGCTGTAGTAGAACTGGGAGCCGTCATTGTCCCCCTGGACTATCAGATGGAAACAGAGACAATCACAAGGATTCTTAATTTTGTTGAAGCCTCTGTTCTATTTGTCGATAAAGAACGTTTTGATGAACTGGGTGGATCAGGAAGCCCTGTCCAAACGAAGATTTCTTTGTCACCCCATTGTGATAATTACATCCTCGATTTACCACTCTCCGATATAGAATTGCCTTCAGGACCTTTAGAAGAGGACATGGCGGCCATACTTTTTACCTCGGGAACAACGGGAAACGAAAAAGGGGTTATGCTGAGTCATAAGAATCTTTCATCTGATGCCTTCCAGGCGAATAAGCCCTTCCTCGAAGTTCTTCCTGAAGATATCCTTTATGCTCTACTCCCCCTGCATCACAGCTATTGCATGACTGCAGTATTTTTAGAATCACTGGCTATCGGTTGTGAACTGGTGTTTGCCGGCGGATTATCTGTGACCCAGATGATGAACGATCTGAAGAAAGGTGGAATCACTGTCATCATGGGGATTCCTCTCCTGTACAATAAGATACTGAAAGGTATGATGAAGCAGGTTCGCTCCAAGGGTCTGGTAACACATATACTAGTTGGTTTCCTCATGAGAGTAAGCGGCTTAGTCAAACATATATTTGACATCAATATAGGGAAAAAAATATTTGGGAACCTGCTCCTTAAAAAAGCGAACCTTTATACAATTAAATACATGATTTGTGGAGGTGGCCCCTTGGCTCCGGAAACATTCCAAAGGTATCAGGAATTGGGATTAGACTTTGTTCAGGGGTATGGAATGACCGAAACGTCTCCCATTTCCACACTGAATCCTGCTCATGCCTTCAAGCTTAAGTCCGTGGGGAAGGTTTTCCCCCTTGTGGATATGAAGATCCTGAATCCGGATAGTGACGGTATAGGAGAGATTATTCTCAAGGGTCCTATCTGCTGTTTGGGATATTATAAAAATGAAGAGGCCACTAAGGAGCTCTTTACAGAAGACGGATATCTTAAAACAGGAGACCTGGGATATTTGGACCGTGAAAACTACCTCTATTTGACAGGCCGGGCCAAGTCTCTGATTGTCACAGAGGGAGGTAAAAATGTCTTCCCTGAAGAGATTGAAGACCACTTCCAACTCTATCAGCAAATCGAACAAATTCTCATTATTGGATATGTCGCCAATCAGGAAACCCACGGGGAAGGAATTGAAGCTCTCATCTATCCCAGCAAGGATCATTATAGTTCACTCAGCATCAATAATACAGATATCATTAAAGAGGATATCGTGGATGTTGTAAAAGAAATAAACAGGGAGTTGCTACCCTATAAAAGGATCTCCCGGGTCAGGATTCTGGATGAACCTATGGAGATGACAACGACCAAAAAAATAAAGCGGCCGAAGGTCATTGAATCACTTAAAGAAATAGAGGATACAGGATTTCTTATTTGATCAGCTTGATACCCAGGTGATTCCCAACAGCCCGTTCTAATCCTGGAAGACCTCTATGCACTGGATTGTTCAAGAGTTGAACTTTTCCCGTCCCATCTTCCAGGACGAGAGTGGATGAACCGCCACCGTCCAAATTAAGAGCATGGTGGCACCCCAGCCACTGCATCCAGAGTGCCGTTTCTTCACTTGTGAGACCAGCTCTATCTTTCTGGCGACCATCAAATACTGCCAGATACAAAGTCTCCCGATCTTCGCTTAGGCCTATAGACGTCCTTGGATGACGAGAGTCCTTCGTCCCCAAAATGACTCCGTCCTCCAGCAACATATGAAATCCACCCAAAGCCAACATCGTATTTGGAGGCTTATTATTCTGAGAACCGAATTCAATTGATCCGTCATCTAAGATGTACAAGGCATCAAAGCTTGCGACCCCTTGAGACAGCAATAGGCTATTATTCATCTGTATTCCGATAATATCTACGGGACGATTGGATCTATTGAAGAAATCCATAGGAGCATAGGGAGAACCATTGATAGCAATTTGAACAGCTTGACTCCGGGCAAACTCCGTTGTTTTGGCAGAAAGAGTCTCTCCTTTACCACTTGAATCTGCAGGCGTCAGAACAAACTTTATCTTCTGAGAGCTTAAATCAACAGCCAGTGCCGCCCCGCCCACAGGATGCGAGCTGTCCATGGATTCAAGAATCATCAACTCTGGATAAGTCGTCTTCAACCAGCGAGGCCTTTCCCGTGGCGGTGCAAGGAAAAATTCCTCACTGATAGGCATAGTCGTTGAGCAGGAAAGAAAAAAGAAGCCAGCCCAAGGAATCAGGACAAGGAAACATTGCTTTTTAAAATTAGCTAATACCGGAAGGATCTTCACTCTGTCCTAGACTTTCACTAATTTTCTGCTTTACTAAACGGCCAAGAGCCTTTGCATTGTCCCCGCTATCCGAGGGTAGAGGGTCCAGAATCGTAATGGTCATGGGATAAACTCTGTAATACCGGAGAGTTCCATCGGCAAAAACATCTCTTGAGCCACGAAGAACAACGGGAACAACAGGCACACCGGTCTTTTGTGAAAGAATAAAAGCACCATCGCGAAACTTACCGAGTGTTCCATCTTTAGAACGCGTCCCTTCAGGAAAGATCATAATGGAACTACCTCTTTTTAATAATGCTTCCCCATCTTTCATCATCTTAATCTGGCTGGATGGACTTTTCCGGTCAATTTTTAGGTAACCATTCAACCACATATTCCATCCCAGAAATGGGACTTTCATCAACTCGCTCTTGGCAACCCACTTAAAATGACGGAAAAGCCTATAAAGGATTACGATATCCATCATGGACTGATGGTTGGGACAATATACATATGACTGGCCTTTCTCCAGCTTTTCTAAACCTTCGATTTTCACCTTGAGAAAAGGATTGCACCATGTGTATAAAGAACCCCAAAAGCAGGAATACATGTGCAAAACTCGGCGATTCTTGTCAAATGGTAGAGAAACCAACCAAATCAAGAAAGCCGGGAAAAACAGCAGGATCATGGAGATCCCGAAAAATACCCAGAATAGAACTGTTCCAATCAAATACATATATCTCCTCCATGGAGGTATATTAAACAATCAGAGAGCTGATCCACAAGAAGTAATAATCTTTTTTATGTCTTCGTAAGGTCTTTGCATAAAAAAGACTGGAGGGGATTGAGGTTAAGAATTGAAAATCCAGTTCATCTCAGGATAGTTTATTTTTCCAGCGTCCCGGACCATCGGCCAATACCGCCAAAATCCTGAACATTCGTATAACCGGCTTTTTCAAGTGCTCTGGTCGCAATACCAGACCTGTTTCCACTGCGGCAATACAAAATGATCAGAGCATCTTTTTCTGTCCCATGGGGAAGAGAAGACGGTAGAGTTTCGTAGGGAATATTAAGTGATTTTGGGATATGGCCTGAAGCATACTCCCCTCCAGTCCGGACATCGATGAATAGATAATCGTCCCGATCAGACTCAATCAATGACTTCAAGTTTGATTCTTCTCTATAATCTGCAGCTTCTGCTATGGCGAAACCGGATATGGACACGATCATAACAATCATAAACATGGCTCTTTTCATAATTTTAACCTTCATATTGGATTCAATATATATCAAATCTATTCAGTAATGATTCCAAAGTCAAGCACATCTGCCCGAGACTTCTTGACAGAAAGAGGCCTCACAGGCTATCTTTGCATTTGTTCGCCGGCGTGGTGAAATTGGTATACACGGTAGACTCAAAATCTACTGGCAGTGATGTCGTATGGGTTCAAGTCCCATCGCCGGTAAAAAAAGAGATCCATTTGGATCTCTTTTTTTGTCTAACAATGAAACTTGAACTGATGGAAGGAGGTTGGATTCGACGACCGAAAAAAGTTCCATCGCCCGTATCAGAGCAAGATATTGAACTTTTTGGAAATTGTTTTTCTCAAGAAATAATCATAGGATGATAGACTCTTTAAAAAACAAATTATTTGCATTGGGTTCAAGAATCATCGCTGTTGCCGATACATTTGATGCAAAAACAAGCCACAGGGCTTTCAGTCTGGAGAAGAGCTATGAATTTGCCTATAATGAGATTCAAGCTTCTTCGGGTGCTCAACTTTGCCCAGAAGTTTACAAATCTTTTCTGAGTTTAAAAGATGAAATCCCGATCCTACTTGAAGAAGACAATAATGAGATAATCCTAAGATTTACGAATAGAAAAATTATTAAAAATCATTAGAATATAGACATGAACATACTTGAGAAAGTAGTTCCAGAATGTAATACATCGATTAAATAGACAATCACGCGGGGCTAAAGGCCTGAACGATTTCTGTTTATCTAATGGGAGTTAGAAATTTATATTATGCACACCTAACTTTATTATTGACTATTAATTTAATATAGTTAATATATATTAACATACAAATTTAATGCAAAGAGGTTCAAATGTACTCCAACAAGAAAAAAATAATGTCTATCTTTCTATCTCTTATTTTCAGTTTCACAATATCTGCTGCTGGACAGAATGACAAAGAGGAACTGAAAGAAATTAACATCTCCTATGTAAAAGCTCCTTTTAACCTACAGATTATGGTTATGAAAGAGAAAGGGTTGCTGGAACAAGAATTTGCCGAAGATGGAATCTTGATCAAATGGCATGAAATCTCTTCCGGTGCCAAACAGGCAGAAGCAATGGCCGCTGGCTCACTTGAAATAGCCTCAGTTATGAACACGGCTTCTGTTATTATTGCGAATTCTGCCGGAAACAATATTGATATCGTTGATATAGTTAGCCGCCCCCTAGATACATTTACAATAATGACCTTAGAGGATGGACCTCAAACAATTAAAGAATTGAGCGGCAAAACAGTAGCCGGCCCCAAAGGAACGGTACTCCATCAGCTTTTGGAATCGGTGATTCAAAAAGAAGAGCTAGAAGATGTAAGCCTTATATCAATGGGCCTTCCTCAATCACAGACTGCTCTTCTTGCTGGACAGGTCGATGCAGCACTCCTGGCAGCGTCTCTTGTTTTAAAAACCCAGGATGCCGGAGGCCGGATTCTAACAACAAGCAGTGGCTATGTACAGCCTCTTTTGGTTAGTGCCTCCCCCCGCAGGTTTATCGAAGCTTATCCGGAGGTAATTGAACGTTATAAGAAAGTTCAAGCGAAAAGCTATGACTATATTGTTAATAACACTGAAGAAGCCCTGATGATTGGTGCCGCTCAGCAGGATGTTTCTATGGACTATGCCAGAAATCTCTATGAAAGAAGCGGCATAACAAACAGTTTTACGCAACAGGATGTGCAGGGGCTTCTGAATGACATAACTTTTCTCAAAAATCTCGAAATGATAGAAAATGACATCACTCCAGATGACTTAACCAGTGAGTTACTTAATGTTCAATAGATTCCTAAACCATCAGCTGATCCTCATCGATCAGCGTGATACAATCCGAATCAGCTGGGACCAACTCTTTGGATATTGCGGTCCCAGCCAGGTCATAGCCACAACTCTAGCCTTCCGATTATTTGAACAGGCAATCAAAGAAATGAGTCCTCATACACCTCCGAAACGAGATGAAATGGGTATTCTGACAGCCTTCCCCGGTCGAGGAATTCTGGAATGTATTGAAATGATCACCCGTATCCCGACCCTGGCGTCTCATCGCTTGACTGTGGCTCCAGAAGCTGGTCCTCCGGAGGCGCCAAGCGCTTATATCGGTAGATTCTATTTCGAAGTACAAATTGGAAATGAACGCAGAAGCTATATACCAATACCTGATTACTTTGATGATGAGTTTAGAACTCAGGTAGCCCAGTTTCAGAATAAAAAATTGAACGATGCAGAATATCACAGTTATATGTCATACAAATGGCAAAAGGCACAGTCTATTACAAACTATGATGGTGAGTTCTTTAAAAGCGAAGTTCTGCCCCCCTTATCACTGGAACCGGAGGGTAAAGCCCAATGGTATGGACTACAGTCATATGCAGACCTCCACAGTTAAAAAAATCTCAGGATTGGCCAGGCTTATTTTACCTGGCCTCATCCTCATGCTCTGGGCTGTCGCATCCCACAATGAGTGGGTTCATCCCTACCTTCTGCCTTCACCCAGCCGCGTTGCAAAAGCAGCTTGGTCATTGCTATCAAAGGGAGAATTAACGATGCATCTGGGAGTCAGCCTACGAAGAGTTTTAACAGGGTTTACGATTACCATGTGTATAGCTGTCCCTCTAAGCATATTAATCCATTTTCTGGGATGGCTAAAAACACTGACGAAGGGAAGTCTTGAGTTTCTCCGTTCTATACCGCCTCTTTCAGCGATTCCTCTCCTCATCCTATGGTTTGGAATTGGAGAAGCCTCAAAAATTGCCGTGATTGTGATGGCATCTTTTTTCCCGGTTTTCCTGAATGTTCTTAGCGGTCTAAATAATGTCGATGAAAACTGGTTGGAATTGGCAGACTCTCTGCAACTGACCAGAACCGATTATCTAAAAGCTGTTTTGATACCTTCGGCCTTACCAGCCATTCTCACTGGAATACAGCTGGGTATTAGCTATAGCTGGCGGGCCTTGATGGGTGCAGAAATGATTGCGGCGGCCTCAGGAGTGGGTTACCTTATCCTTGATTCTCAAGAAATGGGCCGGATAGACCGCGTCTTTGTAGGAATTTTCACTTTGGGAATCTGTGGAATTATATTAGACAGGGTACTAATGAAAATCTTTAACAGTTGCATCCCCTGGCAAAACCTTGAGGCGGGAAAAACATGGTAGCTCCCCGGATTCGTGTAGAAAACCTCAACAAGGTCTTTCAACACTCCCATACTACTTTTAAAGCTATAGATAATTTAAACCTCGATATCCCACCTGGAAAGATTACTGCCCTTGTTGGCGATAGCGGTTGTGGTAAAACAACATTACTGAAACTCCTGGCGGGGCTTCTCAAACCAGATAGCGGCCACATTATACAAGATAATCATAGCAGCTCACCGGCAGTGATGTTCCAAGATCCAAGACTTCTTCCATGGAAAACAGTAGAAGAAAATCTTTTACTGGCTCTTAAACGGACCCAAAATAATGAATTAGAGAAGAGTGTAAAACGGACTCGAGTCAAGGAAGCTCTGGAGTTAGTCAACTTAAAATCATGGAGTCATAGTTATCCGGAAGAATTATCTGGAGGCATGGCTCAGAGGATCAGTCTTGCCAGAGCCTTATGTCAAAAAAAAGGATTCCTTCTTATGGATGAACCCTTTTCTGCTCTGGATGCCATCACCCGGGAAAAACTTCAGATAGAGTTAAAAGGTATTCAGGAAAAACTGGGAAATACTATTTTATTTATTACACACGATATCTCTGAAGCTATTTTCTTGGCAGACAAGGTTTGTGTGATGAGAAAGGGCAAATTGACAGGAGAAGTCATCTGCAGTGAGGGCAAAGACTGTTCCCTTAAAATTCATAAACTGCTGGGCTTCTATTAGTCCAATAAAACAGAGCGTAGCGAAGCACTGGAATCTCCAAAAATTGAATAAAATTCATGCAGAACTAAAAGGTATTTTAAGAGCATAAATAGCTCTTGGCAATGTTAAGAAACAGCCTTAATTAATGCATATTAACTATTGGCATTAGTTCATCCTAATTTTATTATACTCCCATACCTTCCCCCATTAGGAGAACGTAAATGCAGGTATTCAGTCATCATTTATATGAATATAAAAAAGGTCTCAGACGTTTGGTTCTTCACACCTGTCCTTTGGCAGAAATACAATTTGTAGAAGCGAAACTTATGAAAGAAGAGATTCCTTACCTGCTTCATGAGGTAAACAGCCGGAAATTCAATGTGTTTTTCGGTGAGGACGTTTGTATATCCGTATTGAAAAACTTCAAGACACTCCAATTGAATAAGCTCACAGACCAAGAGGACTTTATTTTAGGAACATTACTGGGATACGACCTGAAACTTCAGTGTTTACGTTTCCTTGAACGAATCGAAGATCAAGAGATGAATGCCAACAATGCCATAGAGGCAAAATAATTATCAAGGAGTTATTATGACAGCAGTTGTTTATGGATCAAGTACGGGCAATACAGAAGAGGTTGCTGGTAAAACAGCCGCAGCACTCGGTAATGCAGATGTCTTAGCAGTTAGTGATTGTGATGCTGATAAACTGAAGGGCTATGATAGATTAATATTGGGTACATCAACCTGGGGAATCGGTGATTTACAGGATGACTGGGATGAAAAACTGGAAATACTGAGCCAGCTTGACTACAGTGGAAAAACTGTAGCCCTATTTGGATTAGGCGACCAGGAAGGTTATTCTGATTCCTTTGTTGATGCCATGGCGCCCCTTAAAAAAGAAATACTTGCTGCAGGAGGAACCCTTAAAGGAAAATGGCCTGTAGAGGGTTATGAATTCAGTAGTTCAGCTTCTGTGGAAGATGATTCTTTTATTGGTTTAGCACTGGATGAGGACAACCAGTCGAATCTCACTGACGAAAGAATTAAACTCTGGGTTTCCAGTCTATAGAGAATCAACACTAAAACCCCTGCTTCCCTGCAGGGGTTTTTCCTGCTCTTGCAACAAAGCGCTGCTACTCTGTATAAATTTCTAACCTGTCCCCAACCAAAGTATAGGAATAAGCGGCTATTCCATTATCACCTTCCTCCGTATAGATTGTTCCATAAAGCCAGTAGGGAGTATAAGGATCAGATTGAAAGGACTCCTCAAAAGTAGAAAAGATAGTTTGATTCGTTGGTGGAGGTGGAACATGGATGCAGGCACCTTGATAAGGCACGAATAAAAAGGAACTGATCTTGGAAAAATTGTCCGGATCAGTATCAACTCCCACAATAAAACCAGGAATGCGAACCTTTAATCCACTTATACCAGAATTAATACCAGGAGCTGGAGGTAAAGACGAAGGGTAAAAATTTGGATCGGCTTCGTATGCGGCTTCCATCTCTTTGTAATACAGGAATTCTGGTTTTGAGAAAAGATCCCACCATGTAATCATTCTATAGCCATCTTCTGTTTCTTCCAATGTTTCTGTAACAGGAATAGATTCGGAATTATCAGTAGGGATCTTATCCTCTGTGGTTTGGGGCCCCGTGGGTTCAGAGGGGATAGGTGAAGGAATGTCTGCCTCAACAGAATCCGCTTTGGATTCTATTGAGGCAACTTGAGATTTTTCTATCGAAGGAATTTGTTCTTTTGAACATGAAAAAAGAACGAATAAAAATAAGAGAAGATATACTTTTATCATTTTCAACTCCTGATGGACATGCCGTCACTTAACGACTTTTTGTACGTGGCAATTGCCGGTATCAGACCTGTAAGAATTCCAGCGACAAGAGTGATAGCAAGTAGAAACCATTCTCTTGAAGAGGGGGCCGTTAAATCCAGGTAGAAACCAGAGGTTCTAAATAGACGGAAAGTAACGATTTGTAGAAGATATAGTAGTCCCAATCCAGAAAGACATCCAGCAGCAGTCATTATTGTTGATTCCATAAAGAGCATAAAAAAGATCCGCCCTGGAGTAGCCCCCAGGGATCGAAGCAGAGCCATTTCCCTTCTCCGTTGATTTAACACGGCCAACTGAGCAGATAGCAATGAAATGAGACCAATCAGTACGACAGCCCCTGATAAAAAGGTTAAAGCTTTTTCTGCTACCCCCATAAGACTCCATAATTCATAGAGGGCCGCCCCTGGAAGGATGGCTAAAAGAGGTTCCTTACTGTAATTATTGACTTCTCTCTGATACCGAAAAGCGGAACCTCTGTTTTGGAGACCTACAAGAGCTGCTGTGATGCTCTTCGGTGTCAAATCTACTCTTAATGCTTGTTCTTTTGTAACATTCCTTGCCTGTACACCTGTTTCCCATCCTATATGGATGGCGCTTATACCCTCTAAGGGTATAAAAAGGCTTTTATCAACAGGAGTTCCTGTCGGTTCAAGAATCCCTGAAACATAAAACGGCATATTGTCATGGCTTGAAAGTGTAACGGTACCAGCACCATGATTGACAACGATTGAATCCCCTATCTCATACCCTAAATCATGAGCTACCGCAGCACCAAGGACAACAGAAAAGAGATCTTTGAATTCCTCTCCTTCGGCAAATTCTAAAGGAGTTTTCTTTCCATATGTATAGTAATAAAAATAATCGACAGTCGTACCGACAACTCGAAATCCCTTATGAGAATCTCCCAGAGAAAGGGGAACAGACCAGGCAACATCATCATGTTGAGTAAGGTCTAGGTAAGAATCATACCCCATATTATTAACCGCATTCCCTATGTGAAAAACGGAATAAAGGATTAAATTGACCTGTCCTGTTCGGGCTCCTATGATTAAATCTGTACCAGAAATTGTACGGGAAAAACTATTTTTGCTGATGTCTTTTACTCTTTGAACCCCCAGAAACAGCAGGACACTCAATGTAAGAGAGATATAGATTAATATCAGAACATTCTTTCTGTTGATCAAACTCTGAAAGGCTAATTTAAACATGAAAACCTCCATTAATGTTTTCAAGTTCTTCAACTCGGTTAAATCTTGATGCGATAGTCGAATCATGACTAACAACAAGAAGAGTAGAGTCCCTTTTTTCACATTCGCTGAACAGAAGGTTCATAAAATCATTCCGACGATCTCCATCAAGTGCGGAGGTTGGTTCATCAGCAATGATAATTTCGGGATTACCAATGAGGGCCCTGGCTACTGCGACTCTCTGTTGCTGTCCAATGCTCAAGTTTCTTGCTTGCTTTTTTATATCAACATCTAAAGATAGTTCGTTGAGAAGCTCCGCCACTTTCTCATGATGATGACCATTCTCTTTTTGTCTCTTTACTTTAGAAAAAAGGATTGGGGCTAAAATATTATCTTCTACTGACAACCAGGGAAGGAGGTTAAACTGTTGAAAAATATAACCAATATGATCCCCCCGGAATAAATCTCTTTTATGAGGTTTCAATTTTTTTAACTCTAAACCTCGAACAACCAAAAGTCCTGACTGAACAGTTTGTATCCCAGTGATAAGCGATAAAAGGGTGGTTTTCCCGCTACCACTGCTTCCTTTTAAAAAAACTTTTTCTCCTTTGTTAATAGAAAAATTCTTTATTTCGATTACAGCGTGTTCATTTGGCCATGCAAATTGAGCATTTTCCAGGTGGATCATAAATTTTTCTCCCTAGATTATCAGAAACGGATACGGCTGCTTGAAGGATTTAGTTCTCCTGCGGCTTGACCTGAGTCATTGATCATAATCCAACGGATCTCTGAGAGTGTCGGAAAAGCCTTGAAAAAATTATTAAACTGAACACTTCTAAGATTATCAGTATTTTCAAGGGTATAAGTAAAATACAGTTTAAACTCCATATGTTCATGACCTTCATGGTGCTCTTCTTCATGCCCAGACTTTTCTATGTGGAGATGTTTCAAAAGAACCGGCATTGAGCGTTTAGTTCCGAAGTTGATTAGGTCGTTACTTGAAGCCTTTAAATCATCTATTTTATCTTGAATTACAGCTTCTTCTTCATCTGTTAGATTTTGATGCTCAAACCCAATAAAATCGGCACCTGGTAAGTCAACGACAATTTCAATCTGCAAATCTTCCACAAGAATCTGCATCTGCCCCACACCATGTTCGTGCGCTCCGTGTTCGTGTGTTTCATTCGCTGAAACAGACAGAACCGAGCATAGTAGAATGAGGAGGAATGCTATATTTTTCTTTATCATTTTTTGTCTCCTATCTCTCTTCAGAGATCTCTTAGATCCATTTAACTAATTGTTAAGATGAATCCTTTGTTCTGATGCTCTAATACAATAAATATAAGTTTGCCCCAATTGATCAGAAAGACCTGTTCAAACCGGGCAAATAGAAAGGGAATGATTAGGAATCAGAGCCCATTCCTTTAGCAATTTGATTTATATTGTAGCGGATAAAGCTGAGGTAATTAACACCTGGTTCCTCATCTGCAAGAGATCCAGTCATGATGGTAAGGATTTCCAGGGGATGATCCACTTCACTTTTTAATACTTTAGCCAGCTCCTGGACCATCTCTCCTGAAGTATTTCCAACAAATATGGCTGGAACTTCATGCTCATTAACCTCTTCAATCAGCTCTGCTAATTTTCCTGTAGAGATTTCTGCATTATTTGCGTAAAACCCGGCATTTTCCGGATCAAGTTCTCCAAGAGCACTGCTAATGACGTCTGCCCAAGAAGCAGCAGAGAAAACGATCAGGAAAATAAAATGGAAAAGAAAAGATCGTATTTTCATAATAACTCCAAACAATGCAAATGGTTTGCATTTTAAATTAAAAAAAGGTGAATCACCTGCAAGATTTGCATAAACCTTTAAAAGAAATCGTATGTTCTTCTACTAAAAACCCATTAATTTCTTTTTGTTGCTTAAAAGTATTATCCAGAGGACAATAGGACACCGGAAAAAAAGAATGGCATTTTCTACAGTGCATGTAGTGTGCATGCGCCAAATTTTTGGAAGCGTAATATCGCTCCATCCCTCTATTCTCACAATAGAATACAAAAGATGAGATATATTTCTCTTCTTCAAGATATTGGAGTCCCCGATATACTGTTGTAAGATTCATTTTAGATTTTACATCTTCAAAGATCTGTCCCGGATTTAGGGGCTGACTAGAATTCTGAATCAGATCTAAAATGGCTTGTCTTTTATTAGTCACACCTATTTCTAAACTTATTCCTATTTTATTGTCAACATATTTGCAAATCAATTGCAATATATTTTTTCAAATCGTTCTATTTTGCCAATTCTTCTTAAATAGATACCTTCATGGCAGATCCTGGATCTCTTTATTGAATAATTCAACATAATCATGCCAAGTTGAAAGATCTGCAGTCCCTGTAATAATAGAAACCATCGTTTGTTCCCATCTTTTTTGGAGTTTCAGTTTTGTATCATTCTCAAGAACAAACTTATATATATGGTCTTCATTCACCAGATTTTCTGGATCATTGAGTATTTCTATATTATCCAGCAACTCTTGGGATGTGATCCATCTCCTATCAATGACACTAATAAATCTTACAGGGTTTGAAAATCCAGTTTTGTATAAATCATCATAAGTACTGAGTAGATTAATTCTATTATTTTCCTTATCAAGGATGTAATGTTCTCCTTCGATTCCATAGCTTACTGTGTAAAAACCTCCCTCTTCTGAATCATCACAGATCCAATCTAAAAAACGAATTAATCCATCAACTTCTACTTCTGATAAATTTGCAGATATGGCCAATCCATTACTTAAAAAAGGATCATTGTCGTAACCACGATCTCCTTCAGGGCCTATCACCGGAAGCATTATTGCCAGATGGCTTGATTTCCCTTCATTTTTCCATGTTACATTGAGTCTATTAAGGTTCCAGACAGATATTGAGGAGATGCCTACATTGGCTTTTGACTGGATTGCCAATCCAGTCTGTATAAAACTTTCAGGGCTGATATACCCCTTTTCATACCAGGAATGGTAAAGTTTTAAGATATTTTCAACCTGGGGATGAGTGGTCGTATGTATCAAGGATTCTCCATCCAGAATCCAATTTTCAAAATTTTCAGAATAGGACAAACCAAAGGCTCCCCAGAGCATTGAGTGGTTAAAATCCAAACTCAATCCGTATGTATCATCCATTCCATTCTGATCCGGGTCCATCTCGGTGAATTGCCTCAATACATCCTCAAGATCTTCAAGGGTTTCAGGCATATCCAGATTTAGACTTTCTAACCAGTCTGTACGAATGGCCCAACCATTCCTAGTATTATAACCATTAAATCCTTCAGGTCTGCTGACTCTGGGTAATGCATAGAGATCACCGTTGTAAATATAATTGTCTAGTGAACTATCTTTAAGCTTTGATATATAGTGAGGCATTCTTGCGAGATATTTTGTAAGAGGTAAAATCAATCCCAGTTCTGCAAGATTCTGAATTTGGTCTTTGTGTATTGGAAACGCCATAGCACTAGTTTCCAATAGGAGATTTTGCTCCAGGACTGCTCTATACTCATTCTGTGGAATGTATTCCCTGACAAAATCTATGTTTATCCCCTCTTTTTGAGCTTTCTCAGAGATTACAACTCTTCCCCTGCCGCCATCCTGTGGATAATTCACATAGTTTGCATCTGAATAAAAACTGAGGAGAAGTGGTTCATTTTTCTTACCATTACAAGCCAGCACAAGAAAGCAAATTAGGACATAACAAAACTTTCTCATAAAAATTCCTCAATAGTCTTGAAATCTTATTGAAATCTCTTTTATTTGATCCTCAATTTTTAAAAAGCATTCCACAAGATCGGGATCAAAATATTTTCCCGATTCGGAGATGATGATTTCTCTGCTTTTAGTATGAGAATACGCTGGTTTATATACACGTTTGGATCTGAGAGCATCATAAACATCTGCTACCGCCATGATTCTGGCGGAAATAGGAATCTCCTCTCCTGCCAATCCATCAGGATAACCTTGACCATTCCATTTTTCATGATGATGTCTGGTTAATCGTATGGCAATCGTTAAGTATGAATTGAATGATAGCTTGTGGGAAGCAATTTTAAGTGTCTCTGCGCCGTGGATCGCATGCTTTTTCATTACGTCAAATTCATCTACGGTCAATTTTCCAGGCTTATTTAATATTTCATCCCTTATTCCCACTTTCCCTATATCATGAAGAGGTGCAGATTTCTTTAATGCAGTAATGTATTCATCAGTAATATACGCTGAAAATTTATGACCTTTCCTCAGTTCTTTAGCGAGCAGCTCAACATAGATGGCTGTTCTTTCAATATGTCTTCCAGTGTCATTATCTCTAATTTCTGCCTGATGTGCCAGCGCCAGAATCGTAGCTTCCATTGTATCTTCACTCTGTTTGTTGAGAATATCCTGCTTATGCAAAATTGAGGTGAGTACCAGTAGAAGGATGATGTTCATTATAATTGATGTGACCAAAATGGTAACAAGATTGGTTAGATCGATAATCTTATATTGCCGTTTATTTGAATTAGACAATTCGTAGTATAATTTCTCCAGCTGATTTTGAAAGACCTCGCTAATCAAAGAGTTCAAATTACTAATCTCTTCTCTTGTATCCTTAATCATATATTTGGAATACAAATCTGATTGATCTAAATTCAGATCCAGCAAAGATTTATGCCAATATGGATTATTGTCGTGTTCCATTTTTCTTAACTGGGTATTCACAATTGAGAGCTGTGACTCCAAAGCCTCCCAACTTGTCAAAAATCGATCCAAAGAAAAATCTAATCCTGTTCTTTTTAACTCATTTTTAAGATTCTCATTATTCGATATATGCTGTGACATCTGCATAGTGAAACTCTTGGAAGAGAGAGACCAGGCAGGGTATATACTTTTCAAGGCTCTGGTAGAATTAAGGTGCAGAGAATATGCTTTTAATCGGTTCAAACCATCAATGACTCGATACACATCATCCTGAATATTGATTCTTTTTCTATTTTCAATGGATGAAACCTGTATTACGGAGATGATGATTATCTGAGAAAAAATGATGATTCCCATCATAACGAGGAATCTTTTCTTAAAAGACTTGAGCTTGAGATATCTAAGATTCTTGAATTGAAGAGATTTCACTAAATTGATCTCCCTGTTATTAATATAAGAACTAAGATACCATCCCAATTACTCTAGGTGATTTCCAATAGTACCCTGAAAAACAGTCCGAAATAGGTTTCTTAGCTTACTCTCAATTTCCATTGGTGTCATTCATTTTAATAATTTTAAAATTACTCTGAAAGACTCGTTATATTTTGTTCCCTTAGATTTCCTGGTCTCCGGGAAATTAAAATCTTGACCTTGTGATATATAGTTTCTATCATAGGATAATAATGAACAATTTATACACTGAAGAATTCTGTAAAATAATGCAAACCAATATTGACTATTCCGATATGAGTTCAAACCGTATAGAAGAAATATTTAACTTTGCCAGAGGAATCAATTTCAAACGGATAGGAATCGCTTACTGCATCACATTTTCATATGAGGCTCAGATATTGAAAAAATATTTTGAACCTCATTTTGATGTTTTTAAAGTTGATTGTAAATATGGAAGAATAACCCAAAAAGATGTTCTCGGTGGACGCAGTAATAGGATTCTTTGTAATCCTGCTGGCCAAGCGGATTACCTGAACCAACAAAAAACAGAGCTGAACATCTCTATGGGCCTATGCGTTGGCCATGATATGATATTCAGCAAAAAATCTGATGCTTTGGTGACAAATCTCTTTGATAAAGATTTTACAAATAATAACAACCCATCAAAAGCAATTGCAGATCTCCAGCGCTAAAGCCTTGGTATTGAACCATTTTCTTTTGAATTAGAAGGTTTTCAGAATCAATCCGAGAACCTTCTATTCATAGGCCAAAGAGAACAAGAGAGACTAATCCAGTGACTTTGTTCTCAATCGTTCCATCGCCCAAAAAGTATACTTTCTAACTTTTTTATCCGGATCCTGTTCGAGATCCTTCAGGATTTCTGTTCCCTCTTCTGTATTCAGAACTTCTAATGCCTTCGTTACTTCTATCCGGACCTCTTTGTTCGGATCTCTGGCAGCCAGGACAATCCCTCTAAAAGCGGCCTTTGTTTTTATGGCGGATAGAAATGATGCAGATTCCTGACGTATGGCAGAACTTCTGTTTTTGAGTTTCCGAATATGATTTTCCACAAATCCCGTGGATTCAAGGACTTCTGCAATGTAGTGATGAAGAGAGGGAATATCCTCTTTTAACAGTTCAACCATGACTTGCTCTCCCTCAAACCCCATGAGTTTAAAGATGGTCGTCATATCTTCCCGGAGCTGAGGACCGGCATCCTTGAACAGTTCAATTGCCGTGGCTATGCTCTTTTTATCTTTCTTCCCGCTCAAACTGCGAATACAATCCTTTTTGTATTCATCATCATTTGCTATTTTTCTCACAAGGATTTCAACTGAAGCCGCACTTTCTGAAGCACTAAGGCCTTCAATGACTCCAAGAATGACAGAATCTACCTCATTTTCATCATTCAGTAGGGCTTCCAAGTCCTTGAGCACGGCAGGAGATCCACTTGTACCAAGGGCTTTCGCCACTTCTCTGCGGACACGGTCTACCGGATCACGGAGCATATTCACGCAGCGCATCAACTCTTTGGTTTCCTTGTATTCTACCAGGCTCCAGATACTTGAGATTCTAACATCCGGGTTAGCATCATCCAAAGCCTCCCGGATCTCTTTCAAAAATGTCTTCTTTCCAGTGGCTGGTAAGGAGACGATGACCGCCGCACGACTTTGAGCATCTATAGAATCCAAAATGGATTTCACCCGCTCATTAAAAAGTTTTTCTGAATAGGCACTGAGCATCCCGGCAAATTCCCGTGCTTCTTCGAGGGGCAGAATAGGAAGATTTTCAAGAATGATCTGCAAACAACTGGCATTCTTCATCTCACCCAAAATCTTTAAGGCCTGGATACGTACCTGATGGGAATAGGCTTCACGTCCCTGCCTGATAATATCCATGACAAGGCACTGAACATCCGGTTTAGGCATTGTTAAAAGAACCTTTCTCAATTCATCTTTTAATGGAAAATCAGGATCCTTAAGAAAACTCTCGAGAACCGGAAGCATAATAGAGGCACCCCTGACAGGTATGGCATGCAGGACTTCTCTCATGATTTCAGGATGATCTTTTGATTCGAGAAGTTCCTGTCTCATCAGAGCAATCGCATTGTCACTTCCTCTTTGATGAACACACTCTAATGTATTCTTATAGAGTTCTCTAAGCTCAACATCCACCTTCTGACTGATATCCTGAGCAAAAACTCTATCGGCCAAATTATCAATAGCCTCCTGAGGTCCCGCCTTCTTTAATAGACGAGAAGCCAACAAGAGTGATCCACGATTATTATTGGATTGGATCTCATTAAGAAAACCAGTCACATTGACTTCTAGAGCTTTATTCAGAAGGTCATAATTCCTCTCCAGCTGCTGTTTATCATTCATATAGCTTTCACGGATTAATCTATTTAGGACAGCACAGTCTTGAAGGTATCGGGCAGCATTCTGTCTCAGTTCCAGATCATCTCCTGCAAGAATCCCCAATGCAAGATCCTGATCCTCAGCCGATTCTGTATCAAGAAGTTGAAGAACATGAAGGATTTGTTCATTGTTCAAACTTTCAAGTGTAAGGGAATATAAGGATAGAAAGTCTTTAACAATTCTATCTTTGGCTGATTTCCTGACTTCATAAACAGGATCATTTAAAAGAAGGTTATAGAGTTTCTCGTAGAGTTCATTTTTTTCAGATCCTTCTGCACCGAATGCTTTTGCATCAATTGGAATATCCCTCACAACGGTCGATCTGATCAAAGAATGAGAATCTTCAAAAGATTCCCAGACAGCTCTGAGAGATCTCTCATCGTCATCATGAAGCAGAATGTTAATTGCAAAATACCGGGCAGCCCACTCCTGATCACCTGTCATTTCACGTATTTCATCTAGACGGTTCTCAAACAAGAGAAGCCCTTTTTCACCATCAAAGAGTTCTCCCTTCCCGGATAGAGCGATGCGTCTCAACTTCAAAAAATCTGTACTTTCATCCAGAAATTGATTGAGTACCTGGGCTGTTTTTTTATGATCCAATGCTCTGAGGAAAATTGAGTAGAGTCCCTGATCTGGTGCAAATTCCAAAATCCAGGATTGAAGATTCTTACTCTTTTTTTCTGTGTACCGATTGATCCACAGATCAGAAAGACCCAGAATTCTGGGAAGATTTACATCATTTTTTCTGGCAATCTCAACGATTCTCGAAGACTTTTTATAAAGTCTTTCCAAAGAGAATTTTGCTAAAACTTCGGCCCTTTTCAAGTCATGATCTTCGGCGACGGCTTCCATCATCAGACGGAAATTCTTTCGAAGAATGAATCTGATGATGATCAGGCTCACAAGCGCAACGATAACGACCGCTGAGGGAATAATGAAAAAAAGTGAATTAGAATTAAATAACTGAATGAACTGGTTCATCTACTGCTCCTATCTACTACTTAGGTTATTCCTAACCTTGGCGATTTTCTTGTCAGGGCCATTACCGCATACCCACAACATTATATATTTGTATTGGTTTTATTTTTCCTTTGACTTTGACGGCATCTCTAGACTCTATGATAAATCGATCATCGAGATGTTTCCGTGTATCTTCTGTTATAATGATTTCTCCCGCTTCAGAAACACCTTCCAACCTGGCAGCTAAATTTACGGTATCTCCAATAACTGTATAGTCCATCCTGCGGGAACTTCCCAGGTTCCCTGCAACAAGGTCCCCTGTATGCATACCGAATCCAACCTTAAGGGATTCAGCTTTTCCTTTAAAAAATTGACGATCCTTGTCTTTTACAAGATTTTGAATCTCAACAGCACAACTTACGGCCTTAACTGCATCTTCTGTTTCATTCACCATGGGAACACCCCATGCGGCCATGATGCAGTCTCCAATGAATTTGTCGATATATCCTCCGTACTTGATGACAATCTCAACAGCCTCACTAAAATATTCGTTTAAGACTTCAATGATATATTCCGGAGATTTATCTTCTGAAAAAGAGGTATAACCCCGGATATCCGCAAAAAAGACAGTGGCATGTTTTGTCCCACCTCCCGGTTTTACCATTTCAGGAGAATCCATAAGGTTTTGAACAATATCATTTGAGAGGTAACGGGCAAACATATCTTTTATGACCCGGCGGTCCTCAGTCGCAACTTTCGCAGTAGCCTTCAATTCCTGTTCACGAGTCTGGTCTGTAAAAAGGAGGGTCAATCCCTTGTGTTTACCCCGAACACCCTTCAGTGCCGAAACATTTAATGAAAAATCCATATCTCTTTCATCATTATTCCTCTTATAAATGCCTTCCATACCGAGGATTTCCTGTCCGGTTGCTCCCACTTTTTCCGTTGCGTTTAAGACCTTACGACTCAAGTTTTTCTTAAAATATTGAGAGAGAGGAACACCGATAGACTCTTCATCCAGACCCATAGACTCTTCAGCTATATGGTTAAAATATTCAATCTTGTTATTTTCATCAGTGGTAATCAGAATGTTTGTCATAGACTCAAAAATACTCTCCTGATACCTTTCAAGATCTTCTATTTTCTTTACATAATCCTTTAATTCCCGATACAACCGTGAGTTCTGCAACATTCCACTGGCTTGTTTAGTGTACGAGTCCAAAAAATTAAAGCTATTTTTGTTGTAAAAAAGGGCTTTCCTTGAATTCAGGATAAGAATACCAATCCTGGATTTAGATGTTTTTAAGGGAAGCGCTATGCCGCTGTTCATCAATGGATGAACAAAAAGATCATCAAATGGCCCCGGTTTTCGTTCCTGTAAAACAACTGATTTTTCACATTCATTTATAAACTCAACCAACTCTGTATCAGCAAGGAGTTCATTTGCTACTTCAAAAGCCCCTCTTTTATACATGAGCTTTAAGTCAGAATTCTTATTTTCTGGATTCTTGAAAAGATATAAAGCGGCCAAATCCGACCTTGTAATATCAAGAGACTGCTCTACAAGAACAGAAATAAGACTCTTGAAATCTCCTTCGTCAGCCAGAAGGGCACTGGCACGAACCAGCTCATCAAGAACAAATAGTTCTTTGACCATCATTAGGCTCCCTATTGATTTTATAATAATTTACAGATGTTGAATAAAAATATAAATCATGAAGGGTTCAACATACAAGAGAAGATTCACTCCCTGTAAATATTAACAAAGACAGAAAGCTGAAGTATGATACAATATGAGCCAAGCACGTGGAGGATTTCTTGAAAGATAAAACTGTCATACAATCAAAAGGGAAAAAAAAAGAAACATTCCTGAAAGAAAAAGCTGTTTTACTCATTCTTTCATCTCAAGAATTAGGAAAAACATTTATAATTGACAGGAATGAAATAACAATTGGACGCGATGAATCCTGCACAATTCAATTGCTGGATACAGAGGTCAGTAAATTCCATTGCCGGATTACAGTTCCTGAGGAAAAAACCTTCATATTGGAAGACCTTGATTCCACAAATGGAACCTTCTTAAATAAGAAGCTCCTTAAAAAAGCTACTCAAATGTTTTATAGCGACCGACTGGTTCTAGGCAAAACTGTATTACGATTTTTTCTGGAAGAGTCACTGAACGAATCAGTATAGGAGAAAGATGTATGACCACAGGGAAACTGCCAATCCTTGTTCAGCAAACATACGAAGAAATTAAAGCCATTATTGAGAGGGGAGAAATTGAATCCTCAGGACAATTGCCTTCGGAAAACATTCTCTCATCCAGATTAAATGTCAGCAGAGCGACCATAAGAACAGCCCTGGCCCGTCTTGAATACGACGGTCTTATTCTGAGAGTACACGGAAAAGGGACGTTTATACGTGAAAAAGCCATTAGCCTGGAAACCTCACTCTCAGAAAAGTGGGACTTTATTCCCATGCTGGAAGAAAATGGCCGCAAAGTTAAAATCGAACTCCTTGGGATACATCATAGGTCTGCAGGAAGTGATGATGCCAACCTTCTTAATGTCAGAGCTACAACAGAAATAGTTGAAGTCACCCGCCTCTATTTAGCAGATAATTATCCAGTCATTTATTCAAGGAATATATTCCCTAGAAGTGCTTTAAAAAAGGGTGCGGATCCAGTCCTAATGAATTACCAATGCACCGCTTATGAATTATTTGTCGAATATTTTGAAGAGACTGCTGATAGCAGTCTCACAGACTTGCTGCCGGTCCTCCCAGATGAACAAATTGCAAAACATCTTAAAATATCCGTTCACACTCCAATCTTTCTCTTCAAAGATTTTTTTATGGCAGAAAATGGTCACATTTTGCTAGCAGGTGAAAACTACATGCATGAAGATTTGTTAAAACTTCGTTTTTTAAGCAATCCCAGCTAAGAAAAGCTTGCTCTCCCCTGACCTTTCTGACATCCTTTTGGGAAAACACTTCAGGAGTATAGCTTGAAAAAAAATATACTGTTCCTATGTACGGGCAATTCCTGCCGGAGCCAGATGGCCGAGGGCTGGATGAGACAGCTTCATGGAGAAGAATACAATGTCTATTCCGCCGGTATAGAAACTCATGGTTTAAACCCCGTCGCCGTGCAGGTCATGGCAGAATCAGGTATTGATATCAGTCATCAAAAGAGTGTACTTGCCAGCGATTATAAAGACATCGATTTTGATGTCGTGATTACAGTCTGTGGTCATGCTGATGAAAACTGTCCTGTTTATCTTGGTAAAACCAATAAGATTCACCATGGTTTTGATGATCCTCCCCGCCTAGCCAGGGAAATTGAGGGGGAAGAAGAAAAGAAAGAGCTCTTCAGACGTGTTCGTGATGAAATCAGGGATTATCTTAAAGATTTTTCCCTATAACATTTATAGAGAGGCATTTGCAAAGACCAGTTGAAAAACAGGTCTTTCCTCTTCCACCAGCCAAACAAAGCGGAATCCAAGACTAAAGGGACCCTGCCTTTGATTTGCCAGAGTCATATCAAAGGTTAATTCTGTTCCTATAGACTGAAATGTTCTTGTCGATCGATCTTGACTCATCTGCTCCGCAAAGTCAAAGAAAAAGGCGGCTCTCATCCTTTGTATATATGCAAAAGACCCTCCAGCCAGATCCGGATATAAAAGAGGAAAGTCATATTGAACTGAGCTGATAGCCGTTCTATAATCACTCTGTGAGTCATATCCCCGGACAAAGAGAAAGGGAAGGCTGTACTGCCCACTCTGTTCTTCCAAGGAAACTCTCAGGCTCAAACTGTTGTTTTTAAACAATCCAGGAATATAGAATCTTGAGTCGGAATATATCTGATAGGATTCATTTATTTCAGAAGGATTCATATAGCTGCCGGCTCTCTGCCAGGCACCCCATTGAGGATAAATAGAGCGAAAACTCCCAGGTAGAAGAGCATAGGCTGTTATTGATGGGTTCAGAGGAACATAAGAATCCGCACCTGAGCCTCCTAGGGGTAAAAAAGCTCTTAAACCAGTACTGACTCCCGGATTCACAAAATAGTACCAGGAATCCCGTTTGAGGTTCATTGGGAAATAAAAGCCTAAGGTGGAAGAAATATCCCAGAGATCCACACCGTCTATGGTCCTGTAAAAACTGCTGTTCCTCATGCTGAGTACCGGATAAGACCGAACCCAATCAATATCCAGAAAAGATCCCCATTTCTTCTCGTTTATTTCATATTCAGCACCGGTAGCCCAATTCATGGTTTCCATAACATCAGTAGACTGAACCTGAAATCTTAAACCTGTCATACTCTCCAGATTGGGAGAGATTCCCCAACTATGAATATTAAATTTACCCCTAATGAGAGAGTAGTCCTGAATTTCTGAAATTTGGATTTTTTCCATTTCCTTAGATTCTGAAAAATCATGAATGGACCAGTCACCCTCCGGGCTATAGGGAATAAATTGTTCATCTCTATCAGTCAGAACCCAGGTATCTGGATTCAAGTCCTGTTTCACAATGGAATTTCCATTAATGCCTCTCGTATCAGAGTAATACAGAGTGGATTTAGGGGCATAAACATAGGGTGCTTGTACGCCATATGGCCGTGAAGAAACTTGAAAGGTATGTAAGCTGTCCAGATCCAGAGCCATTATGTTTTCAAAACCCGAGAGATTGGACTGATAGAGGAGATAATTTTTCCAGGGTCTAATATTCTTGACAGTTTCCATTGAAAAATCTTGGATCATGGTAAAAGATCTTTCTTTTAGATTCAATAAAGCGATACCCCGGCCCTGTTCCCCCTGCAAAGTAAAATACAGAGTTTCATCATCTTCAGACCAGGATGGAGAAGCAGGAAAACCATCAAAGGGAATGAAATACACATCTTTTAAAGCACCGGAACCGCCATCTAGAATATGTATTTCTGCTTTGAGGTCAGTCCGCCAATGAATAACAGCCAGAAGATCTCCTTTCACCGAAAATGCCGGAGAAAGGTATCTTGCCTTACGGGTTAAAAATGTCTTTTTTCCTGTTTTGATGTCTAAGAAAACAAGATCTGACCAATTTTGAAAAGAATGAAGGGGCGAGGGTCTATTCCAGGTCCATGCGACAATTCGTCCATTGCTGCTCATCTTCCCTTCTGCTGAAATACGGAATAAGTATTCCTCTTCTCCTTCCTCCAGATTAATTCTGACCAGAGAAGGAGGCTCATCGAGGGATGTTTTTCGTGCCAAGACTTCATTCTCATCAGCAAAAAGCGTCTCATAATTTGTATACACATTCTGTTCCTCAGACAGAATGGACTCATTCTCAGTCAAAACCAGAGTCTTTTGTTCTGCTTCCCAGTACTCTTTTAATTCCTTCATCATGTCTTGAAACAATGAAGTCCATGATTTTCCAGTGACCCTTTTTGCACCCAGATAAAGTCCGAAAGCCGGTAGAGGGAGGGTTGCCGTTGTTTTCAGGATTTTATTCCAGCTCTCTTCTCCGTATTTCCGGCTTATATAGGAGGCCATAAAATAACCAAAGGCATACTGATTGGGTATGTAGTGTCGATAAGAACGATTCACAAATTTCTGATAGCTGAAATTTTCATTGAGGGCTAAGACCTTCATCTGGCTGTAAAACAGAGGATCCCGTCCTCTGCCTCCCGAAGAATACATGGTCTCTGCGGCAACAGCATCTCCTTCGAGATACCATGAAGGAACTGAAAGATAAATACCCGCTGTCAGTCCCAGTTCTCCGCCGAAAAAATAAAGGAACCTGATAAATCCCTGGTTCATATGATCCATTTGGACCATATGCCTTGTTTCATGAAGATTCAGCAGATCATACCAATCAAGCGAAGAGAGACCTTCGGCTGCAGGAGTACCAAACCAGACACTCTTTCGGGGAGCCAAAGTCACATAGCCGTTACTCACCATTCCGGATGTAGTCAAAATCAAAGGCCATTTGGATTCACGGGCCGTTCCAAAATCTCCCAATTCCTTCTGGTAAACCATTTCGGCCTTCTTTACAATTTTCATTGCCTGTTCATGAATTTCCTCAGGGAATATGAGAAGGAAATGGTCACTCTCTATTTTTTTCCAGTCTACCCCGGGAGAAAACTGAGCATTTACCGAGACGACAATCACAGAAAATAAAAGCAGGGTTTGGATTAATTTCTTAAGACGCACTATAATCATCCTCGATGAGGAACAAACACTCTCATCTGTATCATCCTTATTTTGGATAATACTTCATTTTAATAAATTATACCCTGTTTTAAAGCAGGAAGTCGAAGAAGGATCACTTATGAAGCAATCTCTAACCATATTTCTTATTCTGCTCTTCTCAGGAACAGCCTTATTTGCCGAAACCACAAAAACAATCATCATTGAAAACAACCTTGAAAATCCGGTCTATTATCTTTATCTCTCTCCTGATGGAGAAAGAGAGTGGGGAGAAGACAGGCTTGGTGATGATATTTTGGACCCAGAATCAACAATTGAAATAGATGTTGATTTCGATGAGGAGTCTCCTCTATTTGATCTTTTGGCAGAAGATGAAATTGAACAAGCCTATAGAATCGAGAATATTAATTTATCAGATACTAATTTCATATCCATCGGAGCCGAAAATTTATTGCCCGCCGGTGGTTTTAATCCTGTCAACAAAGATTTGACTTTCATAAACGAGACAGGAGAGTCTATTTACTACCTCTATATATCATCTCGCGATTCCATGTATTGGGGAGAAGATTTATTGGGTGACGAAATTTTGTATGACGGAGAATCCCTGACTCTTACAGTCCCCATTGATGGGGATTACCCCAACTATGATATTTTGGCAGAAGGTGAAAGCAGTGCATCCTATGAAATGTTTGATACACATATGCTGGAAAGAGACACATTCACGTTCACTGAAGAAAATATGACCTCATCAGGGGATGAGTACGATTATGATGACTATAATGACTATGACGATTATGATGACTACGGCTATGACGATCTATCATCTGAAAATGACAGCTATCTGGAAGGATATAGGGACGGATACAGAGATGCTTGGAAAGATGCCTACGGCCAAGGATTTTCTGACGCCATAGAAAATTGATATGAAATAGGGATTCTTTCCTATGAAAGGATCCCTGTTATTAAGCCTATCCACCCAATTAGTTTGAATTTTAGGATCTGTTTTATCCACCCATTTTAGAGAGCCGCCTGAGAATATTGCTTTTATTTTCGGCAACATATTCACGGAACTCATCAAAATCATCTTTGGTTTCCGATGCGGCACCCGAGAGGATGAGAACCCGGTTCTCCCACTTAAACCAGAGAAAATGCTTTCCAATTACAGGTCTATAGCCCTTAGCTGCCTGTCGCCTCTCAAGAGCATCATCAAGTTCTATATGATTCGATGTACCCGTGATGTAAATAATATCACCATCTTCCAAAAGAAAAAGAACACACCTTGAAAACCCATCAGAAAGAGCTTCATCATTTCGAAACCCTTCCAGCCTGAGGTCTAAAGATCCCAAACGCAGGTTGTAACCCTGCATTCTCAGAGCTTTCCGAATGATCACAAGTTCCTGGCGGACTTCCTGCAAGACTTCAGAATTTTTCCTGTTCCTTTCCAACCTGTGGCGCAACTCTCTAAGCTGTGATTCATACTGATAAAATATCTTTGTATTGTTTGAAAGGAAAATAGTCGTATCAGACATCAATGTCCAAACAGATGCAAAATATTCATTGAGATTCTTCAGAGCTGATTGGATTCCTTTTCTTTCCATCTACTTCCATTATATAATCGAATTTGTTCAAAACAAACAGTAGACTATCACTTTATTTTGCAGGAAAGAAAATTATTGAAGATATTAGTCCTTTCAGACATTCACGGAAACCTCGAAGCCCTTCAAGCTGTCCTAAAGGAAGCTAAAGATTTGGACTGGAAAGAGATTTGGTTTTTAGGAGACCTCTGCGGTTATGGTCCGCAACCAGATGCCTGTTTCGACCTTCTCATGCAACATACCATCACATTCATACCTGGTAATCATGACCTTTATATTTGCGGCCGAATGAAGGGAGACCATTTTTCAAATGAATCCAGAAAGGCTCTCATCATAAGCAGGTCATTTATTTCAGATAAGTTGGTTAAGCTCCTGAAAGAACTACCCGCTTACCAGATTAAAAAAGGGATTGAACTGGTCCATGCCAGCCCGGAAGGTCCTTCTAAAATCTATATACTGAATGAAATGGATGCTCTCAAAAATTTCCGGATTTCTAGGAAAAAGTGCGTTCTCTTTGGTCATACACACATTCAGGAGTACTATCGTCTAGAGAAATCAAACGTAATCTCCTGCCGGGGGGAAACAGGCCAAAAAATTTCTTTTAAGAAGTCGAAAATACTGATCAACCCGGGGAGCGTAGGACAGCCACGGGACGGGGATCCACGCGCTGCCTGGGGAATCCTTGATCTAAAACATAAAGAATTTACATTTTATAGAACACCCTATGAATATGAGGTCACTCAGGAGAAAATGAAAAAAGCAGGGTTCTCTGATTTTCTTATAGACAGGATCGCAAAAGGAGTCTGATCAAGCTCTGCAAATATACCCTTCCTGAATTCCATTCATAATAAAATCAAACTTTTCAGACCCATTCAGATTTGTTTCAAGATCTGAATATTTGACAACTCTATCTCCTAGAAGCTTTAAAGTATTCAGTTCATCAAAGTCAAGAATATCCATACAGACCTGATGATTCCGTCCCCAAAGAAGGGCCGGATAATCTCCCGCTTCGGCCATTAACTCTTCCGATGAAGCTGGAAATCCTTCCAAAACAAGATCCGGTGGAATATGAAATTGATGAAATAGCACACTGGAATGGAGTGAAAGGGGACTCTCAGCATCCAAAATCAGATCTTCAATCAAGGCCGGTGAGGATTCTTTCTGCTCTATATCATCTAAGAGATCAAGATAACTGAATATATCCTGTATCACAGGAAACAGATTTTTTTTACCCTGTTCCAGATACAATCTCTTCAAAAAGTTTAGGGGAGTTTCCAAATCATTATTTTGACTCTTTCTACCAAAAGAAGAAAAGGATTCAAGTATAGCAATCGAATCCATCTCTAGGTCATAACAGACCCTGCTCAACCAGCTTATTCCCCGTCCCTGATTATATAATTGGTCACAATCATGGCTGATGATGCGCGCGATCTCTAGATCGTCCTTTGAGAAAGTCTGACTTTCCCTGACAATATATGGATCACTTTCATCGGCGATCAGACGCAGTGAGTCCCTGCGGTCATAAAGGGCTGTCCCGGGCAACACGGCCAAAGGAAACAGATCTAAATGATTCGGTTCCAGAGATAACGCATATTTTAGAGAGTGTCTGAAACCTTCCAAGCTATCCCCAGGAAGACCATAGATTAAATCAAGTCCGAAAGAGGCTCCCGCATCGCCCAACAAGGAAACTTCCTGTTTGAAAACTTCAGCTTTAAAATCCCTGTTTATCTCTCTTAACACCGAAGGATCACTGCTTTGAAGGCCAATTTGAAGAGTACAGGGTATAGAGGCAAAAGCATTGGCTGTTTCCTCATCCAGAAACTCAGATCTGATTTCAAAGTAATAATATGTCCCGGGAGTGATTGTACGGATCATATCCAGAATAGTAAGGACTCTCGCCTTATTCACATTGAAGGTGGGGTCTAGGACAAAGACCTGCTCAATTCTGTGATCTCTAATGATTTCAAGTTCTTTTCTGATTCTTTCGAGACTGAAATACCTGACCTTGCCATTGCCTTTGGATTCAAAACAGAATTCACAAGCAAAGGGACAACCCCTAGAGAGCTCCCAGAGCAAGCCCTTGTTTTCTGAAAGATTCAGAGCCCCCGATAGCAATGGAGACTTCAGTAAATTGATATCAGGACAATAGCCTGGTGAAGACGGAGTATAGGTGGATGTCCAGACCCCTGGGATTTCAGGCAAGTCATGACCCATGGAAAGGGCATCCAGTATCGGATTAATCAAGACTTCTCCTTCTCCCTGCATAGCCGCACAAATCTTACTCTCTTTTAAGAAAGCCTTAGGCGCGGCTGTAACCTCAGGTCCTCCTGCCAAAAGCGGCAGGTCTGGAGCAAATGTCCTGATAAGGTTTATGACTGAAAGAACTAAAGCCCTGTTCCAGAGATACACAGGAAACCCCAGAACTTCAGGATTTTCTTTGAGAAGATCTCTGCATATCTCATCCGCACTCTGATTCAGAGTATAATTTTTAAGAAGGACTTCATGATTTTTCACTTCCGCCTTCAGGCAGGCTGCTGCCAGAGGAACAGCCCTTGTGGATTCTTCCAGATGTATGGTCGCCAGAATGAGTTTCATATCCAAGTATTGTATCAGATACATATGGCCACGGACATATGTAAAACTCTCATGAAACAGTACTTCCATTTTTTTTTAAATATCAGAATTAAATAATTTTTTAACACTTTTCTTACACAATCCAGCAAGTTCACATTCAATATTCTCTATATGGATCAATTTCAGATAAATCCCTGGTTGACGATTCTTCAGGAAACAAGGGAAAACGCAGTAACTCTCCCGCTAAAAGATAAAAAAATAATTATTTTCAGCGATTTGCATATGGGAAATGGAGGCTCCAGAGATGATTTCCGCCGGAATGCCCAATCCCTCTACAGCATACTCAGTGGGTATTATTACCCAGGAAACTATCATTTGGTTTTGAATGGGGATATTGAAGAACTTCAAAAGTTCAAATACAGCCAAATCCGGGAGAAATGGGCATCCCACTACAACTTATTTGAAGATTTTTACAAGGAAAATCGTTTCACTAAAATTTTAGGAAATCACGATCTTTTTCTTAAAGATATGACTGCAAACTTCCCCTATCCTATTTCGGAATCTCTGGAACTAAAAACTGGAAACGGTTCGATTCTCATATATCACGGCCATCAGTTTTCAGATCTATTGATGAGATTTGACAAGCTCTGTCGTTTCACTCTCCAATACTTGGCCTATCCTCTTGGAATTATGAACCATTCAAAATCACCAACAAGCCGCAAAAAACTAAAAACAGAACTAAGAGCCTACGAGGCCTCTTCCCGGGAAGGGATCATATCAATCATAGGACATACTCACAGGCCCTTATTTGAATCCATGTCTAAGGCAGACTCTCTCAGGTACCGATTGGATTCTCTTATCCGCAGCTACAGAAAATGTGTCGATTTTGAAAAACCGACGATTGTTCATGAGATCAAGAATGTTCAAAAAGAATTGTCTCTCTTAAAAAACAATCCCGAACTTCATATCAGCGAGCTTTACAGTTCTGAAGGGTTGCAACCCTGTCTTTTCAACTCTGGTTGTACCATAGGAAAAAGAGGCATAACCGCCATAGAATTAGACAAAGATAAAATCAAATTGGTCTACTGGTACGATTCAAACAAGATGAGCCAATATCAGAATTTTTACGGCTATAAACAAACGGAGCTCCAGGGAACATCCCTTAGAAAAGTCGTTCTGAATAGTGAAAAGTTATGTTATATACAGGATAAAATCCGCTTTACTGGTCCTCAGCCTTTTCCTTCCGTGACAGATACTGCTTTATCATTTCAGCCGCTTCCGAACTGATCCCGGCTGTCCTGGAAATCTCTTCAGCCTTGGCTGCATATAGATTTTCCATGGATCCGAATGTCGTCAGTAGCTTTCTGCTCCTGGCCGGACCTATTCCCGGAATATTTTCGAGAGAACTCAAAGAGAGCTGTTTTTTTCGTAGTTTCTGATTATGAGAAGTGGCAAATCGGTGTGTTTCATCCCGCACATGCTGTAGGACTCTCAGACCGCGGTCTCCTTCAGGCAGATCTATAGGTTCCTTCTGACCCGGCATGTAAATGAGTTCTTCTTTCTTCGCAAGCCCAATAAGAGGGATGGAGAGCCCTAAAGCGTCCAAAACAGAAACAGCCGAACTGACCTGCCCCTTTCCTCCATCAATCAGTATAAGGTCAGGCATTTCCTTTTTCTCATTCATCAGTCGGGAATATCGCCTTGCCACGGCTTCGCTGATGGCTTTAAAATCATCAATCCCCCCATGTAGAGACCGAATATTATAATGCCTGTAATTTTTTCTATCAGGATTTCCATCCTTAAAGGAAATTAATGAAGCAACAGTAAAATGCCCATCAAGCTGTGCAATGTCGAATCCTTCTATCCTGCGGGGCAATTTCTTAAGATTCAAAACATTCTGAAGATCTTCCAAGGCTGGAATATTTCCCAGGTCTTGTAATTTTCTAGCCAGGTCCATACGGGCATTTTCTGTTGCCATATTCAATACAGCCTGATCTCTTTTTGAGCGGGGAAAACTGAGAGTCATCGATTCAGCCCCTTTCACTTCCTGTCTAAGATAATCCTGAATAAGGCTTCTTTCTTTGAGGGAGATAAAGGCCTGTGCGGGAAAATCCTTATCAGGAGACCCATAATAAAGAAGAAGGAATTCCTGTATGGCCTCCTCCTGAGTTCCATAGTATTCACTCCTGTAGGACTCTTTTCCCAGGAGTTTCCCTTTCCTCATTTGTATCACAGCAAAGGAATAATAATTCCCCGACGTATCGACTCCAATATAATCCCGACTTTCTTCTTCAAAATCTTCAACCTTCTGCTCGGTTTGAAGTTTATTTAAAGCAATTAAAATATCCCGGATTTCTGCTGCTTTCTCATATTCGAGAGATTCTGAGAGGACTTTAATCTCTTTCATCAACTCTTTTTCAAGCCCAGAAGTTCTTCCACTCAATATGGAACGGGCCTTGTTGACGAGGATTCTGTAATCTTCTTTGCTGATGAATCCAGTACAGGGCGCGGAACATTTTCCCATATGGTAGTACAGGCAAGGACTATCCCGTTTTTTTAACGTTCTGCACCGTCTCAAGGGGAGGATTTTCTTGATCAACGTAAGAGTTTCATCCAAAACCTTAACATCGGGATAGGGTCCGTAATATTGTGATTTATCATTTACGATGGCCCTGGTTCTGAAAACTCTAGGAAAATCTTCAGCTGTAATCCTTATAACAGGATATGTTTTGCCATCCTTAAGATTGATGTTATATCGGGGATTCCATTTCTTAATGAGGTTGTTTTCCAGCAGCAGGGCTTCATATTCGCTCTTAGTCACAATATGGTCTATTGAATCAATCTGACGGACCAGAGTTTTTGTTTTAATATCTTTTTCACCCGAAAAATAGGAACGAACCCGATTTCTGAGATTTACAGCTTTTCCGATATAAATGATCTTTTTACGATCATCTTTCATAAGATAGACCCCTGGCTGGAGGGGGAATTTGCGTATTTGATTCTGAAGAGACTCGACTCTTTCTTTATTCCTTTCCATAATCATCCGATAATACTTTTATAGTGCCATGAAAATAAAATCTACACTCTATCTACTGATTATACAAACTCTCTTTATTAGTGCTGACTTAATTGCAGAAACGAGGATACTCGGTGCGGAAGACAACTGGGAAGGAACCGTATTAAATAATCTCAAGACGACTCCTGGAAGAGCTGGGTTTCAGGACTTGGTCCTTCGGCGGAGTGAATTAAGCTCAGATGATGAAATCACGGATATTCTTCTCCCTTTCAACAAAGATGAAAGCCTTGACCACAGCGGTAATTATATCATTTTAGAAAATCCAGAATACAGCGACCGATATTTTAAATCGGGATCAGGTGCAGCGACCTTTGACAGAGACAGCAGCCTGGTTTTAAAGGCCGTAAAGGATGAAGCTCTATTTGCACCTTTCAGCAATTGGGAAGATTTTTCCATAGAATTTTGGCTTTATCCAGCCAATCCGAGAGAAGGAGAAGAAATCCTTCAATGGAAAGGACTCGGTAGAGAAGGGAATGACATATATTCTCAAGAGATTCTATGTCATTTCATCAATCGAAAGCTCGTCTGGAGTTTTAAAAATATTTTTCAACTACCAGACAGTCCTGAATCTCATTATGAAATATCTGGAGATCCGGTTCTTCCTCGTCAATGGAATCATCATATGCTTCGATATGACAGTAAGACCGGTATGCTTGAATATTTGATTAATGGGGAACCATCGGCAATCATCTATACAACGGACACTGGAAATGAATCCAATACAGTCTTTACTCCCAGAATTGGAGAAGCACCAGGAGAGGTCATCATTGGTTCCGGATTTACCGGTTTCATGGACGAATTCAGAATAGAGAAGATATTTAACGAAAACAGATCCACCAACCGTTATGACCTTTCGGGGTTTGGCGTCAGTTCAGTCATAGACCTCGAGTTTTCCGACTCAAGACTAAACTCGCTGAATTCAATAGAATCCAGTCCTGGAGATTCGGCTGTTTTTCCTTACTATCAAATTACCAATAGCCTCCTTGAAGCGGAAAATCTCGTAAAATCCTTCAAAGGCGAAAAAACGATTCTTTCCGAAAACAGCCAATGGAGACCTTTCAGCGATATTGATGAAAAAAGCAATGGACGTTATCTCATTCTTTCTTTTTTATTATTCCCCGACATGAAGAGTGATATTTCTCCAGGCCTCTCTTTCTTAGAAATAGACTACACTCCATCATTGCCTCCACTACCACCTGCATATATCACGGCAACAAAAGACGTTTCCGGTGGTTTGAGGTTGGAGTGGAGCCCCTCTGCCACTCCGGAAGTGGAAGGATACCTCATTTTTTTTGGGGAAAAACCAGGAGAGTATATTTATCCCGGCAGCCCTTTAAAAATTGAAAAAGAGAATTATACTCTTGTTGATGGACTTTCTCCTTTTAAACAGTATTTTTTTGCTATCAAATCCTATACCGGAACAGGAAATCAGCGTTATAGTGATTTTTCCAAAGAAATTTCGATTCGCCCTTGAAGGACTGTGAATGAGTAATTATCAGAATAAATATAACCAGGCTGTTTCTGCCTATCTTCTTGAAGATTACGAAATGTCCAGAAAAATGACAGATTCACTTCTAAAGGAACAGGGAGGGAATCCTCTGCTCTACATTCTTTCAGGAAATATCTATGAGGCCCTGAAAGATTCGGATAAAGCGATTGAAAACTACAGAGAAGCCATTCATATGGCTCCTGAAAACCCTGAAGCCTACAATAATCTTGGTGTTGCCTATAAGAATAAAGGAGATTTTGATAAGGCTGAAACTGCTTTTCTTCAGGCCGCAGAACTAGCCCCCGATCGACCGGATATTAGCTATAATCTGGGAAATCTATTCAAAAAAAATGGGAAAATAATCGACGCGGAAATTTGGTATAAAAAATCAATAGAACAAGATCCGGCTTATATAAAAGCTTACAATAATTTGGGAACCATCTTTGAGCAGAATGAAGAATATGAGAAAGCGGAAGAGATATATCAGCAGGGTCTATCAATGGACAGAAATAATGCCACTCTTCACTACAATCTCGGTATAACCTATCAGGATAGAGGCCACCTGGACAAAGCCAAAACTCAATACGAGGAGTCCCTTAAATTTCGTCCTGGCTGGACACCCAGTCTCGGGAATCTTGGAGAAGTTCTTCAAAGCCAGGGAAATCTTGAGGAAGCTGAAAAAAAATTCTCACAACTTTTAAATAAAGAACCAGAAAATATCAGAGCCATCAACAGTATGGGTACAATTCATGCTAAAAAGGGCGAAGATGATAAGGCTAGACAGTATTTTAAAAGGGCATTGGCCAAGGATCCAACCTACAAGACGGCAACCCTGAACTTGAAACAACTCTATCTAAAAGAAAATGCTCTTCAGGAGGCCCTGGAGGAACTGAATAAACAGGCTAATTATCACCCAGAGGATATGAACATCCGCCTTCAAATAGGATCAATCTTAACAAAGCAGGAAAGGTATAAAGAGGCAGAAAAAGTATACAACCATGTTCTGGATAGGCAGCCTGACAATCTTGAAGCCTACAGATCACTTGCCGAACTCTATGCAATTGAACAGAGACCCGATCTTGTGAGGTCCTGTATTGTTGAAATATTCAAGCTTGACCCCAGTGACAAATCGATTTTATTGACCCTCTCTGAAACCTATCTGAAAGGTGAACGGTATGAAGAGGCACTCAAGTATATAAATGATTATCTGGAAGAAACACCAGAT
This sequence comes from Oceanispirochaeta crateris, assembly GCF_008329965.1. Classification (GTDB taxonomy): domain Bacteria; phylum Spirochaetota; class Spirochaetia; order DSM-2461; family DSM-2461; genus Oceanispirochaeta; species Oceanispirochaeta crateris. Next base: position 3,099,357 of record NZ_CP036150.1, read on the forward strand.
GATAAAAAAGCACTTAGGATTAAAGCAAGGATTCTTCAGAAGACAGGTTCTCAGGAAGAAGCCTCGACTCTTTATGACCAGCTTGAAGATGATTCTGATTTGACAATGGATCCCAAAACACTAACGGATATGGCAGAGGCATATTTTCATTCTGGGAAAAGAGAAAAAGCCGTTGAAAAACTGGAATCACTCGTAAATCTCCAGGGATCATCTTCTGACATGGAAGATATTAACAACCTTGCAAAAACCCTGGATCTTTATGAAAAAACAGTCTCATCTTTTCATGAGGGATCTGAAAATTGGCACAACAATCTGGATAAGATGAGGCAGATAACCATACGGGATCTCCATCAAGATGATAATTCCAGCTATACAACTGGACCAAGACCCGCAACCATACCTCTAGAGGAGGAGGATGCCGTCAGTCTCCTGGATATCAATGCCATGGAACCGGTGATCAGAATCAACGAAGAAGAGGATACATTATTCTTAGAAGAGGATAATGAGGACCTTTCCGAGATCTATACAGAGATGATGGAGGAAGACATGATTCCTCAGGAAGAAGAAGATGTAAAAGAGGCATACCCCCACGGTACATCTGATCCTTCCTTTGGTACACCGCCCTTTTTGGGAGAACCATATCCAATGAATATGCCTTTTCCTGCCCCATCAGAGCCTTTGGATGAGGAGCCTTTGGATGAGGAGCCTTTGGATGAGGAGCCTTTAGATGAGGAGCCTTTAGATGAGGAGCCTTTGGATGAGGAGCCTTTAGATGAGGAGCCTTTAGATGAGGAGCCTTTAGATGAGGAGCCTTTAGATGAGGAGCCTTTAGATGAGGAGCCTTTAGATGAGGAGCCTTTAGATGAGGAGCCTTTAGATGAGGAGCCTTTAGATGAGGAGCCTTTAGATGAGGAGCCTTTAGATGAGGAGCCTTTAGATGAGGAGCCTTTAGATGAGGAGCCTTTAGATGAGGAGCCTTTAGATGAGGAGCCTTTAGATGAGGAGCCTTTAGATGAGGAGCCTTTAGATGAGGAGCCTTTAGATGAGGAGCCTTTAGATGAGGAGCCTTTAGATGAGGAGCCTTTAGATGAGGAGCCTTTAGATGAGGAGCCTTTAGATGAGGAGCCTTTAGATGAGGAGCCTTTAGATGAGGAGCCTTTAGATGAAGAGCCTTTAGATGAAGAGCCTTTAGATGAGAAGCCTCTGAAAGAAAATCCTCCGGCTCCAGCAAAGCAGCCCCCCAAACCCCAGGGTAGAAACCCTCTGGAGGAAAGGGAGCAATTTGAACCCCAGTTGGATATAGCGGGAATGATGAATTATTTGTTCACTCTCTCCCATGATCTACCAGAAGATAAAAGACAGGTTCTGATAGACAAGGCAATCCCCCTCAAGATGGCTTCTGTGGTCAAAAGGCTTTCCGGAGGCAAACATTTCAAGGATAAGGTTTCAAGTTACGACAGAAGAAACGAAACTCGCCTGGACTTCCAGATAAGTGAATCCAGGATGAAAAAATCTCTGTCAGCCTTTAGAAATCTGACCAGTGAACACCCTGATAACCTCATCAGTTCTGCATTTACCAAAAAGATGGATGAACTGATGACAAAAATAAAACCTTATCTCTAATTCTGTATACCCCCATCTTCTGGATTCATTATTAAAGTTGTTTGTGATCTTTCAATTTTACTTCAAACCGTTCCAGGTCTTTACCGGTCAGAGGATTTTCCTCTCCATTCATGACAAGACTCAAAGCGTCCAGTTCTGATGCGGAGAATCTGACAGATCCCCGAATATGATTATCGAAAGCTTCCATGGCGATTGGACAAACAAGGGATACGAGTCTGTGAATTTCTTCGGCATAAACTCGTATTTCCATCTGAGCATGGGCATCCATTCTCAATTTCAGGAAATGAAACATATTTTTAAGATCCATCTGCCAGTACCATTCTGTATAAAGGCTTAAAGGCAGGTTTATCCTGGCAAGCTCACGTGCAACATTTTCATCAAGCAAAGCACTATAGTTATCATAGACCTGTTTCTGTTCATCTTCCAGGAGAGTTCTGACTCTCTCTTTTAATTCCGATGGAATTTCATCGGTGGAACGTCCCTGTTTGTTATCCTGACTTTGAAATGCTATATCCTCTGGGTCAGGAACATAAAATTCATTTTTCATAACACTGTATCGTCCGGAGATCTCATTGACTCGGGCCGTTCTATGCCTGACCCACTGACGGGCAACAAATATGGGCATCTTGGTATGAAAAGTAAAAACAACCTGCTCAAAAGGGGATGTATGCTCATTCCTGAGAAGATAGTTGATCAGCCCTTTGTCTTCCCTGAATGACTTTGTTCCACTACCATAGGAGACTCTCGCCGATTGAACAATCCTATCATCACTGCCCATATAATCAACGAGACGAACAAATCCTTTATCCAGTACGGGAAACTCCTTATCCAGAACAGCCTCTGCTTCGGGAATACTGCTATGACCCATGATATCTCCTTCAATCCGATTTATTGAGCTGTATTTTAATTGCTATCGCAATCCTGTACAACAAGATCCACTCTTCCGCTAGAATATTCCTGGATAAGATCCCGACAGTTGTCGACATTTTTTTCGGGAACCAGACACATCATTACAACGTTTTCTGAAAATTCTTCACGAATATCTTTTGCTTCTACGTCCAGAAGGATTGCCTTAATACTTTCAAATTGACCATAACTGCACAGAAGTGAAACATTTGAATAATTCAGCTTCTCTTCTGTCTTTAGCCCATCTAGAACATTTTTTGCAGCCTGGGTATATGCACTGACCAGTCCCCCTGTTCCCAGTTTTGTTCCTCCGAAGTATCTGATAACAAATAGAGCGATATACGTAATCCCACTGCCCTTTAAAACTTCCAACACTGGACGTCCAGCCGTTCCATGGGGTTCACCATCATCACTCAACCCGTAGAGAGTTCCCAAATCTCCTAAAACAGAAGCCCAGACAACATGTGTCGCTCCCGGATACTCCTGTCTCAACCGTTTCAAATGTCCTCGAACCTCCTGCTCATCTTGAACGGGATATACCAGGCTAATGAATTTTGATTTCTGAACTGTAAACTCTGTTTCTGCTATTTCTGAGGGGATAATAATTTTTTTTAACATTTTTTTCCTGTTTTATAAAAATGTACTATAATTTCCTATAGTAAATAAAGTCAAATTCATGCTTTACCACATCCTTTAGCGGCTCAATTTCTGTCCCCTGAACATTGTGTAAATGATGAATTTATTGTATTATACGAAATTCACAATATTGATTTTTAATTTATGCAGCTGCTGAGGAGCGATAGTGATAAAAAAAGATTTTCCTAAAGTACACTATTATGATCAGGACTTTGTAGATATTTACAACCGGTCATGGGCGTGGATACAGGATAACTGGTTTAAAGGAGATTCTGAAAATAGACTAAAAAACAGTTTCTTCAACCATAAGGAGAACACAAGTGTGGACCTTTTTGAAACCTGTATGTCCACCTTTTTCCTAGTGTATTACAATATGAAATACCCTGTGGCTCCCATGCTTGATAACTTTTACTTGTTACAGGAAGAAAATGGAGCCATCCGGTCCAATTACAGTGTAGAAACATCTGAACCTGTTTTTACTGAGGGTAACCCAGAAGGAGCCTCACCACCCCTTTTGGCATGGGTGGAATATAACCTCTATCATAAAGTAGGCCAGAAAAAGAGAATTAAAGAGATAATGCCCCATCTTGAACGATATTATACCTGGTTGGATGAGACATTTAAGGATCAGGATTCCGGTCTTTATGAGGTTCCTCTCGAAGCGACGAAAATGACCAATTCTCCTCGATCTAAAATGAAATTCGCCGTGGACTTCAATTCTCAACAGGCACTGAACTCTCTTTACATGTCTGCTTTGGGTGATATTCTGAACGATAAAGAACTCAGCTTCAAATATAAGAAACAGTATTTTTCACTAAAAACCAGAATCAATACCCTGATGTGGAATCAGGATGATAATCTATATTACGATTTAGATGAGGATCTCGAACAGGTACAGGTTAAGACCGCAGCCTCTTTTTGGCCTCTCCTGGCTGAAATACCAAATGAAGCCCGGGCGGAAGGATTAATTGAAAATCTCAAGGATCCTGATTCTTTTGGTACAGATAATCCCTTTCCTTCTCTTGCAGTCAGTGAACCGGATTTTGATAAGAAAGGTAATGGATTCTGCGGTTCCGTATATCCCTTTCTTACCTTCATGATCATCAAAGGTCTTGAAAAATACGGGCGATATGATTTTGCCAGAGAGTGCTCTATCCGTCATATGTACTATATCCTTGATACATTTCATCCTGACGGCAACAAAAAAGGAACTCTTTGGGAAGCGTATTCACCAATAAGTGAAGGCCCTGCCATCTGGAAGGATGAGAATCAGGAAAATAAACAGCTCTTCTTGACCTATGCAGCCCTATCAACAATAACCCTTATGATAGAAAACATTGTTGGACTCTATATCAGTCTTCCCCGTAAAACGGTCGACTGGATAGTACCGACTCTGGAACTCATGGGAATAGAAGACTTATCATTGAAACGGAATATGATTACCATTTTGAGCAACAAGAGTGGTCGTGGATGGGAAATTAGACTTGAGTCTGAAAAATTGTATTACTTTACAATTGATATTTTGGGAGAGAAGAAGAAAACACTTCCAATTCCTTCCGGGAAATGCTCAATGCTCATAGACAAACTATAATTGAAATGTATTTGAAAAGCCTGATTCCTAGTGGATCAGGTTTTTTTTAGTAGTTCATCCTTCCTTTTAAGGCCCTGGAAATACTCATCTTATCAGCATATTCCATATCGCCTCCTACAGGTAGACCAGATGCAATTCTGGAAATTTCGATCTCTTTGCCTTCCAGAAGATGTTTTATATAAAGAGCTGTTGAATCACCTTCCAGAGTCGGATTTGTTGCCAATATCAACTCTTTGACTCCCAGAGTGTTAATCCTGTCCAGGAGGCGATCAAATCCAAGCTCTGTGGGCCCTATGCCGTCTAAGGGGGAGAGAACACCGTGGAGGACAAAGTAGAGGCCCTTATAGTCTCCTGTGCTCTCTATCATCATAATATCCTGTGATTCTTCAACAACGCAAAGAGTCAATTCATCCCTGTCTTTTGAACTGCAAATGCTGCATAATTCCTCTTCGGTATAATTTCCACATTGGCTGCATTTGTGAATTTTTTCTTTCAATTCTGCAATGGACTGTCCCAGAACTCTGTTGTAAGATTCCTCCCCTTTAAGGAGTGAGTAAGCCATACGAGAAGCACTTTTCTTCCCGATACCTGGAAGTCTGGACAAAAGGACTATTAGATTCTCAAGGGTGTTCATACTCAGATCCCTGGAAAACCCGGAGGCAGGGGCATACCGGAAAGTTCAGAGACTTCTTCTCTAATTTTTTCTTTGATTTTGATCGTGGCTGCAGAACATGAGGAAACAATCAACTCTTCCAACATCTTCACATCCCGGGGATCAACAGCAATAGGATCTATGGTAAGCCCCGTAATTTCCATCTGTCCATTGATCCTGACTTTTACAAGTCCACCGCCGGAACTGCCTTCTGCTTCAATGGTTTTCAGCTTCTCCTGAACTTCTCCCATTTTGCCTTGCATCTCCTGCAAATTTTTCATCATATCCATTGGATTAAAACTCATACCGAACTCCTGTTAATAATCGTTCCACGGAATATATTCCGAACAAGTTCAACCTGCTCTTCTATCTCTTCATCTACTGACAAATCTTCAGATTGATTGATAACCGTTTTTAAACTCACTTCCCAACCAAGCTGTTCTTTTATAATATTTTCTATTTCCCTGCTTTCCTTCTCAATGAATGTGCTTTCAAAGGGGCTATCAAAACTGAGAGACAGGTTTGGATTCTCAAAATTCCAATGCCTGGATTTTTCCATTGCCGCAGCGAGAGAGTGACGGTCTTGTCTGAGAGCCTTGAGAATCTCTTTTTTCATTTCCTCAAGAGAAGGAATCGATTTCGTTGATGTTTCCAAAGTTGTGGTAGGTTCTGCCTTAGGAGGAACAGAAATAGGCTCTGTTTCTACGGGTATTGAATCAGCTGAGGGACCGGAGCTGAGAACAGAATGAGAAGACTCTTTACGGCTCTGCAACTTCTTGTTGAACGCATCTGTGAGACCCGCCTCAGGCTGTTTTAATTTTTTTTTTAGCCTCATCCTGTGGAGGATGAATATGAACGGAAGATGAATTTTCAAGTTGATCCTTCATGCGTCCCAGTTCTTCAAGGAGGGCCTTAGGATCAATATGGTACCGGATTGAAGACAAACGGCTCACCAACAACTCAAGTTCAAATCGTGGATTCAGAGAATATCGAATATCCCTGAAAAGCTTGATCACTTCTTCCAGAGCCCATTCAATCTGTCGTGAATTCAAAAGTTCAAATACAATGCTGGAAAAGCGATCTGCCGTATAACCCAGTAGAGATTCTTTTTTAACACCATGAAATATGAACAGAACATTTCTCAAATACTCTGCCAGGTCTATGATGAATTGCTCAACAGAAACTCCACCGGAAAGGATCGTATCTAAAAGATCCATAGATTCCTCAGTCTTTTCCTCCACTAACAGAGTGATAAGATTGTTCAATTGGTCCATTCCAATAAGACCAAGTTTTTCTCTGATTTTATCTAAGGTAATGTGACCATCTGAAAAAGAGACTATCTGATCAAAGAGAGTATAGGCGTCGCGAACGGAACCGGTTGCTTCCCGGGCAATCCAAAAGAGGGCATCCTCATCAAATTTGACCGCAATTTCATCACAGACCGCTGCCAGGAGTCTTTTAATCTCACTCACCTCTACCAGCCTGAAATTAAACTGCTGACACCGTGAGCGGATTGTGGCCGGCACTTTATGAATTTCAGTCGTCGCAAATATGAAGATGATATATGGAGGTGGTTCCTCTATTGTCTTTAACAGTGCATTAAAAGCACTGTTGGAAAGCATATGCACCTCATCAATGATATAAATCTTATATCGTGAGCTCCCTGGACCAAAGAGAACTTCATCCTTGATTTCACGGATGTCATTTACACCTGTGTTGGAGGCCCCATCAATTTCGATGACATCCATGGAATTTCCACGGGCTATTTCTTTGCAATTGGAACAGACACCACAAGGAGTGATAGAAGCTCCCCTTTCACAATTGAGAGAACGGGCTAAGATTCGGGCCGAAGAAGTTTTTCCTACCCCTCTAGGTCCTGAAAACAGATACGCATGAGCTATCCTATTATTTTCAATTGAGTTTTTAAGAGTCGCTACAACAAAATCCTGGCCGGAGAGTTCCACCAGAGACTGAGGTCGTTTCCGTGAGGCAGTTACTTCAAATTCCATAGTCTTTTATTATATCTGAAAGGTGGTCAGTCATCAAGCTTGAGCAAAGGACAAAAAAATCCCCTCAGCTCCTCTCAAGCGAGCCATGGCACATCAAACAACCGCTTACGGCTGCTACCTTCCGATCCTGACCGGGTTGGGCGGTGTTCAATTGCATGGAGCCTGAAAATCAACACTGAAGGGAAATACGGAGAAGGGGGGATTCGAACCCCCGGTACCTTGCGGTACATACGCTTTCCAAGCGCACACCTTCGGCCTCTCGGTCACCTCTCCAAAAAATTAATGAAATAAATCAGAATAGACTCACTCCAATATATGCCCAAGAGGGTTCGAACCTCTGACCTTCAATTCCGCAAACTGACGCTCTATCCAGCTGAGCTATGGGCACATGTTCGGAGAGGGGGGGATTCGAACCCCCGGTGCGGTTACCCGCACAACACCTTAGCAGGGTGCCACCTTCGGCCACTCGGTCACCTCTCCTGGTTTGTTTTTCAACCAGAATAATAATTAAGCATAAAATGTGGTCTAAAACTACGGAGAGGGTGGGATTCGAACCCACGGTAGGTCTCCCTACGCTGGTTTTCAAGACCAGATCCTTCGACCGCTCGGACACCTCTCCAAAAACCGTAGGTAAAATTATCGTAAGTCCAAATCTTTGTCAAGTCTAAATACAATGAGAGTTCTAGGGACTTCGTATTTTATGATTGCTATAGCTGGTTTTTTAAATATAATGATGAAATGAATACGATTAAAAAACACGCATTAAATGAAATCGGTATCGGTTTTATCCCCCGGGAATTCCTTCCTGATGGTAAAGATGAATACTATATAAGAAATAGACAATTAGAAGAGACAAGGACATACAAACAGCTCTCAGCTCAAGAGATAGAAGTTTTAGTCAAGAATTCCAACTCAGCGGATGACTGGAATACAATATATGTAACAGAGAATTTTAATCCGAAACTGGTAAAGAACAACCAATTCCATGGATTGATACGAATTGGCGATCTTGAAAATTTGTATCTTGAATTCCATGATGTCCCTTTTCCGGTAGGTATTTATAATTCAAAAATAATCTCCTGCGACCTCGGCACCAACGTCTCTATAAACAATGTGAACCTTCTATCCCATTACATCATCGAAAATGAAGTCATTCTCTTGAATATAAACGAACTGATAACAACCAATTATGCAAAATTTGGCAATGGAATATTAAAAGAAGGTGAAGAAGAATCAACTAGAATATGGATTGAGATTGCCAATGAAAACGGAGGCAGAAAAGTTCTCCCCTATAATGGTATGACTGCGGGTGATGCCTGGATATGGTCACGATTTCGAGAACGTGAAATAATTATGGACAAGCTAAAGCTATTAACCCAGCGATCTTTTGATAATAAACGGGGCTATTACGGCAGAATCGGCACTAGATCAGTACTTAAGCACTGCAGAATTCTTAAAGACGTTACCATAGGTAGCGATGCCTATATCAAAGGCTCGAATAAACTCAAGAACCTGACCATCAACAGCAGGGCTGATTCTCCCACCCAGATCGGGGAAGGGGTAGAACTTGTCAATGGCATTATCGGTTATGGATGTCACATATTCTATGGAGTAAAAGCCGTTAGATTTGTAATGGATGACCATACCAACCTGAAATATGGGGCACGACTAATTAACTCATTTCTGGGATGTAATTCAACGATTTCATGTTGTGAAGTTCTAAATGCATTGATCTATCCTGGACATGAACAGCATCATAACAGCTCTTTCCTCTGTGCCTCTACCGTACTGGGACAGAGTAATATGGCCTCTGGTGCAACAATAGGATCTAATCATAATTCCAGAGGTAATGACGGTGAAATTCTCGCCGGACGGGGATTCTGGCCTGGATTGAGTACGAGTCTCAAGCACAATTGCCGTTTTTCATCTTTTAATCTCCTTGTGAAAGGAGCCTATCCTTTTGAAATAGTGAATCCCCTACCCTTTTCACTCATATCAAACGATGAGAGTCATGACTGCCTACGGATCATTCCTGCCTATTGGTTTAGATACAATATGTATGCACTGGCTAGGAATGCCTGGAAATATGAAGACCGTGATATGAGAATGGAAAAAAAACACCTCATTATCTACGACTATCTGGCACCGGATACAATCAATGAAATTTTCGAAGCCATGGAGATCATCAGAATACAGCTTGAACACAGCGATGAGTTCAAACAACAGGAGACCTTTGCGACTCCCCATGACTATCTGTGCCATGAAGATCTTCCGACTCTGCATGCAGATCATTTCGAGCAAGGGAAGCGATCGGTTCTCATATTAAAGCCCTGTGAAGCATATAGGGAGTACAGAGATATGCTTCTCTATTATTGTGTCAAAACAATCGTCACCTCAAATATGGATGTATCAGGACTTCTAAAAAAACTGCAGGGCAGCGGGAACAGAAGCAGCTGGGATAACGTTGGCGGTCAATTAATTAGAAAATCACGTGTTATGAAATTTTTAAATGATGTTGAAAATGATCTTGTTGGTAGCTGGGATGAAATTCACGAGTTCTACCTCTCAGAAGCTCAGAAATACCCCAAAGAAATGCTTGAGCATTCTATTTCATCTTTGAAAGAACTGCTGCATTTGGATAATTTGAAGGAAGACACGGCTTCTATACAGAATATTTTAGACCGCAGTATCCATATCAACAAAAAAATAAAAGACAGATGTTATGAATCACGCCTGAAGGACTATACCAATCCCTTCAGGAATATCACATTTTCAAGTGAAAAAGAGAGAGATGCTGTCATCGGTAAACTAGAGGATAACAGCTTTATCCAAAAGACTCTTGAAGACTCCCAAGACCTGGAGAAATTAATTATAAAAATGAGAAAAAGCCTTTAGGATATCAGGTCAAAGATTCTTTCAAGATCATCTTCAGAGAAATAAGAAATCTCAATTTTCCCCTTTTTGAGATTTCCTTTGACTTGAACTCTTGTACCAAAATGGTCAATGAATTTTTGTTCTATACCCAGTATTTCTGGAATTTTATTCTTTGGTAGAGCAGCTTTATCCCGATTCTGAAGACGTTTCCCCTGATTGAGGTCCTCTACCATCTTTTCAGATTCCCTCACAGACAGCCCTTCATCTCTGATCCTGGAATGAAGGATTTTCTGATCAGCAGGATTCAAAACAGCCAAAATGGCTCTGGCGTGACCCGCTGTGATGATACCCTGACTCAATGAGGCCTGAATATCTTCCGGTAAATTCAAAAGACGGAGACTATTGGCTATGGTCGAACGTTTTTTACCAACCTTGTTAGCAATTTCCTGTTGGCTCATATCCAGAGATTCCATAAGATTTCTGTATGCCTGAGCTTCCTCAATGGCCGTCAGGTCCTCACGCTGTATATTTTCAATCAGGGCAATTTCAAGCTTTTCCTCAATTGAAAAATCCCGAATAATGGCTGGAATTGACTCTCTCTCAGCTAAAACAGATGCTCTAAAACGGCGTTCACCTGCTACAATTTCGTACCCATCACCAGATTTCTCTACGATGATAGGCTGTATGACACCCCTGGACTTAATAGAATCCGCCAACTCCTGAAGTGATTCTTCGCTGAAAGTTTTTCTTGGTTGATCAGGATTTGTAATGATTGATGCAATAGGAATATCTTCTACTGAATCTCGAAGATCTGAAGGAATATCTACTTTATCCTGCGTACTATCATCCAGGCTGAGCAGGGCATCAAGACCCATGCCTCCCAGGGCTTTTTTCTTAGACACGTGCAATGACCTCTTCGGTTAATTTTTCATAGCATTTAGCACCGATACAGGCGGCATCATAAAGATTGATGGGTAATCCATGTGAAGGAGCTTCAGAGAGACGTATGTTTCGAGGTATCACAGTATGAAAGACCATTTCCGGATGCTGTTTAAAGGTTTCCTGAACACTTTTTATGACCTCTTTTCCCAGATTTGTTCTTGAATCATACATTGTAAAAATAATACCGCCGATTTTTAGATCCGGATTAACTGATTTTTGAATTCGTTTAATCGTCATGGAATACATGTATTTCAATCCCTCTAGAGCAAAATACTCACACTGGAGAGGAATGATAACCGTATCGGCTGCTATAAATCCATTGATTGTGAGAACTCCCAAAGAAGGAGGGCAATCAATTAAAATATAGTCATAATGACTCTTTAGAGATGACAAAGTCTTTTTAAGATACTGTAAAGACTCTTTTTTATCCGCTTTGCTGAGTTCAACAGTAGCACCTGAAAGATTTAAATTGGATGGAAGTATGTCCAAATTCTTTTGAGGTGTTTTCTGAACAGCCTTCTCAACAGGGATTTGTTCCATCATAGCCTCATAGATGCTGTTCTTGGTATCGGTGATGCCAAGACTGCTGGAAAGGTTCCCTTGAGGATCAAAGTCTACCAGAAGCACGTTATGACCGGCCTCTGCCAAATAAGCACCAATGTTAACAGTGGTGGTCGTTTTACCTACACCGCCTTTCTGATTTGCGAATACCACTACTTTTGCCATAGTCAGAATTATATCCGAACAGTTATTTCTTGTCACTTCAATCAGTGAATGTTGACCAACAAGTTTATATTTTATATTTTAAAGTTCTTATTTATCAAGAAATGACCAAATCAGGAGATATAAAAATGTTAACAGAAAAAGTTAAAAAAGCTCTGGAAGATGTAAGACCCTCACTTCAAGCTGACGGTGGAGATATAGAATTGGTAGAAGTCAAAGAAGACGGAACCGTTATGGTCAAGCTTCAAGGGGCCTGTGCAGGATGTCCAATGTCTCAGATGACTCTCAAGCAAGGTGTTGAAACCTATCTCAAAAAACAGATTCCTGAAGTTAAATCAGTAGAGTCAGTTTAAATTCTTTTTTATAGCACTTTGTTCCGATAATTTAAAAAGCTTGATTTTTTTATTTTATGCTTTAAATTTCTAGGTACGCTCTTAATTGAAGGGCTGGAACCTTGCTAAGGAATTACTAATGAGTGCTATAATTCAAAGAGAATTCAATAAATCTTTACTGGAAAACGATTTATTATATACTTTCCCTAAAATCGAACTCCATAGGCATCTGGAGGGTACATTCGATATTGATACCCTTTATGAGCTTTCAATCAAAAATGATCTGGATACACCCAGAGATAAAGCTCTTTTCAAAGAGTATTGTCAATTTCCAAAAGATCATGAATCTGATTTTTTATTATTTCTCGCTAAATTTCATAACAATTGGTACAGATCTCTAGATGATGTATATAAGGTTGTTTATAACTCAGTTATTAAAATTGTAAATGAAGGAGTTCACTATATTGAACTCCGTTTTTCTCCAGAACATTTTTCTTTGGAAAACGATTTTAACCGATTGGATATCACCAGACTTGTGATTGAAGCAGCCGACGCAGCGGCAAAAGCCAGCGGTTTAAAAATTAAATATATTTTAACCTTCAATCGGGGCAAGCAGACCGCACATGAAATGCTTGAATTATATAAAAAGATGTTGGATCTCAATATTGATAGTATTGTTGGTGTAGATCTGGCAGGGGATGAAACAAATTTCCCACCGGAACTGTTTTGTGATTTTTTTGATGCTGTGAATGAGATTGGCATGCATAAAATAGATATCCATGCAGGAGAAGTAACAGACTCAAAACAAATTTGGACAGCCATCGATAAGCTTCATGCCCATAGAATTGGTCATGGGGTCTCCACAATTTATGATGAAAAATTACAAAAAGAACTCATTGATAGACGCATTTATCTTTGCCAATGTGTCATTTCAAATTTCCAAACAGCATCATGGTCAGACACAGCGACACATCCTATTGCCAGACTCTTTAGAAAAAATGTTCCTGTTTCCATTAGCTCTGATGATCCCACAATACAAAATGCTTCCCTGGTGGATGATTATACGACCATTATTAAAAACTTTGATTTTACATACCAGGAATTGGTCAAAATCAATTATAATACTATTGAAGCATCTTTCCTTACTTTTGATCAAAAAAATAAGATGAAAGAAGATTACTCTAAGGCTTTGGATCTCTTCGTCAGTAAGAATTCCTAACACCTTTTCCACAGGTATAATTTTACATTTTTTCGTAACTCAATTGAATTAATTGTATTAATTGCATAGATATATATTATTGAGTATTTATATATCTATGTTTTATCCCCATTTTATACACAAGTCTTTCCTCTCCCAGCTATTAAGTAAAACACAATTATAAATAGGAAGTTAGAATTCAGATAGACAGACTATCCTATTGCTTCTTGACCTGTCCATTCTCATACTATTTCCAAGTTATTGGGCCAGAAATTTATTACTTCAAAAATTAAACGGGCACCTTAGCTTATAGCTCGACAGTACATAGACTAGAATGATCCAGTATTGTTATGTGATTTTTGTTTTTCTGAAGAGATAGAACATCATGGATCTTAGAATTGTGACGAGCATATGGCGGAATAAAAGAATGTTTCACGTGAAACAAAAAGGCCGCAGTCATCAAACTGCGGCCTTACAAATTTTTTATTCAATTGTTTCACGTGAAACATCAGTTGATTATGATGCTTACTCTTCCTCTGAGCTATACTTATCTTCTAATACCATTTCTTCTTCATCTGCTTCTATGGCATCATCCATCTCTTCCGGTAAATCTTCATCTTCGTCCTCATCGTTCTGCTGTACTGCAACTCCAACAAGTGTATCATTATCATTGATATTAACAATCCTGACACCGAAGGCATTTCTACCAATAATGGATATGCTATTCAAGTTGAGTTTAATAGCTTTTCCTAGGGTTGTGATACATATAAGAGAATCTGATTCATTAACTGACAGTGCAGCCACCAGAGATCCAGACTTTTTATTGACATTATAGGCTCTCTGACCCTGAGTCCCTCTTCCATGAGGATTGAAATCATCAAACTTGGTTCTTTTTCCATATCCCTGTTCTGAAATTAGGAAAAGATCATTTTCTTCTGAAACACAGGCGACTCCAATCAAAATATCATCACCATTTAATCGAATACCCCGCACTCCATGGGAGTTTCTTCCCATACAACGCACAGATTCTTCAGGGAATCGTAATCCCTTTCCATTTTTAGTAATGATAATGACGTCATTCGTTCCATCAGTTAGTTTCGCTGAAACAAGATGGTCACCCTCATCAAGATTTATGGCAATGATTCCTCTTGTCTTGGCATTTCTAAAATCATGGGTTGATACTCGTTTAACAACACCTTTTTGTGTCGCCATAAACAGGAAGCTATTTTCAGAAAAATCTTCCAGTGGAACCATTGTCGTTATTTCTTCATCGGGTGCAAACTCAAAAATAGTCTTTAAATGTTTTCCCCTCGATGCACGGGATCCTTCTGGTATTTCATACACCTTTAACCAGTAAGCTTTTCCTTCACTTGTAACAAAAAGGATATAACTGTGGGTAGAAGCCAAAAAGATATGTTCAATGAAATCACCATCTTTCAATGTTGCAGAGTTAGAGCCTTTTCCTCCTCGCCCCTGCTCTTTGTATGCTGTAAATGGAATACGTTTGATAAAACCTCTATTTGAAATAAGAACGACCATGTCTTCTTTTTCTATTAGATCTTCCATATTCATGGATCCAATTTCTTCTACTCTTATTTCAGTTTGTCTTTCATTTCCATATTTCTGGGCAATTTCTTTTGTTTCATCTTTTACAACACCCAGTATTTTATGCTCATGTGCCAGCAAATCTTCCAGATAATCAATAAACTTCATTATCTCTGCTAATTCATCAAGAATTTTTTGAGTTTCAAGGCTGGTCAATTTCTGAAGGCGCATATCTAAAATGGCTTGTGCCTGGAGTTCGCTGAAGTCAAACCGTTCCATAAGGTTGGCTCTGGCAATATTGACATTGGCAGATTTCTTGATGATTTCTACGACTTCATCAATATTTTCAAGAGCTATCTTAATACCCTCAAGTATATGAGCCCTGGCTTTTGCTTTTTTAAGATCATATTCAGATCTTCTTCTTATAACGATCTGTCTATGTCTTATGAAATAATCAAGGAGATTTCTGAGTGTGCAAACCTTGGGCATGCCATTTACAAGTGCCAGGTTGTTCACACTAAAATTAACTTGGAGATTTGTATGAGAAAATAGGAGGTTAAGTACAACCTTTGGAGAGACGTTTCGTTTGAGTTCCAAAACAATTCTCATCCCTTTTCTATCTGATTCATCACGGAGGTCAGAGATACCCTCAATTTTTTTCTCTCTAACCAACTCAGCAATTCTTATGACAAGATTCGCTTTATTCACCATATAAGGAAGTTCTGTCACAATAATTGCATCTTTTTCAGAAGTCATTTCTTCAAGATGGTATTTTGCTCTGACAGTGATTTTTCCTCTTCCTGTCATGCAGGCCTGTCTAAATCCCGTTCTACCGAATACAACAGCCGCTGTAGGAAAATCTGGACCCTTTACAATATCTAGTAGACCTTCAATATCGATATCCGGGTTATCAATTACAGCGCAGATGGCTTCACAAATCTCATTAAGGTTATGAGGAGGCATATTCGTAGCCATCCCAACAGCAATACCGCTTGCTCCGTTAACAAGAAGCATAGGAAATGCAGTAGGAAGGATGATTGGCTCCTTCATAGAATCATCGTAGTTAGGACCAAAATCAACCGTATCTTTTTTGATATCCATCAATATGGCTTCAGATACTTTTGCTAGTCTTGCTTCTGTATACCTCATAGCAGCCGGAGGATCACCATCTACGGAACCAAAGTTCCCCTGACCCTGGACAACAGGTACCCGTAATGAAAAATCCTGAGCCAACCGAACAAGGGCATCATAAATAGACTGGTCGCCATGGGGATGAAATTTACCGAGAACATCACCAACAATACGACCACACTTTTTATAGGCAGTATTATATCTTAGTCCCATTTCACTCATAGAATAGAGAATTCGACGGTGAACCGGCTTTAATCCATCTCTGACATCAGGTAGAGCCCTGCTAACAATAACAGACATGGCATAATTCAGATAGGATTCTTTTACTTCATCTTCAATGGCAATTGGAAGGATTTTTCCCGTATTATCCAGCACGTTTGACTCCTGTGAGGCTATTAAATATCAAGGTTAGATACGGTTAAGGCATTGTCTTCAATAAACTTTCTCCGTGGAGGTACATCTTCACCCATGAGTGTAGTAAACATCTCATCGGCTGCAACAAAGTCTTCCAACCTAACCTGTTTCATCATTCTTGTCTCGGGATTCATAGTAGTTTCCCAAAGTTGATCCGGATTCATCTCACCAAGACCTTTATATCTTTGCATACTGATTTTTTCTTCAGGAACATCAAGCGTCTTGATATACTCATCCTTTTCAGCATCATCATATACATAGTGGGACTTACCGTTAGCTACAATTTTATAAAGTGGGGGCATAGCAAGGTATACATGGCCTCCTTCAATCAGAGGTTTCATATAGCGGAAAAAGAAGGTTAAAAGAAGTACTCTGATATGGGAACCGTCAACATCAGCATCCGCCATTATAATAACCTTATGATATCTTAATTTTTCAATATTGAATTCATCCCCTAGATTTGTTCCCAGGGCAGTTATAACCGGAAGCATTTTCTCGTTGGATAAAACCTTTTCTAATCTGGTCTTTTCAACATTGATCATCTTCCCCCACATTGCCAGAATTGCCTGAAATTTTCTGTCTCTACCCATTTTGGCAGAACCACCAGCAGAATCACCTTCCACGAGGTAGACTTCACAGTTACGGGGATCTTTGTCGGCACAATCAGCCAGTTTTCCTGGAAGACCGGAACTTTCAAGAAATCCCTTTCTTCGGGTAAGGTCCCTTGCCCTTTTAGCAGCGGCTCTGGCTTTGGAGGCTGTTATTGATTTATCAAGAATTATATCGATAACTTGAGGATGTTCTTCTAGGTATGTAGTGAGTCTTTCACTGACTATGGAATCTACAATACCTCTTACTTCTGAATTCCCTAATTTTGTTTTTGTTTGACCTTCAAATTGAGGTTCCTGCACTTTAACAGATATGACACAGGTTAATCCCTCTCTGACATCATCACCGGAAAGGGTTTCATCCACTTTTTTCGAAAGCTTAGATTTTTTTAAAAAATCATTTAGGGTTCTAGTTAAAGCCGCTTTAAATCCTGAGAGGTGAGTACCACCTTCTCTTGTATTAATATTGTTCACATAAGAAAATATTGTGTCGGCATATCCTTCATTGTATTGAAGTGACAACTCAAGAATTACATTGTCTTTTTCAGATTCAAAATATACAGGTTCTTCAAATAAAGGTGTTTTTGACTTATTTAGATATTCTACAAAGGATCTTACTCCTCCTTCAAATTTAAAAGATCGTTCCTTTGCAGGAGTAATCCTTTCATCAACTAAATTTATCTCAATTCCCTTATTTAGAAATGCTAATTCTCTTAGTCTGTTTGATAAAATATCAAAGGTATATTCGGTGACATCAAAAATGTCTTTATCGGCCTGAAATCTAACAACGGTTCCTCTTTTTGTAGTTGACCCAATTATCTTTACATCTTCTTCAGGAACACCTATTTTATATTTTTGATAATGAATAATACCTTCTCTATGAATGGAAACTTCACACCATTCAGAAAGAGCATTAACAACAGAGACACCAACACCATGGAGACCACCAGAGACCTTATAGGAATCTTTGTCGAATTTTCCACCTGCATGGAGTTTTGTCATAACTACTTCAAGGGCACTGATATTCTCAACGGGATGTATATCAACAGGAATACCTCTCCCATTGTCTACAACCCTGATAATATTGCCTTCTTCTATAAAAACACTAATATTATCACAATGTCCTGCCAAGGCTTCATCTATACTGTTATCAACTACTTCATAAACCAGATGATGTAAACCATCAAGACCAGTAGAACCGATGTACATACCGGGTCTCTTGCGAACAGCCTCCAGACCTTTGAGTATCTGAATTTGCTGAGCATCATAGTTTTCCTGCATATTTATACCTAAAATTATTATTTGAAAAGATTAAATAAGTATATAGCTGCATCATAAAAAAGTAAAGACGATAGACATGCTTGTCATAACAGTTAAATTCACCTAATATACTGCTCAATCTACTTGTTGATAAATTGTGGATAAGCATATTTAATTTTATATATCATAACTATTAATAATTGATCCAATGGATCTTTTTTAATGAAATTTTATCCACAATCCTGTGGATAAAGCAATTAAGTATCTACTACGTATTATTTTAAATGGAAATTTATGTTATAAAATAAATCATTGATATTTTTTTCCATTTTTCTATTTTATAATTTAAAATGATAATAAAATCTGTGGATAAACTGTTAATGGAGTTTTTAATTTAGATGAATGAATTTGATTACAGCATATTCTGGGAAGAAACTATTAAGCAACTCAGAGAAGAAAATGAATTATCAGATCAAGAATACAATATGTATTTTCAAAGCATTCACTACATTGAATCGACCAGAGACAAAATTATTCTCAGTATTCCATCCCGATTTATCCAATCGCAATTAAAACAACGATACAATGCAATCATAGAAACACGTCTATTTGAGCTTTCCGGTATTGAACTAACTCTTGATTTTGAAATTGAAAATAGAAAAAAAGACCAGGAGAAAACTCAGTCCCAAGAAACAGAGAGCCCGGAAATTCAAGAAAAAGCTTATGAACCCCATCCTCAATTGAGAGAAGATTATACATTTGATAATTTTGTTGTTGGAAATAACAATTCCTTTGCAGCCAATGCCTCAAGGGCCATAGCTGA
The DNA here is from genome assembly GCF_008329965.1 of Oceanispirochaeta crateris. Lineage (GTDB taxonomy): Bacteria > Spirochaetota > Spirochaetia > DSM-2461 > DSM-2461 > Oceanispirochaeta > Oceanispirochaeta crateris. The sequence continues at coordinate 3,118,624 of NZ_CP036150.1, forward strand.
AAATCCCGGTTCCAAATACAATCCCTGCCTGATTTATGGAGGGGTTGGCCTTGGAAAAACTCACCTTATGCAATCAATTGGTAATAGTATTCATAAACATAAGCCTGATATGAAGGTTGTTTATATACCGGCTGAAACCTTTATTAATGACTTTATTGAATCTATAAACACAAAAAAACAGACTCACTTCAAAAATAAATACAGAAATGCCGATATCCTCCTGATTGATGATATTCATGATTTACAGGATAAAAAAGGAACCCAAGAAGAACTGTTTCATACCTTCAATGCCCTATACGATGCCAATAAACAGATGGTCTTCACTTGTGACCGACCTCCATCAGAACTTAAGAACTTCGCTGATAGACTAAAAAACAGATTTGTCAGAGGTTTGAATGTAGATCTTCATCCACCAAATTATGAAACCAGGTACGCCATACTCAGAAAAAAATTGGAAGACAGAAATGTAGCTATCTCTGAAGATATTCTTGAATTAATCAGTGAGAATATAAATACAAATATCCGAGATCTCGAAGCTGCTCTCACCAGCATCGTAGCCTATGCCGAACTCGTACAAAAAGAAATTACGCCAGAAATAGCCAAACAACAGTTAAAACAGTTTTTCTCCAGCCCTATTCAGACAAATATCACCATCGATAAAATTCAGAAACAGGTATCAGAATATTTTAATGTGACCCTGAGTGATATGAAGGGGAAAAAGAGAACAAAACAAATTACTTTCCCAAGACAAATTGCCATGTTTATCATCAGGGAGATTACAGATTATTCCACAACTGAAATTGGCCTCGAATTTGGTGGCAGGGATCATACGACTGTAATGCACTCATGTCAAAGGATTGAAGATAGAATTAAAACAGATTCCACAATAGAGCCTACAGTTCAGGAGTTGATTCGCTCGATTAAGGAAACATAAACCCTGTTGATAAGCCTGTGTACAAATCTTAATAACCGACTATATTGGTGAATAAATCATATATTTCACAGATTAGATTGTATTCTGTGCATAAGTGATCAATTTAACACCCAGCTTATTAACAGGGCTAATTTGTGCTATTCTAAGTTTTTAAGGGCTGAATTCACAAATTCACAGGCCCTACTATTACTATTACTCTTTTATTATATTAATAAGTAATAAGAGAGTATTTATAAATCTGTGCAAAAGGCATATGAATAATCTAAATTTTATCCTATACAACAGAGGATTATTTTTTTATTATTCTTTATATAATATGAACAGGGGATACAAATGAAATTTATCTGTGATAAAAGCGTAATTGTAAAAGAGATTTCTATCGCCCAGGAAATTATCTCTTCAAGAAATGCACTCTCTATTCTATCTAATGTACTTATAGAAGCTCATGATGATGCTCTTATTATAAAAGCGACTGATCTTAAAGTTGGATTTGAAACCAGAATACCCGCTATTATAGAAATTCCAGGAAGTACTACTGTATTCTGTGATAAATTTCTGGGTATTCTAAGATCTCTTCCCGATGGTGAGATAACATTTGAACAAAATGAAAATGAAAGATTAACGATCCGTCCTCTAGATAAGAAAATTGTTTTTGAACTGAATTGTATTACCGCTGAAAAGTTTCCTGAGCTTCAAAGCATAGAAGATGACAGCTACTTTGATATTTCACAGGAACTCTTTAATTCAATGATTTCTCAAACCATTTTTTCCATCTCAGTAGATGAGGCTCGTTACTTTATGAACGGCGTCTATATGGAAAAAAATGATAATACTCTTCTGATGGTTGCTACTGATGGTAGAAGATTATCTTACATTTCTGCAGATCCTGAATCTGAGGTAAATGATTTCAAGGGAGTTATTATTCCTCCCAAAATTCTTAACCTGATTAAAAAGCTATCTTCAGGGGAAGGAAACCTGTCACTGGCTGTTACGGAAAAAACAATTTATGTAAAATTTGATAACCAAAAAATTACTTCTACATTGATTGAAGGTCAGTTTCCAAATTTTTCAAGAGTCATTCCAGAAAGCCAGGAGTACAATGTCATTCTTGAAAGAACTGCTCTTAATGAAGCTCTAAAACGTGTATCTCTCCTTGCAGAACAAAAATCTAAGAGAATTTATCTGACTTTTAGCGAAGGAAATCTAAACTTAAAGTCTGAAGAAAGTGAAATAGGTATGGCTGATGAAGATATCGCCTGTGATTATTCAGGAGAAGAAATCCGATTAGCAGTAAACTATATATATCTTCAGGATCCGCTTAAAGTCATAAAAGATGACTTACTTAAGCTGGAGTTTTCCGAAGCCAATAGAGCTGTGACACTTAAATGTAATCCCGAAGCTAATTATTTTCATATTATCATGCCTATGCAGATGGACTGACATTGGGTTTTACTTCTGTAAAGTTCAAAAATTTTAGGAATTTGGATGAACAGGAAATTGATCTTTCCCACAAAGAAGTCTATCTCATAGGAGAGAATGGACAGGGAAAGACTAATTTTTTGGAACTCCTCTACTTTCTTTGTTACGCTTCTTCTTTCCGGAACAGAAATGATAAAACATTGATTCGGGAAGGAGAAAACAGTCTATATTTGTCCGGACAATTTCATCACACATCTGATTTTATATCTAATAGGCTTGATATCTCTCTTGATAACCACCAAAAAAAAATAAAGTTAAATGGCAAAAGTGTGACAGACAGGAAAGATATCCTTTCCAATATGCCTTGTATTGTCTTTTGCCATAATGATATTTACTTTGTAAATGGAAGTCCTGATAAGAAAAGAATTTATATGGACCAATGTTTGAGTCTTCATGATTCATTGTATATAAACGATTTAAGACAATTCAGGAAAATTTTAAAAGAAAGAAATTTTCTCTTAAAAAAGGGTGAGAAATCAATGCTTTCAGTGTATACCACCCAACTGATCGATAAGGGTTTTCCTATCCTAGAAAAGAGGAAAACCCTTTTTAAGTTTTTAAATGAAAAATTTCCTGAATACTACAAACTCGTTAGTGGAACAGATCTGGATTTAAAAATTTTATATAATGCTTCATGGAAGGAAATTGATAAAGTACAAGTTTTTGGTATGATGGAGCAGAAATTAGAAAAGGAAATACAATATGGTTTGACCTTATCAGGACCTCACAGAGATTCCTTTACTGTTATGCAGGATAATAAAAACTTCAATGACTATGCATCTACAGGCCAATTGAGGATTGTTTCCCTTCTGTTACGGATTCTTCAATCGGAGTACTATCAGGAAGAGAGCGGTAGAAATCCAATATTATTAGTAGATGATGTTCTTCTGGAACTGGATAAGGATAAAAGAGAGAGAATGATGTCATTATTTCCGAGGTATGAGCAGATTTTTTATACGTTTCTTCCTGGATATAAGAATGAAATTAGTGAAAATTCACTTTCTTTCACTGTCAATAAGGGAAAATTGGAGAAAAAAAATGGATAAAGCAGATCAAATCATCTCCAATCTTTTTAATATTCAAGGAAATTCTGAATCTAAGGGATATCGAGAAGCTTACAAGAACTGGAAAAAAATTATCGGTGATGAGAGATTGTCAGATCATTGTAAACTGGAAGATATCAGTAATCATGCTATAAGAGTTTCTTTTGATCATCCCGGTTGGATTCAGGTTTTCAAGATGAATCAATCCAGGATACTGAAGAGATTAAATACCCAATATCCCAACTTTAGTATTACCTCAGTCAGTATGCATTTGAATAATGAAAAATTTGTACAGAACAAAGCAGAAGAAAAAAAGGAAATCAAACCCCCTGCAACAAAAAATCAGAGTTTCAATGGCGATTTAAAAAGTATAAATGATAATGAATTGAAAATGAGGCTTGAAAGCCTCAAGAAAACACTCCAGGGAAAGTAAAAATCTTCCGATTTATTTTTGGGATGGTCCAGCTGTTGAAACAAGCAGAAATCATGAGGTTAAAAAAAAGTTATTACGACCTGCATTGAATAAGAAGAGTTGACATAGTTATCACTTAACTTTATATTATGCACACTAAAAGAATTGACTATTATTATAGGAGTTAAATATATGAAAAGAACATATCAGCCAAGTAAGACTAAAAGAACTAGAAAATTTGGATTCAGAGCCAGAATGGCAACTAAAGCGGGTAGAGCAGTACTTTCTAGAAGAAGACGTAAAGGAAGAAAAAAACTCTCTGTCACCGATGAAAGAAAACCTTACTAAGAATGAACGTCTCGGAAAAAAATCCGACTTGAATAGAATCTTTGCAAATGGCAATACATCTAAATGCTATGGGGCAAAGATTTTATTTTTAAAAAGTTCCTTAACTTACAGCCGGTTTGCTATAACAATTGTTAGAAAATTCGGGAATGCAGTTGAAAGGAATTATACAAAGAGGATTTTCAGAGAATTTTTTAGAAAACAAAAATTTTCGATTAAAGAGTCATATGACATTGTTTTTGTTGTCTATCCTGGAGATTTTTCATATCAAAACAGATTAGAGCAATTTAATCTTTTGATAAAAAGAGCAAATCTTGTTAAAAGTCATTAACTGGATTTTCATTAAGATACTAGTTTTGGTGATTGTCCTTTACAAAAAAGTGATTTCTCCCTGGCTTCCCAGATCATGCAGGTTTTATCCCACCTGTTCTTCCTACGCTCTGGAGGCTATAATGAAACACGGACCCTGGAAGGGGTCCTATCTGTCTATAAAAAGGATCCTAAAATGTCATCCCCGGAATCCCGGTGGCTATGATCCGGTACCTAACGATTTGGAGTCATAATGGATAAGAATACATTTCTGGCAATTATTCTGTCAGTAGTTGTTATCTCTGTGGGGTTTGTCATTCAGACAACCTATTTCATGCCAGAAGAAGATATAACAACAGTCAGTGAAAATAGTTCTGAGCAGATCAGTGAAGTTGTAGAGGAATCTGATAGCCAGGCAATCGTTCTTGATACAACAGAGGACGCAGAAGAAAAGCTTGAAGAAGTAGCCTTTGAAATGGGTGATGAGAATTATGTTTCAAAAACTGTAGAGGCTGAAACAGATAAATTCATCGTTACATTCAATACGGAGGGTGGTATCATCACTTCTCTGAAATTAAAGGAGCACATGAAGGGTCTTCATCCTGTAGATATGATACAACCAGGAGACTCTGAATTAGGATCCTTTGGAATTTCACTCGGTGACAACACTGAATCTTATTTGAAAGAAGCCTACGACTATAAACATGAAAGTGGTACAGATACCTACAGTTTTATAAGAAATTATAGGGTAAAACTATCGGATGGGAATGTCAGTGATCCATTTCAGATAAAAAAATCATATACCTTTTTTCCTGATCAATATATGTTTGAATTGCGGGTTGAACTGATTAATTCTGTTAATTCTGCCATACCCCTCAATTTTAATGGAAAATCATATACACTTTTTGCTGGTCCTCAGATCGGGCCTTCTTTTGAAAAGCTGGATGGAAGGAATGAGTTTAGAAAATACTATTCTCTGTCTGGTGACAAGAGAGAAGAGCATAAGCTCAAGAAAGGTGTAGAAGAATCTGCTGAGCAGATCAAATGGGCTGCCATTGTAGGTAAGTATTTCACCATGATAGGTATTCCGGGATCCGGAACATCAAATATTATTTGGTCCAATTCTCCCAGAGATGGATTAAATGAAGCCTCTGAAATGTTTTTTGCACGATCTGCGACTAAAAGTTCAAGAGTAGAAGATGTTTACCGTTTCTATGTGGGTCCTAAAAATAACAGTAACTTAACACAATATAATATATCATCTGAAAATCCTTTTGGATTCTCTGATATGTACCTGGATAAGGCTGTAGATTCAAGTTCCTGGTTAGGTTGGCTAGAATTTATCCTTAAGTTTTTTATGGAGACTTTTTACAAGCTCATACCTAACTACGGAGTTGCCATTATTCTGCTGACGATTCTTATTAAGGTAGTTTTCTTTCCAATAACTCATAAGAGTTATGAATCTACCAGTAAGATGCAGAGTATCCAGCCCAAATTAAAAGAAATCCAGACAAAATATAAGAATGACCCAAATAAACTAAATAAAGAAACAGCAGCTCTGTATAAATCAGAGGGAGTGAATCCCATGGGGGGATGTCTGCCTCTTCTGATTCAGATGCCAATCTTTTTTGCTTTATACGGTTTGTTAAATAAATATTTCGATTTGCGAGGAGCTGTTTTTATTCCAGGTTGGATAACAGACTTGTCTGCTCCTGAATCGATACTCAATTTTGGAAACTTTACCCTACCTATTCTGGGTTGGAACGATCTGAGACTCTTACCCATACTGTATCTGGGAACCCAGTTACTCATGAGTAAATTCACTCAGGCACCCAGTGGCGGAGGCGGACAGAGTGCCATGCAGACAAAAATGCTTACTCTAGGAATGCCTATAATGTTTTTCTTTATTCTCTATGATATGCCTTCAGGACTGCTGATTTACTGGACATTTTCAAATATCCTCACAGCAGCACAACAAGCATATATCAGTCAAAGAAATAAGAGAAAAGCTTAGTGACAGAGTGAGCTCCTGAAAGTAGAAAATCGATAACCAGGAGTTATTTTATGGTAAAAGAATATGAAGCCAAGACAGAAAGGGAGGCTATAGAAAAAGCTGCAACAGATCTTGGTATGGAACAGGATCAGTTTGATGTTGAGATTCTTGAATCTGAGCAACACGGCTTTTTCTTTAAGAGAGGTTCCGTAAGAATTAAAGTTTATGTGAATGAACCTCAACAAGTACGGGCGGAGGCAATTGAACCTTCAGGAGATATTGAAAAGGAGCTGATTGAATTTTTAAGAAAATCAATTGAGCTTATGGGATATCCAGGAGAAGTCTCCATTACTTTCAGAGAAAAAGGTAAAATTGGGATGGATATAAAGTCCGAGCATTCTGCCATTCTCATAGGTAAGAAAGGAAAAAATCTGGATGCCCTTCAGATGTTAGTCAATGTTTTTGCAAGTAAAATAGGTGGTAGCGGGTATAGCGGAAAAGTTATTATTGATACCGAAAATTACAGACAGCGTCGTGAAGAAAATCTAATTAGGCTGGCGAGTAAGACAGCTGAACAGGTTTGTAAATCAAAATCTTCAAAGCTGCTTGAACCTATGAATCCCTTTGAGAGAAGACTCATTCATATGGCTCTCAATGATATGGATGAAGTGATGACTAAGAGTGAAGGTGAAGGTCTTTACAAGCAGGTCAGGATAATTTATAAAGGCAGCAATAGCTGATTAATAAGTTTTAAAAAAAAACCGGGAACTATATGTCCCGGTTTTTTTATTTATTTTTGTTTATGAAAATAATGAAAGTAAAGTTTTCTTTAATTCTTTACTACTGTTACTTATAAGACGTGATACCTTATCTAGATCCTTTACAGCCAGAAGAGACGCCGGCAGCTGGGGTTTTTTACCAACAGCCTTTTCATAGACTTCCATGAATTTTCCAGGATGAGCTGTAGACAGGACTGTAATATTCGATTCTTTGGAAGTCCTATCCATGGCAGCCTTAATGCCTACCGCGGTGTGGGGGCAAACTGCATATCCATATTCCTCATCCATATACTTCATGGTTGCCAAGGTATCTTCATCGCTGACCATGCATCCTATTATATCTTTTTTCATCAATGAAACATCGTTGTTGTAAAGAGTCTGCATTCTTTCAAAATTACTGGGAGCTCCTACGTCCATGGCATTAGAGTATGTTTGAACAGAAGCTCTTGGTGTATAGATCGCGCTGGCAAGATATGAGGGAACAACATCATTTCTATTTGTAGCTGCAATAAATTTTCCAGTTTCTAAGCCCCAGGATTTGGCATATAAACCGGCTGTTAAATTACCAAAGTTTCCACTAGGAACACAAAAAACAGGAACTTCAGATGCATTTTTTAATCTGCTGACGGCCCATACGTAATAAAATGACTGAGGGATCAACCGTCCAAGGTTTATGGAATTGGCAGATGAGAGATTAATCCCGCTTAGTTCTTTGTCGGTGAAGGAATCCTTGACCATTCTTTGACAGTCGTCAAATGAACCATCCACCTCTAAGGCATGAATATTTTTTCCAAGGGTCGTCATCTGTTTTTCTTGAAGTGGACTGACCCGTCCTGAAGGATATAAAATTACGACATCAATATTTTTTTTATCATAGAAAGCTTTTGCTACGGCACTTCCTGTATCACCGGATGTCGCAGTTAGAATAACTGCTTTTTGATCCCTGTCATTCAGAAAATATTCCATAGAAGTAGCCAGAAAAGAAGCTCCGAAATCTTTGAAGGCTGAACTTGGACCATGATATAATTCGAGAATGTTTATTTTGTCATTTAATTTTTTGAGTTCTGGTGAAAATGGAAATGCTCGCTTGGCTAAAATTTGAGAATCTGATTCTGGTATTTCATCTCCCAATAGACTGACGATGAGGGATGATGCAATATCCTGAAACGAGCTGTTCTGGTCAAAAAGAGAAAAGCTGGATTTAAGATCTGGAGTTTCGATGGGGTAGTAAAGACCGCCATCTGGAGATAATCCCTGGAATAAGGCGTCTTGAAAACTGACTATGTGGTTTTTGTCTCTTGTACTGGCAAATTTCATTTTAAATCCTTAACGGGTTTTATCCCTAGTATTTAAATGTTTATAACTTTTTTTGATAAATTTATCTATACCTCTAGTATCTTAGCTGATAGGATAATGAGAATTAGCATGACAAAATGAATAAAAAATCTCTCAATTAGGAGAGTAATAAGTGGTGATAAATCTATATGCATAAATATGATATTGATGGTGGCTTTCCCATAAGGGGGAAAATCAAAGCCAGTGGAAACAAGAATGCTGCTCTTCCTTGCATAGCGGCTGTGATTCTTACTGATGAACCTGTAGAGCTGGACAATATTCCTGATATTGAAGATGTCCGTGTCATGGTAGAAATTCTGCGGCACCTCGGATGTTCTGTTGAAAAAACGGGTAATAATAGTCTTAGATTTCAAATGAATGATATAAAAAATGAAGTACCTGAATCATTGGCTACTGTTGTAAGGGCCTCTATTCTTTTTGCCGGTCCTCTATTGGCACGTACTGGGAAAGTTATACTTCCTCCTCCGGGTGGTGATGTCATTGGCCGTAGAAGGCTTGATACTCATTTCCTTGCACTCTCTGCTTTAGGGGGTAGAGTGGAAGTCGATGGACAATTTACCATTACAGCCAATAAGCTGAAGGGTGTTGATATTTTTCTTGATGAAGCTTCTGTTACAGCCACAGAAAATGCAGTCATGGCAGCTGTATTAGCCGAAGGTAAGACTGTTATACAGAATGCTGCTTCAGAGCCGCATGTACAGGATTTATGCAGAATGCTCAATGGAATGGGAGCCGATATCACCGGGATAGGATCTAATATTCTCTATATCAATGGTGTTAAGAAACTAGGCTCTGTATCCTACAGCATCGGAGCTGATTTTATGGAAGTTGGATCCTATATAGGACTAGCGGCTGTCACCAGGGGTGAACTAGAAATTACACACTCTAATCCTGAAAATATGAGGATGTGTAAGATTGCCTTCGGTAAACTGGGAATCCATTGGAATTACGAAAATGATACTATTTATGTTCCACCAAATCAAACAATGCGAGTATCCAGTGATATGGGTGGAATGATTCCCCAGATTGACGATTCACCCTGGCCCGGATTTCCACCAGATTTAACCAGTATTATAACAGTTGTTGCAACACAGGTAGAGGGAACAGTCCTTATTCATGAGAAGATGTTTGAATCAAGAATGTTCTTTGTTGATAAACTTATCTCTATGGGGGCAGGAATTATCCTCTGTGATCCACACAGAGCCGTTGTAACAGGCCCTAGAGTCCTCAGTGGTTCAGATTTAGTCTCTCCGGATGTCAGAGCCGGGATGGCCATGGTGATAGCCGCCTTGTGTGCCGGTGGAAATAGCACAATTCATAATGTGTATCAAATTGAACGGGGTTATGAATCTCTGGTTGAAAAACTTGTTTCATTGGGAGCCCATATAAAGAGAATCCAGGAATAATACAAATTTATCCACAGTTTATCCACAAGAGAATTCCTGAAAATTCAGGAATTCTCTTTTTTTTTGATTATATATAAATTCAAGAATGTTATAATTAAATATATATAGTATAGGTATTTAAATCATTTTTATTCATTAATGTACTATTTGTTTACTCTTCAATTGAGATTTCAATATTAAAAATATCTGATTTTAAGTACGTTATTTAGCTGTTTTACACAAGTTATCCACAAGTAAATATCAAAGAATACCCTTTTGAACTCGAATTCACAATTTTCAATTGGATTCCATATAATTCGGGAAGTTCTTCTTTTAATATCTTTTTGAGATTATGAATATGGACATGAATTGATTTATCGGCTCTATCACTCTTGGTTCCAGTATGATTTGCAAGAATTTGATAATTTACAAAAGAATTCAAATTTTTCATCAGAATATTTAAAAGTCTATACTGTGAGCATGTGATAGAAATGAGTTTGTTGTTTATCCTGAGAGAACCATGGCTGCAGTCTATGCAGTCAGATCCAAAGGAAAGCCTCATATTTTCCAAGAATGGTTGTGTACGGATGATTAATTCCTGACAATTCCAGGGATCTTTAAGATAATCTGATGCTCCAGCAAAAAATGATTGTTCTAAAAATTCGGCAGGTCCAAAAGGAATGATGATTTTGTGCTTAAAGGCTTTAACATTTTTGAAAAGAACAGATGCAGGTAGTAGAGTTAAATCGGTAAAAGTAAGTTCAAGGTTATCATTATTTCTGAAAAGGCATTTTTTATACCAGTCAGGGTACCTCTCCTTCAATTCTAATTGAATCAAGGGAGGGGCATCAATAAATTGAACTGACCTATACATGGACATAAAAAAAACCGGGTACTACCCGGCTTCCATTCTAACCAAGAAATACCTGACCAGTATTATCAATGGCCAGAATTGTTTTACATTCACTACACCTGAAACGGCCAGCTTTTGTGGCCTTCAGCTTCTTTGAACAGATAGGACATCTAAAAATTTTCGGGAAAATATCACTGGATTTTGTCTCCCCTTCACTTTCGAAGAAAGCAACAGCTTCATCAAGATTATCCTTGATATTAAAGAACTGAGAAAAACCTAATAATTGAAAAACTTCATAAACCTTAGGTTGGATTTCAAGTAATACTAGATTTCCACCTCTTGGTTTGACTGTTTTCAGGAATGCGGTAAAGGATCCGATCCCGGTACTGGAGACATAATTCAAACTTCCGCAATGAAAGATTAGACGTGTATAACCCGACTCTATGGCTTTATTTACACGCTTTTGAAAGAGGTTTGAGTTATATGTATCAATATAACCAGTTAGATATAGTACAAGACAACCTTTTACAGAATCAATTTTCTGAAGTCTAATCTTCAGGCTGTCATCTTTTTCTATATCAAAACCAGCGACGATCTCATTATTACCACTCATATAAAATTCACCTTTAACTAATGTAGAAATACAATTTAAATATACACTATTTATTCTATTAATCTGGCCCTATTTTGTCAAATAAATAAAAATTGTAATTTTTTTATTTAAGGATACTTACACCACTGTCTTGATATACGACGTTAGTGAATGTAAGATTAGAGAATGAAGAGATTTTTTAAAGGGAGAAGGTGTGAAAAAGTATTTAAATAAATTCATGATCCTATTCCTTACTCTCGGGTTTATTCAAACTCTACCGGCACAAGACAACGGCTTAGAAGACTTATTGTTTTCAATGACGATAAAAGATTTGAATGCACTCAACACTGACCAACTGGATGCTATCATAGAAAATGGAGACTGGCTACTTCTAGATGGTTCATTGGCAGCTTTAACCCTCTTATCCGGAAAAAATGAAGAGTATTTGCTGGATGCACAACTAATACAAGGGGAGTGGAAAGGCCTCGATGAGGTTTTGAAATATAGCTGCCACCTGATTTTCCAAGGAGATGGATGGATAAATGTTGTCCCCGATAAAACTCCCCGTAATCCGGTGGAAGGACAAATCCTGCTTAACTCTCAAGTCCTGGTACTTGCAAAACTTATTGGGTATGAATTGGATGGTGATAAACCAGTTCCCTATCTACTTGTTAGTAATATACGCCGGCTCCTCTGACATAGCTAAGAATATTGAATGTGATTCTTAAGAATTAGGTTTTTTTTATCCGACAAGATATCCGCTTTTCTTAAAATGGATCGTAGTTCCCGCACATTTCCCGGCCATGAATATTCTAAGAGTTTCATCATCGCATCTGGATGGATCATCTTCGATGATTTCTCTCTCTGCAATAAAAAATTGCAAAGCATAGGTATATCCTGTTTTCTACTTCTTAGGGGTGGAAGCTGGATTATCAAGACATTTAACCGGTAATAGAGATCTATTCTAAAGAGTCCTTCACTTACTAACTTTTTGAGATCTTTAGAGGTTGCACTGATAATCCTGACATCTAAAGAAATTTTTTTGGTGCTTCCCAGTCGTGTCAGTTGTTTATCTTCTAAAATTCTGAGGAGCTTAGACTGCATCATTAAAGACATTTCACCAATTTCATCTAGAAAAAGTGTTCCCCCATGGGCACATTCAAAGTATCCAGGTTTATTGACTGAATCTGTATAGGCTCCTTTGACACATCCGAACATTTCAGATTCCAGTAGAGTTTCAGGAATGGCAGCACAGTTTACTGCTACAAAAGGCCCTGAACTACCGCTATAACTATGGAGGGCCTTGGCAGTTATTTCTTTTCCGGTTCCGGTTTCTCCTAAAAGTGTTATGGCATCTTTAAAAGGACTGTATTTCTTAATAATTTTCCTGACTTCACAAATGGGCTTGCTGTATCCTACGATTCCCAAATCTGCAAATTCATTTGTTGTATCAGGGGCTGGGGATGGCATACTCTTAATCAGTAATAAATCTGATATCTGGTCAGCGTTCACAGGGAAGCTATAATAGTGGATTCCCCTTTCAACAAGTGGTATTACAGTTTTAAGGTCATCATCTTCACAGCCCCAAAGGATGACTTTTGGGATTAAATCAGAAGTAAATGGTTTAAGAGCCGTAGGATCGTTAAAGTAAATGGCTTCAAGGAATATTAGATCAGGTTGAGTATTTTGCAGGATTTCTCTGTTGAACTTTTTATACTTTTGGATTTGAATGCGGGTGGGAAGAAAGGTAAGGAGTTGTTGGAAATTGACTTCATTTAAACTTGAAAGAATGACCATAAAGTAATCCTTTGTATGTTAATGATATGATAACACTATATATTATAGAGTATTGTCAATCAATAACATTAATAAATTCGTGAATCTCTTTCCAATCAATTTTTAAAAATGAAGATATAATTTTGCCAGATTTGTACCTTAAAAAGGGTATACATAAAATTAGGGCGATTATGGAACCTAAAATTCCGGGCATAATCAGAAAAAATGAGACAAACAGAGTCCCGGCCAACATATTGTAATAGTATTCTGAAAAATAGTGATTGGCTGTATTCGTGTGTATAATGAATAGATTTCTTTTCACTAAAAACATGGATAAAAAGAAACCGATCAAACTGAAGGTAATCAGCATTGCTAGGAATAAATACTCACCTATATTGTGGGCTATGAGGAGAATAAAGTAGCAGTCCATAAATGGTACTAATGCTGCCAGAAGCAGGAAGTAGAGGTAGCGTACGGTATAGTGGGGATTCAATACCCTGATTATCATTTTCACATCTAACATGGGCAGATCCTATCATTTATTACTTAGTATCAGCAAGTTTCACCTGCTTTTGATTTTCTCAATTGTTAACAGCATGAAAAAAAGAATATAACTGAGAAGTTTCCAGGGCAGAATAAAAGACAAGAGGGTCTTCCAGAAGATACGTCCCACCGATGAGTTCACAGGCTTCTTCTTTTTCCCAGAAAAAACCTCAAAGCAAGTTCTTCCCCACAGTGTTAATCCTCCTGGAAAATCTTTTCTATTTCGATAGATCCAGAGGTTATTTCCTTTTAGTCCTTTCCCTGTCAATAAAAGGGATGGAGATGACTTTTTAACAGCCATTATAATATCTTTTTCTTCCTGCTGAGAAAAAGTTCCGGCATATCGGCCAACAATCTGTAAACCGGGAAAAGATGTTTTCAGATTAGATTCAGATTTTAGAATGTTCTTTTTTTTGGAGCCTAATATATAAATTGATTTTCCGCTGCGTTCCAGAACTCCTAAGAGTCGGATAACAAAGGTAAAAGGATTAAAAATTGGAGGTTTTTCGTATTTGAGATAGGATGCAGCAAAACTTAGTGCCGGAGTAATGGAGATATTGAGCCTTGAAGAGCGGAGACAATCCAAATATTCACGATTGAATTGTGCTTTTAGAATATCTCTATAGCTGATAAAACAAATCTGGCTTGATTTTTCTTCTTCCAGTATATCTCTTACAGTTTGCTCAATATCATCTTCATTGAGCATATCTATGGGTATATGAAGAATGTTGATTCTATTATTTTGATACATTAGGTAATCTCCATAGTTGTCATTATTGCAGCCAGGGCAAATAGACTGGCTGTCTCGGCACGTAGAACGTTATCTCCCAGGAAAAGAGAAGAATAGCCTTTCTTTTTCAAAATTTCAATTTCTCCAGAAGATAATCCTCCTTCAGATCCAATAATCATATGAATATCATTATATCCTTTTCCTATGTCTGCCAATTGGCTAGGTCCCAGTTTTTCCTGGTGACAGAAAAATCCAATAGTATGATCTGATTGAATCTCAGGAAGATCTTTGAATTTAATGAGAGGATTCAACATAGTATTGATGTAAGAACCACTTTGTTGTTGTGCCTCCTTGATTATTTTACGCCAACGTTCGTATTTATGATCTTCTCTACTTTCTTCTTTGAGCTTTACCTGTGAGAAGTCACTGTCTAAAAGAGTAATGCTTCTAACCCCTGTTTCAGTGGCCTGGCGAATCATTAAATCCGTTTTTTTACCCTTGCACAGGCAGAGATAGAGGTGTATGTCATAGGGCCTTATATGAGATTGTATTAATTCTCCTACTTCAATAAGGCAAGAATCTTCCTTAATTTCCAAGATTCTACAATTGTACCGCTTCTCTGAAGAATCCTTTAGTTCAATGACCTCTCCCACTTTGACACGTCTGACACGGCAGAGGTAGTGGTATTCTTTGCCTGTTAAGGTCACAGATTCTTCTTGACTGAGAGAGGTTTCTACCAGAAGTTGTTTCACTGTATCCCTTTTAATATCTGGACATGGAAATTCCTGTTCCTAGGACCGTCAAATTCACAAAAATATATTCCCTGCCACGTCCCGAGAACAAGAAGGCTCTTATGTATAGGAAGCATGGCATGAAGGCCTGTGAAAGTCGTCTTGATATGGGCCGCGGAATTCCCTTCACTATGATGATACTGATCTGAAAAAGGTACAATCTTATTTATTTCATAGATCATATCTCTTTGGACATCGGGATCTGCATTTTCATTAATGGTAATTCCCGCTGTTGTATGGGGGCTGTATATCATACACAGCCCCTCGATCACTCCACTTTGACTAATCAGGGATTGTATTCGTTCAGTTATTTCAACCATGCCTGTCTGATGGTTGGTTTTAATGGATTCTGTAAAGAAGCTCATCTTCAGTCCTTAATCAGAGTCATTACTTTCTTCAAAGATTCATCGTATTCCAGGTCGAAAATCGGAGGATTATCCAATCGGCGGTTCATTTCATTCCTGATCATGATGCGTAAGAATTGGATATCGAGCTGAATCCCTTCTTTTCTGAGACTACTGATGAACTCTTCTATCTCCCTATCTCCAGGATTTTCATTTTTATTTATAAAGGATCCGATTCTGTTCTCTTCTAACAGGATCTTATAGTCATTTATATCTTCTTCTTTGAGATCGCTGTCTTCTACCAGTATATCAGGATCAATTCCAGTTTTATCAATGTTTACACCGCTGGGAGTATAGTACCTTGCCATTGTCAGTTTTATGGCACTGTTTCCAAGCATCAACATCTGCTGGACTGATCCTTTACCATAGGTGGTCTGACCGACAATGGTCGCTCTTCCCCGATCTTTTAGGACTCCTGTGAGTATTTCTGATGCCGAAGCAGAGCCGTTGTCAATGATGACGAACAGTTCCGTATCATCATCTACCAATGTGCCTAGTTTCGCTTTGAAAACTTCATTTTCTCCGGGGATCCTAGACCTTGTACTCACGATGGTGCCGTTATCGAAAAAGAAGTCACTTATATCAACTACGGAGTTCAGAAGTCCACCAGGATTACTCCTGACATCGACTATGACGGAGTCAACATTATTTTTTCTGAAATCTTTCAGGGCCTCTTCTACCCGTTCCGTCGTGTAGGGAGTAAACTGAATGATCCTGAGATATCCAGTTTTGTCGTTTACATAGTCCCATTTTACCGTTGGAATCTCTATGATCGCTCTCGTCAGTATCACATCAAATATAATGTCATTGTTTCTCAGAATGGTTACGGTAACATCCGTCCCGGAAGGACCTCTTAATAGATTAGAAACTTCATCTGTAGTCAAATTTTCGGCAGATGTATCATTAATTTTATAAATATAGTCTCCCGAATGAATCCCCGCCCTATAAGCCGGAGTTCCTTCTATGGGAGAAACGACTTCAACATAGGGTTTGCGTCCATTTGCATTTGTTTCATCAAAAATATCCTTGGATATATAAAGACCTACTCCTCCAAACTGACCACTTGTTGTGTCTGTTAGAGATTGTAACTCTTCTTCATTCAAATAGAGGGAATAGGGATCATCGAGGCTCTCAAAGAGTCCCTTCATTGCTCCCTGGAA
The DNA here is from genome assembly GCF_008329965.1 of Oceanispirochaeta crateris. GTDB lineage: Bacteria > Spirochaetota > Spirochaetia > DSM-2461 > DSM-2461 > Oceanispirochaeta > Oceanispirochaeta crateris. The sequence continues at coordinate 3,135,508 of NZ_CP036150.1, forward strand.
GAGCTGCTCAGGTGGTACCTCATCAACATAGTTTCTCAAAATAAGATAATAAGCCGTTTCAAAAAGCCTCAGGTAATTTTCTGTACTGAGACTTGAGGACTGTGCCGAGACAGTGGGAGCGAGAATTATAAGTGATAATGCCAGTAATAAGGACAGTGTTACAGAGACCCAGAGAACTCGTTCAGTCTTTCTTTTCATAATTAATAATCCTTTGGAAAGTATTTTAGATACAGGAGTTTCTTTGTCAACACCTTCCCTTGACCTGTAATTCAATCAGATTTATAATTAAAAAATAACTCATATCCCGGACCTATTCCGGAATTCCGGTTCTATTACTTAAAAAACAGGTTATGATTATAATATTAGACGGGAGTTGGAATGATGCAAGTAATTGCTGTTGCAAGTGGAAAGGGTGGGGTAGGTAAATCCCTGTTGGCCTCCAATTTGGCCATTGGTTTGGCTGATAACAATAAAAAAGTTATTTTGGCCGATTTGGATCTTGGCGGTTCAAATCTGCATCTGGTCATAGGACAAAAGGCATCCAATCTTGGGTTGGGCTCTTTTATTAATAATTCTAAGCAGAAAATTGAAGATATTATTCAGGATACAGAGTATAAGAATCTTCGTTTTATTTCGGGTGAGGGAGAAGCTCCCGGTGCTGCCAATATAACGGCACCACAGAAAAAGAAGTTAATTAATCGGATGAGTGGTCTGGATGCAGATTATCTTGTTATGGATTTGGGTGCTGGTTCCAGTAACACTATTCTTGATTTTTTCCTCCTTTCAGGCTGTGGCATCATCGTGACAACCCCGACGCTGACTGCAACACTTAATGCCTATCTATTCATTAAAAATGTTCTATTCAGGATGTTATATGCCTCTTTTAATAGAAAATCACCGGCGACTGAATATCTTGAAACTCTAAGAAAGGATGGGGTATCTCTTCAAAAGGTATACCTGACTAGTCTTTTAGAAAAATTAAGGAGCCTGGATCCCGCTGGTGCAGATCTCTTTGAAGAGAAAAAAAAGCATTTTCAACCACGTCTAGTTATGAATATGCTAGATAATCCGGATGATATTCAGAAAGTAGACCGCTTGATTATTTCTGTTAGAGATTATTTGGGAGTCAATCTTGATTTCCTGGGTGTTCTATACAGAGATGAGTTTCAGAAAAAGGCTCTAAATTCCCGTTTACCTGTCTTAAAGTACAAACCTGGAGCGGTTGTATCACAGGGAATCTTAAGAATTTGCGATAAAGTCCTGGATATGAAACTGGAAGAGAGGATTAATCTTTCAAACCTGGATGCCGAATCCTCTTATCAGTCGGCTGAGATGGAAGCCGAATCGGATTTTAATGACAAGGTGCAGTCACTGGAAGAACTGCTTCATAGCGGTGCTCTAACACAGGGAGATTTGATTGAAACTATTCGTATGCAACAATATGAAATTAGCAAATTAAAAAAGGAAAATAGATTCATCAAATCCAAGCTGTTAAAGGCTTCAGAATTGGGATTCCAAGTGTAGCTGGGCATATGAGTTTTGAATTCAATGGTAAATTAAGTGTTCAGACAGATGAAAAATATCTGTCAGCAAAAATTCATTTTACACCTATAAGCAGTCAGGAATCTCATAATCTGGCCAGCCTTCAGGCTCTTTTGGAGAAGGAAGGTATTGTTTATGGTATTGATCAGGCAGTGCTGGAAAAGACTGCAGAAGAGTTTTCTGAAACCATGGAACCCTACCTCTCTGATGTTATAGCCAAGGGGAATCCTCCACAGGGCGGAACTGGTCAAACGTACGAATTTTCTCCATTTGCAACACCGAAAAATCTTCAAACTGTGCTCAAAAAAATTATGAGCATGAAAAAAGCCCCAGTCATAATGAAAACCATATCGGTTAAAGTTACGAAGGACAAAAGAGTTAAAGATAAAGGGCTTTTCAAGGGTGGTAAAGAAAAAATTATTACCGTAGAGGAAGAAGAGCAGAAGAGAATCAGAGTCGATGTTTCGGATGAAGTTCTTGATATCGGTTTTTTTGAAAAAGGGGCTGTAATCTGTAGAATGAGCTCCTCTACAGGAGAAGCGAAGAAAGGAAAAGACATCCGGGGAAATGACCTTTTACCTCCAGAAATTATTGAGGGTGAATTTTGGCCCGGTAAGAATATTATTAAAGAAAAAACAGAGATTCTTGCTGGTGAAACCGGATTTGTGAGAAAAGGGAAGAATTGGCTGGACCTTCTACCCTTTGAAAACCATAGCTGGTCTGTCTTTCGAAGTGATAATAAAGCCGACTGCCTTCTAGAACTCACTGCTGGAAATAAATTTGCAGCTCCTCCAGAGGTCTCAGAAATAAAACAGGCCGTTCTTCAATTAGGGGTTTCCCAGGATGTTTTGGTAAGCGACAGAAAAATTATGCAATTTTTGGGAAGCAGTTGCAGGTCCGGAGGAACACATACATTTTGCCTGACTAAGGACAGGGATGGATCCTTTGATATTGAGGTCAATTCACTGTCTACTGAAGCCAAATTACATCTTTATAAGGGTTCTGGAAAAGGTCGATCCTTAAATTTAAAACAGGCTTGGAACAGGGTTCTAGACCTTAAAATTGTTCATTTTGAAGCGGAAAGGATTAAAAAAGAGATCCTGGACTTTCATGGTTCTGAGGACAAGGAAACGACCATTCTTCTCGCAGCAGGTCAAGATCCTCGAAGAGGGGATGACCGTGAAATTTTGATTGAAGTCGAATACCTTTCTGAGGATGATGTCGGCAGCATAAAGGACAGAATCAAAGAGTTAAAAGTTTTGGCACCTTCCTTTAAGGATTTTCCGGTTGATAAAATTGAAAAAATGGCTCCTGTTAAAAAAGGGATGAAGCTTTTTCAATTGGGAAAACAGAAAGGTGGTAAAGACGGGCGTGATATTTACGGGAATATTATTCAAGGGATAGAGGGGAATGATCCCATTCTCAATATATATGAGAATATAAGTATTCAGGATGAAGTTGCCACATCAAAAATTAATGGTATCCTGGATTTTGCATGTGATAATATGATCTATTATCTGAGAGTCCGGGAACATGAAGATGCCAGAATCATGGTGTCTCTCTCTGATAATAGTATGACCGCTTATGTTTCATTTCTTTCACCCCAGGGCAGCGGTAAGCCGGTTTCTCTGGAGAGTATCCATTCTGTTTTAGAAGAAAAAGGAATTGTCAAAGGCATACTAGAAGATGAGATCAGAAAGATTGTGACCCTTGCAGAAGAAGGCCAGATCGTTACTGATTATCCTGTTGCTGAGGGAAAGATGCCCTTTTTGGAAGAACAGACGCTGAAGTTTCTCGTCGATCTGGAACCTGGTACAAAGGACAATGTTCCTGTTGATGCAGGTGATTTGATTGCGGAAATTCAGAAGCAGGGAGATGGAGAATCTACAGGATATAATGTTCTGGGTGAGCAATTATACAGTGAAAATGACAAGGGTTTAGAACGGGAAGATAATGTTCTTCTTGAGGAAGTTGAGGGTCGAACACTTCTTAAATCCGGCACTAAGGGTCTTCTCTGTTTGGAGAATGGTAAACTGTATATTAAAGAGAAGCAGACTATTCGAGGGGATATTTCACGAACAACCGGGAATTTGCAATTTCCAGGGTCTATTGCTATCTCCGGTTCAGTCTTATCTGGCATCTTTGTTAAAGCAGGCAAAGACCTGACTGTTATGGAAGTTGTAGAAGCATCTCTCCTTTCCGCGGGAGGCTCAATTATAATTGGTAAGGGTGTTAAGGGCGATCATAAGGCTGTTTTGAGAGCTGGTGAGAATATTACACTAGGTTTTGCAGAGGCAACAAATATCATGGTCAATGGTGTGCTCTATTTAAAGAAGGCTCTTATGAACTGCGTGATAAAGTGTAATGGAAAGATCGAGTCTGACTCCGGGAACACGCGAATTATCGGTGGTCATCTAAAGGTAAAAAATGGCATTACTGTTGGGTCGATCGGATCAGAAAGTGAGACCAAGACTTACATCTCATTCGGACAGGACTACCTGGTGGAAGATCAGATCAATGTTGTCACAAAAGAAATAGACCAGATCACTCAAGCTCTGCCGGAAATTGAATCTCACCTTAAGCTGGCTGGTGAAAAAAGAAATCAGAAAAAGCTGATGGCTTTGAGGAAAAAGAAAGTTCAGATGTTGAAGGTCCTTGAGAAACAGGGAATTAAGAATTTCTTTCTTAAAGAAAAATTTGAAATTCATTTTGATTCCATGATCAAAGTAAGTAATACTGTTTTTCCAGGGGTTACTTTTGAAAGCCATGGCCGTACATACACAGTTAAACAAAAATTAAATTCAATTATCATATATTTTGATAGTAAAACTGGTAAGATTCTTACAAAGCCACTGATCTAAAAATGAGGTAAATAATGTTATATATATATTTTCCAGAATGGTTAAAACCAGAAATAATTCCAGGTTTACCTGTCCGTTGGTATGGTCTCATGTACATTTTAGCATTTGCTGTTACCTACCTCCTGTTTAAAAAACAGATGAAAGAGGAATCTATTGATATCAGCGATGATGATGTTTCCAATCTGTTTTTTGCCGGTATTCTCGGTTTGATTCTGGGTGCCCGGCTGATGTCTGCTTTAGTCTATGATACGTCCGGAATCTACTGGAGTAAACCTTGGCTGATTTTCTGGCCTTTTATGGGAGGACAGTTTGTTGGTCTTCAGGGAATGTCCTATCATGGCGGCCTCATCGGTACTCTGGTCGCTGTCGTTATATATTGTCGAAGACATAAAATCTATTTCCCGGCTTTAGCCGACAGAATCGTTTTGGGTGTTCCCCTGGGATATACATTTGGTCGTCTGGGAAACTTCATAAATGGTGAGCTTTATGGCAGAGTGACAACCAGTTCTGTTGGAATGGTTTTTCCCTATGCCGGCCGCTTTTCTCCCGCCGAAGAGTGGGTTAAAGAAACAGCCAGTAAAATAGGGATGGATATCAGTGGTATGTCTGCAGTGAACCTCCCGCGTCATCCTTCGCAGCTGTATGAAGCCTTTGGAGAAGGAATCCTCCTTTGGATCTTTCTCTGGTTTGTCATCAGAAAACGAAAGAAGTTTGAAGGGGCTGTCATAGGCTGGTATCTGATCGGGTATGGTTCTGTTCGTTTTGTTATCGAGTATTTCCGAGAACCCGATGCTGGATTGGATTTCCCGCTATTGTGGGGAAATCCTTCACCCAATTATATTTTTGCTTCTCTTTTTAACTTTACGACAGGTCAAATTTTCTGTTTTGCCATGATTCTTAGTGGATTACTATGTCTACTTTTATTTCGTTGGAAAGACCGGCGACGTAAAGGGCCAGGACTGTTTGTATGATAAAAAGAGGGGGATGGATCATTTTCATGATCCTTATGACTCAGGGACTCTGGTCGGCGCAATGGCTCCTTGGAGACAGTGGTAGCTCTGTATTTCTCCCTGAGGGATGGGGGCTGTATGACCAGGAAGACGAGGGACGCATCGCTTTTGCAAATCCTGAAAACAGTATCAGATTTCAAGTGACTCTCTATCCTGGGAGCGTGTACGATTCTGATACTGAAATGATGGACGAACATCTTACTGGGCTGAATATCAAAGAAAAGGATCTTTCCCGCTTTATGTATCAGGGTCTTCCCTGTTCTCTGGCAGATATTCTTTTTGAAACAGGAGGCCAGCAGATTCGAGGATGGTTTTTATTCATCGATAGGGATGATTACGATTATTATCTGACTGCCATCACAACCCCCGAAGATTACCCTTCTTCATTGCCTCTCATACTCTCCTGTTTAGATGGTTTCTCGCCGGATCAGCAGGGGAGGAGTCAGCCAGGGCCCATAAGTGCTCTTATTTCGTCCGGAGGTTCAGAGGAACAGGAAGAACAATTAAGTTTTGAAGGCAGCCAATTGGTATATCGATGGAGTCGCGGACGCGAGGAAGCCAGCCGTCTTCTGATAGAACGGGAGGCAACCATTCTCTCTTCATACGAGGATCCTAAGCTTTTTGACGAGGCCTGGAAGCGGTATTATCAGATGATATACAGGGATATGGCTTATGATCTTGAAAATTTGGCATTCCAGCTTTCAGATCAATTATATGAATTAGATGAGGTGAACAAATCAGAAGTTCTGCTTTCCTGGCTGCAGGACTTTCAATATGGTAGTACAGATCGTTTTTCGGATTTATTGACACCTACGGAATGTCTTCTCTCGGGTACAGGAGATTGTGATGCTTTGGCTCTTGTCTATGGTATCCTTTTAAATCATTTGGAGATTCCTGCAGTACTCATGGTCTCCAGAGAATACAGTCATGCTCTTGCGGCTGTGGCAGTTCAGCGTAAAGGAGCTCATTTTGATCTGAATGGAACCGACTATGTTGTTGCGGAAATGACTAAAAAAGTCGATCTTGGACAGATCAGTGCGGACATGTCAAATCTTGATTATTGGGTTATTGTACCCTTTTCAAACTACATTAAAGGTACACTCCCTCTGGAGAGTAGTAATAATTGACTATATGCTGTATGAAAAAAGATACAGTTCCCGATTTGCAGTATGATCCAGTAAAATAGTTAAACGCTAAAGGTTTTCCTAATAAAGAATTATATTGTTTATTTTTATTTTATACAGACTGGTATGGATATTGCATGTAATTAATCAAATCGGGAGATAGTAATTTCATGCTGCAAAGTTATAGGACTATAGGTTCAAAGAGACTGTTTTTGGAAACAATACAGAAAGAGTTTGTCAGAAAATCCATTCATTTGATGATTGCCCTGGTTCCCACTCTAGCCGCTTGGAACTACAAATTGACAGTCAGCCTCTTAATTGTTGGAATCCTTGTTTACACCTACGCAGAATATTTGCGCGGTAGGGGTCAGAGAGTCCCTATCATATCAGACCTGACTGCCTTAGCTTCCCGTGATAGAGACAAGGGCCATTTTGTACTTGGTCCAGTAACGCTTGGTATCGGTGCCTTGTCAGCATTGCTCCTATATCCTCATCCTGCTGCTTCGATTGCAATATACGCCTTGGCTTTTGGAGATGGACTATCTAGTCTGTCAGGAAAGCTCTTTGGAGGAGTTCAGATTCCTCTGACAGGGGGAAAGACTCTGGCTGGATCTTTAACCTGTTTTATATCAGTTCTTACAGCAGGGCTGTTTATATCTCAACAACCCCTTTCTATTCTGCTTGTTGCTTTAATGGCAACATTCCTTGAAGCTCTACCCTCAAAAGATCTTGATAATATTATCATTCCCATGGGAACCGGTTTAACAGCCAGTCTGATTGCCTTCTAGCTCCATAGAAAAAGTTTTCTGCTCGTTCTCGCTGAGAGAATTGTTCCAGGTATCAAACAGGCAAATCCTGGAATGATAAAGGGGACATGTAGGAAGAATAGTAACTCATAACCGACGATCACAAGCATGTTCAGCAAGGCCAGTCTGTAATACTCGTTTCTCCCCTGATGTATCGCTGCAGAAACATAATTCAGAATTGTAAGAATTTCTAAGGTTATGCAGAAAAGAGCCAGGTGCTCCTCCCGGGCGATTCTGTTGATGAGAGCCCCTGTTACTATGCTGGTATTGACGGGAATCAATGATGCTAAAGTAAAAGCTGTCAGAAATGAAATAAGGAGTACCATTCCAAATTTCTGTATTTGGAGGCCGGAGCTGAACAGAGATGCAGCGAAGAGAGAAGCAAGGCTTAGAATCCTGCTGAAATAAACGATTCTTGTTATAAAACCGGTCGTTGTCAGCAAAGAGGGAAAGTTCTCTATCAAAAAGGGAACACGGAAGACCTGCAGTGAAAATGTAAATAGAAAAAGATAGAAAAAAGACAACTCTGCTGAAGGATTTCTTTTGATTTGGCGTGATATGATAAATCCGGCAAAGAATGAAAAAAGAATTTGCCCGCTTAGTGATATGTATTTCATCAATCCCGTTGCGGTAATCCCTGAAAATAGAGACCACCACAGTTGTTCTTCCTTCCAAGGAATTGAGAATCCATTCCCTTTTTGAAGAAAGAAAAAAACAATCATAAAGAGGAGAGACAGAAATGAGAGGTTCAGGAGTATCCTGACTATGTATTTTCTGAATATAAGGATCATAATCTCTATTAAAGCTTAAATACTCTAAAACGTCAAAATAAGAAAAAAAATCTATAGAAAGTTTCCAGACGTTCGATAATAGTATTGAGGTAAAATCATGAAGAAAAAACTTCTAACAGTAACGGTAATGATCCTTTTAATCATGACAGAGGTATATGCCGGAGATAAAGCTGAATTTGTGAACATGGGATTTTCTCCTGACGGGAGTTATTTCTTATTCGGTCAGTATGGTTTTGCAGCAGAAAAAACACAGTGCTATGCTGATATATATCTGGTGGATGTCAGAAATAACAAATTTGTACCGGCCTCTGTTTTCTCTGGTGAATACACAGCGACTCTGGAACCCGGTCAATCTCCTGACGGAGCCCTCTTTTCATTGCTGGAAACAGCCATTCCTGCTAGGAAAAAGTACAATATTGATTATCTGAAAAAGGGACGGCCCCTTTATATCAGGATCAGTGATACCGATGAATCGATGGATGTTCTGGATTTCAGGGATTTTGAAACAGGTTCCCGTTTTTCTATGAAATTGATACAGGATGCGGTGAAAAACGAAGATGGACAAGCTGTTGAATCCTCCTTTTTTATTGAAATGACATTCACAGGATCTGGTGGTGTTAATGTTCCTTTTGTTATTGGACATCCAGATTTTAAGAGAAAAGGAATTGAAGAGTATCGAATTGAAAGGGTCTTAACAGATCCCTCAAATAAGTCCATCATCATTATTGTGGCCAAGATTGATAATGATCTTAATGTCCGGTATATGGTCGAGACTGTCAGAATCCGCTGATATTGTAATCAGCTGAGCCCATGAAACCACCTTCAACAGGTGGTTTTTTTATCTTTCGGGAAAAATCAAATCCTTCCTATATTGAGATATACTCTTCTTTGGATATAATAGTCAGACTAACAGTAAATATTGTTTCTTATTCGAGGAGAATTTATGCGAATCAGCCAGCTCTTTTATCAAACATTGAAAGAAGTCCCCCGGGACGCTCAGATCCCCAGCCATCAACTTATGTTTCGTGCTGGAATGATTCAGCAGCTTGCCAGTGGTATTTATAACTACCTGCCTTTGGCACAAAAGAGTCTTAGGAAGATAGAAACAATCATTCGTGAAGAATTGGAAAAAAAAGGGTGTCAGGAAGTTCTACTTCCTGTTGTACAGCCAGCAGAGCTTTGGGAAAAAAGTGGTCGGTGGGGATACTACGGCCCAGAGCTGCTACGATTCAAAGATCGCAAAAATGGTGATTTCTGTCTGGGCCCCACTCACGAGGAAGTCATTACCGACATGGTTTCCAAGGTTCTTAAATCCTATAAGCAGCTTCCCTGGAACCTCTTTCAGATACAAGGAAAATTCAGGGATGAAGTCCGTCCTCGGTTTGGATTGATGAGAGGACGTGAATTCATAATGAAAGACGGCTACAGTTTTGATACTGATGAAGAAGCCTCTAAGGAAACATACTGGAAAATGTATGAGGCCTATACTGCCATCTTTAAACGCTGTGGTTTGACATTCCGGGCCGTAGATGCCGCCACAGGAAATATTGGTGGTGATATGAGCCATGAGTTTCAGGTTCTGGCAAAATCTGGTGAGGATATGATTCTAAGCTGTGACAGCTGTGATTATGCTGCCAATGCAGAAAAAGCGTCCACCCCAAGGACTGCTTCAAATCTCACCGCTGAAGGACAGCTGCCTCTTGAAGATATCCATACTCCCGGCAGCAGGACCATAGAGGAAGTCTCGAGGTTTCTGAAGAAGGATGGTTCTGATTTTATCAAGTCTATTGTCTATATGATTGATGATGAGGCTGTTCTCGTATTGATACGCGGTGACATGGAGATCAATGAGTCCAAGCTTCAGACCCTCTGTGAAGCCAATGCTGTTTTCCTGGCTGATGATCAGACCGTCCTTGATGTAACGGGTGCTGATACAGGTTTTGCCGGGCCTGTAGGCCTGCGTAAAGAGATCAAGATTGTTGCTGATTACTCTGTTACTTCCAGTTTGAACCTGGTCAGCGGTGCAAATCGCAATGATTACCACAAGATCAATGTAAATTATAGTAGAGATTTTAAAGCCGATCTGCTGGGAGATCTGAGTTTTGCATCTGCCGGAGATCCTTGCCCTAAGTGTGCGGGGAAGCTTGAAGAGCACAGAGGTATTGAGGTCGGACAGGTCTTTTATCTAGGTACCAAATACAGTATTCCCATGGAATGCAACTATCTGGATAAGGATGGTAAGGCTCATCCTGCAGTTATGGGATGTTATGGCATCGGTGTAGGCCGGACTCTGGCGGCTTCGATAGAGCAAAATCATGATGAAGACGGCATTATATGGCCTATGGCCATATCTCCATTTGAAGCCGTTATATTGCCTCTGCAGATGAATAAGGAAGAGGTTGTTGAAGCCGGGAACTCTCTGTACAATAACCTTGTTGCAGCCGGTATAGATGTCGCGCTGGATGACCGTGAGGAGCGTGCCGGGTTTAAATTCAAAGATGCAGACCTCATTGGATACCCGATTCAGATCATCATCGGAGCCCGGTCTCTGGAAGCAGGGGACGTTGAAATTAAAATTAGAAAAACAGGGGAAAAGAAGAACGTTCCCCTGGATGAGATCGAAATGTTTGTTCAGAAATTCATCAGGGAAGAAAAAGAAATCTGATCCATATTTGGACAAAGAGAGAAGCAGAGTTTAAACTCTGCTTTTTTTTTTGACTGAAGAGATATATATTGGATGTATGAGAAAAATCTCTTACAGTCTATTGTTTTTATCTCTGCTGTCTCTGGCTCCTCTCATGGATGCTCTTGAATTAACGTATCAGGGAATTGATGGAGAAATGGGGTTCCTCTGGAAAAAAAATACGGCCTACGATTCCGAGCCAGGAGATAGCGGTCCGGATACACTCACTTTTATTCCGGGTGTCTCTATTTTTTATACAATAGATGATCATTGGTTTTTCAGACCTTCCGCCTATATTTATGGCCAGACCCTTGAGTACCTTCCCGAAAGGGAGTACACCATCCCAGTGGATTACTCGAATATTAACTCCCTCACAGTGACAGGGTTGTTATTACAGCCCGCAGTAGGATATCGGTGGACTCTAGCCGAACGGCATACTTTTGGATTACAAATGGCCCCGGGGGTGAATATTCAGATTCCCCTGACAGGGCCGGGTGAGGATGACCGTGAGGAGATGTTCTCAACACTCATGAAGGAGTTTCTGTATTGGAATACAGCAGCCTGGTACTATAATCCACTGACTGAACGATTTGGATTTAATTTCAAGGTTGAATTAGGGCTTCCTGTCTATAACTTCTGGCTTGATAACAATCTATCTTTCGTCAATGGTCTTATCGTGAACTTCCAGGTCGGGATAAGAGTGTTGGCACAGTAAGTCAAATATAATCTTCAACTTCCTCGGGGATTCTGAACTCTCTGTCACCGCTGAAAAGAAGAGACAGGTAGGCTGTATTGAATGAATCAATCAGTCCGGCTATGAGCAGGAGTATGGGAAGAACAGGAAGAATCAGTACATATCCGTCTTGGTGACCTCTTCCATAAAGAGTACAGGCCGTTATCAAAGCGGTATAAATTCCCATATATGATTGTGAAAAAAGGATGAATGAAACCAAAATTGAGATTCCTATTACCCAGGAAATCTGAAAAGCCGTCAACTCCAGACTGGAATAGGATTTGAGGATTGTCAGCATAGAAAGGGCCGTCACCATGGCGGAACCAGCTCTTGAAAAAAGCGTTAAATAGGGCAAAACCAATCCATTAATTTTCCTTTTCATTCCAGAATTCTCTTTGAGGACTCTGGTCATCACTAGAAAATTGATAAAGTTATCGCCACTAAAAATAGAAACAATAATTCCCGGTAAAAAGGCTCTTATCTCATGAAACGGATTTTTCCTCGTGATGATGAAATAGACTAGAGGCTGTAAAACTAACAGTATGACCGCACTAATGATCAGAACAAGACGAATAAGACTTAAATAGGATGAAAAATCGGAAATCCTCCGTATATGACTCAATGACTCATAGCTGAGGCTGAAGAGTGTCACAGAGAGAATCCTCGTATAGAGGGTATTCATTCTGTAAAACATTCTGCTGAAGGAATCGAAAAGGTTATAAACCGGCTCTGCTTCTTCCCTGTCATAAAAGAGTTGAGTTCCTAAAAGGAAAGCAAATAAAAGTGCCGGCAACATATAGTCCGCAGGTTGGCTAAAAATCCGGAACGCATTTGCAGGTACCATTTCTCTTAATGATTCGACGAGTCCTGGTTGAAACAGTTCGTTTCTAAATGGGATTGCTGATTGCCAGCCCGTTGAATCTGCTAAAATCGGGATTCTGTTCACAGGCAATATAAAGGAGATTCCCACAGCCAGTAATGTGTAGAGAACAGCCGCACTGACAGAAAGGATCAGTAGTTTTAAAATCACCTTGCCCAGACGATGATCTCTTCTCAATTGACAAACTGAAACAGAGAGTGTGAAGAAAATCATGGGAAAGACCAAAAATCGCCCGGCTCTAAGTGAAAACTCAGCTACGAAGTGTAGGATTGAGGCCACTATTTGATTTTCAGGCAGTAAAAAAGCCAGTAATATACCTAAAATGGCAGAAATTGAATATTTCATCCATAATTTCATGAAGTCCTCCAGGAGCAGACGGTCAATAAAACCGACAGGCGTTATTTTCGTTTAAGAATGGGTAGGGACTGGAATAAATTTTTCTTTTCTGAAAAAAGCAGCCATTCTCCGTTTATTTTAGGATCATCCGATTCCAAAATCCCTCTGATGAATTGTGCATAGTCTTCCATTTCCGTCAAGCGGGAAGTAAAAGCACAACTTTTAAGGCCTTCTAAATCTGTTAAGAGTAAGCCTTCTACGGTGTTGTGAAAGCTTCCGCTGATTAGGGAGGGGAGCACCGCCGTCGGGGACAATCCTTTTTCGGTTTCGGCAAATACAAGAGTTCCACTTTCTTTAGATTTAAAATAGTTCAGTATTTCCCTGATGAGATAGAGTGTCCCATGGATATAAATATTCAGTAATTCGTCCATGACCTCCGTATCGATATCTTCAAATGCGGGTGTTGATGAAAGTTCAGGATTTACAATGATGGCCTGATCCAGAGTTCCGAAGACTCTGATCGACTCTCTGTAGACCGTCTTTGCAGAAACGAGAGAGCCTCTATTCCAGGGAATGACCAGCAAATTTTTCTTTTCAGACTCTTTCATCGTCTCCTGTGATGTCATAACAGGTGCAATGACTTTACAGCCAGAATTAAGATAAACCTCTATCAATTTTCGCCCCAGGAGGGTCTCACTTCCGATTATTAAGACTGTTTTATTCATATGAATTCCTTGTCATTTCTTTTTTTAATCATACAAAGATCTGAGAAATCCTGTACTCCGATTCTGCAATTGATTTTTGGAGGTCACTTAAGAATCTTGGTAATTCCTTCATCAGAATAAGATCTTGCTCTGACCCTTTTAGTGTTAGGAATTTAAGACCGCATAGGACGCTGAACCACCAAAACGCCTCATCCATCCTCTCTCTATTGAACCATATGATCTCTTTGTATTGATTGATCCCGAACCAGGAGTTAAAGTCTGCACTTAGGAGGGTTTCTTTCCAAAGACTCTTGAGGGAATCGATATCAACCGGGGATTCTTCTATCCATTTTTGGTAGAACCGAGCCATATAAAAAAGGCGGGTATCATCTAGGTCGCAAAGCATGAGTGACATAAAGGAAGGCCGGACGATGTCTTCGAGGATGAGTCTTTCCTGAGTTCGCGGTTTTCGGTGATTTTCTTTGCGGTCGAGTATCTTCCTGATTCGGATTAGGGTCTTCGACAAGCTGGTGATCAAATCACTCATGACTGGTGTGTCGATGACTCTGGACTCCAGGAAGGTTTTCATCATATGGATCAGCGGTTCCAATTCTGAGAACTTTAGAGCTCTATCCAAGTCTGGAACTCCGCGGCCCCCAGTCTTGAGTATTAGTTTTTCCAGTCTTTTTTCCTCGTCATCTTCCTGCTGCAGGATGGGATAAAAAACTTTGGATTGATATCCATATAGTTTGACAGGAAGGCCATATTTCAGGATTTCACTGTTTCTATGGATATACCAGAGTCTTTTCTTTGTTTCGAATAGAAGGGTGAACCCAGTAGGACTCAGATGCAATATTTCTCCAAGAGTCTCAGAGCTTTCTCCCTGATACTCTCCATCTTCTGAAATGATTCCCTTTATTGTTTCTTCCTGAATGAGCCCTTCAGCCAGTTTGTTACTGTTATTAAACAGGACCAGAGCATGATCGTTCTCCCGAGAGTTTGAATAGGCGTAAACATCTTCATTCACCGTGTCACGTGATCGGAAATCAAAAAGGTGAAACTTCCGGGCCCCTGCAAAGAGAATCCTTTTTTTCATAAGAGGATAGATTTCACGTTCATGTCTGTTCATCAGATCCTGATCAGCAACTTCATCGAAATAGGACCGGCGGTATTCCATGCCATATTTTTCTGTAAGACCTTCAAATTGTCCATGTCCTATCATAGGAAGACCGGGAAGAGTCACGAGAAGAGTACATATACCAAAGTATTTATCACCCTTCCCAAACTGGCTGACCGCAGTATCCTCATCGGGATTATTCATAAAGTTCACAAAGCGCTTGAGTATCCGGGGATTTGATTTTAATGTTTCTTTTAAAATTTTCCTGAATTCCTGGTTGTCTTCTGTTTTTAGCAGATTCATAAACGCTGAATTATAGACTCGGTGCATCCCCAAGTTCCGAACAAAATATCCTTCCATCATCCAAAACGCCTCTGCCAAAAGAAGTGTGTTGGGGGCCTCTTTGTTGATACGGTCTACGACTTCTCTCCAGAATTCTTCGGGCATATGCTCTCTGAATTCCTTTTCTGACATACTATAGGCCGATCTTGAGGGAATAGCTCCCCCGTCTCCTGGCTGGGGGTACCACAAACGCTGTATGTGTTTTCTTGCCAGAGTCATGGCGGCGTCAAAGCGAATAATCGGAAAATCTTCGGCAACCTGAAGGATCAGTTTGATCAGCTCTTCACGGACAAGGGGATTCATAAAATCCAGCTGGGCAGTATCATTCCAAGGCATAGATGTACCGTCATTACCATGGTAGATGTACTGTTTTTCACCATTGCTGTTATCTTCTCTCAAGAAAACGACTGCCGCATCACTTCTGTTGTAGTATCCATCTTCAAGATAAAGGCTAATTCTGGAATCGGAACTCAGATCCATACCCTTAAAAGTATATCCTGGGTAAGGGCTAATTCTTGTTTGCAAGAAGTACTCTGGGTGCTCTATCATCCAGTCAGAATCAATCCCTGTATGGTTGGGGACCATATCGCTTGCCAGGCGTATCCCTTTCTGAAAACAGCGCTCTTTCAGAGTCTGTAGAGCCTCCCAACCGCCAAGATCATCGGAAATCCTGTAATTTTTGAGAGAATAGGCAGACGCTTCGGCCTCTGGATTCCCACAGATTCTTTTAATTGTTTTGCTGGCAGTACTGCGTTCCCATATGCCTATGAGCCAGAGTCCAGTGATTCCTCGCCGGCTTAATTCATCCAGTTCTTCTCCAGGTATTTCATTTAAATATCGAATGGGACGATTGTATTGTTCAGAGAGTTGATGGAGCCATACATAGCAATTCTTGGCAAGAAGAATCAGGTTGGGCATCCAGTCTGAGTCGATGCTGAAGTGGGCTGCATCATCTTCGTCGAAGGACAAGTCTATGCCTTCCACAGGTCCAGGACCGGTCAAACCGATTTTGTTTTCCTCCCGAGAAAGGTCAAGGGCACTCAGATAAGCTGTTTTATTTTTTATAAAATCATATTTATTTGTAATAAAACGTATTTGCTCTTCCAGTGAGTCCGGATAGAGCTTGGATGGGGTCAGAAGCAGGTCTGTTAGAATGGTGTCCCAGCCGGGAAGAGGAGAAAATTGTGACAGAAGCTCTTCCAGTGAGTCCAAGATGTTATTGTAGGCTTTGCCATGTAGGGCCCGATCAGAAAATAAAAGTCTTAATCCGCGGCAGCCTTTGTTGCTGTTCAGTAATCGTAAAACCAAAATATCTGTCAACCGGCGTTCCAGGCTAAGAGGATCTGCTGTAAGATCATAAGTCTTTTCAGCAGGAAAGTGTTCATCCATCCGGGAGAGAAGAGAGTTCCAGGAACTTTCATTTTTTTTGAGGATTATATTACAGAGGGTGACAGGACCGTGGGCGCTTCGTAGGTCCTTCATATATTCTGAGATAGCCAGTGAGTAAAATTCTGAAATCACGGCTGTTAAGTAGAGCTCTCCAGCCTTAATGGGGGGTTGGAGAGCATATGTTTCATTGATGATGCCGGACAGTTGCCTAGCCTCCGACTGTGAACTCAGTTGAAGGCTTGTCATATTAAGAGTCTTTTGTTTCGATCTTTCAATAAACAGGCGTCCCGGCATATTACAGGACCTGCTTAAAGATCTGAAAAGTCCAGGGTTGCAAAGTAATCATCGATTGTCTCTTTTCTTCTGATTTGGCGCACTGTTTTATCTTCATTGAGCAGGTATTCAGCATGACGAAGCTTACCGTTATAGTTGAAACCCATGGCATGTCCATGTGCTCCAGTATCATGGATCACAATGTAATCCCCGGTTTCGATGAGCGGAAGCTCCCGGTTAATGGCAAATTTGTCATTATTCTCACAAAGAGATCCGGCGACATCATAGGTTTGGTCTTTAGGGAGAGACTCTTTACCGGGAATGGTGATGTGATGATAGGCTCCATACATTCCGGGTCTCATGAGGTCTGCCATACAGGCATCAACACCTATGTAATTTTTATAAGTATTCTTTTTATGGATGGCTTTCGTTACAAGGTATCCATAGGGACCTGTGATCACACGTCCACACTCCATGAGGACTCTCAATTTTCCATCATGGATGGTTCCTCCGAGTTTCTCCTTGTAGGCTTTCTCGATTTCTCTTGAAATATAAGGAATGTCTACAGGAGAATCTTCGGGCTTGTAGGGAATCCCGACTCCTCCACCCAGATTGATAAATTCGAAGCTGATACCGCATTCCTGAGAGATTTCATTTACAAGATCAATGAGGAGCACGGCTGTTTCTACAAAATAGGAAGGATCCAGTTCGTTGGAAGCAACCATTGTATGGAGGCCGAAGCGTTTAACACCATAGGCCGCCGCTTTTTTATAACCCTCTTTTAACTGTTCCCGTGTGAAACCGTATTTGGCTTCTTCGGGAGAACCAATGATGGCATTTCCCTCTTTTAATGGACCGGGGTTGTATCGGAAGCAGATCAGTTGGGGAAGGCCTGGTCCTTCTTGGAGATAATCCAGGTGGGTTATATCATCCAGGTTGATGATGGCTCCCATGGACAGTGCTTTTTCATACTCTTCCATGGGTGTGTCATTTGAGGTAAACATGATCTGTTCACCCCTGAGACCTGCTTTTTCTGCAAGAATCAACTCGGGAAGTGAGGAGCAGTCAGCACCCATACCCAACTCTGCCAGTAATTTAATGATATAGGGATTCGGCAGAGCCTTGACGGCAAAGTAATTTTTATAACCGCCGGGAACCCATGAAAAAGCCTTAATCATATCTTCGGCGTTCTTTAGAATCGCGGCTTTATCATATATGTGAAAAGGGGTTTCGTGATCCTGGCAGATTCGGTCAAGATCTTCTCTTGTGAAGGGTATTGTCTTATTATTCATTGTTGTTCCTTATTGATTTTTATGCACCAATTTCGGAAATCTGTTTCCGAAATCCGCTTTAATTGATCCAGATCCTCTTCCTGAAGTGTTTCAAGATTCTTTCTGACTCTATCGAGCAGGTCCTGGTCGTAACCGCACTCTTCGGCACGAAGATGGATGTACCTGATGCTTTCAAATCTGGTCATGTCATCTCTCCTGATTAAGTGTTCTGAAATATCATTTTGGTGTTGATGAGTATTTTATTCTATTTCTGTTTCATTGGGAAGAACCGCATCCAAGGATTCTTGAGGGTATCCACGGTAAAATGTATTTCATTTAACTGGGGAATTCATTACAATAAGGTCAAATTTTTAACCATGAGGATTCCTATGAATCGATACCTTCTAGCTGCTCTTTTGAGCGCATTTGTCTTTGTTTCCTGCAATAATACCCTCTATCCTGTCTCCGAGAACGAAAAGGTTGGGTATATTGACCATAAAGGGATCATGATTATTGAGCCCGTTTTTGATAAGGGAGATGATTTTTCTGAAGGCTGGGCTCTGGTTTCGGAGGGTGAAACTCTTCGTTATATCAATGACAAAGGTGAGTTTATAAATTCTGAGTCTTATGAAATGGCAGCACCATTTCAAGATGGCATGGCTCTTGTTGTCAGAGATGGCCTTGTGGGATATATCAACAGAAAGGGGGAAGAGGTCATCCCTCCTTCTTATCTGAGAGGAGGAAATTTTTCCAATGGCGTCAGCTCAGTTTTCTCCCAGGAGGAAAAAACCTATCTTATCAACAAAAAAGGCGAACGGTTGAAGGAACTGCCTTATGAATATATGGGGGACTTTCAGGAAGGTCTGGCTCTTGTTATTGAAGATGGACTCTGTGGATTTATCAACACAAAAGGCGCTTTGGTCATTCCTACAGTCTATGAGTTTGCAGATAATTTTTCAGAAGGACTTGCCCTGGTTGTTTCCGAAAGTCTGGGTGGGTATATCAATACAAAGGGAAAACTTGTGATCCCTCATCAATACGTCTATTCTTCTAAATTTTCAGATGGTCTGGCACTCTTCGCTGAAGATGGGAAGGCCGGCTTTATAGACAAAAAAGGCAATACGATTATTCCTCCAAATTATGTTTTTGCGGGAGATTTCAACTACGGTTTGGCACGGGTCCAAATTGATGAAAAGATGGGATTCATCAACAAAGAAGGTGAGCTTGTCATTGATCCAGTTTACGACTATGGAGAGAATTTCAAGGAAGATCTTGCCCTGATGGTTCAAGACAACACCCTGAGTTATATCAATCGTAAAGGAACGGTTGTCTGGACTGATAGGCCCGGGAAAGAGGAGTAATATGAGTATTCTAAAAATAAGAAAACCCGATGATTTTCACCTGCACCTGAGACAGGGAGATGAAATGGGTCAATACGCCAGGGAAACGGCAGCTTCATTTGCCAGGGCATTGATCATGCCCAATACTTTGCCTCCTGTTATCGATCCTCCCGGATTGTTTTCATACAAGGCTGCCATTGAGCGGGAAGCACCCGGTCTTGAGGCTCTCATGGCTTTTAAACTGCTACCGAATATGAATCCTCTGATTGTCACCGAGATGAAAAAAGCAGGGGCCCTCATAGGGAAACTGTATCCAGCGGGTGCGACAACCAATGCAGAGGATGGTATTTCTTCCTATGAGCAGATCAGAGATCTTCTTTCTGCAATGGAAGAAGCTGGTATGGTCCTGAGTATTCATGGAGAGCATCCAGAGGCACCCGTTCTTGAACGTGAAATTTCCTATCTTGGGGAACTGGAAAAAATCATAAGGGACTTCCCACGTCTTAAGATCGTCCTGGAACACCTCTCCTGCCGAGAGAGCATCAGCTTTATCGAAGAAATGCCCGATCATATTGCCGGAACAGTCACGACTCATCATCTCTTATATACACTGGATGATTTGATGGGTGGAGCCTTAAAACCCCATCTTTTTTGTAAGCCCGTTGTTAAAAAAGAGGAAGACAGGGCCGCCTTGGCTCAGGCTGTCTGCTCTGGCCATCCCAAACTGTTTTATGGTTCAGATAGTGCTCCTCATCCTAAAAATAAAAAAGAGTTTTCCAGCTGCAGCGCCGGGGCATTTTCTGCTACTGTTGCACTTCCTTTGCTGGCCGAGCTCTTTGAAAGGGAAGGGGCTCTTGAACAGTTGGAGTCCTTTACAAGCCGGATCGGAGCCGAATTTTATGGTTTACCCCTAAATACATCGTCAATCACCCTGAAAAAAGAATCGTGGAAGGTTCCATCTCTGATCGGAGGTTCTGTTCCTTTGTGCGCCGGAGAAATGATGACCTGGAAAGTAATGAAATGACAAAAATGAGAGGATAGAATATATGGTAATAATTCCCGCAATAGACCTGCTCGGAGCTGAGTGTGTACGTCTCTTTAAAGGCGACTATAACGATGTAAAATCGTATGAGAAAGATCCAGCTGTAGCGGCAGCTGTCTTTGAAAAACTGGGTATCAAACGGCTCCATCTCGTTGACCTTGATGCGGCTAGAGGCGAAGGAAAAAATAACCGTATGGCCCTTCAAAAGATTCGGAGTGTGTTCTCCGGGATCATTGAACTGGGCGGTGGGGTTCGGGAAGAAGCTGATGTCCGGGAACTCCTGGAGATTGGTGTAGACCGGCTCATTGTCGGAACTGTTCTTGCAAAAAACCCGGAAAAAGTAGGGTTATGGATACAGAAATTCGGTCCCGTTTTCATAGCCGGCATCGATGCACTGGATGGAGAGGTCAAGGTTTCCGGTTGGGAAAAAGGAACGGCTCTGCAGGATTCAGTCCTAGCGAAAAAATGTGCAGACATGGGGATTACCAATATCATTTATACAAATATTGACAGAGATGGCACCCTGGCGGGGCCGGACTTGGAAAATACAAATAGGATTGCCAGAGAATCCAAAATTGGGATTACCCTGTCCGGCGGGATCAGCAGCCAGGATGACCTAAAGGATGTGTTTCAGAAGGCTGACCCTCTTGTCAAAGGGGTCATCACGGGAAAAGCCTATTATGAAGGCAGATTGGATTTGGAAAAAGCAGTCCTGGATTTTCAAAAAAATGATGAGGAGTATGATTGGTGAGCAGAGGGACAGTTCTAGCTCTCTTGATTGAGACGGAAAATGGCGGATTCAGTGCCGCCCTTATGGATGAAAAAGGATTTTCAAAAAGCCGGGAACAGGGAGTTCTTTGGGTCTCCCATCCAGTGACGGGCCGAATTCTCCCTTTTGCCGGGGAGGGGAAATTCCTGCAGTTGGAAAAACGTAGAAATTGCTATTATGCGCTTCTGCCCGAAGGGGCCAAGGGTGAGGCGTACGAAGATGTCATCAAAGAAACAGATATCGAAGAGCATGATGCTCTTGAAGTTCTGGGAGAAGACCGGGAAAACAATGAAATCCTGACCTCCCTCAGCAGAACAATTCAAAAAAGGCACATAGACATGCCTGCAGGATCCTATACAACCCATCTTTTCGAGAAGGGAAGCAATAAGATCAGAAAAAAATGCGGAGAAGAAGCGATTGAACTGGTCTTGGCTTCTAGCCCTGAAGATCTTGTTTTTGAATCGGCTGATCTAATTTACCATATGATGGTTCTGCTGGAGGCGGAAGGTCTCTCCATCCAGGAAGTTCTGGCGGAGTTGAAAAAAAGAGACTCCTGATACCCCTTTTCCGGGATCAATATCCCCGGAGGCGGAGTCTCCACTTCTCTTATTTTAATTCTTCATTTAGAGCGGCTGCAGCGCGGCGTCCATCTCCCATTGCCAGGATGACCGTAGCGGCGCCCTGAGAGATGTCTCCCCCGGCATAAACTCCATCGAGGGATGTTTTCTGCCTGTCGTCCACAACAACCGTACCCCATTTGGAGAAATCCAGTCCGGGAGTCGTTTGTTTGATCAGTGGGTTGGAAGAATTTCCAATAGCGGGAATACAGGTTTCCACTTCAATGAGGAATTCACTGCCCTCAATGGGGACTGGTCTGCGGCGTCCTGAATCATCAGGTTCTCCCAGCTCGTATTTTTGACACTCTATAGCCCTGACGCGTCCATTTTCATCCCCCAGGATTCTAACAGGGTTGGTCAGTGTCTTGAAGATCACACCCTCTTCATGGGCATGGTGTACCTCTTCCACTCGGGCAGGCATCTCTTTTTCAGTCCGGCGATAGATGATGTAAACTTCTTCAGCACCCATTCTCACGGCTGTTCTGGCCGCATCCATGGCTACATTTCCACCTCCGAAAACGGCAATTCTGCGTGCCTGGTATATGGGTGTTTCAGCATGCTCTTTATCATAGGCTTTCATCAAATTAGACCTAGTCAGGAACTCATTGGCTGAAAAGACACCTACAAGATTCTCGCCTTCAATATGCATAAATTTTGGAAGCCCGGCTCCTGATGCGACGTAGACTGCATTGTATCCATCTTTTTCCATTAGATCTTTCAGTTTACGGGTCCGGCCGACAAGAAAGTTTGTTTCAAAGCGGACGCCCATTTTTTTGAGGCCTTCCACTTCCAGGTTTACAATTTCTTTGGGTAATCTAAACTCGGGGATACCATACACTGTCACTCCACCGGGTTTATGAAAGGCCTCAAAAATTGTGACTTCATGACCGGCTTTTCGAAGGTCTGCTGCTGCGGTGAGGCCCGATGGGCCGCTCCCAACAATAGCCACCTTTTTACCTGTGGATGGAGCGATGGTTGTCTTACCATCCTTTCTGTTCTCTCTTTCCCAGTCGGCTAGGTAGCGTTCAATTCGACCAATGGCAACAGACTTTTCGGGATCCTTGAGGATTTTCCCCAGGGTACATTCGGCCATACACTGTTTTTCCTGGGGGCAAACGCGCCCACAGATTGCAGGGAGCATACTGCTCTCCTTGATCACATCTATAGCTTCTCCGAATTTTCCTTCCCCCGCCTTCAAAATGAATTGGGGAATGTTGATACTTACCGGGCATCCTTTGATGCAGGGCTCATTTTTACATTGCAGGCAGCGGGCAGATTCTACAAGGACCTGTTTTTCGGTATAACCAAGGGCCACTTCACCCATGTTCGCCCGTCTGATCGCAGGATTCTGACTGGGCATGTCCTGTTGTGGGATCTCTCTTCTCATTTTAGGAGTTAATTCGGCAGTATTGAGACCCTTCCAGATTTCTTCGGCTTCTTTATTCAATGTTTCTTTAGATTTAAACTCGCTCATTTCTGCTTGGCCTCCAGTTTTTCTGCTTCTATATCCAGGTTGCATCGATGGGCTTCATGTTGTTTATATGCCTTTTGGCGGAGCATCATGTTATCAAAATCTACCAGATGGCCATCGAATTCAGGGCCGTCAACACAGACAAATTTTGTTTCGTTACCAATGGAAACACGGCAGCCACCACACATTCCAGTTCCGTCTACCATGATCGTATTTAATGACACCATTGTGGGAACCGCGAAGGGCCTCGTTGTTTCTGAGCAGAATTTCATCATGATGGGAGGACCAATGGCAAAAACTTCGGAGGGTATGTTTTCTGATTCACATAACTCTTTGAGGGGAACAGTCACTAGGTCTTTTCGTCCATAAGATCCATCATCGGTGCAGATTATAAGTTCATCTGAAAGAGCTCTCATTTCATCTTCCATGATAAGGAGCTCTTTGTTTCTCGCTCCCATGATGGTGATAACCTTGTTTCCAATTTTATGGTGAGCTTCGACAATAGGATGCATTGGGGCAACACCTATCCCACCACCAACACAGACGACAGGGCCATCCCTTTTTTCAATATGGGTTGGTTTTCCCAGGGGACCTAGAACATTTTCAATGTAGTCTCCTGCATTCATCCGGCTTAATTTTTGTGTTGTAGCACCTACGGCCTGAAAAATAATCTCTATGAAACCTTCCTCAGCATCGGCATTGGCTATGGTGAGGGGAATCCTCTCTCCATAATTTTGATCTACCTGAATGATCAGGAATTGACCTGCTTTTCTCTCTTCAGCTATGAGGGGAGCTTCTATTTTCATCCGGAAAACATCCGCAGAAAGCTGTTTTTTGTCTAGAATTCTTTTCATTTTTTTTCCTCGTCCCAGTGGTGAATCGGGAATCAATAACATAGTATATTTCTAATATTACAATATTGTATAAGCAAATCAGTTTTTTGAAAAGCTACACGTACTTGTTGAAGCTTTTCAGCATCAGGAAACTCTCAGTAGAACTGACACCCTTGACGACAGCAAGCTCCTTTGTCAGAAAGCTGACAAGGCCATGATTGGAGTCGACAAGAACCTGCACAAACAGGTCATAGCGACCTGATGTAATGGAGACATCCAGGACATTGGGAAGCTCTGCAATCTCTCTGGCTTTTGATTCAAGCTGAGAGGATTCTGTCACATTCACCGCCACCGTCGCTAGCTGCTGATTTTCAAGAGCTTCGGGATTGATGAGGGCTTTTATCTTCACAATTCCGAGATCTTTCATTTTTTTGAGACGCTGCCGAACAGTCCCCTCGGAGATCCCCATAATCCTGGCAACGGCATTGTTGTTCTGGTATTTCTCTCTGAGGAGGTTAATGATTTTCCAATCTATCTCGTCGGGCTGCATCGGGGCATACTCCTGATCAATCATTGCCGGACACTTTTACATCTTTTAATACTACGTCAGGTTCATCCTGTTCAATAAGATTGGTTGTGTCCGGATTCGATCTGAAACGCATCACATTCATCATAAAAATATTCAGTTTGTTGACAATATTGGGAGGAAGAATATTCCCGTCAACTTCCAGAGAAAAAACAGGATAGTTCCGTTCTCTTGCCCAGGGAGTTATCAATCCTTCTATGACCCTACCAATGAGACAGGCAAAAGGAGAAATATTGACAATTCCCGAGTATCCCTCTTCCATGGCCGTGGCGGCGACACCGCTGGATATGGCAATTTCTGAGTTCAATTCAAGGTTTACAAAATTCTCAGATGTATTTTTCATGATCTTTTTCATATCATGAGGCGTATGTGGGATGAGGCCGGATTTCCCAAGACGGTTTTTTATTCCCTTTTCTACTGTGTGTTTCCAGGTTTCTTCCAAGTGAAGGATCAATAAATCCTTCAGCTCCGCAGAAAAGGGGCGTTTGTACCAGGGTTTCAGTTTGATGCGCTTTTTTAGATCATAATTACGCACGAAATCTAGGTAGTGAATCCATTCAGAAATCCCCGAAACCTTGGCTATGATATTTTTACGGCTCATGAGTTCTACCAGTTCATCAACGGCAAAATCATCTCTTCTGACATAGATTTCTCCGACAATCAGTACCCGGGGGACCTCTTTTATCGTTTTTTTCAAGGGGATCTCAGCAACCTTCCGGGCTATATTCTTGAGTGCCTTGTAGACTTTATTGAAATCATTTTCAATAACATCAATCATCTCATGCCAAAGTGCATTGTAAATCCTCATGGCTTCATCAGTATCCTGTGCACAGGCTCTCAGAGAGGTCTGAATATCTTTCATATAATCGGCGATGACCAATCCACGCCACATATACTTGCTGAAATCCGGGCCCAGTTCATTGTAGGAATTATCTGCACTCATTGTCACAACAATCACATTTTCAAGACGCATGTCTTTGAATAGGTTTTCATAAAAGACAAAGTATTGACCCGTCCGGCAGGGACCGGTTGTGATGGGAACAAAGAGCAGATAAATCTCATCCTTTCTGTACTCCTTGGAGTTCAGAAATTTTAGTGCACTTCCCAATACCAGGTGGGACGGAACACACTCTTTTCCGGAAGCATGGCTCCTAGCCAATTGTAAAGTCTTGGTGTCGGCCACAGGAAGAGCCTGGGCATTGATTCCCGTGGTGCGGATAATCAAGGCCATCATAGCCGTGGACAGGTCTCCCATATTGGACAGGAGCATTTTGACCTTTTTATTGTCTTTGACAGGGATGGTTTCTCCGGTGACTTCATTTTTAAGATGAAGAGGATCTTTCCCGTTGTTGATGAACCTGAGACCGTTATCATAGCGGTCCTTGGTCTGTGTTGAGAGGCGGGCTCTGTATCCTTCTATGATGTCCAGGAAGGCCTCAATCCGGGTATCCACTCCAGCATCGGCAGAGTGTGAGTCCAGTTCTAGGATCAGGAAGGGCTTGGTGCCCATCATCCACTTAATATAATGCAGTATAAATGAGTCGGGAGCACAGGAGAAGTTGGTAATATAGGTGATATAGACATTGGGCTCGTCTTTGAGCCTTGCGGCTGTCTTCATGTCCAGCTGTCCATAATACCAATACATATTATCAAAAATTTTCTCATCCCCTTCGGGGAGAATATCAAAAGGTATGATTGAATAACCACGACTGCTGAATTTCCGGGGAATTCCCATGTTGGCTTCGGGGGTGAAGGCGTTATAGGGGCGTCCCAACAGGGCAATGACAGGATGATTCTGTTCCCTGGCAAGTTTAAGAGCTTCCTGGCCCAGAGCCTTTGAGGCTTTGAGGTATTCCTGTTGCATTTCCAATGCTTTATGGAACGCTTTCTTAATCTCAACGGCCGGAATAGAGAGTTGTTCTCCCAGTTTATAGAAAAACTCCAGTGCCTTGGACTCTCCGAATTTAAAGGTCACAATCAGGGGGATTATTTTATTCTCCGGAATGTCTGGAAAGGCTTTTTTTATGTAGTACGGGAGGCTCTGTGTGATGGGACAGAAGTTGGCATGAACATCTTCTTCCATACTGGGCATGTCTCTGAAATGGGGTACAAAAATATAGTCGCACTTCTTGTTGAGAATATCCTGAACCGCCCCATGAGCTATTTCGGCAGGAAAGCAGTAGGCGCTTTCTACTCTAGCCACACCCTCATGGGCAATTTCGTCAGAGAGAACCGTTTTTATACCCAGTTCATGGAAAAACCAGGAATAAAGAGGGTAGAGAGTATGAACTGAAAAACAGCGGGGAATTCCCACGGTGTAGTCTCTTTTAGGCTTGAGATCCTGGGCCGGAGCTGCAAAAGTTTTAAAGAGCAGGTCGTTGCGCTTATCTATGTAGTTGATAATCTTATCATCGGATTTGATGTTTTTGCTCGTGTTTGTATATTTACTGCAGCGTCCGCCAAACATATACTTGTGTCCATTGACCTTAAGAACCTGAATGGAACAGAAATTTTCGCAGGATTTGCAGTTGAAGACCCGGTCATACTCTATTTGTGTATCTAATACAGCATCGAGATCAATATTGATTTTTTGAAGGAGTCCATCCTGAAGTTTCTGACGGGCCAGAATCCCCACTCCGAAGGCCCCCATCAGTTCGGGAGCGGGTGGAACCAGAATCTCCTTGTCCAAAAGCATGGCAAAAGCCAGAGGAACAGCCTTATTTTTGGCAACACCACCCTGGAGGAAAATCTTCCGGCCGATGGTGCGGTTCCCAACAACTCTATTCAAATAGTTAGAGACGATGGATGTCACAATCCCGGCGGTTATGTCTTCCCTTTTGGCTCCCTGCTGAATTGCCTTGCGGATATCAGAGTTGATAAAGGCACTGCAGTGTTCTCCGAATTTAAGGGGATTATCCGCTTTCAGGGCGATCTCTCCAATTTCACGGGCGTGGGGAATATTCAGATCTCCGGCAGCAGACTCTTCCAGAAAGGATCCGGTTCCTGCTGAACAGGCTTCATTCATGGCGTAATCGATGGGGACCTTGTTTTCAAGGAGCACATATTTGGCATCCTGACCCCCAATTTCGAAGATTGTGTCCACATCGTTGCTGAAATGGGTTGTTCCATAGGCATGGGCTATGATTTCGTTATAGACCGCTGGAGTCTCCATGAACACTCCCAGAATTTCACGGGATGAACCCGTTGTGGAGGCCAGGGAGATGGTGATAGAAGATTCATCACCTATATCTTTATGGATCTTTTTGCGCAGTTCGATGATGCAGTTTTTGAGAGCCTGTACGGGGTCTCCATGGGTCCGCCCGTAATGGGCAGCCACAACATCACTTGTTTCCATATCAATGAGACAGGCTTTTGTGGTTGTTGAACCGCCGTCAATTCCGAGGATATACTCCCGGCCTTTCCTGACGGGTTTGATTTCAGATTGAAAATACTGAACCTTGTCAACGGCCTTCTTAAGATCATCATAGCGGTCAAATCTGACCTTGCTGTCTTTGAGAATTTTATCTATGGGAGGAAGAGGAGCACCATTGTCCACGGCCAGATGAGCCGCACCGAAGGCCTCGAAATAAGACGCTTCTTTGGGAATTATATATTCAATTTCAGGAGTCTTTTCCTTCATAAACCGGAGGATATGCTTATTCTTTGTGATGCCTCCGCATAAAAGAACTCGGCCTGAATTGATTTTTGCACGGCTTAGGAAATCACTTACCTTCGTGGCCATCACATCCGAGAGGGAGAGGACTATATCGTCTTTCGTGGCTTCTTTTTTGTTTAATTTGTGGGTGCAGTCACTCTTCATGAAGACCGAGCAGCGTGCTGAAAGAGGGCGAACCTGGCTATCCTCTGCGAGGTGGTTTACATTGTCCAGGGTCATATCCATCCTGGCCAGCTGCTGTTTAAAAAATTCACCGGTACCGGAAGCACATTTGCTCCCTGAAAAATTGTTTGTGATTTTTCCAAGATCATTCACTGCATAAACAACCAGGTCTTCTCCACCCATACTGACCACAGCATTGACCTGATGACCAGTCACTTCCAGGGCTTTCTCAATGCAGACTGGCTCAATGACAGACGGGGATGATAGGAGATAACGGCCATCTGTTCCTGTGACCAGAAGAGGCGTTCCTTCTTCAAACTCTTTATTTTTTAATTCACTGAGAACCGCATTGAGGAAGTCGCCCTCATGGGGAACCACGTGGCTCCAAATCTCTTGTCCATTTTCTAGAAGAACTGTTTTCAGGCTGGAACTGCCTATATTAATACCTATGCTTTTCATAATGCTTCCTCAAACAATATTTGTAAAATTGGAGGGCAGTTATCATTTTGACAAAAAGACGATAATTGTCCACTAAAAGCTGATTATAAGTCATTATTGTGGATCTTTTAGATTTTGTCTATCTGTAAAAATGGTACTATTGCAAGCTCATTAGAGTCTCTCGGTCTCTTGCCAAAGAGATTCAAGTCTGAAAGAATCTGAAGGTATGAAAATTGCCGTATTATTGTCCGGTGGAGTCGACAGTTCTGTTGCGCTTTACCGTCTTTTGGAAGAAGGGTATACCGATATAACCGCCTATTATCTTAAAATCTGGCTGGAAGATGAACTCAGTTTTATGGGTACCTGTCCGTGGGAAGAGGACTTGGAGTATGCCAGGGCTGTGTGTGAAGCAAAATCCATCCCCCTTAAAATTTTACCCTTGCAGCAGGAATACTATGACCGTGTTGTCTCTTATACTATTTCCGAACTGAAAAAAGGACGGACGCCCAGTCCGGACATATTCTGTAATCAAAGGGTCAAATTCGGTGCTTTTTATGATAAAGTCAACGAACAATATGACAAGGTTGCCACAGGTCATTATGGTGTTGTTGAAGAAATAGAAGGTTTGACATGGCTGCGCAGGTCTCCGGATCCAGTGAAAGATCAGAGTTATTTTCTATCCCACCTTTCTCAGCAGCAGATTGGTAAAATCATATTTCCCATAGGTTCTTTTATGAAGGAGGAGGTCCGTGCTCTGGCACAGAAATATGATCTTCCCAATAAAGATAGAAAAGACAGCCAGGGAATCTGTTTTCTTGGGAAAATAAAATATTCCGATTTTGTAAAACACTATCTGGGAGAACAGGATGGAGAGATCCGGGAGCTCGAGAGTGGAGAGGTTCTGGGCCATCATAAGGGATTCTGGTTTCATACCATTGGGCAGCGTCAGGGATTGGGGCTAAGCAATGGTCCCTGGTATGTGACATCCAAAGATCTGGAAAAGAATATCATCTATGTTTCTTCAAGCAAGAATGTCTTAGAACAGAATCGTACGGTCTTTACCGTTTGTGAACCCAATTGGATTAGCAGGAAACCTTCCGGGGATAAACTGACTCTGAAGCTGAGACATGGACCTAGACTTCACGATTGCCGCATCAAATGGCTGGATTCCGATCGTCTTGAGGTGACTTTGGATGAGGGAGACCGGGGCATTGCTCCGGGACAGTTTGCCGTATTCTATGAGGATGACTATTGCCTTGGCGGTGCCAGGATCGAATAGATCGAGTTAGTATTCGGGCTTCTCGATCATCTTCCGGCTCACCCTGATCACATCCTCGGGAATATCAGAAAACAAACCGTCCACACCCTCTTGGTATAGCTCTTTCATTTTTTCTGCGTCATTGATGGTCCAGACCTGGAGAGCAAGGTGATTGCGGCGGCACCATTTAAAGAAAGAGGGCCTGAGTATTCTGTAGGGGCCGGCGTATTCTGGAATCTGAACAGCCTTTATTCTCTTATTCTTCACATCGGAAGGAACCCATCCGGTCCTGTATAACAGGAGGCTCAGAACCATTTCCCTGCGGGAGAGGGAGCTGGCCGCAGATGGAAGAGATTTTCTAAAAGACTTCAATACCTTGTGATGAAAAGATGCGACGCAGACCCGGTTTTCAGCTCCTTCGTCTATTATGATCCTGGCTGTCGCCATGGCCAGGCTTTCACTGGGGTCTTTTAAATCTATGTTGAATCTTGTTTCGGGGAAGAGTTGGAAGGCATCTTTCAAGAGGAGAGGTTTGACTCCCTTATTCCGGAAAGGATGACTATGTCCCCCATCTTTTGAAAATAGATATCCCGTATCTATTGCTTCCAGATCGCTTATACATAATGAAGATATTGGCCTATTGTCCCCCGATAGCCTATAAAAATCTGGATCATGAGAAATCAGAACCTGTCCATCCTTCATCAATCTGACATCTGTTTCCACGACATCTATGCCCATTTCAATGGCTGACCGGAAGGCTATTTCTGTGTTTTCCGGGAAGTCTCTGCTGTTGCCCCTGTGCCCTAAAGCCCTGGGAGGTGGTGTAAAAAAATCATTCATATCAATAGACCGATTTGAGTATGGCAAGACGTTCTTCCTGGGAGAAGGTGTATGGATTGTTCTTGTTTCCTGATTTTCCGGCCGCCTCAATAAGCTGTTCTTCTGTAAAACCAAACTTCCTGAGTCCTGGAAGGGATGCCAGAGAAGCCCAGTTTTCCAGTTCTTCCATTAAAACTCCTATGGATTCTCCGGTGGTCATTTCCATGTTACCCGAGAGGAACTGACCAAGTCCTGCGGCTTTCTCCAGGGCAGGATGGTTCTCATCCTGTTTTATCAGTGCTTCAAAAGTTTTGTCCATGACAGGGGGCAAGAGGAGTCCGCAGGCCACACCATGGGGAATGTTGTTCATTCCACCCAAGATACCTGCTATGCCGTGTACTGTTCCCAGCCCTGCATTGGTAAGGGTGAGGCCCGAGAGTGAGGCTCCAAGAGCGATTGAGGAAAACTCATCCTTGCCCGGCTTGCCTTCCAGTAGGGAGGGGAAGGCGTCTAGGAATTCCAAAAGCCCCTCTTCTGCAAGGGCATCGCTCATGGGGGACGCCTCTGTGGAAATGTAGGATTCCAAGAGTTGTGAAAAGGCGTCCATTCCACAGGATACAGCAAGTCCCGGAGGAAGGCTCTCCAGCCATTCAGGATCTACCAGTGCCAGATCGGGAATGTAATTGTCATGGCGGAGAGATTTTTTAAAACCAGTTGGTCCCGGTTTGCTTATCACAGCATTTTTTGTGCATTCGCTGCCCGTTCCAGCCGTGGAGGGGAGGGCTATGAACGGGATTTTTTCACCACTGGGAATTTTTGTGCCTATGCCCTCTAGAAAATCCATGACAGAACCTGTTTCTTTCAACATGGCAGAGACCGCTTTCCCCGCATCCAGAACACTGCCTCCACCCAGAGCCACAATGACCGCAGGGGGAGCCTTTTTGTATTTTTCACAAAGAGAATCTATGACATCAGGAGATGGTTCTCCCATAATGGTTTCAAAATCGGAGGGGATGCCTTCTTTGGTCAGGCCAAGCTCAAGGGCTTTCCACAGAGGGTTCTCTCGGACTGATCTTCCAGTAATAAAGAGTGCTCTTCCTCTGAATTCCTTTAATAACTGAGGCAGAGATTCTGTTTTTCCACAGCCGAAAAGAATTTCTTTATTGGCTGAAAAGGAGAATCTTACCACTTGGAAACCTCCAGGGGAGCACAGACCTTGTGGGATGTTCCTTTCCGCGGCTCTGCCATCCAGGGAGCAACCAGATCTCGCCATTTCAGGTAATGGGCTGTCTGTTTGTGTGCCAGTACGGAATCGGAATTGCTGTAAGCTTCATATAAAAAGAATGAAGTTGGATCATCATTTTGTTGAAGAACATCGAATCTCAGATTCCCAGACTCCTTCCTCGTTTCTAATCTATTTTCCAGAGTTGCCTTTTCGAATTCCGCTTCTTTTCCAGGTAATACTTTTACCTCAACACAATAAATGACCATACATTGATCTCCTTTGAATTGTATTTTTAAAAACCTCATTAAGGAATCATTTTCATTTTCCCTAAAAAGGTCTGTTTCATTTCGTTGTAATTGTTTTTGTACTCCAGAAGGCATCGGGGCAGGGCCTCGATGATGTCTGACGCTGTAAAGCTCTCCCTGGCTCCAGGGTATCTTTCTGCTGTGAGTCCGTGAAGAAGAACAGCCTTACAAACACCCTGAATCACAGACTCCTGGGTCGCTATGAGGGTTGCGACCATACCTGCCAGGACATCGCCGGATCCTGCTGTACCCAGGGCGTCATTTCCGGTGAGGTTTATATATTCTTTACCATCACTCTGGCAGATCCTACTCCTTGGTCCCTTATAAACACAGATGACTCCGTATCTTTCTTCAAGACTCTGATCCTCTGTTAATCCTAAGCGCAATCTTTTTTGTTCTCCCAAGTGGGGGGTAATGACGGTTTGGAATTTTCTTTTACTCGTTAGATCGGGTGATCCTGCCAGAGCATTGAGACCATCCGCATCCAGCACCAGAGGAACGGGAATCAATGGAATTAATTTTCGGATAAGAGAGACCGTTTCCTCCTGACCTGTCATGCCCGGCCCCATAAGGACCACATCGTGCTTTGATGCCAGATCCAGAAGAAGGGTTTCATTTTTTTCAGAGATCGTCTTTTCTGTTGTTTCCTGCAACTCCTGTATCACCGCTTCGGGACAGTGGGCTGAGAACCCGGATGCCTGTGACTGTGGAACTGCCGCAGTCACATAACCCGCCCCGGATCTGTAGGCGGCCTGTGCGGCCAGAGCGGGGGCTCCCTGATAATTTTTTCCTCCTCCGATGATCAGGATACGGCCGAAGCTATTTTTGTATCCCAGAGGATCTCTTTGGATCAGGGGGGAAGGAATATTGAATTCGGTTTTGCCGGGCCAGTCTCTGATGAGTGGGGGGGGAAAGGATATTCTGGAACAAAACAGTTCTCCGTTGTATACATATCCGGGACTGAGTATGTTTCCTCTCTTGGGAGCTCCAAAACAGATTGTTTTGTCTGCCCGGATAGAGATTCCCCGGGGCTGGGCCGTTGTTCCGTCTATGCCCGAAGGAATATCCAAGGAGAAGATAGGCGCTCCGCTGTGATTCATTCTTTCAATAATGGCCTTATACTTCTCACTGACAGTTCTATTGAGACCTATCCCCAGAAGAGCGTCGACAATGAGCCGATTCGGTTTAAAGCTGAGTTCTTCATCATTTGGATTGAGAGACAGGGGGATACCAATCTCTCTTACAGCCCTGTAATTTTGAGACGTTTCTTTTGAAAAATGATCTGGATTGCCCAGGAGCAGAACCTCAACATCTTTTTCAAGGGAGAATAGAATTCTGGCCAGGGCCAGTCCATCCCCTCCGTTGTTTCCGCTGCCGCACACCAGTAAAACAGAGTGATGGGGATACTCTTCTTGAATGACGGAGAGAGCAGATAAGGCCGCATTTTCCATAAGGATCTGGGCGGGAACCTTGTATTTATGGATGCAGGTCTCATCCATCCGACGCATTTCATCAGGATTGAGGACCTTCATGGAATTATTCCGGATCCATTCCTGCAAACTTGAAAATTTCGGATTGAACCCACATGAAATTCTGATTTTCAGTGGGAACAAGAAATTGGGATGTTTCGATTACCGAATCATCATCGGCAATGATTGTAACATCTTTGACCGCCAGAACCGGATATTTCTTACCGGGTTTGAAGTTCTTGGCAATTTTCACATATTCTGACGATATATAGGGAAAAAAATCATTATGATCGGTGTCATAGTTCTCTCTGTTCACAACGTAAAAGACACTGCTTTTCATTAAATCCTCCAGGATGCTGTATTTAATGTAATTTCATAATCATTATACAGGATCATAGGGAATTTCTCCTGTATTTTTATAAATAACAGCCAGAAAATGATTATTCTGTCGTTTCAGTTGTTCCGGCTTGTGTTATTGATTCTCCTGATATTGCCGTCGTTGGAGTATTGGCTGCTGTTTCAGGGCTTTCGGTGAGAGGGATCTCTTCGACAGGCGGATTAAATTGAATCCGGATCGTCTCTTCTTCAACCCTGTGTTTTAATTTAACGAAGAGGGTCTTATTCACGGCGTCGTAGACCCATCCGTCAGAATATCTTTGAAAGCGAGGGTCGCTCTTCCACCGGATGTTGTGTAGAAAAACCCGGTCAAAGGGTTCGACACCTTTGATGATCAGATGGTGGATCTGTCCTCGTGGAAACCTCACTTTCACGTCCATAAATTGATCTGTCAATTGTGAAGAAATACTTCTAGATGCCGTATAGATCCACACTTCTTTCTGGGGATCATTACTCATGTTGATGACCCGGGGAGTAAAGGCCGCATCCTGAAACAGGCTGTAAACATCTTCCGGCGGAAGTGCGCCTTCACCCAGGGATGCCCGTTCCCTTGAAAATTTAATCTTTTCAGGAAGAACTCCGTTCTCATCGGCCCGGCTCAGTATGGTCGCCCTAATCATCGAAGAGATTGACCGGATGTTTTTATCACCGGTTCTATCCGCCGCCATTTTTAAGAGTTCTGCTGCTTCCAGGGTGAAAAGAGTGTTGCTTTCGGGTTGATCGGGATGGAGTATATACAGCCCCTCTTCAAGCCAAACAATGAGGGGATAAATGTTTTCTTCAATCCAGGGAACAGGGTCAGAGATCCCGGGATCATCCAGGATTTTTTTCAACTCCAGAATTTCACGATAGGGTGAAATATCAGGATTGGCTGTTACTTTCAAGGAGGTCTTTCCCTGAAGGAGGCTGGAGTAGCTGCTGCGCAACAAGGGGGCTGTCTTGTTGACTATGTCCCCGGTAAAAGGACTGGAATACCAGCTCAATACAGAACTGTTTTTTTCCGCAGCCTTCAGCAAATCTGCCGATAGGAGGGTTTGTTCCCCCCGTCTGTAGGATTCTGATAGGGACAGAACTAGTGCTTTTTCGCTGAACATCGGGGCTCCGGCAGGCATTGTCCAGTTTCCTGTGGTCTTGTCAAACCGTGATTTCCAGCCGGAATAGCTTTTATCAGAAAATCGGGTAATTGTTTCTTTCTCAGAAGGAATCGTCTTCTGGCCCTCCGCCAGCCATTCTCTAACAGATCTTCCCAGTCCAGGAGCTTCATCTTCAAGTGTAATGGTATTACTCACTCGGTCTGCCATGGAAATTATGAGAGTAGAATCCTTAAAATCAAGAATTCCGCTGCTGTTCATAAAGTATGTACTCGTCCCATCGCTCAGGATGATTCTATCCTGATCATCCCTGTTCAGAAGATAGCTCTCTTGGGGAAGAGCCTTGATTCTCAGCTCTTTTATGGGAGGAATCGTCTGAGGAACAGCGATATTAATAGAACTGTCACTGCTCTGGGACATATTTTGTATGGCAATGGATATATCATATTTAAAATGGAGGACTATACCAGTATCGGTTCTTTCCAGGCTCTCCAGGGCCAGTTCTCTGATGATGTCGTCTTCTGTGATGACCTTCATCGGCTCCGAGGAAGAAATGTTAAGTTTCAGTCCATTTGTAAACACAGCCATTTTAGAGATCTTTGCAGGAGCAAAAGCCGTGGCCATGGTTTTTGTCCCCTTGAAAGAGACATTGTCAATGACCAGTGAAATCTCTTCAAATCGTGAAAAATGATGGAACAGAAAAAAGAGTATTATTAGGGCATAAAAGACAGGGACTACTGTCAAGAATGATCCGGGTTTTCTTTTCATATGGGACGAATCTTACCAGCAGGAAACTAAAAAAGCAACCTTGCCCAAATCGTCTTCGGGAGGTATATTATCTGTATTCTGAAGGTTTATCCTTCAAGTTATTCAAACCATCTTAATCACCCTGAAAGTTGATATTTCTTTTTAAGAATCCTTTCAGTCTATTATTAGGAGACTAAATGAATCTGAGCCGACTGACTCTATTCGGAGCATTCCTCCTGGCCGTTGTTTTCTTTCTGCCACTATCATGCTCCAGTACTGTCTCTGAAAAACCAGATGAAAATGCTGCTGAATCTGCTGAATCCACTCTGCCCGATGTTAAACCGGAAGAGCCTGAACCATCTCTGGTTGAATCCCTCAATGAGCTTAGCTCCGTAGAAGACGCAGAAAAAGCCTTGGCCCTCTTAGAGAGTGCGGAAAAGCTGACATTGGAAGAACGAATTGTAAAATCGGCTCTTATGATTTCAGAGGGATTCTGGGATGAAGCCCGGGAAGAACTGAACTCCTTACTCGATGAGAATCCGGGACATCCTGATGTTCTGTATAATCTGGCTCTCTTAGAAAATGCAGAAGGGAATACTGTTGCCAGAGATGACAGAATCCAGGAACTCCTGGAGATTTCTCCCAATCACGAAGACGGTCTATTGCTGAAAGGGACCATAGATCTGGCTGCCAGAAGGTACAAAGAGGCCGACAAGAGTTTTAGCCTCATCCTGGAAAAAAATCCTACAAATTTTTTGGCCCTTTCGGGAGCTGGATCTTCCCAGATGAATCTGGACAATCTTGAAGGTGCGGTGAAACTTCTGAATAGAGCCATCGAGCTGCAACCCGATTTTGCTTATCTCTATGTTGATAGAGCCCGGGCGTTCCGCGGTCTTAAGAAATATGGTAAAGCCGAGGATGATTACACACGAGCCATTGAGCTCGAACCGGATGTTGAATGGCATTATCTGGATCGTTCCAGAATTGCTATTCAGTACTTTCATAATCTGGAACGTGCCTGGGAAGATCTGGAGCAGATTGAAAGGATCAATCCAGACAATCTTTTTGCCAACATATACAAAGCTGGAATCCTGGATGAATGGAAGCGTTTTGATGAGGCTGAAGTCTATTATGAAAAAGTCTTAGCAGCCCGTCCGGGGTATGGGTATGCCCATGAACCACTGGCAAAATATGCGTACATGAAGGGTGATTTTGTAAAAGCAAAGGATCATTTCTTGCAGGCCTATGAGTTTGAAAGCCGGGATGTCCTGTTTGTGCTGGCGGCTGCCGTGTGTATGGAAAAGGTTGGAGACCGCAAGGATGCTGAGAAACTCCTCAAGGAAGTGGCTCCCCGTGTGACGAGAGACAGCCTGGAATATGAGATGTTTCGATACTTTCTCCAGCCAGGATCAAATTATTTTATAACAGACAAGATTGCTAAAGAAAAAAATGAAGACCTGCGCAGCCGGATGTACTTTTATCTGGGAGCCCGTGATGATCTTAAAGGGCTGAGAAGAAGTGCCCTGGCCAGCTATGAGCAGGTTGATGAGAATACCGGCTTTTTTGAATCAGAACTGGCTGCCTGGGAAAGGAACCATCCATGAGTGAAGAGATAAAAATTGAACATGAAGGGGATACGGTTAGCCGCATCCATCTGGGAGAAAGGGAGATCCTGCTTCTGGGTACGGCTCATGTCTCATTAGACAGTGTCGAAGAAGTGACGAATGCCATTCGGGAAGAACTGCCTGACCGGATCTGTGTCGAGATTGATGCCGGACGTTATCAATCCCTATCCAAGAATGAAAAATGGCAACAAATGAATCTGACAAAGGTCTTTCGTGAAAAAAAAGGATTTCTTCTTCTGGCCAACCTGGTACTGACCTCTTTTCAGAGAAAGGTTGGTATGAATACGGGAATCAAGCCCGGGGAAGAGATGAAAATGGCCATAGAAGTGGCTGATGAACTCTCTATTCCCTATTCCTTCAGTGACAGACCCGTCCAAATGACGCTGCAGCGAGCCTGGGGGAAGAGCAGTCTCTGGAATAAAATGAAACTTCTGGCTTCTCTCCTCAGTTCTGTTTTTTCAACAGAAAATGTGGATGCAGAAGAGGTCGAGTCTTTGAAAGAAAAAGGAGCTCTCCAGGACATGATGGAAGAACTTTCGAGTTTTCTCCCTTCAGTCAAAGAAGTTCTCATAGATGAACGGGATCAATACCTGGCAACAAATATTTTTGAAGCCCCCGGGAACAAGATCATTGCCGTTGTCGGTGCGGGTCATATGGAAGGGATTATCCGCTGGATTGAAGACTTGCATTCCGGTAAAAAAGAAGCCGATCTTAAAGAGATCTCCGCTCTTCCTGTCCGGGGAGTCGGCAGTAAGATGCTTCCCTGGATTATCCCTGCCCTGATTTTAGCTATTGTTGTGACAGGTTTTATTACTTCGGGATTAGATGTGGGTCTTCGTATGCTTTTGGTTTGGGTTCTGGCGAATGGAACTCTGGCGGCTCTGGGAGCCATTTTAGCACTGGCGCACCCTCTTACCATATTGGGATCCTTCCTCGCAGCACCCATTACCAGTATGAATCCTACCATTGGTGTGGGGATGGTTTCGGGTATCATGGAGTATTTTTTCAGAAAACCCAGGGTGAGCGATATGGAATCTCTTCAGGATGATGTGACCAGCCTGAAAGGATGGTATCGAAACAGAATCTCACGAATCCTGCTTGTCTTTTTCTTCTCTTCCCTAGGCAGTTCCATCGGTACGTTCTATGCGTTACCGCGGATTTCAATGCTTCTGGGGGGCTGAAAAAACCTGCTTAATGGCTTCTTTGATGTCCTTGGCTATTATGGGTGGGGATCCTGTCCATTCCTGAGTCTCGTCTGACTTGCCGGGAATGAGAATCCGTTTAAACCCCATCTCCTCGGCGGCTTTCAGGCGACGACGGATTTGGGGGACTGGCCTGATTTCTCCGGTGAGGCTCATTTCTCCCAGGGCTATCAAATCCGATGGTATCCGAATTCCTGTTCTGGCTGAGTAGATCGCCAATGCCAGGGGGAGTTCCATGCCTATCTCGGCTATCTTCATACCTCCGGCAACATTGATATAGATATCCTGATCAGAAAATTTAATTCCAAGATGTTTTTCCATTATAGCGGCTACCCGGGATACCCGGCTGCCCTCTACCCTGTCTGAGAAAATCCTGGATACTGCTCCTTTCGCGGGGACAGTCAGAGATTGAATCTCTACAAGCAAGACCCTGGAACCCTCAAACACGGGTGCGACAGAGATGCCCGGAGGCAGTTCTCCCTCTCTGTTTTCAAGAAAAAGGCCTTCCGGGTGACTCACTTGGCTCAACCCTTCTGAGCCCATTTGAAAAAGGCCGACCTCATCCACAGAGCCGAATCGATTTTTTGTTGCTCTCAGGACCCTCAGCTCACTGCCAGAGTGGTCAAAGTAAAGTACCGTATCCACCATATGCTCGATGACCTTTGGTCCTGCAATGGCTCCATCTTTGGTTACATGAGCTATGAGAAAGAGGACGGCTCCTCTTTTTCTGACCCAGTTGATGAGTTCAAAGCATCCGTATTTGAGCTGGTTTACCGTCCCGGGAACCATTCCCTGTGAAGGAGACTGAATGGTCTGTATGGAATCCATGACCACCAGGCCGGGTTTTCTTTCTTCCAGGGTCCTGAGAATCTCCTCTACTCTGGATTCACAGTAGAGGATGAGCTTGTCCGAATTGATTCCAAGGCGGTTGGCCCGGAGTTTTATCTGGCGGGGTGATTCTTCCCCGGAGATGTAGAGTACTTCTCTGTCCTGGGAGGCCATCATGGCGATTTGAAGCATGAGAGTTGATTTTCCTATCCCCGGCTCTCCCCCCAGAAGTACAGCGGATCCTTCAACAAGTCCTCCTCCCAGGACCTGATCGGCCTCTGGTATCCCCGTTGATTGGCGGGTGACATCTTCTAGAATTATGCTGCTGATTTTTTGAGGTACTGCGGCCTCTTCAAAGAGGCCGGAGGGAGTGGGAGCGGCAGTAGGAAGAACCTTTTCTTTAAAACTGTTCCATTCACCGCAGCCGGGACAGCGTCCCAGCCACTTCGGCTCTTCATGCCCACAGGAGGAACAGTAGAAAACGGATTTACTCTTTGCTTTTGCCATGGACTTACTGGAAGTCGATCAGCTCAATTTCAAAGATGAGCCAGGAATTGGGAGGGATTGGACCGTATCCATTTTCTCCGTAGGCTAATTCCGGTGGCAGGATGATGACTCTTTTCTCTCCGGCCTGCATGCTCAAAGCCGTTTCTATCCAGCCTGGAATGACACCATCTCTGCCAATAACAAACTGAAATGGTTCGCCCCTTGAGTAGGAGTTATCGAATTCTTCACCTGTGATCAAACGTCCTGAATAATGCATTCTTACAGTATTTCCAGGGCGGGGTTTTCCACCATTGCCTTGCTGAACCGTCTTGTAATAGATTCCTGTTTCTGATTTCTGAACGTTGTCACCCAGTTGATTCAAAATAGAGGCAACTCTGGGATACTCTTCTGCAAAGACCTCTCTGGATTCATCATAGGCCGACTGTATCATCTGTCTTACCGATTCATTGTCTGGAAGGAAAGATTCGGCCTCACTGCCTATTCTGATGATTTTCACAGAATCTACGAGATCTCCCCTTTTTAGCTTTGAAAGGGTTTTGTCTCCTGCTATCAGTTTACCGAATGTTGTGTATTTCTGATCAAGAAATGAATCACCTTCAATCAATATCATGATCTGGCTTCCATGATCTTCATTTTGTCTGGAAACCATCATCAGAGAACCGGGTGATTCCGAAGTATAAGAGGAGCCTTCTTCCCTGGGGATGGTATAGCCCACTCCGCCCTCTCCAGTTCCAGTTGGATCTCCTAGAAACAGGGCATATCCTCTGACTTCTCTGTAAATATTTTGATTTGAATAGTAGGGACCACTGGCGTCTTCAAGTTCCATTTTCCCTTCTGCCAATGCCACAAAATTAGACACCGTCCGGGGAAGCTGCTCGTAGTCCAGTTGAAAAAGGATATCTCCCTTTATGGTACTGAACCGGGCAAATAGACCCGGAGGCAGAACTTCATCCTGAGCCGAGAGCATCAGGGGACTCAACATTAATAACAATACTAAACAGTACAGGTTTTTGTTTTTCATTCTTGTCTCCAGGTCTTTTGTCATTCTTAGAAATCGAGAAGTTCTACTTCAAAAAGAAGCCATGCATCGGGGGGGATGACGCCGCCGGCGCCTCTGCTGCCATAGGCCAGTTCGGGAGGAAGAATGATGGTTCTCTTTTCACCTTTCTTCATATCCAGAATGGTTTCGTCCCATCCGGCTATGACTCGTCCGCCGCCAGCAGGGAATTCAAAGGGGGTTCCCCGGTCTACAGAACTGTCAAATTTACGCCCATCCAGGAACATACCAGTGTAGTGAACTTTAACGTTTGTACCTGTGGTCGGTTTACTACCGCTTCCTTCTTTTTCGATAATATAGCGGATGCCTGATTTGGAAACCTGTGCATCAGGCCATTTTTTGTTGATTTCTTCAAGAATACTTTTCTGGGCTTCTGCCTTTTTTCTCATTTCAGCGCCGGCTAACTTTTCTAGGGCTGCATCAAATGCTTTTTGATCGTTTTCGAAGGCTTCAGCCTTGGCACCGACTCTGATGACTTCAATTGTATTAATTTTATCATTGGCCTTAATGGCATTGACAACATCTTGTCCTTCTAAAACCTTACCAAAAATGGTGTGCTTACCCTGAAGCCAGGAGGTCTCTACATGGGTTATGAAAAACTGACTTCCATTTGTACCGGGGCCGGCGTTGGCCATTGCCAAAATTCCGGGACCATCAAACTGAAGGGAATTGTCAATTTCGTCGGGGAAATTATATCCAGGACCACCTGATCCTGTTCCTGTGGGGTCGCCGCCCTGAATCATGAAGTCGTCAATGACTCTGTGGAACTTTATACCATCATAATAGTTCCCTTTCTTGTTTGCATCAATTTTTCCTTCGGCCAAGCCGGTGAAGTTGATGACTGTCAGGGGAGTTTTTTCAAACTCTAGATTCACAAGGATTTCTCCCCGGTTGGTATCAATTAGGGCGTAAAGTCCATCTTTTAGTGAACTCTTATCTACTGCTACTGCACTCATAGTTGTTGTCATGAGCAGCACGCCTGCCAGCAAAACTGTTTTCAATGTGGGTTGCCGCTTCATAATTCCTCCTGTAATAATTTAGAAACCTGTAAAGGTAAGTTTGTTACAGATTTACCTGTAATTTTTAAAAGAGCATAACATTTAAAACTTGTAGAATCAATTCACAGATGCTCTACCATGGGTATGATAATTGCTTTTGGAATGGCCGGTTCCTTTTATTGACAGCTCTCTGAGAACTCTATAAAATCTAATTAAATTATGAGAATCCCGAATTTCTTCTTTATTTATTTTTTGAACTTTTACTTTTTTTCCGGAGGGGAAACCCCGGGGCTTTCATAAAGAACAGATGTTCATAAGAGCCGCAGAGGGTTTCCCCATAAGGGAGACCCGCTGCGGCTCTTTTTTTGCATCATCGAAAATACAGGGCTTTTTGGTCCTAATCAAATATTTGCGAGGTCCGGAATGCTACAAAATCTGGAAGATCTGAAGAACGAATTTTCCACAGCCCTGAATGAGGTGAAAGATCAATCCTCATTGGTGAACCTGAAGGCTGATTTCCTGGGAAAAAAGGGAAAACTGAATAACATCCTCAAATCTCTGAAGGATGCCACGCCAGAAGTTCGAAAAACTCTGGGGATGAAATCTAACCAGCTCAAAGAAACGATACTGGCTGACATAGAGAAAAAGATGACAGCTTTGGAGCTCTTTGAGATCAATGAAAGACTTAAAAAGAACTGGCAGGATATTACTTACCGTTCGTCACTTCGGGATCAGGGGCTGACTGCGGCAGGGTATCATCCTGTGACGATCATTCAGAGAGAAATCGAAGATATTTTTACATCCATGGGTTTTGAGATCCTCGATGGTCCTCATATCGAAAATGAATACTATAACTTTGAAGCATTGAACATTCCCGATACCCATCCGGCAAGAGACATGCAGGATACGTTCTGGTTTAAAGACATGAAGCATCTTTTGAGAACCCATACATCTTGTATTCAGGCTCGTGGCATGGAGAAGAGAACTCCTCCTTTTAAATTCATCGGGCCTGGAAAAGTATTTCGCTGTGAAGCGACCGATGCCTCTCATGAGGCTGCCTTTCATCAGTTGGAAGGGATGATGGTAGGCAAGGATATATCTGTTGCCAACTTGATTTACTTCATGAAAACACTCCTGAGTGAAATCTTTAGAAAAGAGGTCAATGTGAGACTTCGTCCGGGGTTCTTTCCTTTTGTAGAACCCGGATTTGAACTAGATATCGAGTGTCTTATTTGCG
This sequence comes from Oceanispirochaeta crateris, assembly GCF_008329965.1. Taxonomy (GTDB): domain Bacteria; phylum Spirochaetota; class Spirochaetia; order DSM-2461; family DSM-2461; genus Oceanispirochaeta; species Oceanispirochaeta crateris. The sequence goes on from NZ_CP036150.1 coordinate 3,179,068, forward strand.
GCGGTTCGGGTTGTTCTGTTTGTAAACAGTCCGGATGGGTTGAACTTCTTCCCTGCGGGATGGTCCATCCCAATGTCTTAAGACATGGGAATGTTAATCCCGATGAATACAATGGATTCGCCTTTGGTCTGGGATTAGACCGGCTGGTCATGATGCGTTACGGTATCGATGATATCCGGCACCTTCATAGCGGAAACCTTTCTTTCGTTTCTCAGTTCAAAACATTTTAATTCAAGGAAGCACCATGTATATATCAATAGAATGGATCAAAGATTTTGTAGATCTTCCCGAGATCAGCCCCGAAAAACTAGCCGAACGTTTCACCATGGCCACCTGTGAAGTAGATGATGTTCTGACCACAGGGGAACTGCTGAAACGAGTGCGTGTCGTAGAGATCACTCAAGTGGAGGACCATCCCGATTCCGACCATCTTCATTTGGTTCGGTTTACAGACGGTAAAGAAGAGCGTCAGGTTGTTTGCGGAGCTCCCAACGTGGCTGTGGGTAAAAAGGTTCCTTTTGCTCCATTGGGAACAACTTTTTCCGGTGGATTTACTCTGACCCCCAAGAAAATCCGGGGCATTGTTTCCGAGGGCATGCTCTGCAGTGAAACAGAACTGGAGATAGGGGATGATGACTCCGGGCTTAAAATCTTTCCGGATGATGCCCCTCTTGGACAATCAGTAGGCGATTATATTGGTCAGAAAAATGACATCCTCTTTGACATAGATAACAAATCCATCACCCACCGACCCGACCTTTGGGGGCATTATGGAATGGCGCGTGAGTTTGCCGCGGTTTTTGGAAACCCCTTAAAGGATATCTGGAATTCTGAATGGGAGAAGACCATCCGGTCTTGGATGAACGATGAAAAACCACCGGTAAGCATCTCGGTAGATCCCGATTCAGCCAATCTTGGGTTCACTGGGATTTCCATGGATAATATCACAGTCAAAAATAGCCCGCAATGGATGCAGGACCGTTTGAATGCCTGCGGTATGAGGCCCATCAATAACATCGTTGATATTTCAAATTATGTCATGCTGGAATTGGGAATCCCCAATCATATTTATGATAGAAATACAATCCGGGGAGAAGAAATCATTGTCCGCCGAGCCGGTGATGACAAAGAGTTCGTAACCCTTGACGAAGTTACAAGGGAGCTTCTCCCTACGGATACCATGGTTTGTGATGCCCAGGGGCCCTCCGGGATTGCCGGAATCATGGGAGGACTGGACAGCAGTATTGCCGATACGACGTCCCGGATATTTATAGAAGTAGCCAACTGGAAGGATTCGGAAGTCCGCAGGACAGCCACCAGATTGGGTCTCAGGACCGATGCTCTGCAACGCTATGAGAAGTCTCTGGATTCACAGCTTCTAGAAAGAACCCTGCTTCGCTTGGTTGAACTGGTTCGGGAGAGCTGTCCAGAAGCTAAGGTGAGAGGCTCTGTTGTCATGGCAAATATGCCTGAATACAGCCCCATGGTTATCAATGTCAGTCCTCAGCGGATTTGCCATGTTCTGGGAAAGGATGTTCCTGCCGACGAGATTGTCAAAATTCTAAGAGCCCTGGATTTTACTGTTGTTCAATCAGAGACGGGTCTATCTGTGACAGTCCCCTCTTACAGGGCCACAAAAGACATTGAATGTGATGCGGATATCATCGAGGAGATTGGACGGGTTATCGGGTATGACAATATTACTCCCGAATCTCCTTTGAATACCATATCGGCGGTCAGGCTGTCAGAAGCCAAGGTGAAAAGCCGAAAGATTCAGGATTTTATGGTCAACCGGGTAGGTGCCCTTGAGATCATGACCTATCCCATGGTAGGTGAGAAGCTTTTGGATCAGGCTTACTGGCCCGTAAAAAATGAATCTTTAGTTCTGGTGAATGCCATGAGTCCTGAATCAGATAGGATGAGACCTTCGTTGATTCCCAGTCTGATGGCTTCTACGGCTCTGAATCAGAAGAGTTACAGCTCTTTTAGAATGTTTGAACTGGGACGGAGTTATCAGGAAGATACCAAGGAATTCTCCAATGAACGCTATCAGTTTGGTTTTGTGGCTTTTGATAAAAAGAAGTCCCCCTACCTGGAAGTGGCCAATGCCATGGAAGAACTTTTAAATTCCCTGAATATTTCCTTCCGCATGGTTCCCGGGGCAAATGACCGGAATCCCTTATACCCTCAGAACTGGGAAGGTCTTCATCCCTACGAAACCATGGATATTCAGATCATGGGTAAGAGTCGGGGATATATTGGAACCATTCACCCTCTGGTCTGCAGAAATTTCAAGATCAAGGGCCAGTTGGTCATCGCCGTATTGGACCTCACAGACTTTCAGGATCAGAGGATGAAGGATAAGACCAGGTACCAACCCTTAGACAGATTTCCTTCTTCTTTGTTTGACTGTACTGTCCTGGCTGACGCTCAGACTCCTGTGGAGGATGTGGTGAAAGCCTTAAAGACCATGAAGATGAAAGAATTGGACTGGGTTAAAGTGGCCGATGTGTTTGTTATGTCAGAAGAACAAAAGGCTGTTACCTTAAGGATGTCTTTCAAGGATCCGGAAAAAACACTGGCAGGTGATTTTATCAAAGAGGCCGAAGACCTGGCGGTGAAGACCCTGGAGAGCAAAGGATTTCCATTAAAAGTTTAAAATCATGTGAGCTGATAAGGGTAAGAAGCCAAAATGCATCTTACCCTAATCATCTTTTTTGAGGAGACTGGTGGATGAAATACTGCCCATCAGAGCAAAACCCTCCACCTCTATGCGGGGGCCCGATGGATCAGATTCAACCCGGTTTTCAATGGCACCCATGAAGGGGAGGCCAGTAGTGTTGACCTGTACTCCAGGGGGAAATTTCAATTCTATACTGCCCATGACGGCACAGGCCTGAATCCTGACCGTCTTGCGGGGGAACCGGGCTTCTCTGAAATCTAGAATCTGGCTTCCCAAGAGGGCACAAACTTCCAGTTTTTCAGGAACATTCCAGATTCCTGTTCTTAAGTTACTACCCATAAGAGAGAAATAGTTCTCTTTTTTCTTGCCGGTCCCGCTATGATACCTGCTGCCTTTTTCATCATCCTTCTCTTTGTTTCCGGAACTTTCCGGGGTAGGGAGGTCTTCTACAAGGGAGATGATTTTGCTCTTCTCTTCCGTTTCATATAGATTTTTAAGACGGTTTTCCAGAGATTCAATGCTGATATGCCCATGAGCATAACTCCACTGAAGCCGTTCTTCTGCTTCCTTTCGAAGAGTTGAAATATCAATAGACATGTAATCATCGATCATAGACATGGGTTACTCCGGTAAAAAATGGGGTTTTGGATTTAATCTATTATAACATCCCGAGACCGATAATGTTATGAAAGTTCACGAATCAGTCCTTGTAGAGTTCATTCCCTGCCTTTAAGAAGAGAGTGGCGATGGTTTCCTTTCCGTTTGTGTCCACATTCAGAGCGTCGTCTCCAAAGCCGAGGTTATTCAAAAGCTGTAGGATCATGACGAGGCCCAAACCGGCTCCTTCACTGTAGTCTTCCAGTGCTTCATAGGCTTCGGGTATGCTACTGTAGTTTTTCATCGTTTCAAATTTCTTATGGATACGTGTTTTTTCTTCTTCCGTAAGAGGTGTGTTATTCCTGACTCTGATGCGAAGGGTTTCATCCTTCAATTGAAAATCAATCTTGATGTAAAGACCGGCTGCCTTTTGTTTAGTATGAAACCTTTCAATTTGGCTGAAGGTGTCCTGTCTAAACGTAGAGATCCCGGTGGTGTAGTCTCCGGGACAGTGAATGTCCAAACCTTGTTCTTTAAAATATACGCGCTTTGCATTGGCTCTATTGGCATTTCCTGCCAGTTCATGTAGGCAATAGGCTACCTGATTTACTAAAAATGGTTTTTCAATTTCATCCAGATATTGTTTGAGAACACGGTCAATGTAGTCTCGTTCTCTGGAAAGGTATGAGACAGTTTTAACTGTCAGAGTCTTAGATTCACTGATGGCATATTCAACAAGGTTTCGGCTCATGTCTGTATTGCTCGATATTTTTTTCACTATCTTATCACGGGGGAGATCTTTTGCAATTAAGTTATATTTTTTTTTCATTAAAAGTTACTCTAAGGGCTAAATTGATCGTTCCGACACATCCATTTATTCTTGAAAATCAGTTTTCTAAGAACCATACTCATCAGGATGAGAAAGAATAAATTAGACTTTGACCAGATCACGACCCGGGGCGGGGACAGTGGTGACACTTCACTCTTTAATGGAGAGCGGCGACGTAAAGATGACCCTCTCTTTTATCTTCTGGGAGACTTGGATGAATTCTCAAGTTCTTTAGGAGTTGTAAAGGCGGGGTTACGCCAGTTCGGGCCACTGTCAAACGATGACATTCGAAAGGTAAAGTGGTTGGCCCTTATTGAAAAAATCCAGGCAGATTTAATCATTCTGGGGGGGATGGTGGCAGATCCTGATAATAGAAGCAAACTCAGAAACACTGCCCTGGGCGAAAAAGAGACGGTCTATTTAGAAGAGTTTCAAAAGAAGATGATGGAAATCACTCATTTTCCAAGAGAGTTTATCCATCCGGGAGAAACCATTTATTCCGCCTGGATTGATGTGTCCAGGACGGTCTGTCGCCGTTGTGAGCGCCAGATTGTCAGTCTGATCAGGAATGGTGTGATGACTCATCTCATTCCAGGCCAGGTGTATTTGAACAGACTTTCGGATCTACTTTTTGTTTCGGCCCGGTACTGGGAACAAGTCGTAGACTGATTCTTTACAATTATGACAACAGTTCGGGAAGCATGGTCTGAGCCGCCAGACGGGCTCCTGCACTATTCAGATGTGCCCCATCTATGGTCAACATCAGATTTCGCTCCTGGCAAAGGACTTCTTCCCCCTCTGTTTCAAGACGTTGGCTGTCCTTGCCCAGATCTTCGGGAGTTCGGAACAGGTAGGATGACCCCGGTTGTGAGGGCCTCAGCTCATTTTCGAATATAAGGCCCCAATCCAGACAACGACAGTCAAAGATGGCTCCATTAAAATGATTACAGCATTCCTTAATGATGCGGTTATACTCCTGTCTTTGTCGGTTGAGTGATGAGGATAGATCTTCACCAAGGCAGGGAATTGTGCAGAAAAGAATTTCGGGGATCTTCATATCGAAGGCCTTGGAGAGAGTCATTTTAACAGTTTCCCTGAAGGCCTGGGCATTGTCTGCCGGGACAGAGCCATGGCGCTTTAGTTTTCTTATGAAGGGGTCCCACTCCGGTCCCATGGATTGCATATAGGGGAGGAGAATGTCGTTTGCTCCTCCCCCGAGGATCATCTTTTCAGGCTGTGAGCTTTCTTTTAGAGTAGCCGCCATTTTCAGACGAATCCCTTCCATTGTAAATCCATTAACACCGGCATTGATGAGTGAGTGTTCTGCCATCTGGGGTTCTTTTTTTAGAACTTCCACAAAACTACAACCCAGATTTCCTGCTGTCAGACTGTCTCCCAGAAATAAATACTGCGCCATGGTCAGGCCTCCTCCTTTCTTTTCCAGCTACTCTGTATCCGGCTTCCCAGTTCATCATCCCGGCTGACTCTGAGCCATACATCCAGATCCTGCTGCAGGTCTTCTACGTGGGATATCAGTCCAATAATTCGCCCTTCCCTGCTCAATTGGCGTAATGAAGCCATCACTGTCTCCAGGGAGGCGCTGTCCAGGGAGCCAAATCCTTCATCCAGAAAAAAGAAGCTTCCCTTGCCGCGGCCGGTTTGTTCGGCCAGAGCCAGTGCCAGGCAGAGAGCTGCCTGAAAGGTCTGCCCTCCCGAGAGTGTTTTAATATGCCTGAGCCTGCCTTCGTTTAGAAAGTCTCTGACCAGAATTTGATTATCCTGAAAAACCAGTTCCAGGCTTCTGTTGCTCATTGAAGAGAATCGAATGTTTGCCAACTGACAGAGTTCGTTGAGGTAGACGGCTGCAATGAATTCCACAAACTTTCTTCCCTTGAACAAAGAGGCCATCTCCTTGAGATTATCGAGGCGGATTTTCTGTTTTTCCAGGGAGAGAGCGAGGGTCCTTTTCTGATCGAGCTTTATCTTCAGGTCCTCTCTTTGTGTTTTTAGGGCTCCCACCCTGCGTTGATCCTGCAGAATTGAGAACTCTAATTCATTTAGGCTGTTTTTCAATTCCAGAGGGTCCGCCTGAATCTCATTTTTCCCCTGCAAGGCTACTGTGATCTTTTTCTTTTTTTCTCCCAGGAGCTGCACTGCATTGTAATAGGTTTCAATGATCTTTCTTTCCTTCTCATCATCCGGAGGCTGTGAGAGTATCTTTTCAATTCTTTCCAGGCTGGGAGACTCTTCAGATTGCATTTTTTCTGCAATGCTTTGTTCTAGAAGGGATTTTTCTTTTCTGTTGTTCTGCAAGGATATTTCCAGAGAATATTTCTCATTCCTGAGGATCTGTAACTCCTCTTCTTTCGCTCTTCTAGACGATTTAAGGCTCTGATAATCCCGGTTGAGGTCTTCAAGTCTTGTATTCAGATCTTCCAGTTGACCCGATGGGAGCTCCTGTCTATGTTCAGGGATAATTTTGCTCTCCAGAGTTCTCATTTGAAGGGTTATGCTCTTCAGCTCGGCGTGAATTTTAGTCTTTTCATTTTCTCTGTTGTGTAGCTTACTTCCTGATTCTCTTGTTTTTTGTTCCAGAGCCCTGCGCTTCTTTCGAAGATCCTTTAATCTATTCTTGCTGGCAGCAAGGTCTTTTTCCAACTGTAATAATTGATCCTTGTTATCCCGGTCATAGTCTTTCCAAATGAACTCATTATTGAGTGTCATTTTCTCTGCTTTCATATTTTTGAGGAGAGCCTGTTGTTTTTCTTCTTCGGATTCCAGGTGTTCCAGGCGGTTTAAGACCTCAAGGATACCTTCCTTCTTTGTCTGCACCTCGTTCTGTGAGACCCTTAAGACCTCTTCTGCCTCATCAATGCTTGCTTCTTGGGCTGTGGAAATCACTTCAGGATGATGAGTGGCTCCGCAAAGAGGGCAGGGCTTACCTTCCTGTAGGGACTCTGCCATTTCCGCAAGGAGTTTCAGATGGTATTGACGGCCCTTTCGCTCTTCTAGAGAGTTTCGTTTTTTTTCCAGTTCATCCGCTTCTTTTTGTAAGACCTCCATCAGTTTTTCCTTGAGGATCGAAGCTGTATCTTCGGGTTGAATCCTCACATCAGGAATAAGCTCTTTTAGTCGGGACAGAGAGCTTCTCTTCTGTTCCTGTGTTTCTTTGATGTTTTCATTCTGATTAAGGAGGCGCTCTTTTAGAAAGGAAGAGCGGCTGTACCAGTCCTGAAGTGGCTTGATTTGCTCTCCTGTCTCAACTTTTTCTTCGATGGACACAATTTCCTGATCCAAATTTTCCAGATGCAGTATCATTTCATTATGTTCTGATTCCAATCCTTTCATGGATTGTTCCAGTTCTTTCAAAACTAAGACTGATCGCTCTTTTAGCTCCTGCATCTCTTTGTACTTCACTGCGGATTCAAGAGAGTCCCTGGTTTTGATCAGGTCTCCATATTGTTCCTGATCTTTCAGTAGTCTCTGCCAGTAGGCTTCCTGTTTTTTCAGAGACTGTTCGGCGGATGATATCTCTGAGGTCAAATCCTCTTTTTTCTGAAGGATTTCCTGGTTCTGGCGGGTCAACTCTTTTTGGCGGGTCAGGTCTTGAGAAAAGAGTCTGTCCAGACGGCGGAATTGTACAAGCTCCTCTTCTTTCCGGCGGATCTCATCCCTGCGGGATTCCATTTCAAGTAGATCCTTTTCAATCTCTGAGAGTTCCTGTTTCAGGCTTAAGATTTCTTCCAATTCCTTCAATTGATCTGCCTGTTTCTTTCTGTCCGAAGTTTTTTGGATGATCACTTCATTGAGGAGGTCTAATTCCTGATCCATTGTTTCTAAATTTTCAGGAGACAGGCCCTGAAGATCATCCAGTTTTCCTTCTAAAAAGGAGCATTCCTCGCGGCATCGGGCCAGCAAAACAGAGGTTTTGGATGAGAGATTGAATCGTTCCAGCCCAAAGAGTGTTTCAATCATACCAGTTCTACCCGAGGGGGGGAGCATGATGAATTCCTGAAATTTGCCCTGGGGAATGATCACCGTTTTTCTGAAGTGTTCATAACTGAGACCCATGACTGCTTCAGCGGAGATTCCTCCCCGGATTCCTTCGTCTGGTAGGGGGACCCATTGAGAGTCTTTTTTAATATACCCTGAGCGTTCGGGACTCTGGACTTTATTGAAGTCTTTTTTATGTCTCTTTGCGGTCACTGTAAAGCGGTAGACTTCATTGTTATGGTTAAACTCAAAGTCTATATAGAGAGAGGAGGACTGGAGGTTCATGATATTGTAGCCTCTTTGTTCCTTCTCATTGAGTCTTTCGATTTGACCGTACAGTGCGTAGGTCATGGATTCTAATATGGCTGATTTCCCACTTCCAACAGAGCCAAATACTCCGAACAGCCCTGCTTCACTGAGGGTCTGAAAGTCAATGATCTGCCGGGTTCTGTAGGAATAAACACCTTCTAGAGTGAGTTTCAATGGAATCATGAGTCTTGTCCACTGAGAATTTCATCAAGGAGGTTCATCAGTTCCTCTCCCGGGGGGGTGTTTTGTCGGCTGCTGCGGTAGTATTCATCAAAAACTTCTCTTATGGACTTTCCGGAAAAGTTCCTCTTTTTGAAAATTTCTTCCCCTCCTTTGTTTTTCAATTCGGGGATAATCGCAAGAATCCGCTCATGGCTTTGGAGGATCTTTTGTTTTTCAGCTCCCCTGAGGTATTCTTCTGTTTTCATTGTTATTTCAACATAACCCCGTGGATGTTCCTGAAGCCAGGTTACGGCCTCATCGGCACTACTGAAGGTTTTGCGGTACAAGGGCCATGGACTTTGTAGAGGATGAAATCGGTACTTTGCTTTTCCGCCGGGCTGGACAGTGATGAGAACCACAGATTTGCCTTCTGATTTTTCACTCAGACTGTAGGCTCCGGGACTGCCGGAATACACCGCCGGGACAGGGGAGCTTGCCACAGGAAACCCTCTGTGGAGATGGCCCAGTGCCATGTACTGACATTCTCCGGGGAGAGATTCGGTATAAATCTGCTCAAGACCTCCGGGATGCAGTATGGACTTTTCACCTTCGGGTTCTTCTTCTGCCAGAAGTTCTGAGCGGCTGCCCATAAAGAGGTGGGCTGCCATCAGGTTGATTCCCTGGTCATTAAAATATTTTGTTGCCAGATTTTTCCAGCGCTTGGTCAGCACGGTTCTCAGGGCGTCTTCTTTGTTTTCCACATCGAGGTAGCGTCTCATCCTCGTTTCGCTGGCATAGGGAGTACAGATGATTCTCACTTCTTCCCTGACTCCCGGCAATCCCTTGAAGAGGACCATTCCAGGATCGGGAAAGGAGGCAGAGAGTCCCGAATCTAAGCTTATGTCTTCAGGTTGGCTCTCAGGATATCCCATGAAGAAAATACCGCACTCCCTGGCCAGAGCATCGGGAGCCTCCACATGTTCGGGAGCGTCGTGGTTTCCAGCCAGGGCCAGGATGATCCTTTTGCCTCCTCCCGTCATCCTGTGGAGGCTGCGGTAGAGGAGTTCTATGGCTTCGTGGGGCGGATTCCAACTGTCATATAGATCTCCCGAAAGGAGAATCAGGTCGGGTTCTTCTATCCGGCAGATCTCTATGATTTCATCCAGAATCTCTTTCTGTTCTTCCAGGCGTGACCAGTTCCCTAGTTTTTTTCCGAGGTGCCAGTCTGATGTGTGTAGAATTTTCATGGGTTTATGTTAAGGTCAAAACTCCCGCAGGGGCATGCAGTTTTTCCGCAATCTCGTACATGTTGGAAATTTGGCCGGTCTGTAATCGATCTCCTACCTTTAGAAAATCCAGACATGTTCCGCATACCAGAACATGAACACCTTTGCCTTCAAGTATCTTTATATCCTCCAGACTCTCTGAGTCATCCAGAGCCAGAGTGACTCCTGCGTTCATGAAAATCAGGCAAGAGGGAGGTGTTTCCAACTGGGTGAGGGTATAGATGTAGCCTTTCATTAAAAGGCGTCCCAGATCATCATCACCCAATCCGATTCTTGTACTGGCAATGAGAACTGTTTTTCCGGAAGCCGGTTCAGGGTTTCTCTCGGGGATTGTGGTTCCTCTGCTTTCTGGGTTGGTTTTTTCTGGAAGTGATTTCTCACCCGGTTTTGAACTTATGGAGAACTCACCCTCTGCCTCTCCAGCCTTCCAGGAGATATCCTGAAAGCCGATGTGATTGAGAAAACGAAGGACATTTTCTCTGGCGGCTTCGTTACTGACCAGCACAGTCAGGCTGTCGAATACCTGATCACTGATGACCTGCTTCGTCCTCAATAGCGGTTTGGGACAGGCCAGTCCCCGGGCATCCAGTTTATACTCTTTCATAATGTTTCTTTCCTCCACTTTCCTGAATAATGAGATAACAATCGGCATGGAGCCAGTTTTTATCATTTTTCACTTTTTCCAATCCCTCTTCTCCCAGTTGCACAGCCAGGCTAAAACCGCATTCGGCAAATATTTCAAAAGGGGTGGGAATCAATTTTACCTTATAACTGAGGCTTTTTAGATATTTTTCCCCCTTCAGAGCCTGGTGAGTGGTCTCGAAGGTGAATAAAAAGTCATGCATTCAGTATAATCCTATCAGAACCTTTTTCTACCCTTCCTATGATTGAAGCCTTCATGCCTTCTTCTTGGCACTCCTTGAGAAATTCAAGGCCTGATTTTTCAGGTAAGGCTACGAGAAGTCCTCCTGATGTTTGAGGATCAAAGAGCAGATCCAGCATTTCGGGTGGAACGTCTTTGGGGTTTTTGATCCTCGATAATCGAAACTCCTTATTTCTATAGGTTCCTTCGGGTACGAGTCCCATGGAAATATAGTCCATGGCTTCCGGAAGGAGAGGCAGGCCGGAAATGGAAATATGCAGATCCATACCGCTTTCCAAGGCCATTTCGGCAGCATGTCCGGCCAAGCCGAAGCCGGTGACATCGGTGCAGGCTGAGACATTTCGGCGGAGCATGAATTCAGAGGCTTTTTTGTTGAGCATCCGCATACTCTCTTCGGAGGCTCTGACTGCCTCTGGAGTAGACATTTCTGCCTTCATTGCCGTGTTAATAGTTCCCGTTCCCAGGGGTTTTGTCAAAATCAGTAGGTCTCCCTCTTTCGGGGTGTTATTGCGGATAATCTTATCGGGATGGATTAAACCATTCACAGAAAATCCGAATTTGAGTTCCCTGTCGCTCACGCTGTGACCACCTAGGAGGGCTGTGTCCGCTTCTGTCAGCTTGGAGAGTGCCCCTTCCATAATCTGCCTCAAATATTCTAAGGGCAAGTCTTCATCGGGATAGCAGAGAACATTGACCGCCGTGACGGGACGACCACCCATGGCGTAAATATCCGAGAGGGCGTTGGCCGCGGCGATTTCACCGAATAAACGGGAGTCATCCACGATGGGCGGGAAAAAATCGATGGTCTGCACCAGGGCAGTTTCTTCGTTGATTTTGTAAACACCTGCATCTTCGCTTCCTGCGAAATCAGCCAGAACCTCGGGTCGGCTTGGCTGGGCCAGGCCGCAGAGAGCCTTATCCAACAAGGCCGGCCCCAGTTTGGCCCCGCAACCTGAAAATCGGGAATATCCGCTTAGTTTTTCTGGATTTGCCATATGTACTCCTTCAGTGTCAATATTGTTTCATCGAGTTCTTCATTCGTGGTAAAAAGGCCGGGAGAGAGACGCAAGGTTCCCCCTGAGTGAAATGTCATGAGTGTTTTGTGAGCCGAAGGTGCACATTGCAGGCCGGAACGAACAGCAATATTTTTGCTGTTTAAATAGGCCGTCAATTCTGTGAGAGTGCCCAAGGTTGGCAGAAGGGAAATGACCCTTGTAAAACCTGGCCCTGATGGCCTGCCAATGAGACGGAAGCCATCCAGTTCTCTGAGGTCTTCAATAAACTTGAGAGTTTTTAACTCAGCCTCAGTACGGATTTCTTCAGAATGAAGGAGAAATTTCAGACTGTGGAGAAGTCCGGCCAATCCCGGGATGTTGGGAGTACCGCTTTCAAATTTATCCGGTATGGTTTCTGGCTGTTCTTCTTCTTTGGAACGGCTGCCTGTTCCTCCCCTAATCAGGGGATCGATGCATTGATAGTCTTTAATATAGAAGCCCCCTGTTCCTCCAGGACCCAAAAGACCCTTATGCCCGGCAAAACAAAGGAAATCGATTCCCCATCTTTCAGGATATAAGGGGATCTCGCCACCACCCTGAGCGGCATCTACACAAAGGGGTACTCCCGCTTTTCTTGTCAGATGCGCCATCTCTTCGATGGGGAAAATCACACCATTCACATTAGACGCTGCGGTAACAACCACCAGGTCGGGATGATCCTGCAGCTCTTTTGAAAACTGTTTCAAGTCAGGATAACCGCTAAGAGAATCCGATGGGAAACGCCTCAACTGTAGATTTCTCTGGTCTTGAAGGTGCATCAGAGGGCGCATTACACTATTGTGCTCCATGGAGCTCGTCAGTACCTTCATCCCCGGTTTCAGGAATCCCGATAAAACAGTATTCAGGGATTCGGTGGCCCCTGAGTTGAAAATGATAGTGCTGCTGTCATTGACCTTCAAGAGCTCTGCCATGGTCTCTCTGAGTTCAAAGAGTATCCTGTCGGCGCTGATGCCCGCTTCATGAGAACTCCGGCCGGGATTCCCCATAGGAGTCTCTACTGCTTCTGCCAGTGCCGCTGCCAGCCCGGGAGCTTTGGGCCAGCTCGTGGCGGCGTTATCCAGATAAATCATGTTTCTGTGCCTTTCAATATCCCCGGGGAGAGCTGCAACAGTGCTTCTAGGACACCTCCAGCCACGGCACGGGCTTTATCAGAAACCTGACGGCAGTAGGAGACTTCTCCCCGGGGGTCTACATCGGCCATTTTTAAACCTTTTTTAACCCGGGTACCCGGTGCAATCATACCCCTGACGACACCATCCAGGGGGGAGAGCACCTCTGTTTCCCCTATCCTAGCCAGGACTTCTCCTTTTTTAACGATGCTTTCTATGTCACAAAGAACATCAATAACACCTTCTGCGGGTGCCTTGATCACCCTCTCTGAAGTATATCCTCCGATGGTACCGGGGATGCCCGTGTTGGGGAGCGGATCTCCCTCTAGGATAACCTGACCCAAACTGTGTCCTCTCATTGTTTCGATCACGCAATGCACATCTTTGCCAGCGGTAAATCCCGGGCCAAGGGCTATGACAACCGGGGCCATGTCTATTCGGGTTCCCAGGTTCCTCTTGGCCAAAATCGCATCCACAACACAAAGGGGTTTTAGTTTCTCAATCCAGAGACCGTGAGGGTCGCAGAGCAAGGGTATCTTCTGATCAGAAATGATTCTTTTCAGGTCGTCTTCATTGTCCACTCTGACGGCTTGTATTCCTTCAACAGTGGCAGACTTAAAACGGAGGGCATCGGCAAAAGAGACGGTGCGGCGGATCACAGTCGGTTCTTCTGTTTCAAGGGCAACAACCCTGAATCCGCTATTTTTCAGCCGGCAGATGACTCCACTGGCGATATCGCCTGCTCCTCTCACGATAACCAGAGGCGGTTCATTCATAGAGAGACGCTTGAGTGATTGCCCGCTGCTGTTTGTGCGGAGTTTCATGATTTCTGCCAGAATACTGACGGCTATTTCATGGGGAGTTTCCGCACCAAGGTCCAGGCCGATGGGAGAATACACCCGGGCCAGATCCTTTTCAGAAAACCCCAAGTCCTTCATCTTATTCATGAATAGATGAACCTTACGTTTACTCCCCAGCATACCAATGTAGGAACTCTCTGTTTTGAGGGCTGCTTCTAAGGCGGAGTCATCATGATTGTGAGTCGCAATGATTAAAGAAGTTTCCTTGCCTATCAAGCCTCTGGCAGACGCGGTGGCAAATAAAGAAGGGGAGTCGGGTTCACAGATATGACCAAGGGCTTCGGGAAACCGATCTTTCGAGGCAATGCCTGGGCGGGTGTCGGCTACCACATAGGGATAGTTCAGTTTTTCTGCCAGCTCTGCCAGAGCCAGATTTACATGGCCGCCTCCCGCCAGAAAAAGGGCTGGTCTGGGTTGGAATACTTCAATGAAAAATTCCATATTCCCACCGCAGACCATATCGATGCTATTGGCAGAATTCCCACTGTCCAGTCTGTAGCTGACCGATCGGGATACACCTTCTTTCAGACATTTCAATCCCTCTTTCATGACGAGTCTTTCTGCAGGGCCCCCGCCAATGGTTCCAAAAATTGTTCCGTCAGGGAGGAGGATCATTCGCCCAGAATTTCTGGGAGCCGAACCATCAGAGCCTGTAATGGTAATGAGGGCAAAGGCTTTATTCTGTTTTTCAAGCTCAGCAGCTTTGTTAAATAGGGACATGGCGGCTCCTTGTTCCGGTAGTTTCGGATAATCGGTTCAAATCAAAGACAATGCCAGGAATTGGTGAGAGGGACAATCTCTTTTGAAATCCTCGAGCATCTTTTCTATTTCAAATGGTGAATCCAGACAATCCAGTTTATTAAAAATGACCGTCTTAGTGGAATCCACAGGAGAATTCTTGAAAAGGCCTTCGGGATGTCTGATCAGTTCCATCAGTATTTCAGGATCTATCATTTGTTGACCGGTCCTGCAAAATCTTTCTCTGAACAGTTCGGGACGATGCACCCAGGGGGGCTCAATTTTCTTTCCCAGGGCATCCAAACCGATGCATCCGATCACCCTGTTGATTCTCTCGGGAATGACTGGTTCTCCCTCATTGGGCGCTTTGACGGGTCTTCCTGCGGCACCATCTGCTTCTATGACTAGAATAGGCCAGGCTTCTGTACTTTTCCAGTTGTTTATCCTGTTGTTCGACAAGCCGATAACCTTGGGTTTCGTTCCTTTCATTCTCCCTGATGCAATAAAACAGCTTTCAATCTTCTGCAGGGGTAGAGGGCAGTCCTCCTCCTGCCAGTTTAACAGGAGACGGTGAAAAGGATGTGTCCCCGAAGAAGGGTCATACATCTTTGTGCTTGTCGTATAAAGTCCTCTAGAGTAAATGTTTTCTTTAGCCAAGGTGTAGAGAATGCTGGTTTTCCCTCCCCCTCCGACCAGGGCCAAACGATCTCCCATTTGCAGATTCATGGCTTTTGACAAACTTTGGTTTTTCATCACGGTTTCAATCCCTTTTCCCATGCTGTTAAAAGGTTCTCAAATGTCTGGGTCAGTGGAAAAGACCAGAGGAATTGGGAATCCTCTTCATTCTGTGAGAGGAGGGTGTAATATCTTTTTTCAAAATCCAGTTCTTTTGCCAGAGATGCTTTTTCCTCTTCAATATTCAGTACCCGGATTCCCGAAGACCCAGGGCAACCCGGGTGAGGCAGGGTATAGGTAAATTCATCTTCACCGGTTTTCAGGTCAAGCTTCCGGCTGAAGGGAGCCAACTGGCAGATCAGAGGCTTGTGTTCTTTGTGGAGTGAACACAGCCCTCTTAAGCCAAGATCCTCCTGAAGGTCGTTTATCAGATGAGGGCAGAAGGGGAAGGGCTTGGTTTTGAACCGGATTCTGGGAAGATTTAGGGTATTCTGACCCTGGTCTAAAATGACAAAATGTCTTTTGAAAAGTTCATCACTGTGATTCATTTTTAAAAACGACGCCATCTTGAAGAGATCGTAACTATTCAAAAAGACTTTCATTGAACCACAGCAGCACTCTCCGCAAAGGGTACAGTCAAAGTGGATTTTCGGCGTTACTGCGTCCATTTGCATAGTCTATAAAATCTTGATTTTTGGATGACTTTCATCATGATCATACTATCACTATACTAAAATAGAATTAAATCAAAAAGTCTTTCTTCAAGGAGTCTGGTATGGAAAGTAATTGGCGATGTCCCAAATGTGGCAATAACAGTTATGAAACGGATCAATTTGCGGCAACCGGCGGGGCTTTCTCTAAAATTTTTGATGTCCAAAATAAGAAATTTACGACTGTCTCCTGCAGCCGCTGCCGCTTTACAGAATTGTATAAGGCTGAATCCAGTGCCCTGGGCAATCTCTTTGACTTTTTTACAAATTAGGGAACAGGTGGTTTTATGGTTTTTGATCTTGTCATCATTGGCGGCGGTGCTGCTGGACTCTTTGCCGGAGCCCGTGCGGCAGAAGCCGGACTAAATTTCTGCATCATAGAAAGCATGAAAGAGTGCGGCTTAAAGCTCCTAGCCAGTGGCTCTGGGCAGTGTAATCTCACACAAGGCGGATCTATTCGGGATTTTCCCGAAAAATACGGTGTGGCCTTGCAGTTTGTAAAACCCTCTTTATTTGAACTGGATAACAGTGCTCTTGTTTTATATTTTGAGCAGCAGGGCCTCCCCTGCGAAGACCGGGGAGATGGAAAAATCTTCCCGGTCAGTCGAAAAAGCCGGGATGTCCGGGATCTTTTGCTTCGGCTCTGCCGGGGGGGAGGACAGATCTGTTGGAATCAAACAGTACGCTCCCTTCAAAAAGAGGAAAATCTCTTCATTCTGAAGACAGATTCGGAGGACTATCGGTCAAAAAACATTCTTCTAGCCAGTGGAGGTCAGTCTTATCCAAGTACTGGTTCAACAGGGGAGGCCTTCAATCTGCCCCGTCTCTTAGGCCATAGGATTGTCACCCCACGCCCGGCATTAACACCGGTTTTTATAAATCCATTTCCCCTTAGCTCTTGTTCCGGTACGGCTCTATCAGTGTCTTTGGATCTCTTCCGGAACAACCGTAAAGTCAGTTCTGTCGAAGGTGATCTGTTGGTCACCCATAAGGGATTTTCAGGGCCGGTTATTTTGAACAACAGCCGGCTGATGGACGGGGGAGACCGGCTTCAGATTTGCTGGGTTCCCGGGTTGGACCGGGAGGATCTTGAGAAGGATCTACTTGAAAGGATCAGGGTTTCAGGGAAGAAAAAAGTACGTCGTGGCCTTTCTTTTAAGGGGCTGACTGAAGGATTAACCGTCCAACTTCTAAAGCGGAGCGGTATTGATATAGAGAAGAATCTGTCTCAGCTGAGCCGCACAGAGCGAATTTCCTGGTTGGATACTCTGACAAAGGATCCTTATATCATTGCCGCCAAGGGTGGATTTAATCAGGCTATGGTCACTGCCGGGGGCGTTTCCCTGAAAGAGGTAAAACAGGGAACACTGGAGTCCCGCCTATGTCCCGGCCTGTATTTTGCCGGTGAAGTCCTGGATGTGGATGGCGAAACCGGAGGGTATAACCTCCAGTTTGCCTTCTCATCGGCTACCCTGGCGGTAAAGAGCATTCATTCTACTCTTTAAGGATTATTCTCTTCCGCCGAGGAAATGTGAGGCTTCTCCTACTTCTATAAAGTTTGTAACAGATCCCCGGTTAGGAGAAGAACCGACAAGAACGACCATGTCACTGTTCCCAATGATTCCTGCATCTAACACTGTTTTAACCGATTCATGGACCATTTCATCCAATGTCTTCTGAGATTTTAACAGGAATGGACTCACTCCGTAACTCATTGCCAACTGTCTGACGACAGTGGGATTCGGTGAGAGTGCCAGGATGGGCGTTTTTCCCCGGAAGGAAGATAGGATGCAGGCTGAACGGCCTGTGTCTGTTTGGACTATAATGGCTTTGGCCCCCAGTTTTCGGGAGGTTTCCTCGGCTGATGCAATCATTTGCAGTCGAACAGGATTGAATTTAAGCTGGTTCTTCCGCCGGTCCTTGTTCTTTCTTTGTATTTCGCTGGCACTGGCAATATTGGACATGGTTTTCACCGCTTCTAAAGCATAATTTCCGTAGGCAGTTTCTCCTGAGAGCATCAAAGCATCCGTTCCATCCATGACAGCGTTAGCCACATCGCTGACCTCGGCTCTGGTAGGGCGGGGATTCTGAATCATGGAATGGAGCATCTGGGTTGCCGTGATCGAAATCTTGCTCCTCTTGATGCACTTCCTTATGATTCTTTTCTGAACGAGAGGAACCTCTTCAGCAGGAAGTTCTATTCCCAGATCCCCTCTGGCGATCATGACACCATGGCAGTGATCCAGTATCTCGTTGATATTTTCGATGCCTTCTGTGTTTTCAATTTTGGCAATCAGGCGGATAGGGCTGTTGTATTTATCCAGAATTTTCTGAACCGCAATGAGATCTTCCTTGTTACGGACAAAGGAGTGGGCAATGAAATCCACAGCGATCTTGGCGGCAAAATGAATGTACTCTTCATCTTTTTTTGACAGTGATGGAAGAGCAATGGGGATATCTGGAACATTGACGCTTTTTTTATTCTGGATCTTACCGGAATTGTTGGCGATACAGCGGAGGCGGTCATCGTTCATATCTATGACAATGAGAGACATGTCGCCATCGTCTATCAGAATTTCAGTGCCCCTGTTCATAGATTCGCAGAAATGATTATAGCTTACGGAAAAGTGAGGTTCTGACATTTCGGTTCCCTTGGGAACAATAAAGATCTCTTCTCCTTCTTTGACTTCTAAGGTAGCAGGAATATCGACAGTTCGGATCTCTGGACCTTTTGTATCTATGAGTATGGCCGCCTTTTCGGAGACTTCTCGAATCCGGAGGATGATTTGTTCCGTTTCATCGGGAGTTTGATGGGCTGTATTTAATCTGAAGATACCTGCTCCGGCTTTGTAAAGCTGCTTGATAAATTTCAGATCGTTGTGCTTTCCGATGGTGGCGACAATTTTAGTTCTGTTGGATTTCATTTTCTTTCCTATTTGTGGTTGAATTTAGAGTCATATTCTGAGTTTTTGTATTTTTCATGTCTTAACACCTTGTATCATATGCCTTTTTGTTCCGAATCCTTTTTTTCTTTTTATAAAGAATCCAGCCTCTCTCAAAGGGCGTTTTACAACACCCGAAGCCGTGAAGCTGGCCAATGTTCCTCCCAGAGCGGTTTTCTCGTATACAGACTGCATCACCGAAGGCGCCCAGATATCAGGGTTTTTTTCAGGACTGTGTCCATCCAAAAACCAGGCATCCACTTGCTTGGGATTCTTCTGTTGACTCCAGTCTCCGGCATCTCCTACATACAGGCTGAATTCAACCTTAACTTTTGGAAAATCCCAAGCACATTGATTCCATCCAGGAGTAAGGGTGTTATAAAAAGGTTTCCAATAGTACAAAAAAAGAGCAAAATTTGAACCCAAGGAGTCCTCAAAGGGACTCAAAAGTTCTTTTATTCTCTCAGAAGAGAGAGGGTATTTCTCCAAACTTGAATATTTGACACTTATTTTTTTAGAAACAGCAGTAGAAAAAAAATTCATCAGGCATAGTAGATTTAAGCCTGTACCGAATCCTGTTTCACCTATATGGAGAACCTCTTCTTCATTGAGACGGCGGGGCAGATCGTTCCCCTCAATAAAGATGTAATGAGCCTCTGCCTGGCCATCAGTGTCTGAAAAATAACAGTCCTGATAATGAGGATTCAAATTAATTTGAGTCTTTTGCATCTGAATTTCCTCTTTTATAATAATCTTTTCATGCCTATCTCTGCAATTGTATTTTAGTAAACTTCTTGGTAATATCTTTTTCGAAAAGTACACGTGTACTAGAAGGCCCCTTCCGTTTGGTGTATACTCATGGGTATTCATTCCTTTTAGGAGATTTTTCAATGAGCAAGATTCTGATCACCGGAGGAGCAGGTTATATTGCTTCTCATACAAATATAGAGCTTCTGGAAGCCGGTTACGATGTCGTACTGGCAGACAACCTATGCAATTCTTCCATGGAAGCAGTCCGCCGGGTAGAGGAGCTGAGCGGAAAGAATCTCCCGTTCTATAAAGTGGATCTGAAAGATGTAGATGCCCTCAGAAAGGTCTTTGATCAAGAACCAGAGATAACAGCTGTAATTCATTTTGCGGCATTAAAGGCCGTAGGAGAATCCGTTGAAAAACCCCTCATGTACTATGAAAATAACATTGCCGGGTCATTGAATCTTTATAAAGTCATGGATGAACGGGGAGTGAAACAGCTTGTCTTTTCTTCCTCTGCCACCGTCTATGGTGATCCGGAGTCTGTTCCTGTCAAAGAAGATGCCCGGCTTCAGGCAACCAATCCATATGGTCAAACCAAACTGATGATGGAACAGATCCTCATTGATGCAGCAAAAGCCAAGGGATGGGATGTGACCATCCTAAGGTATTTCAATCCCGTTGGGGCTCATCCCTCAGGAAGAATTGGAGAAGATCCGGAATATCCAAACAACCTGCTGCCCTTTATTTCCCAGGTGGCCGCGGGGGTTCGGGAAAAAGTAATGATTTTTGGTAATGACTGGCCAACCCCGGATGGAACAGGAGTGAGAGACTATATTCACGTTGTTGATCTGGCAAAGGCCCATGTCAAAGCTCTGGACAAGCTTAAAGTGAAAAAAGGGGTTTCTATCTATAATATTGGTACAGGTGTTGGTTTCTCTGTCCTCGAAATGATCAAAGCCTTTGAAAACGTTTGCGGGCATGCTATTCCCTGGGAATTCGGACCACGAAGAGCCGGTGATATTGCCTCTGTTTATGGAGATCCTGCTTTTGCAGAGAAAGAGTTGAACTGGAAGGCTGAGTTAGGTTTAAACGAAATGGTAAGTTCCGCCTGGAAATGGCAGAGTGACAATCCAAAAGGTTATAAAAAGGAGTAGATACTTTCCGTAAAGATTGTGGATCTTGTCAGGCAGGTCTATACTTAGATATGTTCAATCGTAGCTATAGGTACTCCAATGCCTGAGTATCAGGATAAAAACAGCTCATTTCTGAATGAGAATATGTCTCACCAGTACCGTGTTCAGATGTTGCTGTTTCTTCTGTTCAATATCACAGGAACCCTTGTTCTTGTTTTTTCAGGTTTTGAAAAGTCAGGAGGGTTGAGGACTGTCATAGTGAACTCGGGACTCCTCTTTTTCTGCATGTTCCTGCTTTATATTAAAAGAAAATTTGAAAGACATAATAATCTCTTAAGTCTTGCCTACTTTACATCAATCCTTGTTTACATCCTCTACCTACAGTTTTTAACACGTGATTATGGTCTTGTCTCTATCATGACTTCTCTCTTGGGCGGGATTCTACTTGTTCAGATTAACTGCAGTAAGAGGTTTCTTTATCTTCTTACGGCTTTATACCTGGGGATGTTTTTTTACCAATTCTCTACTATGCCCTTTGTATCTTTAACCCTGGGAACATCCTATTGGGTGATTAGTTTCTTACTCATACTCTTGGCTTTTGGAATCAGTTATCTCAAAATTGGTGTGAATAAAAAATATGAGGAACTGATCTTAGGCAAAATTAATGCGATGGACGATCAGCATCAGATGATTAAAGAACTGAATGTTCAATCGAATAAAGTCCTGGAAATGTTCGAATCCGTGTTGGAGGCTTCTCACGATGGTATCGTAGATATTGAAGTATCCAGCGGAAAAGTTCTCATGTCTTCAAGGAGTTGTGAAATCCTGGGATTCAACTGCACAGATTTGAAAACTCTGGAAACAGGACTCTCGAGTCACCTTGAGGTCGGCAAAGATGACGACTTTTTTCTTAACTGGGAAGAACTCAAGACTAAAGGAGATAGAACCTTTTCTCATGAGTGTCATTATCAGTTATCTGTGAACCGGAAGTTCTTGAAATTCAGTCTCCTTGCCTATACGTCATCTGAAGATGGTTCAAGGCATTTAATCCTTGTTGTCAAAGATGTGACCAATGAGGCAGAACAGGCTGAAATGATTTACAAATCTGCCAATGAAGACTCTTTGACCGGATTGATGAACCGACGGGCACTTGTCGAATATATTGAAAAATACAGAGAGAAATATTTTGTGTCCTGCGTCGCCATATTGGATATTGATAATTTCCGTTTCATCAACGATTCCTTTGGTTATGAAATTGGAGACAGGCTTTTAAAAGCCATTGGCGAATCAATGAGTAAGGACAATAATCCCTTTATTAAGGCTGCAGCACGTTTGAGTAGCAATGACTTTGCTCTGTATTTAGATACTATTGTTGATGAAGAAAAGATGTATGCCCAAATTCAAAATAATTTTAGTCAGTATACCTTGGATGATATTGAAATCAAGTTAAATTACAGTGTTGGTTTCGCCTACTTTTCTGATGCAGATGCCAATGCAGACGGCTTGATTAAAAAAGCAGAAATAGCCATGTATAAGGCTAAGGAGCGGGGGAAAAAGGGCATCTGTGTTTATTCTGATGATATGAATGAAGAGATAAATCGGCGTCTGGAAATTACAAATGAGTTGGAAAATGCCATAAGCCAGAAAGAGTTTTATCTGAATTACCAGCCTAAAATTGATGTAAGAACTGGGCGAGTCGTCGGTTTTGAGTCACTGATCCGTTGGAATTCTCCCCGTTTAGGGCCTGTTCCTCCTTTTGAGTTTATTGAACTGGCAGAGCAATCAGGGTTGATCCATATGATTGGTGAATTTGTCCTTCGAGAATCCTGTCAATTTGTGAAACGAATCATGGTAGATTACGGGCCATTAGATGATTTTAGGATCTCAGTGAATGTCTCAGCAGTACAGCTATTGAACTCGGGTTTTTATCAGTCTTTTTTCAGAATTCTGGATGAAGCTCAGGTCCCCTACTACATGATCGGACTGGAAGTCACAGAAACAGCCGTGATGGAGAATAAGGCCTATGTGTGTAATCAGTTGGAAAAGTTTCGGGCCAAGGGTGTCCACATTTACCTGGATGACTTTGGAACAGGCTATTCTTCCTTAAATTACCTCACCATGCTACCAATAGATATTTTAAAAATTGATAAAAGCTTTGTGGATCATATCACTGTGAAGCATCGTGAATACCAGGTTGTCAAAATGATACTGGCTTTAGCTTCTGTATTTTCGTTTACGACCATAGCCGAAGGGGTGGAAACAAAAGAGCAACTGGATATATTACAGGAAATGGATTGTCACATTATTCAGGGATATTACTTTAGCAAACCCCTCCTTGAGGTGGATGCCTATAAGATGGTTTTGGAAAGGAATCCGCTGTAATCCTGATTGCATCAAAAACTGTTCAAGGATTTTGTAATTATGCATAAAACAATCAACTCCCTCATTGTCGAAGGGGGAGCTATGAGAGGTATTTTCTCTGCAGGCGTTTTGGATGGCTTCCTCCAGGAAGATTATAATCCTTATGATTTTTGTATCGGAGTCTCCGCCGGGGCCACCAATCTGGCTGCATGGCTTTGCGGGCAGCAAGGTAGAAATTACAAGGTCATCACAGATTATTCCTGCAGACCGGAGTTCATCTCTTTTAGAAAGTATTTGCTTGGTGGTCATGCCATTGATTTGGACTGGCTCTGGGAAATCACCATTCGTGAAATAACTTTGGATCTTCATGAATTCAAGAAGAAAAAAACCGATTTCTATGTGGGTGTTACAAATGCCATCACTGGCCAGGCAGAGTATCTTGTTCCAGAAGACCAAAGCCTTATCAGTATTATAAAAGGCTCATGTGCTCTTCCCGGATTATATCGTGATTTTCCCGAGTATAATGGGCTTATTATGTCCGATGGAGGGGTGGCCGATCCTATCCCCGTATTACAGGCCTATAATCTGGGCTCCAGAGACATTACAGTTATCCTTTCAAGACCGGCTGGTTACAGGAAGAAGAAAGGAGTGTCTGCTTCTCTTTCTGCTTTGATGATTCCCGGGAAAAAAGAATTGGCCAAAACAATGAAGAACAGATGGCAAATATATAACAATGCTATTGATTTTCTTGAAAATCCCCCTGCAGACTGCCGTGTGAATATTATTACACCCCCTCAAAATTTTGAAGTAAACAGGCTTACAAAGGATGCAGGCAAGCTTGACGCGAGGTATCGAATGGGCCTTGAAGCGGCACAACAAGTGATGAATCATTCTGCGTAGAAACTATTTAAGATGAAAGTATCTGTTAAATTTGGGGCTATATTTGTTTTTTTTTATGAGATTTGAAACTGGATTTAAATCCAAACTTGTACTAGCTGCAATGATTACATTTTTAATCGCATTCTTACCTTCTTTGGTTTTTGGAAGTGGGATTAAAGAAAATAGAGTTTTTGCAGAAACCGGGGTGATTGATCTTTCCTCTATTAATTTTAACAACCATCCTCCGGTAGGTTTAGACGGAATGTGGGAATTCCGGTGGAATGAACTCCTAGAGCCTGAAGATGCCAGATGGGGCATGCATAGGGAAGAATCACAGTTTTACCCAGTCCCTCTTTTTTGGACATCCTATGGTGATCATCAGTATGATTCTATTGGTCAGGGTACATATCGTTTGATAGTCAGGACATCAGGTCAGACTGACTATTACGGTATAAGTCTTCCCGAAATTTTTTCGGAGTATAAGTTCTGGATCAATGATGATCTTATCGACCAAAGATGGGATGCGGAAGGAACGCATGTCAAGTTTTTGAAACCATCGGTTTTTGTCATATATTCTGATTCTGATACCCTGGAATTAATACTTCAAGTCAGAAATCGCTCTCATAGCAATGCCGGAATTGGGCAGAGTATCCTGTTTGGATCGGAGCAGAGTGTTTTCCGGAGTCAAATATTCAGTCTCTCCCTTGATTTGATCCTTATTGCCATTTGCCTTTTTGCCGGTATATATCACAGCATCATTTATATCTTCAGGAAAGAGGAAAAAGAACTTCTATTCTTTGGGATATTCTGTTTTATTCTGTCTTTGCGGACTTTTTCAACGGGTACTACACTCTTGACTCAAGCCCTGCCAGATCTTTCATTTCTTGTCGGTTCTCGGATTGCCACAGCTGTTATTCCCTTAGCGGTGATAAGTTTTCAAATATTTGCCTATTATTTTTTCAAGAAATACACAGCTCGAAAAGCTTTTTTGATTCTCCTCGCTTTCAATTCTGCATATTTAGTGATGGTTTTTGTAGTCGATTCTTTTGCATACTCCTCAGCGTATGCGTATTATCTTCTTATTATTTTGGCTACATGTGGATTTATTATTGGGATAGATATTTATGCCATCATTAAAAGAGAGAAGTTTGCACTTCTTTTCTTGTTAGGCTTTGTTCTTTTATTTGTAGGTATCGCCAATGATATGATGCATTATCTTCAGATTATAATCACAGGGTATTATCTTTCTGCTTTTTTTGCTGGGTTTATTTTATTGGAGTCTCTGATCCTTTCAATTAAATTTTCTCAAGATCATATGATGATTTCAGTCCTTTCTGAGCGACTCGAGTCGGCCGTTAATAAATCTAATCTTGACCCGCTTACAGGCATCTACAACCGGAGGTTCCTGATTCTTTCAGGACAGCGTGAATTGGAAATGTCTAGAAGAAATGGACAATCTTTTTCGCTCGTTATGATGGATGTCGATTATTTTAAGGAAATTAATGATACCTACGGACATGATATTGGGGACCATGTCATCATTGAACTTACCAGGGTAATTTCATCCAGTATTCGAGGAAGTGATATTTTGACAAGGTTTGGGGGAGATGAGTTCGTTCTTCTTTTACCTCAGACAGGAATCAATGAAGCTTTTCTTGTTGCTGAGAAGTTGAGAGGGATGGTCGAAAAGTCTGCTATACCAATAAACAAAGATGCAGATATAAAAATTACTCTTAGTTTGGGAGTGTCCTGTACAAGCGATGAGGTTCAATCTTTTGATGAACTCATGCGACTAGCGGATCAAATGCTATATAAATCCAAGGAAAAGGGCAGAAATTCGGTTTGTTGAGTTTTTAAAATGTAAGCGGATTACTATTATTAGAAAATAAGTATTCATTTATATTTGTTGAAATCCTCCAATTTGCGATATTTTAATATTGAGTATAATATGGCTGGTAACTAAAATGAACTATCGATTAAAATTTGCTTTGGAGATACTAATGGCTGATTGTAAAAATTTAGCGGGTTGTCCGTTTTTCAATGATAAAATGTCCGAGAAACCTGCTCTGGCTTCAATGATGAAAAAAAGGTATTGCCTGGGAGAGAGTACACTCTGCGCCCGATATATTGTATGTGAAGCTCTTGGTAAGGATAATGTACCAGGTAACCTCTTTCCTAATATGCAGGACAAAGCTCAAGTATTAATCGGAGCAAAATAGATTATTAACAAATCTTCCATTTGGTAGGCAGTCCCCAAGATTGTCCAGACTTATGATCACATTGGCAGAAATGAATGCAATTATAGGGAATGGACCGGGGAATCAATAATCATAGTAGTCTCTTCATAGAAAATTGCTTAGGAATTATTTTTTATCGTCTGTGTGATTATACCGTACCAGCCGGTTGCATAAGTTTCAAACCCTGGAGAGTATCCGAAGGCGGTAATCTGAATCGTATCATCGATATGAGTCAGGAAATGCCCCATACTATTGCTATCCAGAATTTTATTCAGGTTCTTGTTTGATAAAATTTTACCACTCTCTCCTTTCTCAGAAGAGGCAAGAATTTTGCCGGTTTCATCGATAATACGGGATTCTGTTTTCAACCTCAGAACCTTAATATCATCATGTAGGTCTATTGTACTTATTTTCTCCAGAACGGCTTCTCCCAGGCTTTTCCAGTTAAAGTAGATCCCCAGTGCACCAAGAGGGGCCTTACCAGTAGTTTCTTCATTATCCACCCGGCAGCCATAAATAAGAACTTCCTGCCCATTCAGAAGTTCGCTTTGATGTGTGGACGTAAAACTATATTCTTGTCCATTAGGAGAAGACATTGCTTCTTTAAACCAGGACTCATCCTTTATTGTTTTTCCTTTGACAAAGAAGTGCTCCGGTCGGCCATTGGCAACAATACAGCCGTCTTTATTCACAAGAAAGAGGTCCAAATAGACCGTATAAGCATCAAGGATGACAGCTAGTCTTTTACTTGCAAAGTTTTCTTTCTGTTCTCCAGGCTGTTCCAGGGCTTCTACAACAGAGGAGTCTGTAGCCCACCATCGAACATCACAGGTCCTCTCGTAGAGGTTTCTATCCACAACATCCATAATGGATAGGCTGATTTGAGAGAGTCTGTCTCCTCGTACCTGTTTTGCCATGCCGTCGCTTAATTCCATAAGGATTTGGGTTTCATTGCTAATGCTTTCGCCCAGGGTTCTTGAAATCTGAGCAATCTCATTGTTTAGGTTTCCGAATTCATCAGCTACTATCTTGAATCCCAAGCCGTGGACTCCACTTCTTGCAGCCTCAATCCTGGCATTGATAGAGAGTACGTGAGTCCGTTCATGCACATCTTGAATTTCATGAATGGATTGTTGTAACTGTTTCTGTATGGAAGAGGCAATGTCAAAGATATGCTCAGGTCTATAATTCTGGTTTTCCATTTGATACCTTTTTCGCTTGTTTATAAATAAGCGTATATGAATTCATTATATCCTCAAAAAAAACAGGGTCAAAAGATCGGATTTGTGTAAAAACATCAAATTGTATTTTGAGTTTCCCAGCATCCCCTTTTTATTGATTTTGAGATTATTATAAAACAAGAAGATACGAAAATGTAAGAAATGTGGCGTGGTCACAGATACTGAGACTTTCAGGGTATTAATTCTTCTATTGCCTTTAATAGAATGTCATAGCTGATAAATTCCTGTTCAAGTCTGAGTGACACTGCATATTTATCCTGAATTAAATTATTGAATAGTATTGCTTCCTCAGAAGATAAATGAGCCGGTAAAGAAGGATACTGTTTCGGTTCAACTCCCCAATGCTCCTTATGCGAAAGCAAAATAGATGAATCCATCAGGAAAGAACGGGTCTGAGGATAATAAGACCTGAATTGGCTCAGAATAGCCAGTCCGTGTGTATCCAGGTCTCCCCAGTAATAGATCTCTTTATTCTTCAGACATCTCATCTTTTGAAGAGAATCAAAATTATATCCCCGTCCATAGATAAGCAATGCATCCTTTACTGGTGGAAATGCCAAAGCTGTCACATCATTTTCAATAACAAAAATATACTTTACTAAAGGCTGGAACAAAACCAATTCATCCGAACGAACAGCAAGTTCTGAAAGGCCGTTTATATAGTGAGCCTTATCTAGAAACCTGAAACGGATCATCTCAGGCTTTGACTTAAATCCATAGCGCTTTTCAAACCTGGCAGCACCTTTATACTGAGCACAAATTGCTGATTCCGGCAGAATAGGATCAAGAAACCAGGAGAGAAGCGATCTGTTTTTCTCAATAAATTTTGTATCCACACTGGGCAAAGACAGCTCTCTTAAATAAATATCAGGTTTGGGATTCTCACAGATCCATAAAGCAATAGCAATGATTCTATCTAGTTTGGAAAGATTATCCAGGATTTTATGCGGCTTTTCCAGGGCCACTTTTTCCCAGACTGGAAACGTCTGCCCAAGGTTCTTCACTGCGTCTGCCCACTTTTTATAAGTATTTTCCTTACCTATGAACTTTAAAAGCTCAACCGGAGTGTCAAAGATCCAGGCGGAAGGTATTCGATTCCGGCCCAGAACTCTGTTATTAGTTTCTTTCTTCTGCAGTGAACCCGGCAGCTGAGTCTCTTTCTCGTCCCACTCTTTAACCCATATCCGTACAGCCTCAAAAGACTCAGTTATTTGCCCTGCTGTTGGACCTTTAATGAAAAAGGAACAGGGAAAAACAAGCGTTCCCTCATAAAGCTGAGTGAGTAAAGTTCCACTATCCCAACTCTTAGTCAGTTTGATCCGGAGTGTCTCGGCATTCCCCCAGCTCATACAGGGCTCTCATTCTGATTTTGCCTGAACTCCTGAATGGTAAAATTCCTGAGCAATGACCGTTTCCCCTCTTCATTATGAACAAATCCGACACTGGAAACATAGGGTTCTATAATATGTATTTTCTGCAGAGGAGTAATGACCAGAAGCTGAAGATTCAGTTTTTTGAATAATTCCAGACCGTAACGGGCGGATTCATCACTCCCTCTTCCAAAGGCTTCATCAATAACTACAAAACGAAAGCTTCTGGAGCGGACTTCATTAAACTCAAGACCAAACTGATAGGCCAGACTGGCTGCCAGAACTGTATAGGCCAGTTTCTCCTTCTGTCCTCCGGATTTTCCGCCAGAATTGGTATGGTGTTCGTATTCAGAATCATCCTCTTTCCATCTTTCTGATGCAGCAAAATCAAACCAGTTTCGAACATCTGTGACTTTAGCCGTCCAACGGCGGTCCAGATCGGAACTGCCCTCCCGTCCCCTGAAACGGTCAATAATTTTACTGACCTGAAGAAACTTCAGTTCGGTATACTGATCATCCTCATTGCCCCCGAGAGTGCCTTCGGTACAGCTTTTCAGGTCCTGGCGGAACTGCCTGATTTCAGTATCATTGGATTTCATGGCATCCAGTATGATATATCTGTCTTTATTGTATTCAATGGAAGACATGGAGCGGTTAATTTTCTCAATCCTGTCCTCTATTATTTTTCTTTCCCGGTTCAGCTGTGCCTGAAAATTGGCAATCTCCCTAATAGTATTTTCATTAAGCAGTTCTTTAAAGCGAACTTCAAACTGTGGTAAATCGTCCTGATGTAGCCGATCTGCGAGAGAACGAAATTCCTCCTGCCCTTCAAGAGATGCATCCATTTCGGCTGTTTCAGAAGGATATAAATTCCTGAACTCCTGCATCTGCCGGACAATGGATTGTGACAGGCGGGCCACCTTTCTGTCACGTGAATCTATACGGTTCTGCAGGCTGATTCTGATATCCTGCTGCCGGGCATCACAGTTTTCTACACTGAGCTTAAAGTCTCCCAGGATATCCTTCATAAGGGCTTGAATAACGGGCTGCCATTGTTCCGAAGAGAGAGGGGAGGCGGCGATCTTTTCTTCAAGATCTTGAATCTGTTTGGAGTAGGTGCTGATTCTCTCCTCCAGTCTGGCTGTTTCATCATAAAGCTTATCCAGTCCTACACGGAGGGTTTTCCGTTCTTCTTCAATATTCTTCAGTTTCTCATTGAGCTGATGAAGGATATCGGATGCCGATTCCAGAGATTTCATCTCTTTTTTTAATACTTCCGCCTGTGCAGCAGTATCCTGCCAGTCAAGTTCTCTAAATGAAGTGTAATTTCTCAGTGCATATAATGACTTGAGCCCCTGATCCCTCTTTTTTCTTTCACGATCCAGGGCATCAAGATTTTCAGCGATAAGATTCATAGCCCTTTTTAAATCAGCCTGTCTCCCTTTCAAAGCGGATATTTTGTCTTTATTTATCCAACCCAGGACATAACGGCTCCGGTCTGTTAAAGAGTGCCGGTCATCCTTTTCATGACGGTGACCTCCACCTTTAATCAATCCCTTTGGGGTCAGAGCCTTCCGGGCTCTTCTGAAAGCCGTCATATCAGTACAGCAGCTGAAATTAAAGCGTTTCCTCAATTCCTCTTCCAGCCAGTTCAAAAATGGACTCCCCTCTTTCAGCTCCAGTTTTCCCAATAGAGAGTCATCATCAATGTCATAGGACTTTTGTGCCAGGGAGGAAGCCGTCTTAAAAAATACCAGTCTCCCCTGCAGCCGGTTTCCGTTTACCCAGTCCGAAACAGCGGTATAATGTGTTTCCGGTACCAGCAGACTCTGAGCAAAGTTATGCATCACACGCTCTATGGCGCCTTCCCAAGCCGACTCACTGTCCCTGACTTTTATCAATTCTCCGGCAAAAGGCAGTTCTTCATCATGGATAGACAGTGCCCGGCATAACTGCTGCCTGATATTCAGCTGTCTGTAGGGAATATTACTCTTTCTGCTTTCCAGAGAGATGATTTCTTTTTCCAGTTCCTGATTCTGTCTATTCTGATCTGCAAAATCAACCTGCAGTTCACTCCTTCTGTTTTCGGCATCTCTTTCCTCCTGATCCCAGCGTGTCTCCATTTTTTCCAGGAGCTTCCTGTTTTCCGTAAAAGATTCCTCACTGGCCGGAGCTTTGAGTCCGACAGGTTCCGAGTGTTCAGAATAATGATTAAACCGGTTCAGTCTCTGATTTTTTTCATCTTCAAGTCTGTTCACATCCAGTTTTAGTTTTTCCAGTCGGTTTCCGCCATTCTCATAGATTGCCTGTTTCAAACTGTCGCGCTCATCATCGAATCCGCGCCATTTATGTTCCAGCTTCTCTTTTCTGGCTGATTTCTTCTCCAGCTGTTCATTCAAAGAAAGAAGACGCTCCTCAACCAGTCCTTTCTTCAGGTGGGAAAAATAAGGGAGGAGCCCGTCCCGGCTTTCCCTGTCTCTTAAATTGTCGTCAGAGATCTCTTTGTACTGGTCCAGTTCTTCTAGAAGCGGGTCAAGACGCTCTATCTGATCCTTGGCCTTCAGGACAGCCTGATGAGACCTGTCCAGATCGGAAAAATGACTGATTAAAGCCTGTATTCGGGTCTCCACATCGAAGGCTTCCAGCATATGCTCTCTTACAAAAGAAGTCAGATTCCCTATGGATTTCATGGAAACTGTCTGATGAAATAATTCCAGAGCCTGTTCATTCTGCAGACCGAAACGCCTTTGGAAAGCAGCACCGTATGTTGAGAAACTATCAAAAGGTTTTTCTGTATGGGGGAGATTTCGCAGCTGCTTCCGAAGGGTGTTCATATCCCCTCCAAAATCGGAAAAATGTTCTTTTATGCTCAGAGCAATATCCGAAATAACATACATACGGGCCGGCGGACCGGCACTCTCCTTCTGCCAGAAGATCTGAGCCAGGGTCGTCTGCTGATTATATCCGTCATTCCGGAAAACGGCGAGAATGACTGTATAGTGCGTCTTCCCCCTGAGAGGGACAGGTTTAGCGGCATGACCTTCATCACTGCGCTCAGACTTGTAATGACCCAGAACATAGGATTTCAAGCTTCTCTCTTTTCTTTCGGCACCTGCCGCCTTGTTATACCGTATTTTGGAAGGAGGAACCAGTAAGGTAGTGACAGCATCCACAACTGTTGATTTTCCTGAACCGATATCCCCTGTAAGAAGACCATTCCGTCCCTTTAACGGGAATTCCCAAACCGTATCGTGAAAAGTTCCCCAGTTATATAGTTCAATCCTGTCCAGTCTGAAACCGGCAAGCCCGTCATCTTCTGAAAACTCCAGAAAGCCGTCCAGTTCCATTATCCGTCTCTCCTTTTACCATACTCTCTATATTCTGCCAGTTTTGCGTCAAATTCATTCAGCCATTGAGCATCCACAAAGGCTTTGAGAATACGTTTTATCTCAATTTTTTCCTTGTTCTCCCCAATAAAACGGATAAATCCCATTTCCTGTATTCTGTTCAGGTAACTGTCTATCTTTTTGACATACTGAACTTCATTATTTCCTTTGGAAAAATAAACTGATACCATATCCAGAATATCCTGCCTATCCAGAATAATCCTCACTTCTGAACTGCTGGCATCGTGTTCGGCCATAGAGCGGCGCAATAATGCCAAGAGCAGGCTGACAGGATAAGAAAGTGCTCTCCTGCTGATCAGACGGGGAATCTCATACGCCTCGTCCTGATCATCCACAATCTGGTTTCTTAAAAATGCATATCCCTCATCTTCATAAATAACCGCTTCCAATCCCATCCGGGACAGATAGTCTCTCAGCTCTGCCTGCTGCTCCATCAGAATCTGCCATCTGATAGGGTGATCTTCTCGATAGACAACTCCCCTCAACAATGATACCAGTACCAGTGAAAAATCTTTATGTATATTACTGCTGCTCATAACCTTTCCTGTGATACACTATTCTATGGATTCCTGCTCTTCTAAAATGATCATTTTTATCCATCCAGGTAACAAAATCGGTTTCCCTTTCATCAATGAAGGAATAGGGACTTTCTTCTGCAATGGTTATGTACATGATTAATTCAGCCAATCCTTCCTCCAGGGGATGATCTACCAATACTCCTGACAGAGTTACCTGCGCCTCTTCTTTTAAGAGCCTGTTTATCCGTAGTTTAAGTTTTTTCTTATCTACAACTGTCTGATTGAATAAAACCTCTGTATCCAGACCACTAAGATCAACATCCTCCATTATATGGCTTAATGCCTCTGGGTAGGGAGGTGAAAACAGTGGAAGTTCCATGGGCATTCGTATCTCGGGCTTCCAGCCTTCCATTTCCATAAAATCCCCATCTGGCTGATCGTCTCTCAATTCCAGAGCGTTACTCTCTATACTGTCCAGCAAAGAGGATATTCTCCTGTTCTCATAATAGGCTTTATCATCCAGAAAACGGCGCAGCTGCTGACTCAATCTGGCAACCGTTCTCTGAGTCCGTTCCCCTGCAAGCATCCAGTCAAAGTGAATCCTTTTATAGGCTGAGGACTCTTCTATTTCCCTTACCTGTTCAATAGAACAGACTTTATCCAACAGTTCAGATAGCTCTTCCTGACTGTCTGATGACAAAAGGAAATTCCAGAAAGCATTAAAACTGCGGCCTTCATCCGAATCGGAAATGGAATCCCGTTCACCGAACAATGCCTTTAACAGACTGCTTTTATCTCCATTCCAACTTGTAATTTTTTCTCTTGTTTTTCTATCCAGATTTCGGAAATTCTGTTCGACGGCTCTGAAGTCTCCCAAAATTTCCCTGGACATCTTTTCAAACTGAATAAAGCGTTCCCGAACTTCCCTATCATCCAATAAAGAAAGATTTCCATCCTTTACAGCCTGTATTTCTTCGTCAATTTTCTTTTTCCGTGCCTCAAGGCGCTCAATCCGTATGTCCTTATCCGTTTCCAGCCCGTGAGCAATCTGTTTTAACAGATCGATACTGCTGTAAAGGCGGCTTTCAGTTCCGATAAAATTTTTGTTGAATAACTCCCTCATCCAGCCGAGAGCTTTTTCACTCTCCGGGGTTAAGTCGTAATATGGTTCATCATATCCAGGCAGATAAAATTTTCTCAGCCAGCCACGGTCATTACGGCTCCACTCAGCCAGATAGGCTGATGTATCCCTGGCAAAACGATCTTCCTGATCTGTTTCTCTCAGCGTATAAAGATAATCTTCCAGTTTCATGTGAATCTCGGATTCCCGAATCTGTCGGATCTTTATATCAGAAAAGACAAGATCCAGAAATCCGGCGATAAAGGGGGCGTGTTCTGCTGCCATTAAACGCCAGGCCGGATGGAGATTCCGCATGTTTTTCAGCTCATAATAATCTAAAGGCATTTCAATACTTTCTCTTTATTCTGGTGCAATTTCTTTTTCTCCAAACATTCAGTTTTTACATCCATAAAAAGGCGTCACGGCAAAATAATCATCAAAAGACTGAATTATCGGGCGGCCAAGTTAGGCCCGGATAGGTTCTCCGCTGTAATGCCTTATGGGCCAGACATAAATGGATTATTGCATATTCAGAATGATTCTTAATCCATAATCAACTTCAATCATCAAAGTTGAAGGTAGAATTGCCGCTTTTTCAATTAAGCGCTGTTTATCTAAAGTAACTATTTGAGAAATATTTATAACGCTGTCTTTTGGTAATTTAGATTCTTCTTTTTCCAGATAAACGTTACCCGGAGCATCTGCTAAACTTAGGTTTGAAGTGACAGATGCTACTATTACTGTTTGTATTCTGCTTTTATTGAAAGAATCTTCCTGGATTACGACAACAGGTCTTTTATAACCGGGCTCACTTCCAAAGGGGATTCCTAAATCAACCCACCATATTTCACCACGTATCATTTTCTGTGGCCTTTCTTAATTGTTCTACTCCGATATTGGATAAATCATTGTCATCATTCTGGACGGAATAAATATCATTCAACTTTTCAGTTATTCTGTCCTTATTATGATGTTCAATAAACTCTTTTATGGCTTTCACATAAAGTTGACTTCTGGCCAATCCTAGCTGTTTCGCTGTGACTTCAGCCTCATTAAATAACTGATCTGGTATGGATATAGCTGTTTTCATACTTAGAGTATAACTTTAGTATAACGATTTTACAATTAAAAGATTTTCTATATATTTCTGATGATTTTTTATGGTGTGCCCCACGAAAAGTGGACACGCTTTATGCTACAACCTTTAATTGCTCCTCATATTCCATAGGACTTTTGTAGTTCAATAAAGAATGTCGACGTTTACGATTATAGAATATCTCTATATATTCAAAAATACCAGATTTTAAATCATCAATGCGCTGAAAGTTATTTGGATAAACCATTTCTACCTTCAATCTGCTAAAAAATGATTCCATAGGCGCATTATCCCAACAATTTCCACGGCGACTGATGCTTAACTGAAATCCATGCCTATGAGCAAAATCGATATATTTTTGTGATCTGTATTGAACTCCTCTATCAGAATGAAGAATTGTATTCTCTGTGTCACCTCGTCTGCTAATTGCGACTGATAAGGCCTCCATTATCAGTTCATAAGTCATGCTTGAACCCAGTGCCCAACCGACTATCTTTCTTGAGTAGAGGTCCATAACGACAGCAAGGTACATCCATCTATCCTTAACCCATATGTAAGTAATATCTGAAGTCCATTTTTCATTTATTGTGCTTGCCGAAAAGTTCCTCCATAAAATATTATCACTGACATTATTCATCGAGAGGCTTCTTTTGGGATATTTGAATCCTTTACCATTATGGGCCTTAATATCGCTGTCATGCATGATTTTAGCCACGTAATTGACACTACAGCTATATCCCAGGGCTTTAAGTTCTTCAGTAATCCTTCTGGAGCCATACCTAGCTTTAAATTCTTCATAGGTATCCAGGATTCTCTTTTTAACCACTCTCTTCTTATACTCATATGAACTCTCGGGGCTGTTAAACCATTGGTAATATCCTGATCTAGCTACGTTTAATGCCTTACACATAGTTTTAATTGAATACTGGCCTTTATGATCCAAGATGGCTGCATATTTTACTTTTGGCCGTTCGCAAAATATGCAGCCACTTTTTTTAAGAATTCAATCTCATCTTTGAGTTTTTTATTCTCTCTTTTGAGTGCTCTTAGTTCATTAGATTCATCTTTTGAATAATCGACTCCAGCTAAAGTATTAAATTGTTTTTCACTGAGTCGGGTAAATTGTCTTTTCCAATTGTAAATTTGCTGAGCACTGATCCCTAATTCATCAGCAACGATCTTGGCAGAACTGCCTTCCAATTCTGACCGTCTGATTGCTTCTCTGCGAAAATCCTCTGTGTACGCTTGAGTTTTTTTTCTACTCATTTGAAACTCCCTTATATAGTTTAATCTAACTTATAAAGGTGTCCAAATTTCGTGGGGCAGTCTGTTTATTAACGCCAAAACTCTGGCTGTCGCGTAATGACAATTGAATATGCGAGAAGAAAATCAGGACAGAAATATTGAATCTTTAAGGTGCTTCAATATTTTAAGGAAATTGAATCATCAGAACTTCTGTATTTCTATTGTTGAAAACCGGGAAAATATTTGATTTCGTCATGTTCTGGAAACACCTGTCCCATGGTGAATGGTGATAGTTTTCCAAATTAGATCAAGAGGCTCTGTAATAGTGGTGATAGAGGCCAAATCGTATTGGCATCTTCATAATTTTACCTGACGCAACTGGAGGTCTGTCTTCCGAAATGGAATGAATGCCTTGATACGGTCGATATTTATTATAATATTCCATGTAGGATTTCAGGATATTCCGCAATTGTTTTTCTGAGAAGATTGCAAACCAATCCAAGCATTCCTGACGGATGGATCTGCTGAACCTCTCAGCATATGCAATTTGCTTCTTTACGATCAATAGGCGTGTAGCCAATTTCATCAATAATCAGAACATCTGCTTTCATGATCCGGTTAATTCGAAATGTGCTGGACCTTTGGACTTCCATAGTTTTCAGGAGTTTTATCAATGTCGTTATTCTTTCAAAACAGACTTTGTAACCTGCCTGGATCGCCTTCAAACCAAATTCGATGGACATATGGGTTTTCCCCAATCCGGGAGGTCCGAAAAAGAGAAGGTTTTCATGTTTATCAATCCACCTGAAATCCATTAGGTTTTTGACTTGCAGTTCCGTAATTCCTTCCAGTCTTGAAAAATCAAATGTCTCAAGTTCCTTGAAAACAGGAAAATGAGTGCCGGCCATATTCCTCTTCAATCTACGGTCAGTCCTGTAATCAATTTCACTACTGAGTAGTTCTTCCAGAAATTTTAGATGGGATAGATTTTCCTTTTCAGAAAGGTCATCCAGGGCTGAGACCATTCCTTTTAGGTTGAGGCTATCCATTACTCTAGTACAGTATTTAAAGTGGCTCATAGAGCACCTCCTAAGAGGCTAACAAGCGATGTGTAATAGGACATCTTCCGTTTTTCCACTTTAGGATTTCGGGATTCGCTCTTAATTTTGC
This sequence comes from Oceanispirochaeta crateris, assembly GCF_008329965.1. Classification (GTDB taxonomy): domain Bacteria; phylum Spirochaetota; class Spirochaetia; order DSM-2461; family DSM-2461; genus Oceanispirochaeta; species Oceanispirochaeta crateris. Next base: position 3,216,429 of record NZ_CP036150.1, read on the forward strand.
GTACTCCGGATAACAGTACTGGTAGAATATCCGGTTGTTGGTATTCCTCGATTCCCTTGAAGTACTGATATGCTTCTGCAAGATCATTAGCTGAATACTTACCACTATCAATACAGAACTGAATTGCTGATTTTAATAATTCAGACTCATACCCATTATCTAAGAACTTGGAAAATACGTGATGCTGATCTCGAAAATACCGTGAAAACCGACTGTAGTTTCCTTCAATGAGATCCTCCCATTGTTCGTTATCTTTGAGCTTGCTCTTCAACTCTTTTTTCAGATCAGAAGCCTTCACAGAGGTATTTCTGAAATGATTTCTCTGGATTATGTTTTCTCCCGGTATAAGGGACAATCTGTGCCGAGCTATTTCCTTTCAATCCTGTGACCCATAAATGATTGGATTTTTGTGGGATCGATAAATCCATACTTTTCTCTTGAGATATTCCTGAGGTACTGAATATGAGCTCCCACCTACGCAGATCAAGCCTTTCTCTGAAACCTTCCTATCTTCTCTTCCCAGGATCTGGTCTTTTCTGTAGATCGAAGAACGTATGGGAGACATCATTTCCTGTTCCCGCTCAAGAAGATTTCTGGGCACCATATCTGTTGCCTAACAGATCTTACCATTGGCTCTTCTCTCAAGCCAGCTATCCAGACGAGGAGAGATCTCTTCGAATGAATTGAATTGTCTGCCTGAGAAGAAACTCGTTTTCACGAACTTGACCAGATTCTCTACCTTCCCCTTTGACTCCGGATCTGCTTTTCGGCAGACATACAAAGAAAAACCCATCTCTTTTTTGAAATCCTTGAACTGTTTTGTCAGGATGATATCATCTTGATTTTCACTGACGACCAGAGCTCTGTCCTGATCGATTACTATTTCATGTGGGATACCTCCGATATATTCAAAACAATTCAAAAGGTGCTGAAATATATCGATTGTACGAAAGGGTGTATAGTGAGCCCTTTCGTCAACGCAACAACAGATAGTTTTAAGGTGTATTCCTTCCCTTTATTAAGCAGCTCTCATAACAGCTGACATAAATGTTCTATAGTAGATTTCGTCCGGTGTTTCATAATCCAGGGACTGATGAAATCTTTCCTTATTGTAAAAATTGAAGTATCTGTTAACAGATGTTCTCAGTTCAATGATGCTGTCATAACTATGGAGGTAAATTTCTTCATACTTGAGAGTCCTCCACAATCGTTCTACATAAATATTATCCAGAGCACGACCTTTACCATCCATGCTAATTTGTATTCCATGCTCTTTTAGAACACCCACAAATGCGTCGGAAGTAAACTGGCTCCCTTGATCTGTGTTAAATATTGCAGGAATCCCATACTGCATAAGAGCCTCTTCTAGTGCATCGACACAAAAACTCACATCCATTGTATTTGAAATTCTCCAGGATAAGACCTTCCGGCTATATAGGTCTAGAACAGCTACCAAATACACAAAGTTATTGTTTATTTTTAGATAAGTCACATCTGTAGCCCAAACTTGGTTTGGAAACAGTATTCTTTTTCCTCTCAGCAAATAGGGATACTTCTTATGCTCCTTTCTGGCTTTAGAAAGGTTCCTCTTTGGGTAAATAGCACTCAAACCCATCCTCTTCATAAGACGCCGTACTTGTTTTCTAGTAATCTTATAACCTTTATCATTCAATGCGACGGCGATCTTTCTATACCCATAGAATGGGGTTTTTCCTAACTTCTCTATAATTAGAATAATCATATCCAGTTCCCATGCCTCATTTGAATTTGTAGGCTTGTAATAGAAGCTTGAACGAGAGATATCAAGCAACTTGCACTGTTTCTTGATTGAAAGATTCAAATTATCCGGTTCTATCAATCCGGATCGTGCCCGTACAGTTCCTTGTTCTTTTTTTTAGAAATTGATTCTCTACCTGTAATTGAACAATATTCTTATAGAGTTCGGACTCTTTCAATTCTGATTCAGAAATATTTGTCTTCTTTTTATTTGGCCGTTCAAATATATCCTCAACACCATCCAAGAGATGCTTTTTCCATAGGCTGATCTGGTTTGCATGAATACCATAGAGCTGAGCTAACTCCTGTAAGCTCTTTTCACCACGGATAGCCTCAAGTGCTACCTTTGCCTTAAATTTCTTGTCGTAACTCTTTCGTTTCATAATAATAATTTATTCCTCCCAGATAATTGTTACAAGGAGAAACCCACCTTAAACCTGTGTCTTAATATCTGGGCTCATTATAATGGTCTATGCCACTTCGGAACTGGACACCTGCTATGAATAGATTCGCCATAGAATATGAAGGGCGATTTGACATATGAAGAATGGGCTTTACACAAAAAACTTTACAGGCTCAAAAAAACGGAGTATCAGTTAAGCCACATTTCCCGTTTCATAATACTTACTTTCTTTCTCATCAGGAGTCAACCAATTATTTTCTGTGTGCTTCCTGATCCTGTTGTAGTAAATTTCAATATACCAATAAAGATCCTTATTCAATTCTTCCATCGTTCGGTATTTCCGGTGATAAATCAATCGTGTTTTCAGTGTATGAAAGAATGATTCTGCAACGGCATTGTCCCAACAATTTCCTTTTCGGCTCATACTTTGGACAGCATCCACTGACTCTAAAAGGGATCTGAATTGTTCTGATGCATACTGGATACCTCGATCGCTATGAACAAGCATTCCCTTTGGATTATTATTCCGATATAGATATTTTTTAAAGGCATTACAGGTAGAGTCCGCAGAGAGACTTTTGTTAAGATCCCAGCCAACAACTTTACGAGAATAAAGGTCTATAAATACAGATAAATACATCCACTTGGATGCAACCTTGATATATGTGATATCCCCAACTACGGCAACATTGGGCATTTCTGGATTAAAATGACGATTCAAAATGTTGTCAGGAATCCATTCTTTATGATCTGAATCTGTTGTAACGACAAACTGCTTCTGTATCTTGCATCTAAGCCCCATTTCCTTCATAAGAGCTGCTACACGGCTTCTATAGACAGTTTTATACTGAGGATCATCATGCAAATCCTCTGTGATCAAAGGACTTCCTGCCATTTGTTTGTGCTTAATATAAAAAAGCTCACTGATCTTGGTCATCAGTTTTTCTTTGGCTATCCTTCTGGAAGATTTTGATTGTCCTTGCCAGTCATAAAATCCGCTCTCAGAGACATTAAGATTATGGCACATTCTCACCACCGGAAATTCAGAGCGACACTCTTGTATAAAGAAGTATTTCATTTCGGTGTTTTGCTGAAAATGGCCAATGCTTTTTTTAATATATCGCGGTCCATCTCTGCATCATAAAGCTGCTTTTCAAGATCTCGAATCTTTCTTTGATCAGGAGTCAAAGCCTCGATTCCATTACCAGGAAATGCCAAGTTACCATTTGTTGAAAGTTGACGCTTCCAGTTCCCAATCAAACCATTTGCAATTCCCAAGGATTGCTCTACGCTGTGAGCTGTCCGACCTGGTTCTTCTGAAAGTGCTATCGCGTTTCTTTTGAATTCTGCATCATAGCGACGTCTTTTTTTCTCATTCATAGTTATTACCTCATTTTATTAAAAATCGGTCTTAACTACTACTCCGGGAAATCAAGGCAGGATCACATTCCGTACCACGAATGCAATAGAATCGTTAAACAGTGTAATCCGAAAAGCCATAAAGAATCGTAAAATCTTTTCCAATAATAAATCTACATTTAGGATCGTAAACTTGGGCTATACAGCAGGCCTCCAAAAAAAGGACAATGTCATTTCGAAATTGGAAACCTGCTATGAATCGATTCCAGCTGGAATATGGAGATCGATTTTCTAATGAATAGGTTAGGCATTTACACAGGACACTTTACTGTATTCATCTATTTAGTTTTTCTCCTACAGCACCTCCAGGATGTATGAGTGCAAACTGTTTTTCCTGATAGTCTATTTCCTCTATAAGCGCAGCTTGCAGGGAATCAAATATCACTGATAATACCACAAAACTGGTTGTACCCTGGCTGTTATATTTATCTGTTTCTCGTTGGACATGCATCTTGATTACAATATCTGAACCTAAAGACAAAGGGGATTCCATATTCTCTGTAATACTGATGACAGTCACTTCTTTATTTTTGCAAATTTGCATAATTGGAAGTAATTCTGAAGTTTTACCACCTCGCGAAGCTAATATTATAACATCCCCTTTTTTTAAAAATCCACTGGCTCCATGTACTGCCTCGGATGGAGAAATAAATCTTGCAGGTAGCTCAATACAGCACATCAAATGGGCAAAATGTTGACAGGCTATACCCGAATGGCCACATCCGCTGGCAGCAATTCTTTCAGCTTTACTAAGAACATCCACTGCTTTCTCAAAAGCAGTTTTATTGATGGCCTTAAAGGTTTGTTTAATAGCATTAGACTCAATTGTAAATGATTCTTTGGCATATCCCCATGAACTAAGTTTCATTATTTACCCTTTCCTGATAATCCTTAATTATTTATCAGATTCCTCTATTTCATACTCTTCACATTTTATTACTAAATATTGCAGTTATCATATCATCATTTCTGGTTTAAAGATGAAGGCTCACATTTCTGGGATGTATTTGTCCCAAGGGAATGATAAAATATAGTAAAGACCGATCAATAAACTTTTATTTTAGGTACTATTAATTGGGAGCTCTCTATTTCTTCTACTACCTTAACCTGTCTGCAATGATGTACAAGCCAGGTAAGGAAGTGTAATAATGGTTTCTCTCTATTCTCCCATAACCTGAACCTGACAAGTTCTCTTTCTAGCCCGAACTTGGTCCCAGTCTATAAAATAGATGTATCCAAAATCACCAAGTTGTAATTCTCCATCTACAATCAAAATAGTTTCTGATCGTCCAAAAAAAACAGAACGGAGATGTGCCTCTGTATTCAGACTTGTCCACTCTCCTTCTTCAGAACCAAGGCTCATGGCAAAATCTATATGTTCCTTCCCTGGGTGCATGTACTGCCCTTCGACCCGACAAGTGGGTATCAGTTTCTCCATAACATTACAAAGATCCTGTTGCAAAAACTCTAGTCCGAAATATGTCTTGTCATGGGAACATTCCTGGGTCATTACAGAACATGTTGTGTGGTGAGAATAGACAACACAAGTTCCATTTTTAATACCTGAATTTTCTACCATCCCTTTTACCTTCTTAGTTACATCATGGAACGTAGGATGCAGACCATCTGATTGCATTTCAAATCTTTCATTTAATACTTTCATATTATTTCTCCTTAATATTTAAAAAACAGAATTTTATTTTGATGCTCCTTATCATTGAAGTTAAGGTTATTCACCAATAATCTGTACATATACCTTTCGTTCACGAGCACGAGTATGATCAAAATCAACAAAATAAATATGCCCGAATTCTCCCAATTCCAGATTCCCTTCTATAATCGGGATGGTCTCGCTTCGCCCGACAATAGATGATCTGAGATGGGCATCAGTGTTGAGTGTTCCTGGTTTATCTTCACCATGTTCGGCTGCAAAGACTGTAAGCTCCGGCCCGGGATGCATGTACTGTCCTTCTTTGCGGCATGTCGGGATTATTTTCTCAAATACATCTGTGAGATCCTGTTGAAGAAATGTCATACCTGTATAAGCTTTGTCAAAAGAGTCTTCATCGATCATTACAGAACATGTGGTATGACGTGAATAGATCAGACACATACCATTTTTCACTTGTGAAACTTCTACAATTTCCTTTACTTTCTCGGTAAGGGTATGAAAAGTTGGTCTCATTCCTGTAGATTTTACTTTAATTGTTTCATTTGTTATTTTCATTTCTTATGTCCTTTCGATTTCTCAAGTTCATCTTTTGCTTTTCTGACGTTGTATACCATCTCATCCAGTAGTTTGTAAGGATCTGGAGAGTTCAATATTCCCGATGCGGAACCTGCAGCGTCATTTCCAGCCATAATGAAATCATATATCTGACGACCAGTTGTTATTCCTGCTGCCTGTTCTACTAAAATATTTGGAAAAATTTCTTTGACAACCTTGAGGGTCTCTACCACATAATCCATATTACTTGCCTGATCTGTTCCAATGAGCTCACTTGGTTCGGGGTTAATAATATCAGGCTGAAACTGGGCAATTGCTTTTGTCTCTGAAATGGAATCAGCGCAAGCAAAAGTAATCAAGCCAAGCTCGTTGGCTCGGTCTATGGTTCTTTTTATTTGAGGCAGGGTCATGGGTCTTTCACAGTGGTTAAGCATGACACCTTTTGCCCCTGCACTTTTAATAGCTTCGGGTAATACATCTGCGATTCCCCGGCCCGGTTTTAAGGTATCCATATAGGGGGCAAATACAAAAATACGATCTGTATTTTCTGCAATCCTTCTGATTTCTGTATAGGGAGCAATAAAAATTGCATCAACGTCATACTTCTTGGCCGCAGCATCAACTGCCAGGGCATAGTTATAGACATCATCTCCAAAAATATAGTTTTTTACACTAGTTTCAAAAAATGGGGGTTTAGGTAATATTTTCTGTATTTCTCTTTTATTCATATCAATCTCCTATTGATTCAGCTGTCTATTTCAAAATGTTTTATATAGTCTTTATATATTTTCTGATAAAGTTTACTGCGAACCGGGTCTGGTTCAATTATCAATTCCTGAGATTTGGTCTGCTCATAAGCATCATGTTCGTCAGAGTATAGGCCAACACCAATTCCTGCGAGCATAACAGCTCCCATGGCTCCTGCATGCTGTCCTGTTTCTGGGATGACAATTGGCTGGCCAGAAACATCGGCTAGTATGGAAGGCCAGATAGAACTTTTTGTAGGACCACCTGTTAGCACAATTCTATCAATCGGCTTACCTGTCAGACTGGTAAGTTTTTCTATTCGGTTCCGGATAAGAAATACTATTCCTTCCATAAGTGCCCTTGCGATGTTTTTAGGTTGGATATCTTTTAATTGATCCTTCATTTGGATATAGGGTTGTTTGAATAGTTCAATGTACAATCCATCAGCCCCTGGTTCCGCTTCCGATGCCAAACGGTCATATCTGGCAAATAGCGATTCATCCTCATTGGATCCAATACAGTTTACAAGATACTCTTCCATCTTTTCAGCAATTCCCGTCAGAGCAACCATCGATCCCCAGCAGCCGGCAGGGGATAGAAAGGGGTCTACCAACATTTTCCATTTCAATGCGGTTTCTCTATTCCTGACAGGTGAAAATGCCACCCATGAGGTTCCTGCCGAGATTAATACATTCCCTTCTTCAAAAACACCAGTACTTCTGGCTGCAGAGGGATGGTCAAAGGAACCAGTTACAATTTGAGTTTTAGTTTGAAGTCCTGTCATCTCAGTTATTTCTGGCATTATAGTCCCGCAAGCAGTTCCTGATGGAAGCATTTCTGCCAAATCATTGTCAGTAATATTTAGTAAATCAAGAAGAGATGTGTTCCAAAGACTCTTAACCTGGTCAAATAGAAAAAAGGTCGTTGCCTTAGAATAATCAACTGCCAGCCGTCCGCAGAGGCGGTAGTAGATATAGTCGTTGAGCATCGAAAAATGCCTTGTTTTCTTCCATAATTCCGGTTTGTAATGCTTGTACCATGAAAGGTGGGCTAATGGAAAAGTTCCTTTGAAAGGCCATCCCGTGGAGTAATACAATTTTTCCAGGTCAAGTTCAGACCAGAGTTCCATTTTTGTTCCAGCTGTTCTCCTATCCATCCAGCTGATAGCATTGTCCAGGGGTAAGTAATTCTCATCAAGGATTATTGTGTTCCCGCTGGCACCACTGAAACTTAGGGCTTTAATATTTTCAGCTTGATTTGTATTTTTAACAAATTCTCTAATTATCGAACATATGTCTTGGAAATAGCCCTCAGGGTCTATTTCAACCCTGGATTCGGCTGGGTGGTGTAAATTAACTGGACGACTGGTCTGTTCGATAATTTTACCATTAGTATTTGAAAGCAGTGCCTTTATGGTACTCGTGCCAAGATCAAATCCAATAAGAAGATCACCTTTGTCTCTTTTGATCATTATTAGGAAGCTCCTGTGTTTTCTATTGAAAAATTATCAATTCTGAGTTCGTCGATGCCTAGTATTATTCTTTTAAATTACCAGACTATGAATGCTCTTCAACTGACTCATATATTAATTAGGATGTTCTGATTTAATCTATTATTTTACCATTTTAAGATTGAGTCAAGCATATTATGGGTGATTCATTCATAATTAAGGCTATTTTGCTAATTAAATTTTATTTTATGGTTGAATCAACTAATATTGGGTCTCAAAATTAGTTTGTATATGAAATATTGGTGTATAGTAATGGGTAAATTCAAGTTATTCTTATAGGGATGTATTTAAGAAATTGTCTAAATGAAACACCTTCAGACTCAATGTCGTCAAAACCCATCATTCAGAGTTAGATTAAAAACCTTTAGCAATATACGTGATAGTATTTAAAATATATCTCTCGTTTACAATTACTAGGATCATATTAATGTGGCAGAAAGCTATATGAGTAGTAAGCTATCTTTTCTATTGACAGTAATGGTAAGAGAATCATACTCTTAGTCCAGATATTTGTGGCAATCAGTACAGCTATCTGATTATCATTCACCCAAAAACTGTACTTAAGGCGGTTATGAAAAAGGTATTCAGAGTAAAAGTTCTGTTGCAATTTTTTTGCATTAACCACTGAAGCTCTGATGTTAGTTTTTTATCAAATTTATTTTTCTGATAAAATGAGCTATTCAGTCATTAACTGTCAAAAATGACTAATTTATAGGATGTTTAATTATGTCAAAAATCGAGAAAAGACAAAAGAAACTTTTAGATTTACTACAGATATATAAACGGATAGATATTTCACAAGTCTCAAAATGGTTAGATATTTCTGAAACAACTGCGCGAAGAATGTGTTCGAAGCTAGAAGAAGACCAGAAGGTTATTCGTGTACATGGAGGAGTTCAACTAACTGAACAGTTTCTGAATGAGTTTTCTTATCAAAGTAAAGAGCTGAAACAACTGCACGAAAAAGTCTCAATAGGAAATTATAGCGCGTCACTTATCACTTCAGGTGACCGAATCTACTTAGATTCAGGTACTACAATCCACCAGTTTGCTATGGCTTTGATCAACCGGATAAAGAAGCAGGAATTTCAAGATCTTGTTGTTATTACGAACTCTCTAGCTAATTTTGATCCTTTGGCAGAGTATTGTAAGGTTATATTAGTTGGTGGTGAAGTACGTCTTCCGAGATTGGATGTTTGCGGATCAATCTCAGAAGAAATCATTAGCAAGTTTCATATCACTAAAGCCTTTTTGGGGGTGGATGGAGTACATATTCAGAAAGGATTCATGACTACTGATGAGCGGACTTCTACCTTGAATAAGCTTATCTTAGCTGATGTTGATGAGGCTTATATCCTTTGTGACTCCACTAAATTCGGAAAAACATCTTTTATGGCATATGCCCAGCCTGACGAAGTAAAGAATGTTGTTACCGACTGGAACTTAGCAGATAAAACTGCAGAGATTTTCACTCAGGCAGGTTTTCCTTTGGTGATTACCGATGAAACTATCGTTTAGAACTACTAGGTTTTCTGATTAGGGAACTATTGCAAAAATTTTAACTACTCAATCAAAAAACACTCCTTATTAGTCTAAAGTATATTTACTTTTAGAATTAATAATTGTGAACCTCTCCAACGTTTGACCATTTTGAGGTCATGGGAATCAATTTCTCATTATTTCTTATTTCCATTGCTATAAAATGAATAAATCAGAGATTTTTGAATAATTAGTTGTATTTGTAAAATAATATTATCTATGCATTAAGTATTCCTAAATTTAAGGAATTACATTTTTTATCAAAACCCTAAAAATGGCCGTTTCGTTCATATTTTGACTAATTCAAGAATAATAAAAATTGACAACCGACTGATATGGTGATAATTTGAAGTTAAGCCATGTCTAATGGTCTATCACAAGGAGGAACTGGTGAAAAAGATTATTGTCTTTATACTGCTTATAAGCGGTATTGGTTTTCTATGGGCTAATGGAGAAAATGAAACTGCTAACGGACCTGTTACATTGAGGATAATGTCTCCAGCAAGTGATTTCACCGATGAGTGGATTGAGTCTTGGAATTCTGAAAATCCCAATATTCAGGTAGTTAGAGAAGACCTGGATCAGACTAAGTGGATTGCTGATTATATTGGTGGTTCATCTGCTGATATTATAAATTTAGGAAGTGGTGCTGAAGTTCCATATTTCGTGAAGAGAGGGATGCTCTATGACCTAACAGACTATATTAATTCCAGCGAATTACTGAAAGATGATATTGATCTTGAAGGCTCAGGGGCTTACCTCTTTGAAGATTCATGGTATGGCTTACCAAAAGATTATAACAATGTTACTGCTATTACTTATAATAAAGAATTATTTGATAAAGCAGGCCTTCCGTACCCCAGTGCAACTGAACCGATGACATATAATGAATTCGAAACGTTGGCGAAGGAACTTTCTGCGATAGATGCGAGTGTGTTTGGTACTGAAGTTCACGGGAATTGGTTTTTGTATATGGCGGGTGATATGGCATATATGATTAATAAAAAATTACACACTGATGGACAATCCAAAATGAATAATGATCCAGAAGTGAGAGATATCTGGAAAACTTTCCTGAGATGGAGAAAAGAAGGAATTAGCAGTAATCTGAAGAACCCTATTAGTGGTTGGGCAGGGTCTGCGTTTCAGGCAGGGAATATTGCCATGGTCCAATTAGGCTATTGGTATGGTGCATCCTGTAGTGCTGTTGACGGATATGATGAAAAGTTTGGTTGGGCACCTGCTCCTGTTATGGAAAAGGGCGGAAAGCGAGTAACAAATAGTTTAGGTGCTACTGGATTTATTGTAAGTTCACAGACCAAGTATCCGGATCAAGCATTTAAAGTATTTGAATGGTACATGGCTGGTGAGCCTGGAAAAGAACGAGCTGAAACAGGATGGGGAATCCCTCCTCTAAAGTCTCTGCAAACATTACTTCCATATGATAATGATTTCAACAAAGTACGTAAAGATATTGCAATGGAAGAGGTTAAATATATGATGCCTCCACAAACTTCTTGGTATGCAAGAAATAATGTCTATGCGGGCAACTGGAAAGCAGCAGAAAATGCCTATTTAAGAAATGAAGTGACTGAGGATGGTGCTATTGATATGTTCTTTAAATCAATGAATGAAGCTTTTGCTTTTGGAAAAGAAGAAGTTGGTGAATAACCCTTCTTAAGAGTTCTGAAATACAGGATTACTATTTTTATAGTAACCCTGTGTTGTCTATCTAACAACCTTGATAAAACACGTAATATATTGTTTTTACTCAACTTTTAGGAGCCTGTGAAATGGTAAAAGAAAAGAATAGAAAGAATCTGATTGAGAAGGAAAAGAGGTTATCCTTCTACTGTTTCATGTCTCTATGGATTCTTGGTTTTGCAATCTTTCAATTGATTCCAATATTCTGGGGTTTTAGAGTCAGTCTCACAAATCAGATGGCATTTTCTGTTCAAACAAAATTCGTAGGTTTTGCAAACTATATAACAGTTTTTCAGGATCCAACTATATTTGTTTCTATCACATATACATTGCTGTTTGCGCTCTTAACTACAATCTTGCAGGTGCTAATAGGTTTTATACTGGCAATGCTTGTTGAGAAGTATTTCATAATGCAAAGTTTTTTTAGGGTCATGTTTTATCTTCCCTATGTTATTCCTATCGTCGCTACAGGTTGGATATTTCGAGTTTTTCTGGATAAGAATGTGGGAACATTAAATATATTCCTCACACAGATACACCTGATTTCTGAGAATGTGAGCTGGCTTGGTGAGTATGGTTTATTATCGATTCTCATGGCGAATTTCTGGAGAGTAGGCTGGAGTATGCTTATCTTCATTGGAGGACTTTCAACTATTCCAAGGGATCTTTATGATGCCGCATCTGTCGATGGTGCGGGCTATGTAAAAAAAATGATGATCATTACTATACCCTTTGTCAGTCCTTTTATCGCCTTTCAGATGGTTGTTAGTTTTATTTATGGAATGCAAGTTTTTATTCTGCCTTATATCCTCAATCCTGCAGCTATACGTGGTGCTCAAGTTACTGCTGAGGCTCCCCCAAAAGAGACGTTCTTCATACTTGCGAAAGGGTATGACCTCATTTTTAATAAAGGTCGTTTAGCTTATGGGTTTGCAGTATTATGGGTAACATTCATTATTGTGCTTATGTTCAGCCTGATCTATACACGCATGGTCAAAAAAATGACCTATTCAGAGGTGGAGTAATCTATGGAAACCAAGTCACAGAAAAGACTGATAATGTCCGCAAAATATGTTGTTTTAAGTGTTCTACTATTACTCTTCTTTTTACCTCTCATCAGTATGGTCAGTGTCTCTTTGAAAGCTGAGAGTGAGATTTTTATGAAAACTGGGAAACTATTTCCAGAAAAGCTACATTTTGAAAACTACTTCAATGCTGCTACAAGAATCGATTATTTGAGATTTGTGTACAATTCATTGATCGTAGCTGTGATGTATACGGTTACTTGTACCTTATCGAGTGCTATGGCCGGGTATGCCTTGGCACGGTTTCATATCAAAGAGAATAACCTATTCTTCACTATTGTACTCTCTTCAATTATGATACCCTATGTTATTACTCTTATTCCATTTTATCTTCTTGTTAAGAATATGGGATTGACTGATAAACATGTTCTGTGGTTGATCTATGGTTTGGGTGGCGCTCCCTTTATGATATACCTCTATAAACAGTTTTTTTCAACAATCCCACAATCCTTTGAGGAATCAGCTCGCATAGATGGTGCTAGACGTTTTCAAATTTTCTTCCAAATCATGATGCCTCTAGTAAAGTCCGGCACTATCATAACAGCAATCTTTGCCTTCCAGTTTACCTGGCAGAACTATATCATGCCAGCATTGTTTTTAAGCTCATTGAAGACTACTCTAGCAGTGAAGATTAATGGTGCCTATGTTGATATACAGCAAAATATTCTTCTGGGTGAACTTATGGCAGGGGTCATATATTACATCGGGATACCAGTTCTCCTGTTCTTTGTTTTTCAAAAATATATTATGAGAGGAATGCTCGAGGGAGGAGTGAAAGGTTAGCTATTAATTGATCATGGAAGAAACACAATGTGTCATTGATCTATAATTTCAAGGGAGAGAGAAGCGGTCCAGCATGGTGAGATCGGTCTTAACGAATGAGGGTTCATTGGCCTTGCTCATAATTCCTCGGGTTTTTAATGACCTGTTTGCAAATTGTAACTCTTTTGATGTGATCTTTGAGAAGAATACTGATGATCTCTATAGTAAACAAATTGTTCAGTTTTGTGACAATTTACCCTTATTAGAACCCTGGTTTGGGACATTATCCCATCCAGTGGCGTTTATGGTCTGATGAAGCCGCTCCCGATACGATTCATGCATATCATTCATTTGATGACATCAATACTCTTAATTGTATGACATCTCCTTCTATACAGATGATCTTGGATACTATAGATATGTTAAAAGAGCGAACAAAGGAGTTGATCCCTATATTCTCGACAAGTAAACAATTACAGAAGGATAAAGCAACACTCATCCTTGATACCACAGAGTTCATAACTGATATGTATACTGATTCTGAAAATGTACATGCTTTGTCGGAGACGATTACTAAAATGATAATTGAATTTTCTTATCAAGAAGAGGGTACTCCAGAAAATTATATTTCTATAAAAAATTGTATGGAGGATTGGTTTGGACAATAATGAAGTGAAATTAAAGTACTTAGGAATCAATGGATTTGAATTCTCAGTTGGAGGAAATATCCTCCTTATTGATCCATATGTCAGTAGGACGAGAGCTGATGAGCCCTGTTCTCATCAGCAAACCGTACGTCGACATATTCATCAAGCGGATACGATTTTTCTGACACACAGCCATTGGGATCATCTTGCTGATATTCCTGAGATTGTAGAGATTACCGGTGCAGCAGTTTATGGATCTTTAACCTCCTGTAACAGTCTGAAAAGTTGCTCTGTTCCAGAGGATCGAATCAATCAGTTCATTTCTTATATTCCTTACTCCTGTGGGCCTTTTGTGGTCACACCAATACCGTCCCTTCATAAATTACCCTGTCTCTATCCCGGAGAATATGACGATATTCCAGAGCGATTACTAATGCGGCATGAATTTCTGGAAGGAGGTACTTGGGCTTTCTTAGTGGAAGTCGAATCCACCAGTTTTCTTATACTTGGAAGCGCTAACTACATAGCATCTGAGTTAGATGGTAAGAAAACTGATTATTTAATAGTCTCAATATCAGGAAGAACTCCTGAATTTATGACAGATTTGCATAGTATTTTCTCATTTCAATACTGTATCCCTTCACATTTTGACTTTTTTGATACTCCCCTGGAGAATGCCGGCATAAGGGTCTCTGTAGATGAGTTTACTGAAGAGATGAGAGCCATAGATCCAGAGATAGTCATATTAAAGCCGACACCATTATCCTTTATTCCAATCAAATGAAAAGATAGAGGATTATTGAGAGAGGAATCACTGACAATAGTGTGCTTATCAATATCACCTTACTGGCAAGGATCGGGTCACCGTTCATCTCTTTGGCATAGATAAATGAAGATGATGCGGCCGGCCCTGCCAAGAAAATAAGAGCTATAAGCATCTCACCGTTTGTAAGTGAGAGTTTTTTTCCGATTAGATATCCTATTGCTGGCAACATGAGAGCATTCATCACGGATACGAAAATCGCTGTTTTAAGGTTGCTATGGATATCCTTAAAATCCAATCTTGCGCCAACGCCAATAAGGGCTAATGGTAATGACATATTACCTAGGGCTAGAAGAACCCGGTTTATAGCATGGGGTAGGCTGATATGATAAATGGATATGGTAAAACCCAGTATACATGCTAGAATGATTGGGCTGAGTATTATCTTCTTTAAGATTTTCAGAATATTCAGGGGTGTCAGTCTCTTGGTTCCGCAGTTCATGATTATTGTAGTCAGTGTATTATTAAATAGAATCATAATTCCTGCAGCCATACTGGCTATCTCTGTTAGCTCGTTCCCACCCCCCTGTGGAACCAGAGAAAAAAAGATAATAGGCAATCCAATATATGATATATTACAATGGAAGCTAGTATGTATGAATGTCTTTCTTTTTTGTCTGCTTAGCTGCATAAATCCAGATGAAATAAGACTGATTACGATGATGATGGACACCGATATAAACAGGACTGTTATTATTTTCTGGACTACAGAAATGTAAAAGGTTGCATTGCCAATGTTGTAAATCATAAGGGCAGGTAAACCAACCCAGAAGATGATCTTTGTACAACCAGAGAAGAAGGCTGAATCAAGAAATTTGATTTCAAATAGAACCTTACCCAGGCTGACTATAATAAGAACCGGGGCAAGGATGCTCAGAATATACATGAGATAACTCCGAATAATGTAAGAAGAGATGCTATTATTCTATATCCAAAAGCTTTGCAGCATTGCGGTAGAATATTCTCTGGATATCATCTGGAGTTGCTCCGAAACGTTTGGTTGCACGCTTACAAGCAAGAAGTTCTTCATACATGAAAAAGGTGAGTTTCTCAGACTCAGGTACGCCGACTTCCCGCATATGAGAGTCTTGCGAGAGATCTCCATACATCCCCTTGGGTACGATATTCACATAATTTCCATCTTCACAAATCCTTCGCATTCTCATACGTAGAATGGGAAGATCTGAGCCAAACATAACCCGGTCAGACCCCACGCAGTCCAATACACGATAGATCGCTTCATCCTGGGTCGTTGCACTAAAGTCAAATTTCAAATGTTTTGTTTTCTTCAGGATTGTGAATGCATCTCCAAAGTCTTCAGGGCAATAGGCTCTTCCTATATGGGCATAGATTACCTTGATATCAGGATATCTTTCTTCAATCTCAATCATCTGAGCAAGGTTGACAGGATCTCCCAATCGACCGTTACGAGGGATATGAAGCATCAGGACTTTTTTGTGAGAATTCAAGTAGGCCAATTGGTGATGAGGGATGAAATCAAAAATTCTAATTTCTGCTTCAGGAATATAGGATGGAGAGAGGTTCAGGTATACCTTTACACCATGAAAGTTTCCCTGTTCTAATTTTGTATGTAGGGTTTCAATGTTCCATTCAGGGAAAGAATATAAGAGTGCTGGGACATTATTGGCTGCAGCTGATTGTGCAATATAGTCATTTTGAGCATCTGCATCATCACCTCTTTTGATACTGGAAAAAATTAAAGGAGTGACTCTTTTACCGGGAAACATTATTTTATATGTTTCAAGCAGTTCTTCTATTGGACTATGCTCTGCAACAAGGGATGGCCAGGTAACAGCCCTGACTATACCTTCTGGTTTTTTAGCGCGGAACTTATTCAAATAGACGTGAGTATGAATGTCTATCATTCTCTCGGGAAGATAATCAGAAAGCTCTGTATTATAAATCATCTTATCATAATCTGTCATTGGAAATAATTCTTTTTTCATTTTGCCTTCCTTATATAATTTTGTGGATTATTCTCATTTTGCTTTATGTTATTATTCAATAATAATAACTTCCCAGCCCATCTGTTCACCGAAAGTTTTCATTGAGGTAATAGATTCATCATAGCAAAGTACTGAATGGTGTGTTCCACCAAACAGGCTATACTTTGTGAGGAATTCATCAATCCGTATTTTAGGCTTAATCCATCCGCGTACATTCTTTTCAAATGTTGTAGTATCTGACTCTTCCATTCTCATTGGACAAACCAATAATCTGTATGAACGATTAAGCATCGGTATGAGGTTCAACAGTAATACCTCTCCTTTTCTGCACTCTCCTGTTATATAGAGGGGTTGTAATCCACTACTATAGGTGTATGGTTTTGCAGCTAAGGTTGCTTTTTCTTTGCAAATCCTTGGGTTGATCTCTCCCATATGGCTTAGAAATATCCTGTTATCCTTCCAGTCGGGACAGAACATCTCTGTAAAAGTGGTCTCTTTGTTTATAGATAATAGTGCATGAGCTAATGAAGCGGTCAGGATATCACCTTCTCCAGCATATCCGATCCCTTCATACATCCCTACTCCAGCAAACAGGAATGGAACCCGATTAACAGGGCTTGAGTCTGTTACTTCTCTGAAATTACAGGTGAATGCAGTAATTCCCTTATCTGCGGTCCAGTCTTTCAGTTTTTTTGTGATTAGGACATTCTCTCTTAGAACCTCTTCTGATACGGAATCAAATGAGAACAAAGAATCAAGGTATATAAGCTCATCATTGATATCTTCAATATCAGGAGAGGATGCAATCTCAGGGACAGGAATGACATCAATATCAAAATCCGCCTTCATCTGAGCCGGGGTTATGAAGAAATCTCCCATCCCGGTAAAGGGATCTCCAATGACTCCTACGGTTGTATTTCTAAAGTTTTTGGCAGCTGAAATACCTCGTAGTATCTCTACCACTCTATCAATCACATCTGAGTCTTGCCAATGACCAGATTCGATCATGAAAGGCCTTTTATGACGAACGAGCATACTGCACATGTCCTGTACCCCATGGATTCCATGGTTGAAAGTGATCTGCTGCGGGTTTTGTCTGAACCCGAACTGCGGCTCAGGTGTTGTATTGAGAATCACAAGGGGAAGATCTGTATTCAACAACGCCGGAAGCGATTCAAGAGATGGTGAGTAGGCAAGGTGGAGAGAGACAAGAGCATCAACTCCTTTGCTGTTGAACATCTTGATAGCGTCTTCAAATTCCTTCTGCACTCTACAAATAGGTGATGTTTCTACGATTATCCCCTTTGAGGATAGTTCCTGAGCAATCTTCTGGTAGAAGGGCTCTATTACTTCTCTGTTCTGTTTTGCTACCTCATCGTAAAGTGCCAGATAAAACGGGAGGAATCCTATACGAGCAGCCATCAATGATCTCCTTATCTTAAAACTACTTTGCAGAAAGTCCTAATTCCTTTTAATTGAGATAAAGGACGAAGAACTTCTGTTTCAATCTATTATTTTACTATATTAAGCCTGAGTCAAGCATATTTTGCATGAATTGCTCATTACTTCAAAAATTTGATTTAATAAATATAAATCATACTCATTTTCTCTACTTTACAATTTCATTATCAATATGTGGGAAGGGGCCTATCGGAAACTAAAACTTCTAGCAATGTAAAATAAATTGAGCTATGTAACTCCTAAAAAATATAAAAACGTAATAAAACTTTTTATCATCACTTGGAGGAAGATTTGATTATCCTATTTCTGAATAGAACCTTTTCTATGGATTTTGAGAAAATTTTGTTGTCACTAATAGATTCAAAAATTAATTTTTTAAAGATTTAATAAATAATTTAAATAATTTTCTATTTGAGAAGTTTCAATGAATTCATTCGGTCTATGAGCTTCCTCGATAGAGCCAGGTCCCCAGAGGATGGAAGAAAACCCTGCTTGTGCGTAGCTACCTGCCTCGGCGCCAAATGAAACTACAGCTGGGTTTACTTTACTACCAAGACTTTGGATAAAATTCACAACATTCCTATTTGATGCTGCCGATAAGCCAGGATATGAACTGTTAATTTTCGTATCAAAAGATATCCTGGGATCAATATTCTGAAAATAATCCAGCATATAACTATTTATATCATGAATTAATACCTTTGGATTCTGCTCGGGGAGAACTCTTACTTCCCATTTAAATTCGCAGTTTTCAGGAACAATATTTACAGCTGTTCCACCAAATATCTGGCCAACTGAATATGTTGTGTAAGGAGGATCAAAACTACATCCTAAATCAGAATTTTTTATTGCTTGATCTTGGATTTGACGGAGATAGTTAACATAATCCATTGCATAATAAATAGCGTTTACTGCGGACGCTGGAGTACTTGAATGCCCGGAAATCCCATGAATTACTGTGGTGCATTTTATTCCACCTTTGTGTGATGAAACTGGGATGCACTCAGTAGGTTCTCCGACAATTACAAAATCAGGTTTTAAATTATTTAAATTCATTTGATGAGTTAGATAACTTACACCTTTACATCCAAGTTCTTCATCACAGGTTAATGCAAGGTGAATTGGAGTCTTTAAGTTTTTACTTTGCCAATAAGGTATCATTGCCATGATGAGAGCAATGAAGCTCTTCATATCTACAGTCCCTCGGCCATAAAGTTTGTTATCTTTTTTGTGGAGTTCAAATGGAGGAGTGTACCACCCTTTATCCTGTGGTGGTACAACATCAATATGGCCAGAGAAACAAATACCCCCTACCTTTTTATCACTCACTGTGGCATAGAGATTTTCGATTTTTGTATTATATCCTACTGGAAAACGTAGAACTTTACATCCACAACTAAAAAGATATTCTTCTATCCAGTCCATCACCAAATTAGTTGAACTATCACTAAGAGTCTCAAAACTGATTAGTTTCTTTAGAATCTGTTCAAAATTACTTAGTATCACAGCTCTATTGGTTCTCATATTTTTCACCATAATAAAATATTTATGCTTAACATCCGTGAGAATTATTTTTTAGCACCTGACCTATCCCCTATATTCGACCAGCAACAGATTTAGTATTCAACTCATTTAGCTTACTCTCAAACTCTACCGGTGTCATTCATTTTAATCTTTTTTGCGGCCTCTCTGTATTATATTCAGTCCACCAATTTTCAATTTTATTCCTAGTACCCTATAGTTCAAGATAGTTGTCACAGTATTTAATATGGAGGACAACATCAATTGAGTAAGTACAGTACAGGATTTCGAAACAGCATTTTACGGAAAGTTCTGCCCCCTGAGAGTAGGTCTATTGCCCAGGTAAGCCGGGAAGAAGGAATCTCAAATCAAACAATTAGGAATTGGGTTGCCAAGGCTAAAGATGGTACACTGGATGCAGCTGCTGGAGAGTTATCACCAGATCGGAGGAGCATTTCAGAAAAGATGTCCCTTCTCTTAGAGAGCCGATCAATTTCAAAAGATGAGATAGGAAATTGGCTTAGAAAGAATGGTCTCCACAGTGAACATCTATCCCTCTGGGAGCAGGAGCTGCGGCAGTCTATGACAGAAAAAGAAAAGACCATCCAGGAACAAAATCGTCAATTGAAGCTAAAGACTAAAAAGCTTGAGAAAGAGCTTGCTCGTAAAGATAAAGCCCTGGCTGAAATGGCAGCCCTACTAACTCTTAAAAAAAAAGTGGATGCTCTATTGGGGGACGACGAGGACGATTAATTACTCAGGATCTCAGAGATCTAGCAGTTTCATTGTTAGATGAAGCAATATCAGATGGAGCCAGAAGATCAGAAGCCTGTAATGTAATGGATATATCTGTCCGGACATATCATAGATGGAGTGATTCTTCTTGTGGTGACAAAAGAAAAGGAGCAGTGAAAAAGGTTAAAAGAAAGCTTGCAGAGTATGAACGTCAAGAGATTCTCAGGATTGCCTGTGAAGATAGATTTGTGGACTGTAATCCATATCAGATTGTTGTAACTCTTTTGGATGAAGGAGTATATATAGCATCTGTAAGTACTTTCTACAGAGTGCTGAGAGATGCAGACATGATTCACCACAGAAAAAGAAGTTACCCTGCAAGAAAGCAGAATAAACCTCCTGAGTTGGCAGCTACAGGCCCCAATCAGGTTTGGAGTTGGGATATTACTTTTCTCAAAACAGATGTGAATGGAATCTTCCTTTACTGCTATATGATCGTTGATGTCTGGAGTCGTAAAATTGTTGGTTGGGAGATACACGAATCTGAATCATCGGAGCTAGCCGAGCAAATGTTTAGAAGGTTAAAAATCATTCATAAACTGGAAGGAATCAGGCTGCATTCTGATAATGGGAATCCCATGAAAGGTGGTACCATGATTATGACATTGTATGCATTAGGAGTGATCCCATCTTTTTCAAGACCCAGAGTCAGTGATGATAATCCCTATTCTGAATCTTTGTTCAAAACTTTAAAATATACGGCCGGATACCCAAAGTATTTTAAGGATATACATCAAGCTCGTGTATGGATGGCAGATTTTGTGAATTGGTATAACAATGAGCATAAACATTCAGGAATCTCATATATTTCTCCAGCCCAAAGACACTGTGGCGATGGTTCAGAAATAATGGAGAAAAGGAATAAGGTCATAAGAAAAGCAATTAGCAAAACTCCTGAAAGGTGGAGTTCTGATCAAAAGATATGGGAGGATCAGAAACATGTGTATCTGAACCCATCTTTAGAGACTAAGAAGCAACTGATTTCAGCATAAAAAAAGACCCTGTAAATAAAACTGTGTAACTGCCTAATTCTGAATAGCCCAAAAAGGGCAATAGGAGTTAGGATGAATAGTATCATGATAGACAAAGATCGTTTGGATGAGTTAGCCACAGAATTGGCTAAAGGGGTTAAGACCGAGGCAGACTTGGCTGATCCTCTTGGCCAGCTGATGAAGCTGACAATTGAAAAAGCTCTAAATGCTGAAATGGATAATCATCTTGGTTATGAAAAGCATTCTCGGAAAGGGCACAACAAAAAAAATAGCCGTAATGGCTACAATTCAAAGAAAGTAAAAACTGATTCAGGGGAACTTGAAATAGAAACACCTCGGGATAGAGACTCAGAGTTTGAACCTCAAATGGTTAAGAAAGGTCAAAGAAGACTTCTAGGTTTTGATCAGAAGATTCTCACCCTTTACGCCAAAGGCCAGACAACCAGAGATATCGCTGAGACACTTAAAGATTTATATGGTGTAGATGTCTCTCATACCCTTATTTCTCAGGTAACAGATTCTGTTCTTGAAGAAGTGGAACAGTGGCAGAACCGCCCCTTGGACAGCTTATATCCCATCATTTATCTGGATTGCATCGTAGTCAAAGTACATCAGGACAAACGGGTCATCAAAAAGGCTGTTTACCTGGCTCTAGGGATCACTACTGAAGGTATAAAGGAATTATTGGGGCTCTGGATCTCTGAGAACGAAGGAGCCAAATTCTGGCTTTCTGTGCTGACAGAGCTCCAGAACCGGGGTGTTCAGGATATCTTTATAGCGTGTGTCGATGGACTAACTGGATTTCCTGAAGCTATCAATACCGTCTATCCTAAAACAAAGATTCAGCTCTGTATTGTACATATGGTCAGGAACTCCTTGAAATATGTTTCATACAAGGATCGAAAGGAAGCTGCTAGAGATTTGAAGGCAATCTACTCATCAATCACTCTGGATGAAGCAGAAAGAGAGCTTAATAATTTTGCTGAAAAGTGGGATAGCCAGTATGGCTCTATTAGTAAAATGTGGAAAAGACATTGGGAAAATCTGATAGCAATTTATGATTACCCAGATGAAATCCGGAAAATCATCTATACCACTAATGCAATAGAATCTTTGAACAGTGTCATTCGAAAAGCGATCAAGAATCGGAAGATCTTTCCCAATGACAAATCTGCATTTAAGATCGTATACTTGGCTATACAGCAGGCCTCCAAAAAATGGACTATGCCACTAAGAGCATGGAAACCTGCCATGAATCGATTTCAGTTGGAATATGGAGATCGATTTACAGATGAATAAGTTAGGCATTTACACAGGAAACTTTACAGGCTCCAAAAGTTGTGACAACTATGTTGAAACATTCCGTAGTATCATTGATTGATTCAAAATAGTGAGAATTTAAGCATTCATTTCTGAATGTTCCATTGAAGCTTTCTATATAACAATTATCTGTTGGTTTTCCTGGCCTTGAGAAACTGATTCTTATTCCTTTCTCATAACACCATTTATCTAATTCTTTACTTCTGAATTCTGGTCCATTATCACATTGTAAGGTTTCTGGATAACCATATTTCTCTCCGGTCCTCTCCAAAATCTCAGTAACATGCCTACCATTTATTGAATAACCAGCATGTATAATCGGTGATTTTCTTGTAGTAGGATCGATGACAGTTAGAATCTTGAGTTTCCTCTGGCTTGCAATAGAATCACTTACAAAATCAATTGCCCAAAGTTTACCAGGAGTCTTAGGAATGATAGTAGGCTCTCTATTTTCAGACGAGATTTTCTTCCTCCGTTTACTTCTGTTTAATTGCAAACCTAGGTCACTGTAGATCCTTTCAGTGCGTTTATGGTTGATAGAGATATTGTTCTGTCTTAATTACAAATGGATCATTCCACAGCCATATTTTGAGTTCTTCTTAAGGATCTTATACATCTCCTTAATAATCTCACCATCATCATTTGGCTTTGAGTTATAAAAATATGTAGATCTTGGCAATTGAACTAAACGGCATGATCTTCTAATCGATAACCCGAAGTGCTTTTGTTATCCCCCCATTTATAGAGAACGACTTAAGTAGAATTATTTAAACAGCTGGTATTTTCAATCTGGGAGGAATACCTCCAACTGCTGTATGAGGTCGCTCATTATTATATGTCCATAACCATTTGGTCGCAAGATCCTGTGCATGAGCGATAGATTGAAAGTTCGTTAAATCTAACCATTCATGTCTTACTGTTCTATTAAATCTTTCAATATAAGCATTCTGAGTCGGTTTTCCTGGCTGAATAATAGAAGTGTAATTTCCTTTTTCTCAGCCCAGTTTTGTAGTTCTGCACTGCAGTATTCAGGCCCATTATCACAGCGAATAGCTAGAGGTTTATTCCTCTATTCGAGGATCTGATCCAGTGATCTTGTAACTCTGGCTGCTGGTAGAGAGAAGTCAACATCTATTGCTAATCCTTCCTTATTAAAATTATCAATGACATTGAAGGTTCTGAAACTTCTTCCATCACCAAGGGTGTCGCTCATAAAGTCCATAGACCACACCATGTCGGGTTTTGATGGTACTTATAGGGCATCAGGTTTATCTCTTTTAATTTTCCTTCTAGGCTTAATCCTCAGGTTCAGTCCCAATTCACGATAAATGCGGTATACCCGCTTATGATTCCATGGATAATTCTTAACATTTCTGAGATACAGAAAACACAAACCAAATCCCCACCGTTTATATGTGGTAGTGAGCCGTAATAACCAGTCGGCTATTTGCTCATTCTCAGCTGATTGTTTAGGAATATATCTATAACAAGTTTCGCTGATAGCAAACGCTCTACAGGCCAGCTTGATTGAAATATCAGTATCTTCGACATAGAGCATGGCCATCTCCCTTCCATGAGATGGCTTTACCACTTTTTTTTTGAGGGCATCCTGAACAATTTCTGCTTTTAATCTTTCTTCAGCATACATTTTTTTGAGTTGGGCGTTTTCTGCTTCAAGTTCTTTTAATCTGGAGATCATTGATATATCCATTCCTCCATATTTTGATCGCCACTGATAAAATAAGGCTGTACTGATATTATTTTCACGGCATAACTCAGTAACAGGTATTCCACTCTCTGCCTTTTTAAGAATTGCCATTATCTGGCTGTCTGTAAAACGAGACTTTTTCATGTAGAAACTCCTTCATTTAGAATAAAGATATTTTCTACTTATGACGACTTCTATTTTTTGGGGGGATTACAAAGTATTTCAAAGTTTTTATTGACAGATGTTAGTTGTATGATAACATACAACTAACTAGTAAATAAATAAGAGAGAATTCCCCTACATGCCAACTTTTGAACCATTGAAAGTCATAAAACAGAAGAAGATTTCTGACCAAGTTTATGATCAACTATTGATGCATATCAAAAATGATACTTGGAGAGAAGGGGAGAAACTTCCATCTGAGAATGAATTGAAGAATCAATTTTGTGTCAGTAGGATCAGTATTCGTCAGGCTATTCAGAAGCTTACAGCTTTAGGAATAGTCGAAACAAGACAAGGTGAAGGGACCTTTTTAAAAAAAGTTACATCTGATAATTACACAAATATGTTGTTTCCAGCTTTTATGATTAATAAGAATACCCTTACCGAAATTCTTGAATATCGAAGTATTATGGAAGTTGGAGCTTTGGAATTAGCGTGTGATCGTATTACTGAAGAGGAAATTACCAGTCTTGAGAGAATCGTCTCTCGGATGGAAAAGAACAGTCATGATGATAAGAAGTTTGCTTCTGATGATCTTGCCTTTCACAATGTCATTGCCAGAGCTTCTAAGAATGATCTTATCATCAATGTTAGTGTCTTTGTATTTGAGTTAATGGCTGAAAGCATGGAGCATATAGTAACCACTTTGGGAATGAAAGATGGTAAACACTTTCACCGCTTAATTTTGGAGAAGATAAAACAGCAAGATAAAGAAGGTGCTGTTCGGGCAATGAGGGAACATGTTGCCAACACTGTCGTACGGATGGGATAAAACCTCAGGAAATAAAGAATTTTATTCTGACCTAAAATTGTTTTGTATTTTTACTTGTAGGACAACTAACAAGTGAGCATCCCTGTGGGTATCCATGGGTAAATAAATTATAGGATGAATTAAGAGCCGTCTTTCTGATAGCTTTTCAATTCAATTAAGGAGTGTAGAGATGAAAAAGTTTCTTACTGTTTCTATTTTTCTGGTTCTGGCTGCATCAACAGTATTTGCAGCAGGTAGTTCTGAAGCAAACGCGAACAAACTTTGGCCTAAAACCAACGCTGTTGTGACTGTTGGTTTTGGTGCTGGTGGTGGAACTGATACAGCTGTTCGGCCTGTTCTTGCTGAAATGGAAAAGTATCTTGGAGAAACAATCAATGTTGTAAACCAGGCAGGTGGAGCCTCAGCTGTTGCAGCTACCAACGTTCTTGCAAAGCCTCATGATGGCTATAACATGTTTGCAACTGGTTCTGGTGCTTTTGCAGGATTTGGTGTAAATGGAACAAGTGATTCAACATGGGTCGATTGGGAAACTTTTCATCCATATAGTGGCCCAGCTGCAATTATCGTACACCCTAGTTCTGACATTAAATCCTTAGATGACCTTTTGGAATATTTAGCAGAAGGTTCTCCAAACTTTGCTATTGGATCTTTTGGAAACGGACCTCATGTTCAGATTGAGGCTATCCTTAAGATTGCAAATGTGCCAACTCCTAACTATACGACTCTTGGTGCATGTAGGGATGTAGGTATCTCAGTTATTGCTAAAGACTCTGTAGCAGGTATTGGTTCTTTCTCTTCACTCATTGACCTTGCAAATGCTGGTGAAATAAAAGTTCTATGCGTTACCACAGCAGATTCATGGGAGTTAGATAATGGAGAAGTTATACCTTCGATCACAAGCATTCTTCCTGGATCTGAGACTGTTCCACAGTTCTGTGAAACATGGCCGATTTTGATCCCAAGAGATGCTCCAGCACACATTATAGAAAAGCTTAAAGAGGCATTCCATTATGCTCTTGGAACCGAAGCGGTCAAGAAATATGCATCTGATATGGCTTTTAATATAGTTGCTTACACCGGTGAAGAAGCTGATCGTTTCATGGCTATTCAGACTTCTGGTTATGCTTGGACTCAGTATGATGCAGGTTTAGTTCAAATTTCTCCTGCTGATCTCGGAATCCCCAGAATGGAAGATTTTGACTGGGAAGTTGAGAAGAAAAAGCTGAGTAAATAATTGATTATTTCAGGAGCATTAGTCTCCTGAGAAATCAATAATATTTATTCACTATTTGTATAAGGAATTAAGTATGAACAATGAGAAGGATATGACTGGTGATATTATTATGGGGTTTCTACTCATAATAAGTGGTATCGCTATTGTTGTAGTGGCTTTAGGGATGAAGGTATTTAGAAATTTTCTTGATGCACCTGGTTTTTTCCCTTTAATGCTTGGTTGTGTTTTTGTTTTATTGGGTGCAGCCCTAAGTTTTCCCGCATTAAAAAAGGTTGGCCTTTCAACATTGAAAGACACATTTTCAAAATCTAATCTTAGCAAGTTCTTCAAGGATGACAAGACTTTACGTGTAACAATCCTCCTCGCTTTGATGTTTGTTTACGTCTATTTCTTAATTGGATGGCTTAACTTTACAGTTGCAACCTTCCTCTATCTTTTTTTTACAATGCTTTACATTAAATCCACTAAGTGGTGGATGGTAATTATTATATCAATTGTTGCCAGTGTAACAATTAGTGTGGTTTTCAAGTACGGGTTTAGAATCCCCTTACCTAGTTAAGTGATTGGAGAATAATATGTTGACATCATTTGCATCACAAATGAGTTTATTATGGAGTTCTGTAGGTATTGTTTCCGATCCTATGACTCTACTGATAATTTTACTTGCAACGACAACGGGTATCGTCGTCGGTGCAATCCCCGGCCTTACCGGGACAATGGCACTAGCGCTTCTAATAAATGTCACCTACACCATGAAGTTAGAGTATGCAGTCGCGTTTCTATTAAGTGTATATGTCGGTGCCATTATGGGGGGGTGCTACTCTGCCATCATGTTAAATATTCCTGGAACGCCAGCAGCAGCCGCTACGGCGTTGGATGGTTTTGTGCTTGCCAAACGTGGTGAGGGAGGAAAGGCTCTTGCAACCGGAATTGTATCCAGCTTTATTGGTGTGACAATTTCAGTGGTAGTGCTTTTATTTTTTACCCCCATGATTTATTCGGTGGCTCTGAAGTTTGGGAAATGGGAATACTTTCTTCTTGCTCTCTTTGGCATCATGATTTGTGGTAGCCTATCCACTGATAGTACACCGCTCAAAGGTTGGATCATTGGATTTCTGGGATTCTTTGCCGCGATGATCGGTTTGGACCCCATTTACTCGTATTCCCGCTTTACCTTTGGAATTCCCAATCTTATGGGAGGAATCCAACTTATACCTGCCCTGATCGGTGTCTTTGGCATTTCAGAAATTCTTACTGTCTTGCAAGAGAGTATTCCCTATTCCATGGAAGAAGACTTGGGTTCGGTTATGCCTGACAAAAAGATCCTGAAGCAAATCTGGAAACCGACTATTCGCTCTGGCTTTATTGGTGCAGCAATAGGGGCTATTCCTGGAGCAGGAGAAGATATTGCAGCATGGGTGTCTTATGATGTAGGGAAAAGAAGAAGTAAGAACAAACGTTTTTTCGGTAAAGGTTCCTACGAAGGACTAGCCTGTGCCGAGACAGCTAATAATGCCTGTATACCTGGTGCTATGATCCCGCTGCTTACCTTGGCTATCCCTGGTAGCCCACAGGCCGCCATGTTTCTGGCCGCTATTTGGCTTCATGGAGTCAAACCAGGGCCGATGCTGGCTTTACAGAATCCTACCTTTCTATACGAGACTGGAATAACTCTCTTCTTATCTGCTGTTTGTATGCTGGTAGTTGGGCTTCTGATAACTAAACCTATGGTGAAGTTGTTAAAGATAAACAGAAAAATACTCATGCCAATCATAGTTCCAATGACAGTTATTGGTGCCTATGCAGGAAATGTGAACATTTTTGATATCAAGGTTATGTTGATCTTTGGTGTAATCGGGTTCTTTCTTCGTAAGATGAAGTATCCTATGGCGCCGTTGGTACTTGGACTAATTTTAGGGCCAACTGCTGACCTAAATTTTCGCCAGGCGCTGATGATGGGACAGGGGTCTATTGTTCCATTGTTAGGAAGACCAGTTGGAATTGTCTTTATGTTGGTTATCACTTTCATCCTGATCACTGGAATAACAAAATCTTTTTCAAAAAAAGAAACAAACACAATGGATTCGATGAATGTATATGAAGAGGGAATGGTATGAATGTAAAAGATAAATGCATTGTTATCACTGGAGGCTCTGGTGGTCTTGGTTCCGAGATGGCAAAGCTGCTGGCTTTTAAAGGAGCAAACGTAATCATCCTCGATTTGGATAAACAAAAAGGCGACGCTCTTGTGAAAGATATTCAGAGTGAGGGGTATAAAGCCATTTTCTATCCCATGGATTTGACCAGTGAAGAGGATTGGAAAACAGTTCTTACAACGATTATGAAAAAAGACGGAAAAATTGATGTTCTGGTAAACAATGTAGGAATCAATATCCGTAAGCCACTCGAAGAGATGGAGCTTGAAGAATGGAACACAATGATGTTGGTAAACGTCGGAAGTGTATTCCTTGGTGCTAAACATATGATTCCTATTATGCGTAAACAGGGCGGGGGGGCTATCATTAATACCTCTTCAGTCTGTGGTCTTATTGGTCATCGATATACCCCTGAAGCCTACACAACGACTAAGGGAGCGGTCACACTGTTGACAAAATCTATTGCCGCTCGATATGCCAAAGATGGTATCAGATGTAATTCTATCCATCCAAGTACAGTGGACACCCCCTTGGTTCAAGAAATGTTTAAGGATCCGGTAAAGAAACAGCAGAGATTGGAAGAGGTGCCACTAGGGCGTCTCGCCAAGGCTTCTGATGTTGCAAATGCGGTATTGTACCTCGCATCAGATGACGCATCCTTCATCAATGGCATTGCATTGCCTATTGATGGTGGGGTCATCTGTTGTTGAAGAAGAAATAGCTAAGGAGCTAGAAAATGAATTATTCTCAAGAACAAGTTACAAAATTAAAAAAGAAAGCGATCCAAGTTCGCGCAAATATATTGGAGATGATACCACCAGGTAAGGTTGGACACCTAGGAGGTAGCAGCAGTATTGCTGATGTCATGGCAGCTTTATATTTTCATGCTATGAATGTGAACGCTTCTGATCCCAAGGATTCTAAGCGTGATCGTCTGATCATGAGTAAGGGGCATGCTGTTTTGGTGCAGTATGCATGTCTAGTTGAGTTTGGTTATTTTAGCCGTGAAGAGCTGGGTAAGGTCAAAACATTTAAAGGTATGCTTCAAGGACATCCTGACATGGATAAAACTCCTGGTATTGAGGCAGTTACAGGATCTCTTGGACAAGGATTATCTGTTGCATTAGGGCTTGCATTGGGATTTCGTTTGGATAAACTTCCTAACCATGTTTATGCAATTCTAGGGGATGGTGAGCTTGCAGAAGGTCAGGTTTGGGAAGCTGTTATGGCAGCCCATGGATTTAAGGCAAATAACCTTACTGCCATCGTAGACTTCAATGGCTTGCAGGCTACCAGTACAACCAAAGAAATCTTTCCCATTGAAAATCTTGCACAGAAATGGAGTAGTTTTGGTTGGAATGTTATTGAGATCGATGGACATAATATGGTTCAGATCCTTGATGCATTGGAGGCTGCAAAAGCCTTCACTGAGGGCCCATCAGTGATTTTAGCACATACAATAAAAGGCAAATGTTTTCCCTTTGCAGAAGGAAAAGCAAAGTACCACAATGCAGCTATGACTGAAGACGAATACAAAGAAGCGTGGGCTTGCATTGAAAACTTAAAAAAAGAGGTAGAGGCATGAGAACGTCTGATAGTTTAAGAAAAACATATGGTGAGACCCTTGTAGAATTGGGTAAGGATAACAAGGACATTGTGATGCTTGAGGCAGACCTCGGTAATTCGACAATGTCAGCGATGTTTGGAGCTGCATACCCAGATCGCTATTTTCAAGTGGGTATTGCAGAGCAGAACATGGCCTCTGTTGCTGCGGGACTCTCTTTGGCAGGAAAAATTCCTTTTATTAATTCCTTTGCTGTATTTGCAACGGGTAGAGGGTACGATCAGATTCGTTCATCAGTTGCAATTGCTAGTTTAAATGTGAAAATTTGCGGTTCCAGTGCTGGCCTATCTGACTTTGGGGATGGAAAAACACATCAGAGTATAGATGATATTGCATTGATGCAGGTACTGCCAAACATGACGGTTCTTTCTCCTTGTGATGCTATTGAAACCGAGAAGATGGCCAAGGCAATGGTAGAGTGTGATGGTCCTATCTATCTCCGGATAAACCGGAATGACCTACCTCTTGTCTCCGACCCCAAAGCAAATTACAAGATTGGTCAGATGACCGAGATGGTTCAAGGAAAGGATGTTGTTGTTTTTGCTACTGGAGTCATGGTGCAACAGTCTATGGAAGCAGCAAAGATCCTTGAGAAAGAAGGTATCTCTATTCGTGTAGTTAATGTAAGCACCATTAAGCCTCTAGACATTGATGCTCTTGAATCCTTTTGTGATGGGGTTAAAGGTGTCGTTACTGCCGAAGAGCATAGCATTATTGGTGGTTTAGGTAGTGCTGTTTGTTCTGCTCTTTCTAATAAGAGACTACCTATTGAAGTACTTGGAGTCCAGGACCGTTTTGGTACTTCTGCAGAGAACTATTCCATTCTTTTAAAAAACTTTGGCTTGGAGAGTGAAGATGTGGCTAAGAAAGTTAGAAAAATCTTAGCGGATAATTAAGGAGATTTAATATGATAATTGGTTTTATTGGATTAGGAATTATGGGTAAACCCATGGCTAAGAACCTGATTAATGCAGGATATTCTCTTACTGTTAATGATTTGAATCAGAACTCTGTAGATGAACTTGTTTCTTTTGGTGCAAATGCTCTATCAACTCCCAAAGAAGTAGCAGCAGTGAGTGATATCATTATTACAATGTTACCCAACTCACCGCATGTGAAAGAGGTTGTTATTGGTAAGGGTGGGGTTGTTGAAGGAGCAAAGCCAAACACTATTCTTGTTGATATGAGTTCAATCTCTCCTATTGTCAGCAGAGAGATTTCTGCTGAGCTTTCTAAAAAGCAGGTCAGTATGCTTGATGCTCCTGTAAGTGGTGGGGAGCCTAAGGCAATCGATGGTAGCCTAGCTATTATGGTCGGTGGTCCTGAGGATGCTTTTGCAAAAGTAGAAGCAATTCTCCAGGTTATGGGTGGTAGTGTCACCTTAGTAGGAGATATTGGTAGTGGAAATATTACCAAACTTGCAAATCAGATCATGGTCGCATCGAACATTGCAGGTATGTCTGAAGCTCTGGTGCTTGCAACCAAAGCCAATGTCGATCCAGAAAAAGTCTTTAAGGCTATTCGAGGTGGTCTTGCTGGAAGTACAGTTCTAGACGCTAAGGCACCTTTAGTGCTTGCTGGAAATTTTAAGCCTGGCTTCCGTATTGATCTGCACATCAAAGATCTTCAGAATGCTCTTGATACATCCAACAGTGTTGGAACTCCTTCTCCCATTAGTGAAGCTGCCATTGAGATGATGAAGAGCCTCTCCTCAGAAGGGAAGGGTAGTGATGACCATGGTGGTCTAATCCAGTGGTATGAGAAACTGGCTAATGTTGAAGTACGGTCTTAATTAATTCTTCATTGTAAGGGGTATTCTAGAAGAAAATCTTCTGGAATACCTCCTATTGATAACAAAAATGGTGTTGTAAGTAATCTTTCCAATTTTTCAATAAAGAATGAAGGTGAATGTGAACAGATGATTTCGGTAAGTATCTTAATGGAGAACTCATTGGTAGGACATCGTGGATTGAAAACTGAGCATGGACTGTCTTTTCTTAT
The DNA here is from genome assembly GCF_008329965.1 of Oceanispirochaeta crateris. Classification (GTDB taxonomy): domain Bacteria; phylum Spirochaetota; class Spirochaetia; order DSM-2461; family DSM-2461; genus Oceanispirochaeta; species Oceanispirochaeta crateris. The sequence goes on from NZ_CP036150.1 coordinate 3,248,844, forward strand.
AGAGGATGAAGGTCAGTCTATCCTTTTTGATACAGCCTCATCTCCTTTCTTTTTAAACAATGCTATCAGTCTTAAAAAAGATCTAAGCAAGGTTACTTCAGTAGTCTTGAGTCACCCTCATTATGATCATACTGGAGGTTTTCGTTCTTTTGTTGATCAATGGAAAACAACAGAAAAAAAACTCTATACGGGAAAAGATTTTTTTTTAGATCGTTTTGAAGCCAACACATTTTCTTTAACATATTTGGGTAACTCATTTTCGGAAAAGTATTTAGAGGAAAATGGAATTGTATGGAATTGCGTAAAAACTTTCACTAAAATTTCTGAACATTGTTTTGTTGTTTCTGGTTTCCGACAGCTAAATGAGCTGGAGACTGTACCTCCTCAGTTTAAAAAAAAATATGAAGATAGTCTTCTTCAGGATAATTTTTCAGATGAGTGCAGTATCGTAGTAGAAGCCTCTGATGGTTTGCATGTGATTGTAGGGTGTGCCCATATAGGCATTTTGAATATTATTGAACAAATTTCCTGCCTATTTTCACAATCCGTCAAAGCAGTTTATGGAGGAATTCATTTGATGAATTCCACTAGAGGTGAGATTGAAGCGGTAATTGATAGACTTACCAACCTAGGGGTTGAGAAATGTGGACTATGCCATTGTTCTGGTAGAATAGTATACGAAAGTTTATGTAATCATGCGAAAAGTATTGATGCAGCAACATTGGGTTCTGGGAGTATGTTGTTTTTATAAAAATTAAATATAGGATGGATAAAATGGAACAAAATTTTCTTACTTGGTTAGCACAAAATACAAAAACTGTATGGTGGCATGATTCGGCCAATATTTCTGAACAAGAGAAAGCTTTCTCCTTAGGTGCTACAGGGATGACAACAAATCCTTTTTTAGTAAACCAAACTCTACAAATGAATGTAGGTGATTGGAAAGGTGTAATAGCTGAAGATATTACTTCTCTTTCTGACGATGATAAAGCAATCTCTCTCATAAAGTCAGTTACAGGGTATTACGCAGAAAAGGTTGCACCTTTATTTGATAAAGGAACGTTTGGTGCAGGATATGTATGTGCCCAAACTAACCCTAATAAAACAGGGAATTATGCATATATGCTGGAACAAGCAAAGTGCTACGCTTCATGGTATCCAAACATAGTTATTAAATTACCAGCAACTAATGCCGGCATACGTGTATTCGAAGAATGTGTTGCATTAGGACTAAATGTTGCAGCGACGGTTAGTTTTTCAGTTCCTCAAGTTATTGCAGTAGCTGAAGCTAGAAAAAGAGGAAAGGAACTAGCTTTGTCTAATGGTATTAAACCTGGTTTAAGTATTGCTGTTCTCATGGTAGGACGATTAGATGATTATCTGAGAGATGTTGCCAATGATCAGAATTCTGTTGTTACTGAAGCAGATATTAAGCTTGCAGGAACTGCGTGTATGAAAAGAGCATATTCTATTTTTAATGAACGAGGTTACGATACAGTTCTTATGCCTGCCGGCTGTCGTGGAGCTCATCACATTACAAGTTTAGCAGGGGCAAAGATGATAATGTCCATCTCTCCAAAAATTCAGAAGGCTCTTCTTGATCTTAAAGGACCTTTTGAGGAGAAGATCAATGAGCCGGTAGATCCAGAGGCCTTGGAGAGGCTTTCGACATTGAGAGAGTTTAGAAAGGCTTTTGAACCTGATGGTATGAGTTCAGATGAGTTTATTACTTTTGGAAGTTCAAATAGGACTATTGACCAGTTTATCAATAGTGGATGGAATCCTCTCCTCTCGTTATGAGGTTTTATTTTCTGCCAGAGACATAAGGTAAAATATAAAAATCAATTGTTTTAATTACATAGAGAGGCTTAAGTAATATGAAAAAAAATCCATTTGATTTGACTGGAAAAAATGCGGTAATAACAGGTGCGTATCAAGGACTGGGATGGGGTATGGCACAAGGATTGGCAGAGGCAGGTGCACGAATCATCATGGTTGATGTTCATCCAGAGATTGATGAAAAAGCTGCTCTGTTTAGACAGCGGGGGTTTTCTGCTGAAGGTCTTTGCTCAGACTTAATGGATCGTGAGAGTCGATCAGAACTCAAAAAAAAAATTGAATCAACTCTTGATGGGCAACTGGATATTTTAGTAAATAATGCAGGTATTCAGATTCGTCATTCAGTTCTGAAATTCCCGATTGAAGATTGGGATAAAGTCATTGAGCTTAATCTGACAGCAGTGTTTGACTTGGCTCAGTGGGCAGCTAATCTTATGGTGTCCATTGGAAATGGGAAGATCATTAATGTTGCTTCTGTTAATTCTATTGCTGCTGGGATCAATACTGTCGCCTATTGTGCAACAAAAGGTGGTGTTTTACAGCTCACCAAAACAATGGCTAACGAGCTTTCATCTTTGGGAGTCAATGTCAATTGCATTGCTCCAGGATATATGGCAACTCCAATCAATACAGCGCTGGTCGAAGATTCAGGAAGGTTCTCTGAGCTGTCTCAGCGTATTCCTGCAAAACGGTGGGGACAACCGGAAGATATGGCTGGAGCTGTTGTATATCTAGCATCAGAAGCATCCAACTATGTTTGTGGAGTAATGCTTCCAGTAGATGGAGGATATTTGAGCAGGTAAGAAACAGGGAAAGATCTAATTTTTTTCTCGGAGAATCCTTCTGGGAAAAGTCCATATCGCTTCACTTCAGGCCGGCTCCGTGACTAAACAAACATCCTGTTTGTTTGCGCTCCATGATTTCGCGCCGTCTCTCCGTTTCGAGTCCTCTCTTTCCGAAGAAAAAAAAAGACCCAGTCACCTAAAGGTAACTGGGTCTTTTTTATGCCTGGAAGAGGACTCGAACCTCCACGCCCTTGCGAGCACTAGTCCCTGAAACTAGCGTGTCTACCAATTTCACCATCCAGGCAGACGTGGAGATAGTATAGTGAGGCATGTTTTTTTTGTCAACATGCTTTTTTCATTGAAAAATCAATCTTCAAATTGCCTTGTATTAGCAATTGTTTTCCTTTGAATAATTGAGTATTTTAAGAGTCATGCGCGTCTTATTTATAGGAGAGATTGTCAGTAAAGCCGGTGTTTTTACTGTCAAAAAATTGCTCCCCAAACTTAAAGTAGAAAAGAATCTCGATTTTGTGGTTGCCAATGGGAATGGTGTTACCGGTGGATTCGGTATGGGTATGAATCATTCCCTTTACCTAAAGAAACTGGGGATTGATGCTTTCACATCGGGAGAGTGCGTCTTTTATAAAAAAGACATGGTCGGATTCATTCCCAAAGCCTCCTTTTTGATTAGACCTGCGAACTATCCTCCCGGAAGTCCGGGGAGGGGATGGGGCATCTATAATGTAGGAGAACAGAAGATTGCTATCATAAACCTTCTTGGCCAATCCGGTTACCAGCGGGTCCATTTATCCAACCCGTTCTCCTATGTAACAGAACTGATTAAGCGTGTGAAAGAGACAACGCCTCATATCGTTATCAACTTTCATGCCACAACAACTGCAGAAAGACAGACTCTTTCCTATATTGTTGATGGCCAGGTCAGTGCTATGATTGGGACAGGAACTAAGGCTATCACAGCAGATGCCTCTATAATGAAAAAGGGAACTGCCATGATCACCGATGCCGGACGTTGTGGAAGCCTTCATTCTGTTGGAGGCCTGGAGATGGATGTGGAAATTAAAAAATTCCTGACACAAATTCCAGAAAGATCAAGAGATGCCTGGGATCAACTGGAGATGCAGGGCGTTGTCCTGGATCTTGATGATCAAGGAAACGCCAGGAGCATAGAAACACTAAGAATACCCTGTATGGAGAAACCCGATGATACAACCAACAATCGTTGAAGAAATAAGAAGCGACAGTACTGTTTTAGTCCGATACCCTAATCCAAAGGCGGACAAGTCAAAATCCTCAAGATCCTTCTGGAAAGTCAAGGAACGCTGTTTCCCGGCAAAAAACCCAGAATCCTTCACACTGTCAAAGGGAGATATGGTAGAGATTCTTGTAGACCCTAAGTCGTCAATCATCGCCGCCTTTATGATCTTTATGCTCCCATTACTGGGGTTTTTGGCTTTTTATGGACTGGCCACCTTTTTGACATCAGTGGAAGTGATCCTGTTTCTGGCGGGAGTCCTTGGTCTGTGTGCAGGGATGAGTGTGAATATTCTAATGCGCAAATTGAAAGGTGCCGGAGAACTCCCTGTTATCCAAAGAAAGATGACCATTGAGGATATGAAAGTATTCATGGAGTGCCATGATGCCTGTAAATCCTGTAAGGGCTGCGGCTGAGTCTGATTTAACCTTCAGCCAGTGTACAAATTGTCTGAGCCATATCGTCTAGTGAGACGATTTTCCGGATATAATTGTGTTCTACTGCAACACGGGGCATCCCATAGACAATACAGGATTTAGAATCCTGTGCAATTGTCATCCCGCCTTCTCTGAATATATTTCCGATTTCTCTGGCTCCATCCTTTCCCATTCCGGTCATGATGACGGCAATGGATTTGTTCCTGAACTCTTTGGCGATGGAGTTAAACAGAACTCCTGCAGAAGGCTTATGACCGTTAATCAATTCCGAATCATGAAGGTGAATCATCGATGCCAGAGATTTCTTCTCGATAGAGATATGGGCATCTCCGGGAGCTATTAATATACGACCTGCCCGGACAATATCTCCTTCGGCGGCTTCCTTTACTTCCAGAGGGCAGATTCTATCAAGGCTGGCAGCAAACTCCCTTGTGAAACCTGCGGGCATATGTTGAACAACAACAATGGGAACCGATAGATTCGGATCCAATTCGGCAAAAACCTTTCTTAGAGCATTCGGACCACCAGTAGAAATGCCAATGGCAATGATTTCCGGCCTTTCCGGTTCTCTTTCGGGGCTGCTTCTGTCCCAGTCGTCCTGTTTAAAACCGGATCTCTCTGATGTCCGGGTGAATGTTTGCTGGGGTATTGCCTGTTCAACAGCGAGAGGGGGAATCGAGTTGCCATGTTTTCTTCTGTAATCACTTCCATAGGCTTTAAGAACCGTAACAAGATGGTCACCCACTTTCTCTAGTTCATCCGAGGCAGATCCGCTGGGTTTTGTTATAAAATCGGATGCTCCCAGAGCCAGAGCCTCCATGGTGACCCGGGCTCCTTTTTTGGCTATGGATGAAAGAATTACAACGGGAATCTTGTGCCCCCGGCTATGCATCTCTTTGAGGAAATCAATGCCATTCATCTCAGGCATTTCAAGATCCAGAACAATGACATCAGGATTTAACCGGGGAATTTTGGTCAAGCCAAACTGGCCGTTCATGGCCGTCCCTACGACCTCTAGAGCGCTGTCTTTTTCGATCAGCCGGGATATGATATTTCTCATCAACGCTGAATCGTCGACGACCAGCACTGCAATTTTATTCTCTGACACGGATGTCCCTCTTGATTTAGTTCTGTATTTTACCGTAGATGCAAGCCCAGTCTGTTTTTATGAACTTAAACTGAGTATCCATTCCGAAAAGTGATTCGGAATGGCCTATAAATAAATAGGAATGTGGTGCCATAGAATTCCAGAAGTTATCAATCACATTTTTCTGGGCAGGCTCGTCAAAGTAAATTAAGACATTTCTGCAGAAAACTATATCCAAGTTCCTCATATCATTCCCGAATTTCAGGTTATGATAATCAAATTTTATAAGTTTTACGATTTCCGGCTTTACCCTATAGCTATTATCTTCTTCTGTGAAGTATTTGTTCAAATAATTATCTGGTATTCCGGTGACTCTACTCTTTAAATAGAGACCTTCCTTTGCTTTCATCAACGATTTAAGGCTGAGGTCAGAAGCGATCACTTCTATTTTAAAGTCCGGTGGAAGATGTTCCTTAAGAACCATGGCATTTGTATATGGTTCTTCTCCTGTAGAACATCCGGCGCTCCATATGGATATTTTTTTATCACCGCTCTGTCTTTTTCGCTCTACTAGATCGGGAATTACATAGTTAATAAATGTATCGTAATGAGCCTGATTTCTAAAAAAACGGGTCAGATTTGTAGTGACAGAGTCCAGAAAATCTTTCAATTCGTTGTCACTTTTGGTCAGTGATTTATAGTACTCTCCAATGCTCTCCAAATTCTGTAGTTTCAGCCGCTCCTTCAAGCGACTTTCAAGAATCGTTCTGTTTGAATCAGAGAAATGAATACCGCTCTCATTATATATGAGATCTCTGATCCTCGTGAAATCAGAGTCACTCAAGAAGTCTGACATATATTTTCCGTCCTTTGGCTTACCTAAGAGTCTAATTCTCAGTATTCCGTGCTGTCAACATATTAAAAGAAATTGAACTTTTTTCCAAGGATCTACCCGATCGTAAAGAGTCCTTGTTTTCCACAGCTGGTTGATTGACAGCGGGAGCTTATAAAACCATAATTTCCTGAACGTGAAAAAGATAATCTTTTATGCATTAGTCGCCCTGTTCTGTATTTCCTGCTCTCTGGAATATGATACATCCGTCAGCGAGACATTGGATGAATCCATTCCTACTTCCAGGCTCTACGGAGTTAAAAGAGTTCAGGTCCAGGGCGGGCAACCCAGGGTGAGTTTTGAAGCCAGGGAAGCCGTGGTCTGGGAAAATCGGGAAGAAACTGAATTAATGGAGTTTGTGTTTAAAGAATATGGTTCTACCCGGGATATTATCACAACGGGACAAGCCGAATATCTTCTTATTTCAGATAATCAGGACGCCATCATTGAGGGGCAAATCTATGGATATTCTTTGCGGAATGAGGCCTCTGTCGAGGCAGAAAAATTGAGCTGGCTAGATGAAAAAAGAGAACTTTCAAGCCTAGGGGACACCGAGGTTGCCATTACGATGGATAATGGATCTCTTCTAGTCGGGAAGAAATTCGTGGCAGATTTATATACAAATACAACGGTTTTTTCCTCGGGAGTTCGTGGTTCTCTGGAATCTGGGAGCCAAGATGAATAAGAAGGTCATCCTTGTTCTTTTTCTTGTTCTCATCTCTTTCAATTTCCTTCAGGCCGAGCAATACAGTTTCTCAAGTGATTTTTTGAAGTCGGTCATGGCGGAAGGTCGGGAAAATACTCTTTTAGAAGGGAATGTTCTTGTTCGGTCGGAGAAGAAAGAGATAAAGGCAGACCGGGTTGAAATCCTTGGAAAAGATTTTCAGTTTTTTATCTGTGAAGGGGATGTTGAGGTCCGGGATCTGGAAAAGAACTTCACCCTCACTTCAGAAATATTTCATTATGATAATGATAACCGTATTATCAGGATTACCGGTCCTTCTATGATGGAAGATCGGGAAAACAATATGATCATCAAATGCAGTTATCTTGAAAATCGTGAAAATGAAGACATTATAATCCTTCAGGGGGGGGTTCGAATTCTAAAAGAGGATTTAGCCTGTCGGAGTGAGTTTGCCGTGTATTATCGTGACAGGAATATGCTTGAGCTGACGGGTTTGCCAGTAGTTTATAGACAAGATGATGTTTTCAGGGCCTCTCGGATAACAGTGGATCTTAATACAGATGAAATCCGTATGGAAGGTGTTGTTGAGGGATCTCTTTTGTCCAAAAACAATGAAGATGAAGACTCAGAAGAAAATACTTCAGAGATTCTAGAGGATACATCCCGGGAGGATGGTGATGAGTGACCCTAAAGTCTCTACTACTAAATCTCTTCAGGTTGATAATGTAAAAAAAGTATATGGTAAGAAGATTGCTGTAAAAACAATGAGCTTTACGATGCATCAGGGAGAAATCGTAGGCCTCCTCGGCCCGAATGGAGCCGGTAAAACCACCTGTTTTTATATTATTGCAGGGTTTATCAAAGCCACTGCCGGCCGTATCCTCTTAGATGATATAGATATTACCAATGAGCCTATGTTCAGACGGTCCCGTCTTGGAATTTCCTACCTACCCCAGGAGCCCTCTGTTTTTCGGAAATTGACAGTAGAAGATAATATCTGGGCAATCCTTGAGACCCGTGATGATCTTAGTAAGCTTGAAAAGAAAGAAAAAATGGAAGACCTTATTGAAGACTTGGGAATTCAGAAAGTTCGTTATCAGAAGGCTTTTACCCTCTCCGGCGGAGAGCGGCGGCGAACCGAGATTGCCCGGTCTCTGGCAACGGATCCCCGGTTTCTGCTTTTGGATGAACCCTTTGCCGGCATAGATCCCATTGCCGTTTATGAGATAAAAAGAATCATTGAACAGCTCTCTGCCAGAGGCATCGGTATTCTCATTACAGACCATAACGTTCGAGACACATTTACCATTACCCATAGATCATACATAACAAATCTGGGCGAAATCATTGTTAGTGGGAATAAGGAAGAGCTTCTGGACAGTGAGCTGGCCCGGACAATTTATCTGGGGAAAGATTTTACGATGTAATCAAACATAAACTCTCTGTCTCTAAGTTCTTGCTTAAAATCGTAATAATGCTACAATTTCTCTTGTAGTTCTGTAAAATAGATGTTGAGTTAAACGGAGGTCCTTTTGCAGGTTCAAAGAACCGTCATATCACAGGAACAACGCCTTAAAATGAGTCCTCAGATGTATCAATCCATACAGCTGATGGCTTTGCCCATTCAGGATCTCAGACAGAAAATTGCCGAAGAGGTTGAGAAAAATCCTGCTCTTGAAGAAGTTGAATCTTCGAAGGCCGCAACCCTGGACGATATGACTCCTAAGAAAAGTGATGAGTTTGATCCTTTTGAGAATTCCTCGGACCCGGGATATCAACGGGGAACCGTAACAGGGGAAGATACAAAGCGGAAATTCCTCGAAGGAGCTATTTCCCGCGGAGAATCTCTTCAGGATCATCTTCTCTGGCAGCTGCATATGACTGTTCTTTCTGAGGAAGAGAATCGTATTGGTGAGCTTCTCATCAGTAATTTGGATGGGAATGGATTTCACATGGAGCCTCCCAGGACTCTGGTTCGGGAGGAAGATCGGGATATTCTAGAGAAGATGATGCTATTGATTCAGGGCTTTGATCCCCTTGGTGTCTGCGCAGCCGATCATAGGGAGTCTTTGCTCATTCAGGCTCATCTCAGAGAGGATATGCCCGTTGAAGTGGACAAGGTTCTGACCGATTTAATGGAATTGCTCGAGAAAGAGAAATATAATGAAATTATAAGACAGCTGAAGATCAGCAGAGAACGTTGGGATGGAATCATGGAGTTTCTGAAATCTCTGGATCCTTATCCTGGCAGTATCTACTCTCAGAGTTCTTATAATTATGTGATACCGGATTTGATTGTCCGGAAGAAAGATGGTGAGTTTGTAATCGTCCTTAATGATGAGGAAATTCCGGTTCTGCGCATCAATTCTTTTTTCGAAGACATTCAAGAGGGAGGAGTTGGCGAGGACAAAAAGGTCAAACAGTTTGTGAACGGACGGGTCCGTGATGCCCGATGGTTTATTGGCAGCATCAATCAAAGAAATATGACTTTGCTTAAGACGGCTACGGCCATCCTTGAGTTTCAAAGAGAATTCTTCAGAAGAGGTCCAAAATACCTGAATCCTCTCACTCTGAAAGATGTCGCCGGTGAGATCGGAGTCCACGAAGCCACTGTTTCAAGGATCACCACGAATAAATATGTTCAGACCGAATGGGGAATCTACGAACTGAAACACTTTTTTACCAATTCCATTTCTGGAGCAGGCTCCGGTGGATCAAAGTTTTCCAAAGAGGGAGTGAAAGAGGTTATCCGCGAGATCATTGCTGAATCTTCTGAGGAACAGAAGCTGTCAGATCAGAAGATTTCTGATCTTTTGAGTAAAAAAGGAATTAGTATTGCTAGGAGGACTGTTGCCAAGTACAGAAAAGAACTTGCATTGGGCTCATCCTTCAAGCGGTAATAATTTATATTTTGATCTTGGTGCCGTGATTTCAATATGGCGTCACTTGATAGGAGGCTACTATGACTGTAGAGCTTAAAGGTGTTCATTTTGATGTATCTGACAAAACAAGGGAGTATGTGGATAAAAAGCTGAAAAGGCTGAAACATGTGGAAGAACTGATTGTAGACTTCCATATCACTTTATTCAGAGACCCCAAGGGTCTGTATACTGCTTCATCAGACGCCCATTTTCGCTGGGGACAGAATAGCCATGTCAAGGTTGAAGATAGGGACCTGCATAAAGCAATCGATATTATGTTTGATAAAATGGAGCATAAAGCCACGAAGGAAAAAGAAAAAATTCAGGAACATGCTACTGAGAAACCTAGCATCTAGTTTTGATTAATTATCCTATATTGAGGTCCTCTCTGCTTAGAGAGGGCCTTTTTTCTGTCTAGGCGGTACTTTGTAATTCTAAAAAAGAGTAGAATTTTCACGAAATAGAAGATAAAATCAAAGTTCCCGATGTATTCGGAGAAAGTTGAGGAACCTGTTGGGTAAATTTACAGTCCTGGATCTTCTGGATCTGGATCTGCATGACTATAACGCGTTAAAACTCAAATGTCTTGCCGGAAGGAAAGGTCTGGTAAAAACAATTGATCATATGGAATTAAACCGACCAGGCTTGGCTTTGACTGGTTTTTTCAAAACCTTTGCTCCTCAGAGAGTTCAGGTTTTCAGTGCTGCCGAGCATGAATATTTAAAGGAAATGGAAAAAAAAGGAGACTTTTCTTCAGTGGAAAAGCTGTTTTCCTTCCCCATTCCCTTTTGTGTGTTTTGCCGGGATATGACACCTGCAGACTGGTTTCTTGCTGTGGCCGAAAAGGCCGGAATCCCGGTTCTTCAAACTCCGCTGCCATCCAATGAGTTCTCTGTCAGGATTATAAGAACCTTGGGGGATATTCTGGCCCCACAGGAAAAACAGCATGCCGTACTGGTTGAAGTATTCGGGATGGGAGTCCTTATAAAGGGAGATAGCGGCGTTGGGAAGAGTGAGACTGCTCTGGAGCTGCTGGAACGGGGGCATCGATTGATCTCAGACGATTCGGTCCTTTTAAAATGCCTCAGCGGAAAGATCATTATGGGTTACAGTGACGACCGTATTCTGGGGCATCATATGGAGATCCGGGGGTTGGGAATCATTAATGTCTCCCAGATTTTTGGAGTTCGGGGTATTCGTGACAGAAAGCAGGTACAGATGGTCATTAATCTGGAAGAATGGGATTCTTCAAAAAATTATGATCGACTTGGTACAGTGGATCTTACATCTGATATACTGGGAGTGAAGATCCCCACTTTTAATATCCCTGTCAAACCGGGCAGGAATATTCCGGTGATCATCGAAACCGCGGCATTAAATGAACGATTGAAACATAAAGGTCATTATGCGGCTAAAGAATTTAATAAAAATCTGATTCAGATGCTGGAAAGTGATAATGCCAGGAAGATGTATCAGGATAATTATCTTACTAAGCAGGATTAAAGAATGGTTCAGAAAAATACGCTAGTTAAAAATAGAGCAGGGTTGCATGCCAGACCGGCAGCTTTAATTGTGCAGACTGCCTCACAGTTTGATTCATCGGTTTTCATTGAAATGGGAACTGAAAAAATAAATGCCAAGTCCATTATGGGTATTCTGACAATGGGTGCCGGATATGATACCGAGGTGGTTATTACCGCCGAAGGTCCGGATGAGCAGGGAGCACTTGATGCGTTGTTGGCCCTTTTTGAAAGCAGGTTTGAAGAGGATTGAATCTGTCTCGGGGGTCTTTATTGTATTGATTCTGACCCTATCAGCAGTCCCTGTCTCTGGTAAGGAGTCATTTTCGGCTTCTTACAGCATTGGAGATGAGGGTGGGCTTCTTTTTTATTATCATCCGGAGTCTATCCCTGAACAACTGATTCGAAATAATATTAATAATGGACATCAGGCTGAAATCTATATTAAATTCCGGATTCAGCAGAGGGGTTCCTCTCTTTTTATGGGTGCGGATAATCTGGAAATCCATGTCAGGAAGACAGGTTTTCGAGATCAGATCACCGGCGACTATATATTACTCCTGGATGGGCGGGAAGTGAATGTTTACCGGGACTGGGAGCGTTTTTTTTCGGACTTTTCGGGTCTGCTGACCTATTCATCCGGGCCCATCCTCTCCAAAGATTCAATTCCGCTTATTAAAGCAAGAGAGAAAATCATATATAAAAAATTGGTACCGCCTTTCAGCATCCTTTACCTCCTGCCGGGTAAGTATGTCAGGCAGGGCTCCTGGAATACTGTACCACTGGAGGGAAATCGTTGAAATTCCCGGCGTTGAGAGAGTTCCTCCAAAATAGTGTGATGACTGTTGTTCTTCTCTACCTTCTTGTGATTGTTTTAATCCTCGTTTTTTCTTCCAGCATCCTGGGTGGAATGGACCAGAATACAATTGGTGAAGATGGTATTTCTCTTATCCTCTTACTGGCTATACCATTAATCCTTATTTTTTCCCTTGGATACAGTTTTATCTATGTCTGGCGCAAGGTGAGAACAAAGCACTCGACCTATCGCTTTAGGCTGCGTCTTGTCCTTTTGATATTTCTTATCATCTTTTTGGTATCCCTTCCCCAGACAGTCCTTTCCCTGCGTTTTGTCGAAATGGTTTTTAACAGATGGTTTGGTCCCGATGTGGGCATTGCCCTGGATAGTGGGCTGGAGATTGCCCTGGAATATTATTCTGATCTCAATAGGGAGTTGGTCGACATTGGAAACAGCCCCTATTTTTCCCTCTCCGTTTCCAGGGTCTCCCAGTCTCCCGAGAGAGTGTGGAAGGAGCTGAAGTCGCAGTTTCCCTTGATTGAAGGGGTTCAGCTTCTCTCTCCCGATGATTTGTTTGTCTTTGGAGATCCCAGGTTGACCTATTCGAGAGACGATTTAGAACTCATCAGTCCCGGTCTTATACCAAAGAGAACCGTTCCCGACTTTAGTATTCTTGGTTATATGAAGGAGATGCAGGTTAGTGGTATTCCCTACAGGGTTGTGCTTTATAGAACGATTCCCCGGGAATTCGATGAACACGCCCGGAATTTGACCCAGGTTATCGAAAAATTCAAACAGTTTGAAGAGTATGATCAACTTTTCAGGATCGGTCTCTTTCTGTTTTATGCTATATTTCTTGTTCCCATGCTCTTTTTGGGATTTGTTGTGGCCTTGGTGATTAGTCAACGTATGATCAAGCCATTTCTGGGATTGGAAGATGCAACAAGGCGGGTTGCCCAGGGAGATTATTCCTACAGACTCTTGAGCCGGGAGAAGGATGATTTTTCCTTCCTCTCGGATTCCTTCAATTCCATGGTGAAAGAGCTTGAAGTTTCCCGCCGGGAAACCCTACAAACAGAAAAGGTTTCGGCCTGGCAGGATATTGCCCAGAGACTGGCTCATGAGATTCGGAATCCACTGACTCCTATCAGGTTATATGCCCAGAGAGTACTGGCCAGACTGGACGATGATGAAATCCCACAAGAGGTCATTCGTAAAGGAATGAATCGGATCCTTGTTGAGGTTGATAATTTGAACAGCCTCCTCACGGAATTTCGTGAATTTGCGAGGCAAAAGCCCCCTGCGATGGAAGATCTGAATCTCAGAAAGTTTCTTTATTCTATCGTTGAGGTTCTTGAAGAATCAAATCCTGGAGTCGTTTTTCATATGGATGACCTTCAGGAAAACCTTTATATTCATGCGGATCAGGGACAGATCAGGCAGGTATTTCAGAATCTAATATCCAATGCTCTGCAGGCTATTGATGGAGATGGAGTCATCATATTAAGAGCAGATCTTGTGAAGAAGGGTTATTCTGTTTACTGTAGGATACAGGTTTCTGATTCTGGCCCCGGAATCCCCGATGAGATGCAGGATAAAGTTTTTAATCCCTATTTTACGACAAGAGAAGATGGTACAGGCCTGGGCCTTTCCATAGTAGAAAGGATCATTCACGATCATAAAGGCCGTATCTGGGTTGAGTCTGTGCCGGGAGAGGGGACTACATTTTACCTGGATCTTCCTTATGAGGAGTTGTATGGAAAAGATACTGATCATAGATGATGAACCCTCTGTCAGAGAAGTTCTAAATGATATACTGAGTGATGAAGGGTATGAAATCCTGGAAGCTCCCGACGGTGTTGAAGGTCTTCGGATGATGAAGACCGAACCAGTGGATCTTGTTTTTCTGGATATTTGGTTGCCCAAGATGGGTGGAATCGATGTGCTGAAAGTCATACGCGAAGAGTATCCTGTTGTTTCAGTTCTTATCATATCCGGACATGCCAATGTCGATCTGGCTGTTAAAGCCATCAAAATGGGAGCCTTTGATTTTCTAGAAAAGCCCTTGGATATGACCCGGGTTCTCACGCTGAGTAGAAATGCTCTGGAACTTGAAAAACTGAGAAAAGAGAACCGTTCTCTAAAAACCACAGCTGTGCCTGATGATCAGATGGTCGGAGAAAGTGCCGAAATCAGACAGATCCGGGACATTATTAAACAGAGTGCCGATTCAGAGGCCAGAGTCATGATTCTGGGGGACAATGGTACGGGAAAAGAGCTGGTGGCCCGGGCTCTCCATAACAACAGTTCCCGGAGGCATGAACCCTTTATAGAAGTCAATTGTGCGGCGATACCCGAAAATCTGATTGAGAGTGAACTCTTTGGTCATGAAAAGGGCTCCTTTACCGGTGCCGCCAGATTAAAAAAAGGAAAGTTTGAGCTGGCAGACGGCGGAACTCTTTTTCTGGATGAAGTTGCCGATATGTCTCTGGGAGCTCAGGCTAAGGTGTTACGTGCCATCCAGGAGATGAAATTCGATCGAATTGGCGGAACAGAACAGGTTTCAGTGGATGTCCGTGTCATCTCTGCTACCAATAAAGATATCATGAGAGAGATCGAGGACGGCCGCTTCAGGGAAGACCTCTATTTCAGGCTCAATGTTGTTCCTATCCATGTTCCTTCCCTCAATGAGAGGGTTGAGGACATCCCTCTGCTTGTGAAGCATTTTATGAAGCTCTTTACACCGGCTGGCCAGAACCCCCGAAGTATTTCTGCCGAAGGCCTGGAAGAAATGACCCACTTCCCCTGGTCTGGAAATATACGGGAATTGAAAAATTTTATTGAAAGAATTAGTATCATGTCGGAAGGGGACATCATATCCAGAGAATCGGTGATGGAGTTTCTGGGAGAACAGAAGAGATCCCGAAAGTCGCCTCTTCTTGAAAAATTCGGAAATATGAAGCTCAATGAAGCCCGTGATGAGTTTGAACAGATCTTGCTACAGGACAGGTTGGAGACAAACGGGTATAATATATCCAAAACTGCTCAGGATCTTGGAATCTATCCCAGTAACCTGCACAGTAAGATAAAAAAATATGGTCTGGAAATAATAAAATGAAAACTTTGACAAAACGACAGGGTGAGATTCTGGATTTTATCCGGACGTATATCCAAGAGAATCAATATCCTCCCTCTATCCGGGAAATCGG
Organism: Oceanispirochaeta crateris; assembly: GCF_008329965.1. Classification (GTDB taxonomy): domain Bacteria; phylum Spirochaetota; class Spirochaetia; order DSM-2461; family DSM-2461; genus Oceanispirochaeta; species Oceanispirochaeta crateris. The sequence continues at coordinate 3,264,288 of NZ_CP036150.1, forward strand.
AAGAAATTTCAGTATTTCTGTCAAAGGAGCCTATGACCATGTGAAGGCCCTGGAGAAAAAAGAAGTCATTGCCATCAGTCATAATAAATCTAGGGCTATAACGCTGACTCCGGAAGTAGAGGAAAGTGAAGAACATAGGAAAATCCCGATTCTGGGAAGAGTCGCCGCCGGTCTTCCGCTTTTTGCAGAAGAGAACCATGATGGATTCGTCTCTCTCCCCGCCGATGTGTTAAAACAGGGAAATCTATTTGCCCTGAGGGTTCAGGGTGAGAGTATGACCGGAGCGGGTATCCTGGATGGGGATCTGGCTGTATTCATTCAGCAGCCTCTGGCTGATAATGGCGAAATTATTGTGGCAATGGTTGATGATGCGGTCACTCTGAAACGCTTTTATAAAGAGAAAAATAGGGTTCGTCTCCAGGCTGAAAATCCGGCTTATCCTTCTATCTTTACTCAAGATGTCAGAATCCTTGGAAAATTAATTACAATCATTAGGCAATATGGCTGAAAAACAACTCCACATGCTTTTAGGTCCTGAGAAGGGACAAAAAGACCAATACCTGGATAATCTCAAAAAGGCTTTGAAAAAGAAGCACGGTGAAGCTCCAGAATCCCATCGTTTTTATCCCTTCGATACAGACATGAGCCAGATCATCTCTATCCTCCGGAACGGCTCTCTTTTTTCATCCCATAAATTGGCTGTGATTTTAAACTGTGAAGAGATAAAAAAAGCCGCTGATTTGAAAATGTTGGCCCAATTTTGTAAGAATCTGCCAGAAGATGTGACTCTTGTTTTTTTGAGTGATTCTATCAGCGTTGATAAGAGGCTGACAGCCCTTGTTCCTGGGAGTGAAAAGAAAATTTTCTGGGAAATGTTTGATAATCAAAAGATGGGCTGGGTTCAGAAATACTTTGCCGACCAGGGAATGAAAATTGAGCCGACAGCCGTGAATATTCTCCTTGAGATGGTTGAAAATAATACGGCCGATCTCCGGGAAGCCTGCCAGAAACTGTCCTTTTATTTTAATATTGGTGATCTCATACAGGTTGAAGACATTGATAACTTTGTATATCACAGTAAAGAAGAGAATGTTTTTACTCTATTTGAGAAGATGTTGCTTAAAGATCTTGCGGGAACCCTTGAGGTCTTTTCAAAAATAACACTCTCAGGAGAAATTGATCTCATATATCTCCTTTCTGGGCTCATGAGACAAATCAGAAGAGTCCTCAAGGTTAAGACAGCACTTGCCGAAGGTGAAACTTTACAGACTGCATTTCAGATGTATGAAGTCCGAGGGAAAAAAAATCAGAAAGTAACCGGAGACGGTCTCAGAAAATTTGGTTTAAAAGAATTGGAAAGAGTTCAGCGGGAGGGAGAGATTTTAGACCGGAACATGAGAGAACTGAAGAAGGGTATGCAGATTGTATCTTTTCAACTCTTTCTAATTCGATCTCTTAAAGGAAATGTGTAGTCCCTTAAAAAGGGCTCTTTTAAATTCCTTTAAAATGAAATTTAAATTATGAAGAGATTCATCAAGCCGCTGATCATATTAATTTATTATCTCATGCTGTTTGTACTCATCTTTTTGAATGTTTATTACAGTGTTTCTACAATCGTTCTGATTCCCCAAATTTTTTTAACTGTACTTATCTCCTATCCTTTTAGCCGTTTTTATTTCAGAAATTTAAACAAAGACCGTGAACGTCTTATTGAAAAAATTTATTTTGACAGAAGAACCGGGCTTCCCAATAGAGAAAAACTGCGCCTTGAAGCCCACCAGAATGACCTCGTTCTCTTCCTCATCAACATAGATTCCTTCAAAGAAGTCAATGATTTCTATGGAAACAATGTTGGTGATGCAGTTATTTTTTCTCTGGCAAAACGTCTTCGCAGTCTGACACAATCATCTCATTCCCGACTATTTGAAGGGGTGGAACTCTACAAGCTTGAAATTGATGAGTTTGCCTTTCTTTTTAATTTCTCCTTAGGGGAAGACCGGATTCTCAGAGTTGCAGAAGTCATTATCGAGATAGTGAATGACTATCCTTTTCAGGTAAATGATGCAGAGATTACCATCACCATTACTGTTGGCATTGCATCCGTTATTGGTAAGGACCAGATAGAGCAGCCGAGTCTCCGGACTCCTGGAATTCTGGCTCAGGCAGACATGGCCTTGAAAAAGGCCAAGGAAAGGAGGGTCCCTTTTCTGCTATACCATCACTCCATGGATATTCCCCGGGAGTATGAAGACAATATTTATTGGACTCATGAGGTGAAAAAAGCGATCAAAGAAGATCGTGTCGTTCCCTATTTTCAACCGATCGTCAATAATAAAACCGGAAATATAGAGAAATATGAGAGCCTTATCAGAATCATTGATGATAGAGAAGAGGTGATTTATCCGGATACCTTTCTCAAAATATCGAGAAGATCTCGCTTGTATCCGACTCTTTCACGCATTATGCTGAGGAAAATCATCAGGGAGATGAAGAACTCCTTTATGGATTATAGTTTTAATATTTCTGTAGAAGACATACAAAACAGAGACACCGTCCTTTTTATTAAAAGAATTTTGGATAATCACTGGAAAGAAGCGCCCCGAATCAGTTTTGAAATACTCGAAAGTGAGAGTATTGAGGGTATTCCAGAGGTCCTTGAGTTTGTACGCATGGTAAAGGATTACGGATGTTCAATTGCCCTGGATGATTTTGGCACAGGGTATTCCAACTTCAATTATATGATGGCTCTGGAGGCCGATTATATCAAAATAGATGCGTCCATTATCCGAAATCTGGATCATGATAAAAATGCAATGATCATTGCCGAAACCATTGTTGGTTTTGCCAAGAGAACCGGTATAAGAACCATTGCAGAGTATGTTCACTCTAAAGAAATATACGAAACTGTGTGTTCCCTGGGAATTGATTTTTCACAGGGGTATTATCTGGGAGTTCCAATGCCCGGTTCTTTCGGTAAAAAAAATCATTCTTCTATTCCAGAGGTATCTGAGAATTCCTTTTTCCCCAATCCAATAAAGTAGTATTCAAAAGACTCTTTCCGTACGGCCTTAGGTTTTAATTTTTTGACTTGTTCAAATGAGTCTTTCATTCTGTCAAAAATCTCTGATTCATCGCCTCCCTGAAATACCTTGACCGTAAAGTTTCCTCCCGGTTTGAGCCAGATCAAGGCAAAGTCGAGGATCTGCTCAACAAGGTTGTAGGAGCGTCTCGTATCCATCAGTCTGTTTCCAGATGTAGAAGGAGCCGCATCGCTTATGATGACATCAAATGGCCCTAGTTCTGAAAGGCTCTCTCTGACTTCGGCTGAGAAGACATCTCCCTGGATAAAATGGAGTTCCCCTTTTGCTTTAAACTGCCCCAGAGGTTTTAAGTCCGCCGCGACAACCATTCCCTGACCCTTGAGCAGGCGGAGGCAGTACTGTGTCCAGCTACCTGGTGAGGCCCCAACGTCCAAAACTCGGTCTCCGGGCCTGATGAGGCGGTTTTTAGATTGAATCTCTTCCAGCTTGTATACTGAACGGGCCATAAAACCTTCTTTTTTGGCTTTTTGAGCATAGAAATCAGGACGGCTCCTGTTGGACATGGCGGGTACTCCTTCTATAATGAATAAGGCGAGGTATAAAACATGGATCAGTATAGTCAGAGATTAGAAAAAATTGAAGAGGCGCTTTTTACTCTCATGCCCGAGAAGGCTACCCGGGAATGGCTTCCTTCCATGACGGACTCTCTTTTCAGTCCGGTTCCTCCGGGTATGATTGATCACTTCCATGCTCCCGGTTTGGAGCTGCTGCGACGGGGCGGGAAACGGTGGCGTCCTCTTGTCATGGTTCTGTGCTGTGAAGCGGCCGGAGGGAAAGCTGAGGATGTTTATCCCCTGACTCCTCTTGTTGAGATGGCTCATAATGGAAGCCTCATTGTGGATGATATAGAAGATAAATCTGTAGAGCGTCGGGGAAAACCGGCCGTCCATCTGTTATTTGGTGAAGATCTGGCCATCAATACAGGAACATTGATGATGTTCAATGCCACCTCTCTTGTTCGGAAAGCCAGTGGCGATGATTCTCTGAAATTTTCCATATTGGACAGCTATTGTGAGAGCCTCAGGAGGCTGCATTTCGGCCAGGGTCTGGATATTCAGTGGCATAATAATCATGACATTGTCCCGGAAGTCCCTGTTTATCTTCAAATGTGCCGTTTTAAAACCGGAGCTCTGGCTCGCTTTGCCGCCTATTCGGGTTCTCTCATTGGAGGAGGGGCTAAGGCTCTTTGTGAAGGAGCAGCAGAAAGCTGGGAAAAGGCCGGAGTTGGCTTTCAAATCCTAGATGACGTCAAAAATCTTACAACTGGAAACCCGGGGAAAGATCGTGGAGATGACATCGTGGAAGGCAAGAAAAGTCTTCCTGTTATATTGTATTATCAGAGTCATCAAGAAAAAATCGGTCATTTCTCATCTTTAATGGAGGCGGCTGCCGAGAAGGGGATCAAAGAAGGCTCCCGAGAGGTGGAAGAGGCCATTGGCGTACTCGAGGACTCGGGGTCCATTGCCCGCGCTGAAGAGATGGCCCTTTCAATGCTGGGAGAATCTGCTTCAGAGTTGAGAGAACTTTTTCCAGAATCCGCATCCCGGGAACTGCAGTGCAGAATAATTGAATCCTTTCGTTAAGAAAATGCTTTGATGTTCATTTTATTCAGGGTATGATAAAAAATATGGCAACAATAGGTAAATCCCTTTGGCAAAGGCTTTCAGCAGGATCTTCACTGACTCCCGAGGACAAAGCAGTTGGTAAAAACCTGTTTAGAGAATTCACCCAGCATGGATATCTTCAGATCACTCCAGCCCAAAGGATCACTATCTCTGCCGGTGCTGTTATCGATTTTTACCGGCGTCTGTCCCTTATTCGTTCCACTTCCAGTCCTGTGGGGCGGCGGAAAGATGACCGCTGGCTCCGAAATGGTGATTTTCAATTTCTCAATGTTCAGGATTACGGTTCTTTCTTCAGAATGTTCATGGAGCTGCCTCGCCTCAGGACAGACAGTGTCATTTTCAATCCTGTTACCGAGTGTGATCGATCCAGAACCCTCTATCCCAGGAGCCATTCTCATTTAGATAAGAGCTATTCCGATCCTTTTCTCGACAGCCTCGGGCTGACCCTGGATGATCAGTTCAACCTCCTTCTCTGTGCCGCCCATCTCTGCGGTAAAAAAACAGGGTATACCCTGTCTCCTCTCATTGACTCAGTCTCTGCCGTGGTTTACAGAAAGCCAGAATTTTTTAACTGGGATTCTCTGGACGGCAGAGATGAGCCCAAAGAAGTTCTTGTCCGTGCCATTACCACCCTTGTGCAGGATCAGTTTGAAAAGAGCGGGACCTATGATTATGCACTCCTAGAAACACTAGCCTTTCAGAATCATATTGCCGTTAGGAAAGAAGCCAGTGGAGCCGTCTGTTTCGATTTTGAAGAAGAGGGAGCTCTTGCCTATTTCTCTGGCATATTCCCGGGGCTGCAATCCAGGTTTCCCCTTGATTTTGCATACCTTATGATCCCTCCGGATCTCTCAGATAAGCACATCCACACCCTGTATAAAGCATTGCGTACCTCGGGAGGATGTAAACGTTACACAGGCTGGGTATTAGATCTCCCTGTTGATAAAACCCCTCCTGTCGAACCTGTAGAACCGGTAGTTCTGGTTCATCAGGGAAAAGACCGTTTTGATATGGATGAAGAGTTTATTCATACCTGGTTTCATCGCCTTGGGAACCTTCAGGAGAAGAATAAAAAAAGATCTTATCCTGTGTCCCTGGGGATACCTCTGTCCCGGGACAAAGAACACTCTTCCATGGACCTTCTCAGCCAACTGTTTTTTTCCCGGTTCAGCTCGGTTTCCCTGTTTCGAAGGCCCCTTGTTCAAAAGGGTGATCTGACTGAAATCCAGAACCGTATGGAAGACATTTACCAGAGGTACAAAGTTGTCCTGGAAAAAGGACAGCTGCTTCGGGTCGTGGCGGATGAGACTTTCGCATGGTGGATTATTCGCGAAAAAGGCCGGCTACTGATTCCCTTGCTGGCACTCAAAAACCCGGATGGGAAACGCCCGGGTGTCGTAAAAATAGATTACAGCCTTATCACGGGCCGCAGCCGGATACTGTCTGTTGTCGACTATGATTTTTCATCAGCCCAGGGGAGTCTCTTTCTGTCTGCGGATCACTCCCTGACAGTTGTGGATCTGAAACCGGGAAGTTTCAGACTGTTTTCATTACAATAAATATTTGCACCTTTAAGAATTTGATCTTTTCTTATGAGAGCAGTATTTTATAAAGATGCAAAGTAAAACCAGTGGAATCAGAAAGTCCTTTCCCTATACATTCAAAAATTTCTCACTCATCCTCATAGGGATCAATGTGACTGTTTTCTTTCTAACGAACATGTCTCAGGAACTGAAAATTTATTTGTCCTTGAACCCGGTTCTCTTTATGAGAGATCATTTTTACTGGACCCCTTTGACCTATATGTTTACCCATAGTGGCATGAACCATATTCTGTTTAATATGCTGGGTCTCTTTTTCTTTGGACCCCAGTTGGAAGAGCGGATGGGGTCCTGGGAGTTTCTAAGCTATTATCTTGGAACCGGTCTGCTTTCCGGTGCGGCATCTCTTGTCATTTATTTGTTAACAGGAACTTATAATGTGTTTCTCATGGGTGCCTCCGGCGCTATTTTTGCTCTCCTGTTGGCATTCGCTGTCTATTTTCCCCATTCTAAGATCTATTTATTTGGAATCATTCCCATGCAGACAACCCTCATGGTGTCTCTCTATGCGGGAATTGAGGTCTTTTCTCTTCTGTTTTTCAGAGGGAATGTGGCTCATATGACGCATTTAGCAGGGCTCTTTTTCGGTTATCTGTACTTTATGATTCGTCTGGGATTGGACCCCATTAAGGTTTTTAAAGATTCCCGGAATAATCCCTGGCATTAGGAGGGATAATTGAAGAGGCTGACCTTTAGTTTCATCTTGTGTTCGATCCTCCTCTCTCCTCTTACTGCTTTGGATCCCTATCTTTCTTTGAACCTGGACATCAATTATTCCGCACTGGGCTTTGCCACCATGATGAAGCCCTATTCCGATGGCGTGCTGGTTATCCCTCAGGAATACGATGAAATTCGCGAAGAGGCTATAAAGATTCTTTTGGAAGACGCCCGGTGGATCTTTTCAGGGATGATTTATGGATTTTCATTTCGTTATGTTCCCGGGAACAGAGAAGAAACTCTGGCTGAGGTCTTTGAATTGAGTCCCATTAAACAAATTCCTAACGGAGACCCGGCCATGAAGGTTCAACAGGTTCTGGATGATACTCAGTACCTGTCGGTGTTATTTTATTATTGGCCGGATGAGTATCAGAATCGAAGGCTCAAGGTCAGCCGGGGCGGCGGGTTCCATTCGTCTGCTGCCGCTGGTGTCGTTCCCATGATGTTGGAGGATGCCAGAACCCTGTCTTTGATCGAAGCGGTGAAACAGGCTATCAGAGCCGATCTCAGAGATCTTATATACAATAGGCCGCTGGAAGTCTCCGGGTCTGTTTATCTGTCCGGTCCTCCCCGGATCAATATCAGGTCCGGAGAATACCGAAGCAGCGTCAAGATCCTTTATCGCCGGGAAGATATGAAAACCTTCCCGATCAATTATTGAGGATCAATCTCGTGGTGGAATTGCACGAACCATGATGATTCCCTCGATCTTTTTGAGATCTGCAATCAATTTTTCCGTAGGAGCCTTGTCAGTGTCTATGATGTTATAGGCAATTCCTTCTTTGTGCTTATTCATCATATCCTGAATATTGATCTCATTCTCCGCCAGGAGGGTAGATATCTGACCCACCATATTGGGGATATTCTTATTGGCGATGATCAACCTGTGGCCTCCCACATAATCCATAGTACAGTTGGGGAAATTGACGGCATTCCGAATGTTTCCCGTTTCGAGGAATATCCTCAACTGATCGGCAGCCATGACGGCACAATTCTCTTCGGCTTCGGGAGAGGAGGCTCCCAGATGAGGTATGGTGATAATTTGGGGGTTTCCCAACAGTTCTCCTTCGGGGAAGTCGGTGATGTAATAACTGATCTTTCCCGATTCAATGGCTTTTTTGAGACTATCATTGTTTACAAGGCCCCCTCTTGCGAAGTTCAGGAGCCGTGTTCCTTCCTTCATCTGGTCAAATTGATGCTCATCGATTACGGATCTGGTTTTATCATTTAAGGGGATATGGAGTGTAATATAGTCTGAGTTGGCAATCAAAGAGTCCATGGAGTTGGCTTTTTTTACTTCCGGTGAGAGTCCCCAGGCTGCGTTTATGGAGATAAAAGGGTCAAATCCGGTGACTTCCATACCAAGGGCCAATGCCGCATTTGCAACAAGGACTCCAATGGCTCCCAATCCAATGATTCCCAATTTTTTGCCCTGAACCTCTGGACCTGAAAATCGTGATTTCTCTTTTTCTACAAGGCGAGAAACCTCCTCTGCCGGGTCCAGGCTTTGAACCCAGTTGATTCCGGCATTTATATTTCTAGAGGAAAGGAATAATCCAGTGAGCACTAATTCTTTTACACTATTGGCATTGGCTCCCGGAGTGTTAAATACTACGATCCCTTGGTCTGTGCAGTAGGACACAGGAATGTTGTTCACTCCGGCCCCAGCCCGGGCAATGGCCTTGACGGTGGGTGGGATGTCATCCTCTCCCACCTTGTAGCTACGAACAAGGATGGCGTCTGGATGAGACAGGCCGGAGGCTGTTTCATAGTCTTCTCTTGGCAATCTCTCCAGCCCCTTGGCAGAGATCTTATTCATCGTCTGTATGGTGTACATCTTCACTTCCTTTGTTCCGGTTCTACCGGGTTTTTATGTTCTGACCCGTTTATACGGGAGGCCATGCTATAGAATCCCAGGCTCAGATCAGCCTGGTAGTAAAAGATCTCTTCCGGGACGATAAGGGGGCAGCTTGTCAGGTTTATGATGCCTTTGGCACCGCCCTCTAACATTCTCATCATGTTTTTTTCGGGTAATGCGGTTTCGCTTGCCAGAATCCCTATGCGTATTTTCTCCCTTTCGAAGACTTCTCTGATTTCATAAGAGGGGTAGAGAGCCACCCTTGTCTCTGTTCTTTCGAGTCGGTTTTGGCTGCCATCGAAGGCGGCACAGATGCGAATCCCCTGAAATCCTTCCGATTCCCTTATGAGGATCGAACCCCAGCTATCCAGTCCGGCCATTCCTGCTCTAAGATTTTTCATGAGATATAATTTTTCTCTGAGTCCATTCTGTAAAGAGAGGGCTTTATATCCTCTCCCGTCAGCCCGGCAGCCCAGTATATTCAGATCTTTACGGATCAATTCCGCAGAAGACCCTATGAGTTCTGCCAATTCTCCGGATGTATACCTGGGGGAGGCCCCCTCATCCTGAATTCTATTTAAGGAAATAAAGAGGCGGAGCATCCTGAAGTGTGCTGATTCTGAAAGGTTTTCCTTTGACATCCTGATTTGGATCATATAGGCGGGAGAGGATCTGGACAAGCAATATCTGTGAAATATTTCACAGATGGAATAAAAAAGATTGTGAGTGGGAAATTCTATTTCATTTTATGGGTCTCAGGAGCGATATTTATGTCATAGGGCAAAAGAAACGAATGAATACAATAGTAACGATTTGCAGCGACTCAATTATCAATCAGGGCATTGAACGGGTAATCCAAAATGAGTTCCCAGGTGATTATAACCTCCATTTTACCGACAACATCACCGAAGCCCTGGATATCCTGAATTTCGAACTCCCAGAACTGACGATCCTCCATCTGTCCGATAAGAATCTGGATTTGACATTTCTAAAGGAAAAGATCATGGAAGATTCTTGGCTTCATAGTTCAGGAATCATCGGGGTATACGATTTGGGACGGCATGAGGAGGCACGGCTCCTGGATCAATTCAGAAGCCTGAATTTATTGACTCTCCTTGATTACTCCAGAATCCGCACCCATTTTGCCAAGGTCCTTTCAATTGTTTATGCCAATAGGCAACTCATTTATCAGAATGAACTGGCGGACAATGTTCTTGGAAAATTTTCGGGTGCTTTCAATATCTCCAACGCCGATTACCCCGTGGTTTCTGTGTATACAGGTTTGCTATCAATCAATATGGTGCGGGCGGGGCGGGTCTCGGATGAGGAACGGTTCAAGCTCCAGATGGCTCTTTCAGAGCTGGTTCTTAATGGAATTGAACATGGAAACTGTGGCATCAGCCGGGAAGACCGGGATCGTCATCTGGAGTCAGGCGGCAACCTCCTCGAACTGATTAATGAAAGGAATCAAGACAAGGAAATCAGGAAAAAGCGGGTTCTTCTTGAGTGGATACTTTCTGAACAGGAATCCCGTTTTGTGATTCATGATGACGGTGAAGGTTTTGATGTAAGCGCCTACAAGGCTTCTCTTCAGAATGTGAATTCAGAAAATTTGAAGGGCCGGGGAATCCTTCTGTCCAGGGTTGTGTCTGACAGGATTTTATTCAATAAGACGGGGAATCAGGTGACTCTGATCATGAATCACAGACATCTTCATGAACGACTCACTCCTGCAGGATTCTCTACGGAAGAGATGCTCATTGTCAAACCGGGAGATATTGTGGTTCGTGCAGGGGACCCTAGTGATTCAATTTTTTATATCTCAAGCGGTATTTACAAGGTTGTTAACCATGGAAATATTGTCGGGAAGATATCACCAGAGGATGTTTTTCTAGGTGAAATGGCCTTTCTTTTGAACCGGGACCGTAGCGCATCTGTCATTGCCGAAACAAAGGGGAAATTGATTCGAATTCCTAGAAAGTCTTTTATTAAAGTCTTGAAACTCTACCCCCAGTACGGGCTGTTTATCAGCAGGCTTTTGGCAACAAGGCTGAAACGGACCAATGATTTTATTGTGACCTCTCTCGGTGAAAAAGAAGATGATGAAGCTAAGGATTTGACAATATAGCGGGATGGACTGACTTAAAAAGACACTTTGAATGAGATATGACCCCCTTTTGCCGATCATTAGACGGCAAAAGGGGGTATTCTTTATTTTTCTTCCGGGGGCATAACAACCTGCAGATGCAGGTCCTGAAGCTGGTCGCCTTCCACACGGGCCGGGCTGTCGTCCATGGGAGACATACCTGCGCTGTTTTTAGGAAAAGGGATGACTTCTTTGATGGAGCTTTTACCGGCCATGATCATCACCAGTCTATCTACTCCGGCAGCAATTCCGCCATGAGGGGGAGCTCCATAGCGGAAAGATTCCAATAAAAATCCAAATCTTTCTTCTGCTATTTCTCTGGGAAATCCGACAATATTAAAAATCCTCTGCTGAAGTTCGGGGTCATGGACTCTTATGGAACCGCTGGCAAGCTCGTAGCCGTTGAGGACGAGGTCGTAGAGGTCGCCTTTGACGGCTCCAGGATCGGACTCCATTGTCTCAATAAATCTTTGCTGGGGCATGGAAAACATATGGTGAGCCGGCTCCCAGGATTTTTCTTCTTCGTTGTATTCAAAGAGTGGGAAATCTATGATCCAGACAAATTTGTACTGGCTCTCATCAATGAGTTTCAGATCTTTTCCTAACCGGGACCGCACGGCACCCAAAGATGTACAGGCTGTTTTCCAGTCTGCAGCCATAATCAGGATGAGGTCTCCCTCATTTGCATTCAAACCGTCTGTTATCGCCTTGGCCTGTTCTGCAAAAAACTTGGAGATTCCTCCATCCAGTCCGTCGGCGGTCACTTTCATCCAGGCCAGACCCTTGGCTCCATAGGTTTTGGCTGTTTCTTCCAGATCGCTGATTTTCTTTCTGGAGTAGTCTGCAGCTGCTCCGGGTACAACCAGGGCTTTGATGGTTCCTTTTGATTCGAGGACCGATTTAAACACCGAGAAATCACTGCCGGGAACAAATGAGGCAAAATCCTGGAATGCCAGGCCGAATCTAAGGTCGGGTTTATCTGAACCATACAGGTTCATGGCATCATCATAGGCAATGCGTTCAAAGGTCGCAGGAAGGTCGACTCCCAGAGATTCTTTAAACACATGACTCATCATTCCCTCAGTTACGGCAAAGATATCATCCTTGGATACAAAGCTCATTTCCATGTCGATTTGGGTGAATTCAAGCTGCCGGTCTCCCCGGGCATCTTCGTCTCTGTAGCATCGGGCTACCTGAAAATACTTGTCGAATCCAGAGACCATGAGGAGCTGTTTGTAGAGCTGAGGAGATTGGGGAAGAGCAAAAAATTTCCCTGCATGGAGTCTTGAAGGCACAAGAAAGTCTCTGGCTCCTTCGGGGGTCGATTTGATCAGTGTAGGAGTTTCAATTTCAAGGAAATCATCTTTTTGCAGATAATCCCTGATGGCCCAGGTGACCTTGTTTCTGAGGATGATCCTGCTCTGCATTCCCCCGGACCTAAGGTCGAGGTAGCGGTATTTCAATCGGGCAGTTTCATTGGAATCAGTCTCATCTTCAATCATGAAAGGAAGAGTCAGACAGGTATTCAGTATTTCAATCTTTTTGACTGATACTTCTATTTCGCCGGTAGGCATATCAGGGTTGACCATGGTGTCCGGTCTTTTTCTGACAATCCCTTCAATGGCTATGCAATATTCAAATTTGAGGCTTCCTGCCAGCTCAGATAGTTCTGCGGGAGCATCTTCATCCACGACGATTTGTGTTTCACCGTAGCGGTCTCTCATATTGATAAAATGAATACCGCCGTGATCGCGGTTTCTGTGGACCCATCCATTGAGGATGATGCTTTTTCCGTCATCAGAAGCTCTGAGACTGCCGCATGTCGCGGTTCTTTTCATATTTTCCATGGTAATGAATGTACCATTTCAAACCCGTGAAAATCAATGAGTCAATGAGGGAAAAGCCTTGAAAGGTCTCAAGAAAACTGGTCTTGAATCAGAGGTGAAAATCCCAGGCGGGGAATCGATTCTTATTTTCTGGAATCACCGGAGCTTTTTTCTTGAAATAGACCCGGTTCTTGAGTCCCATTCTATCAGGCAGATAGGAACGTTTTGTCTTTCTCAGACCCTCTATCCCCATGTCCTGCTCCAGGTTGATCTCTTTGAATCCCCGGCAAAAATGCTCGGCATATCGATTGAACATAAACTGATAGATTCCCTTGTATTTCACATCACCCTTGGCAAAATGTATGGCAAAGACATCGGGACTGACCGCTTCTCCAATCATAAATCCGGCGGGTTCACAGTCGGCATAAAATACAGCACCTTTCAGGTTGAACTGGGTCCGTTTCTCCAGGGCTTCCCTGCACTGAAAGTAGTCCGAGTCGCCCATCTCCTGGGTGGATACTTCCTGCCAGCTTTCCAGCAGGGCTAAAGGACCCTTTGTGTTATCATCGGAGAGCTCTTCAACATGGGGTTGGTAGAGGTTCTGATACTGCTTGAGGAGATTCCTTTTCTTATGCATTTTTCTTCCGGGATAGTGCTACATCTTGTCAACGGTGTAGAGGTAGTCAGAATCCTGTTCCATATGGTCATAGTAGAAATCCCATTCTTTTAGGGAGTCCAACCATTCATCGGGAATTGGAAAGATCATATCATAGTCTTCTTCTTTCCCGATGCGGATCAGTTCCCGGGTATATTCGTCAGACTCAGTAAGATCCTGCAAAGGCATCAAGTAGCGCTGTTTATCATAACTAACACCCGAAAGAAAACAAAATTTTCCGGATGTAACAATTTCATATTTATGTGTGTTTCTGAAAAAGTAGAGGTTGGCAAAACAGTATTCCGACAGAGGAACTTTGATGTTCTGCAAAAGAGGGGCCAATAATGTTCTGTGACTGTAATCAAAAAATTCCCTCTGCATGCTTTCTCCAATATATAGAAATGATTTTCATAAAAACAAAATATAATCATCTGGAAGGGATCAGACAAGAAAAAATCTTAATTACTAGTAAATTAGTAGACTATATGAGGGTGAATTCTATTTTCAATTTATTAAAAATTAATTATATTTATGAGACAGGAGTATGCAATGGAAAGAATTTATCTCGACAGCAATGCGACAACCGTCGTGGATCCCCTGGTCAAGCAGGCCATGGATCCCTTCTACTGTCAGATGTATGGAAATCCCAACTCTCTTCATCGTTTCGGAACAGAAACCCATCCCGCCATGAGTATCGCCCTTGACCGGATGTATAAGGCCATAGATGCCGATGATGAAGACGATATTATTATTAATGGCTGTGCTACAGAAGGGAACAACACGGTTCTTAAAAGTGTTTTTATGGATACTCTTGCAAAAGGGGAACCCTGCCATATTATTACAAGTCAAATAGAACACCCCAGTGTCCTGAAAACCTGTCAATATCTGGAAAAAGAACATGGTATTGAGGTGACCTACCTCCCTGTCAATAAAGATGGACTGGTAACGCTAGACAGCTTGAAAGCACATCTGGTTCCCGGAAAAACGTCATTGGTTTCTATCATGTGGGCCAACAATGAGACCGGTTTGATAAATCCTATAAAAGAATTGGCCGAGTACACCAAACAGAATGGAGTTCTCTTTCATACAGATGCTGTTCAGGCTGTCGGGAAAATACCGGTTAGTCTCAAAGAGGTGCCGGCAGACTACCTCACATTCAGCGCCCATAAATTCCATGGCCCCATCGGTGTCGGCGGAATGTATATCAGGCACGGTAATACCATAACTCCTCTTTTACATGGGGGCGAGCAGATGGGTCATAAACGGGCCGGAACAGTCAATGTTCCTTTTGTGGTTGGTATGGGTCTGGCTATTGAGCTGGCATCACAGCATCTGGACTACATCGATTCTGATGTCCGGAGGCTTCGGAATAAACTGGAAGATGCCATACTGGCATTGCCTGATACAATAGTCATTGGAGATCGTAAATACAGGACCCCCAATACCATCCTTGCAAGCTTCAAGGGGATTGAGGGAGAAGCCTTTCTCTGGGATTTAAACCAAAATGGTATTGCCGCCTCTACGGGTAGTGCCTGTTCATCCGAGGAACTTGAAGCAGATGCTACTTTCCAGGCTATGGATATGGACAATAATCTTTCCCACACAGGAGTCCGTTTCAGTCTTTCCCGTTTTACAACAGAAGAAGAAATAGACGTGAGTATTGAAGTAATAAATAAAACGGTACAGAGGCTCAGAGCCATTTCTAGTACATATTAGGGAGAAAATAATTATGGCAAAGAATGATCTACTGGGAGGTTCGCTCTGGGACAACTATTCAAACAAAGTTGCGGATAGAATGGACCATCCCAAGTATTTAGGTGAGATAAGCGAGAAAGAAGCCGAATCGATGAATGCCAGGCTTGTTATAGCCGACTGGGGGGCCGAATCCTGCGGTGATGCCGTTAGAATGTATTGGGCTGTAGATAAGGACAGTGAAATTATTGTCAAGGCAACATTTAAAAGTTTCGGCTGTGGAACTGCCATCGCATCCAGTGACATGATGGTCGAGCTCTGTCTTGGGAAAACTGTGGATGAAGCCCTTCAGATCACCAACATAGATGTAGAAGCCTCTCTCCGGGATGAACCGGGTATTCCTGCTGTTCCTCCTCAGAAGATGCACTGCTCTGTCATGGCATACGATGTGATCAAGCAGGCTGCTGCTATCTATAAAGGTGTTGAAAAAGGAATCCTCGATGACGATGAAATGGTCTGTGAATGCGCCCGAGTAACACTCAAAACCATTCAGGAAGTGATTCGGATCAACGATCTGACAACAGTAGAAGAAATTACCGATTACACCAAAGCCGGTGCTTTCTGCAAATCCTGTATAAAACCCGGCGGGCATGAACAAAAGAAATATTACCTGGTAGATATCCTCAAAGAGACAAGAGCTCAGATGGATATGGAGAAGGAACAGAAGAAAGAAATCCCCTTTACCACCAGAACTCCTTTTCAGAAAATGCGTCTCATCGAAAACCATTTTGACGGAGAAATCCGGCCTCTTCTGCATAAAGATGGAGGAGATGTGGAGATCCTTGATATTGCAGAGCGTGATGATCTGACATACGTCTCCATAAGCTATAAGGGAGCCTGTATGGGCTGCGGTAGTGCTTTGACAGGAACTCTCAGCTTCATCGAGCAGGGGCTTAGAGAAAATGTTGACGAGTCTATTCGAGTCTCAGTTTCATAAATAGAAGAGCATTATTCTTTTCTTTTAAATATGATTTCTTCAATTTTATTATGATTGACCCGGGTCACCTTCAGTTCTCCTTCTGGAAGATTGACGGTGGCTCCAAGTCTGGGGATAATCCCTAGTTTTTCGGTCATATACCCGCTGATTGTCAGGGTTTTTATGTCGTGTTCAAGATCCAATCCAAGATGATCGTGAAGGTCGTAGAACGATGTGTCTCCCTGGATGATCCATTCATTGTGTTGTCCATTGAGGATTTTGTCGTTTTCAGTCTCTTCATTTTCGTCGTACATTTCTCCGAAGATCTCTTCAATAACATCTTCTCTTGTCACGATTCCCGTCAAGCCACCATATTCGTCAAGAACGATAGCCATATTGAGGTTTTCAATTTTAAATTGGTGAAAAAGGTCGTGGACCATGCGGGTTTCTGGGACATAAAATGGTTCATTCATTATCTCTTTCAGCTTTACCCTGGTCTCTCCAGCACTCAGTGCCTTCATGATGTCTTTCGCCAGGATCACTCCGACTATATGCTCCGAATTATCCTGATAGACAGGAATCCTTGAAAAATCTTTTTGGAGGATCTGAGGGAGAACTTCATCTAGAAATGCTTCTTTATCCAGACAGAATACGTCAGTTCTGTAGGTCGTAATTCCCTTGACCGGGGTATCATTGATGCGGAAAACATTCTTAACCATCTGTTTTTCATAGCTCTCTACGATACCCATATTTTCGCCCAAAGAGACCATCTGCAATAGATTGTCCAGGGTAAATGCCTTCATAACCTGACCGGAAAACAATCCAGTAATGAAGGAACTGATCCCGGAAATAACCCAGATGACAGGACGGAACAGATAACTCATGACTTGAATAGGATAGGCCATGAGTTTGCTGATAGCCTCATTTTTGGCGAGGGCGATCTGTTTGGGCGTCACTTCTCCAAAAATCAAAATAAAGAGAGTGAGTATTCCTGTCATGTATCCCACAAACTGGTTTCCCAGAATTTGTATTGTTAGAGACGTTGAAAGAGCTGTGGCACCGATGTTTGCCAGGTTGTTGCCAATGAGCAGAGTCGTGAGCAGAACTTCCGGTTTTTTTGTCAGCCTAGCCGCGCAGCGGCTCCTTCGGTTTCGGCTCTTTTTCATGCTTTGTATTTGAAACATAGACAGGGAGGTATAGGCTGTTTCTGTAGATGAGAAAAGCCCTGACATCAAGAGGAGAAAAGATAGTAGTATAATTTCGGAAATCATAAGGATACAGATCCATGATCAGATAGGTCTTGTCTGATTTTAAGAGTTAAGGTACATAAAAACGGGTCGGGGTCATCCATGGGAAAATTATTCACAAATCGGCCAGGTTATGCAATAACTGAATAAGAAGTAATTTGGGTATAAACATTTCATGCATATAATAATATCAGTAAAAAGGGGAAGAATTTCCACCAGAAGATTTTTTATGTTGATAAATAGAAAACAATTGCCCCTAACCGTTTTCCAGCATTGAAGGCAGATTCTCTTCCCCGCAGAAATGAAAGTAATTCAATACTAATAATACTCCATTAATGAGGGACTTTCCTGATTTTTGTGTGAATTTAATCTAAAGGGTGCAAAAAAACATAAAGAGATTCATCTGTTTCTTGCCGTCTGAAATTAAAATTATTACCTTAGAGAAGGAGAATCCAATTCAATCCTCAACCGGATTCTTTTGATTATCTGCGCCAAGGAGACATAGACGTGTCAAAAAGAAAATTTAAAACAGAAGTGAATCAATTACTAGAACTACTGATTCACTCCCTTTATTCTCACAGTGAAATCTTCCTCAGGGAGTTGATTTCAAACTCTTCCGATGCCCTGGACAAGCTTAAATACCTGACTCTTACTGATGAGTCGTTGAAAAATTTGGAATGGGATCCCCGGATTGACATTGTCATAGATAAAAATGACAAGAAGACTTTGACTATCAAAGACAATGGAATTGGTATGAGCGATGAGGATCTGGTGGATTCTCTGGGAACAATTGCCCGGTCAGGAACTAAAAATTTCCTTAGTAAATTATCCGGTGATGCCCGAAAAGATTCAAACCTTATCGGTCAGTTTGGAGTTGGATTTTATTCCATTTTCATGGTGGCAGACAAAGTGGATGTCATTACGAGAAAAGCAGGAGAAGAAAATGCTTGGAAGTGGAGTAGTGATGGACGGGAAGGATACTCTCTGGATCCGGTGGAACGAAAGGAAGGACAGGGAACCTCTGTTGTCCTTCATCTGAATGATACAGGAAAAGAGTACGCTAACCGCTATGATCTGGAACAGATTATAAAAAAATATTCCAACCATATTGCCTTTCCTATTTACCTTCATTATGAATCAAGCAGGTATGAGGGCGAAGGTGATGACAAGAAGGAGATCAAAGAGGATAAAGTTGAGCAGATCAATACAGCTTCGGCTCTCTGGAAAAGATCTGCCAAAGAAATCAAAGACGAAGAATACAATGAGTTTTATAAGTCCATTTCAAACGATATGGATGATCCTCTTCATAAAATCCATACCAGAGCAGAAGGTACATTGGAGTATAACACCCTCTTTTTTATTCCTAAAAAGGCACCTTTCGACATGTATCAGGCCGATTACAAGCCTGGAGTAAAACTCTATGTCCGACGTGTATTTATCACCGACGATGACAAGGAACTCCTGCCTACCTACTTGCGATTTGTCAGAGGAGTTATCGATTCAGAAGACCTTCCTCTGAATGTCAGCCGTGAAATCCTGCAAAAGAATAAGGTCCTTTCAAGCATCAAGAATGCGTCTGTCAAGAAGATTCTGGGTGAGTTGAAGAAGCTATCAGAAAAAGAAGATGTATATAACGAGTTTATTGAACAGTACAATCGCCCTCTGAAAGAAGGGGTTTATTCAGATTACGCGAATAAAGAGGATCTCATGGAGCTCATCCGCTTCAAGTCTACCTCCGTTGAGAGCTGGACCAGTCTTGCCTCCTATCTGGATCGCATGACAGATGATCAGAAATCCATCTACTACATTACGGGTGACAATGAAACGACTCTCAGAACGTCTCCCCTTCTGGAAGCCTATAGAAAGAAAGGTATTGAAGTCCTGATTATGGACGATGATATCGATGAGATTGTGGCTCCAATGATGGGAACCTACAAAGAAAAAGAAATGAAAGCTGTCAACAAAAGTGGCAGTGCAGATGATTTGAAAACTGAAGAAGATAAGGAAAAAGAAAAATCAATCAAACCTCTTCTGAAAAAGATCAAAGACATTTTGGGTGAAGACGTTAAAGATGTTGTTTCTTCCAGCAGACTTCACGAGTCTCCCAGCTGTATTGTTGCTGATGAGAATGATCCTACGGCTCAGATGCAGCAAATGCTCAAGGCCATGGGACAGACTGAGATGCCCGAGATTAAGCCTATTTTGGAAGTGAATCCCGATCATGCTATTGTGAAGCAGCTTCTGGATTCATCAGACAAGGCTCTATTGGAAGATATAAGTTTTCTTCTTCTGGGGCAGGCCATTCTCGCGGAGGGAGCTCCTTTAAAAGATCCTCATACTTTTGCACAGAGGTTGAATAGAGTTATGGAGAAGGCTCTTTAGGCAATTTATTTCCGATTTTTAAAAAGGCTGTTCCATTTTGGAGCAGCTTTTTTTGATTAATTTTGATTCATGAGAAATACTTGTAATATAATAATTTTCCGGGAGACAATATTGAGCATCATTCCAGGGCTTCAAATACTTATCAGTCAAAGTTTCGGGAAAATATGAAAATCCTGATCGGTCACACCAATATGGATCTGGATTGCCTGGGTTCTCTGGTTTTAGGAAAGTATCTGTACCCCGACGCCCTTTGTGTTAGGAGCAGACTAATACATCCTGTTGCCAAATCGCTCTATAATCTTTATAAAACACACCTTGATTTTCTCCCTTCTAAAGAGCTAATTGATTGCCCTGTGGATGAGATGATTATCTTTGATACGCGCAGCAGTGCTAGAGTTCGTGAATATTTTGAATATTTACCAGATTTTAAGGGGAAGATCACCGTATATGACCATCATAGCAACGACAGCTGTGATTTGGAAAATGCCGAAGTGATCTCGGCTGATTTTGGTTCCAATACTTCAATCGTAACCCTACTTTTGAAAGAGGAGGGGATCTCTCTCGATCCGGTAGATGCCACAATTGCCCTGACTGGCATATTTGCTGATACAGGGAACTTCACTCATGAAAATGTCTGCCTTGAAGACTTCAGGGCATCATCGTGGCTGATGCAACAAGGGGCCAGTATGAAGCTTGTCAGTCAGTTTCTTAAGCCTCTAAAGCAGGATTATCAAATTTCCCTGTTCCATCAGGTTTTAAACCGCCTCGTGTACAAGAATATTCATGGTCACACAATTATTCTCAGCTATTATGAGATGAAGGAACAGGTCAGCGGACTGGCATCCATAGTAGAAAAGGTTTTTGAAGTTGAAAATGCGGATGCCCTTTTTGTTCTGTTCGGCCTGGAAAAGGCAAATAAAACACTAATCATCGGCCGGAGTCAGAAAGAAACTGTCGATGTAAGCAGCATTCTGGCGCCCTGGGGCGGTGGGGGACACACCAGAGCCGCTTCTGCTCAGCTGAAGGGAAAATTCGGGGAAGAAATATACAAATCTTTCCTCCTCTCCCTCAAACGCTCTCTTTTACCGGCCATTACGGCCCGTGACCTGATGACGGATAAGGTCGATGTCATCAGGGAGTCCTGGTCCGTTCTGGATGCCTCTCTTTTCCTTGAGAAGATCAGCCATACGGGTGCTCCGGTTTTAAATGACCTGGATGAGCTGGTTGGCTTTATGACTCTCCGGGATATCAGCAAAGCCCGAAAGTCCCGTCAGATGAAGGGACCCGTGAGGAGTTATATGACTCATAAGGTGCACAGCTGTAGTGGCGATGCCAGTGTAAAGGAATTGGAGTCATTTTTTCTAAAGTGGAATATCGGTCATATTCCTGTCGCAAAAGAGAAGAAATTGTTGGGTATTGTGACCAGGGCAGACTATCTGAACTACCTGGAATCCAGATAGTTCAAATCTATTTCGTCCTTATGAGGAAATTTTCAGTTCCCGGAAAATTCGGCAGGCTGAATTGATTTCTTCAGCTGAAACTGAGAGGCTGGTGACCAGACGAATTTCCTGGTCCGCTGTGGCTATAACCCGAACTCCCTTCTCTAATAACAGGGCTTCTACTTTCCGGGCATCCAGTCCGGGGGTTTCAATAAAAATGATGTTTGTTTCAACCCGGTTGATGTCGACCTGCGCCCAGGAGCATTGTTTCAGACATTCGGCCAGTACTCGTGCGTTGTGATGATCTTCAGCCAGGCGCTGTATGTTATGCTCCAATGCGTAAAGGCCAGCTGCAGCCAGCACTCCTGCCTGTCTCATGCCTCCCCCCAGTATCTTCCTCCACCGTCTTGATTCTTCAATGATGTCTTTGGGCCCGACAATCATGGAACCCACCGGGGCTCCCAGGCCCTTGGACAGGCAAAGATTTGCGGTGGTGCAGTGGGAAAAAATTTCAGACAGGGATATTCCCGTCGAGACAGAAGCATTGAAGCAACGGGCTCCATCCATATGAATCGGGAGGTTTTTGCTGCGGGCAAAGGCCGAGAGTTCTTCCAATTGTTCCTTCTTCCAGCAGCTTCCCCCTTCAAAATTATGGGTATTTTCTATGGCTATAAGACTTGTATGTGCCATGTCGTAATCATTTTCTTTGATTCTGCTTTTTACTGCGGCGGCACTCAGGATGCCCCGCTCTCCAGGGGTGGCAATGGGCAGTGTTCCTGCTACCGCCGCGACGCCTCCCACTTCATGCTGAAGAATATGGGCATTTTCATGTAGTATTACCTCTTTTCCACGCCCTCCTAAGATGATCAGGGGGAGGAGGTTTCCCATGGTGCCGGAGCTGACAAAAAGAGAGGCTTCTGCTTCGCAGAGTTCGGCCATTTTGGCTTCCAGGGCATTGACGCTGGGATCTTCTCCGTAGACATCGTCTCCCAGTTCGGCGTCGTACATCGCCTGCCGCATGGCCTTGTCCGGTTTTGTAAAGGTATCGCTTCTTAATTCAATCATCTGGCTTCCTCTTTTAATGTTTCCAATTGCTTAAAAAATCCCGGATAGGTGATATTCACAGCATCTGCCGTTTCGATCTGGGTGTTCCCGAGGGCTCCCAGGGAGGCCAGAGCCAGGCTCATGACCACACGGTGATCTCCATGTCCATTTAAACGGGCGCCATGGAGGGGTGAACCCTGGATGATCATGCCCTCTGGAGTTTCTTGAATATCCGCCCCCATTTTTTTCAACTCTGCTGTCATCACGGCAATTCTGTCGGTTTCTTTCATCCTAGCCTGTGGTACGTTGACTATTCTTGTCTCTCCCCGGGCGTAGCAAGCCGTCACGGCCATGGCAGGAAGGGCATCAGGAGTATCATTCAGATCCAGAACACGGCCATTCAGCGCCTCTGGAATCACCTGTATGCCGTCTAAGCTGTGCTCAAATCTGCATCCCATGGATTCCAGGTAGTTAAGGACGGCCTTATCACCCTGACTGTCCTTCATATCCAATCCGGTTAGGGTCAGAGGGCTTCTGCTGATGGCGGCGGCACAAAAAAAGAAGGTAGCCGAAGAGAAGTCGGCGGCTATGGAGGCATCAAAGGGCTGGTACGCCTGAGCTCCCAAAATTTGAAACTCTTTCATCCCCTCCTGTTTCCAGGAAATACCTCTTTCTTCCATCCACTTCAGGGTCATTTCGGCATAGGGCTGTTCCATCAACAGGGGAACTCTTATCAGTGTAGAATTATTCGAAGAGGGCAGAAGGGGTGCGGCCAGCAGTAAGGCCGAAAGGTATTGACTGGTGGGGCAGCTTATGGAGGTTTCCCCCCCCATCAATGGACCCTGCACCGAGTAGGGGGCGCATCCCCCTGGAGATGACAGCACTGTCGCTCCCAAATCTTCCAGGGCTTTCAACAGGTTTGCCGCCGAGCGGCTTCTTATTTGCTCATCTCCGTCAAATGATACTCTTGGCCCTAGGGCTGCGGCTATGGCTGTGAGAAGGTAGAGCGATGTTCCCGAATTCCCCACATTGATATGTATTTCTTTGTTTTGATTCCTTGGAATCGGGCTGAGGACTTCCCAGCCATAGTCTCTGTCTTCTATATGAGCCCCCAGCTTTCTGCAGGCTTTGAGACATGAGAGGGTGTCGTCAGAGTATAAAGGATTTCTGATCCGGCTTGTTCCTTCGGCCAATGAGGCGATCAGCAAAGCTCTGATGGTGTGAGATTTGGAAGCTGGAATCTTTATATTGCCCTTGAGGGGGATTGGTCCGTCTGTGGGATTTTCTAACCCTGATAGTGTGACTGTATTCATTGTCATTAGAGGATATCAGATCTGGATGGAATCTGTCCAAGGGTTCGGTCGTTTATCGATCTTATGGGTTCCATAGAAAAGAGGAAAGAATGACCTTCCCGTCCTTTGAGAAACCGACACCCTCAGACTCAAGTAGGGCTCTTTGAAGCTCTCCGGATTCTCCGCCAAGAGAAATACCTCCTGCCGCGTTGACAACCCTGTGCCAGGGTAGTCCTCGTTTCCTACTGGAGCTGTAAAGGAGACGGGAGACCTGCCTTGCCCCGCGTGAAGATCCGGCCATGGCTGCAATCCGGCCGTAGGTACAGACCCTGCCCTGGGGGATGTCTCGGATGATTGCACAGACTCGGAGAGAAAAGTCTTCCATCTCTAGTCCTTGTGCCTGCACACCGGGCAACCCAGTACATGAACATGCATTTTACGCCCCGGGCGTTCAAAGACTCTGGCAATGGCAAAGTTTCCCTCTTTAAAGAGTACTTTACAGGAGGGACAACGGCGATCTCTCAGAGGTTCCCGGCACCCGGCAGGATGATCACTATAACACCAGGGACAACCATAGATATTCATCAATCGATCTTCTCCCCGGTTGTAGATGACCGAGTGTACCCTTTCTCCTTTCCGGAGTGCTTTTTCACAAAGAGGGCAGGGATGGGTATCTTCACCAATGTCATCGTCATCATCAAAACTGAAGCCTTCCAATAGGGAATCCTCCACAGTGTGCTTGTTCTTAAGGGTGGAAATAATGAGAAAGATGAGGATGCCAAAAAGGATGACAATAATCAGAATTTCAGGAAACACCGGGGAACCGCCTCGTCAATCTGGTCACAAACCATGGTTTCATATATCCTACATCTTATGGCAATATTGTATATGGTGGCAACGCCTGTGGGTAATCTTCAGGATATGACATACCGGGCTGTAGAAGTCCTTAAAGAAGTCGATATCATCGCATGTGAAGATACGAGGCTGAGTGCGAAGCTTCTCAATCATTATGGAATTCAGAAGCATTTGATCAGCTGCCGGGCTAGGAATGAGAAGCAGAGCGCTCCAGGGATTGTGAAGCTTTTGGATGAGGGGAAAAACATCGCCTATGTTTCAGACGCCGGAACTCCTGTCATGAGCGATCCAGGCAGGCTTTTGGTCAGGCAGTGTCGGGATGCCGGACACGAAATATTTCCCATTCCAGGGGCCTCTGCCTTTACGACTCTGGTCTCGGTCTGCGGATTCCATGGCAAATCCTTTCATTTTGAGGGGTTCTTATCTCCTAAATCGGGGAAACGGAAAAAAAGGCTCCAGGAGCTCCTGAACCGTGAGGAATCATTTATGATTTATGAGTCTCCCTATCGGGTTGTTAAGGTTCTGGAAGAAATCAGAGAGATGGAACCTGAGAGAGAAATTTTGCTGGGACGAGAAATGACAAAAAAATTTGAAGAATATATAGAAGGAACTGCCGATAAGTTGATTAATCACCTTGAAACAGGAAATCATTCAAAAGGTGAGTTTGCTTTACTTGTTTCGGCAGAGAAAAAAGGTTAACATTATGGCAGGCTTGTCGATATTTATTAATGGAGAGCAAAGGAGCTGACATGACAATAGATAGAATAGGTTCGGTAGATCCATTATCTCGTCTGAATAAGACAGAGAAAGCGGTCCGGACTGAAGTAAAAGATAAATCCGATTCCATCGATGTCTCCATCGAAGCTAAGAAAAGCTCAGAGCTGCTTATGGCAATGGAAAGTGTGAAGGTTGCTCCCGATGTCAGAGAAGATCGTATAGCTGAGGTAAAGGCTCGCCTGCAGGATCCGAATTATATAAACGACACGGTGGTTAACTCCGTTGCGGATAAGCTGATGGATCTATTTGGAATTTAAGAGATTTTCAGTGTATATTACAGGCAGTGCTTCGGCTCTGCCTTTTTTTTGATCTAAACTTTCAGGCCCTGTGGCCCTGAGTGAAAAATCACTGAGGCTGTACACAGCCTTGGTCGTAAATTGGAGTCATTATGGCTGAAATTTTCTTGAAGGTCCCTTCCCGTATTCTCCTTGGGGTAAATGAAACGAATCGTCTTGGTATTGAAATAAGCAAGCTAGGAAAACGGGTCCTCCTTATTTCAGAGCCTATTCTGAAAGAACCTGTACGAAAACTTCAAAAGCTTTTAGAGGGTCACGGAATTGGGACGATTGTTTTTGATGAAGAACCTTTAAAAGGCACCAGCTTTACCATAGAAACCTGCCAGAATATTGCTCGGGGGAGTCATGTCGAAACCATCCTTGGTTTTGGAGGAGGGCGTACCCTGTCTATTGCCAGGGCTGTTGCCTCTTCAGTACCGGAGCATCTGCACCCCGATACCCTGATGGAACGGGGTAGGGGTGGTATTTCATTACCCTGTATAGAGTTAATCAGTGACTTCTGGTCCCCCCTTTTTCTTCAGCCCCGGTTCAGTCTTACAGATAGTCGAAATGGTATTTCAAGATTCATAGACTACTCTACCCATTCTTCATGTCTGCAGGTGTGTGATCCGGTTCAGTCTCTTGCTCTGCCCGAGAGGTATAGGACACCTTTGTATTTCGAACTAATCCTGAATACTCTCGTTTGTGCCGCCATTCCTTCCAGATCTTTTTTATCAGAAGTTCACAGCCTTTCCTCCTTCAGGCGGCTCTGGTATAGGAGAAAATCGCTTGTAGGCTCATGGGATCTAAACTGTGCCACAGATTTGATGGAAGCAGGTTTTCTCACTGCCATGGCGCATCAGGAGACCGGATCCTATTGGTCAGGTATTCTCATTGAATCGGTGAGTGGTCACTTTCAGGTTTCAAGATCGGTTATAGCAATGATTTTAGCACCCTATATTGTGGACTACCTCTGCAGTATTGCTACCAGTGAAATCAGTCACTTCCTGGGGCAATTGTTAGATCTGGAAGATGCTCCCAGGAGTCCCGAGGAATTAAAGGATGCTCTGCGGGAACTCATCGGCTGGTATTCCATGCCTTCACAGCTTCGTAATACAGGTATCGCCCAGGATTCTCTGGCCTTAGCCGCAGAGACTGCAGGCCAAATGCTGATTCATTCTGGAAGGGGAGGCATCACCGTAGATCAGATGTTCTCTATTCTGAAAAGTAGCTGGTAATGATCACAGTCAGAAAGTTATTCTCACTTAAACCGGGTACGAGAGAGAGAAAGATCATTAAAATTTTAGGAGAGTGGGAACAGGGGCTGCAAGAGGGGCAGATGCCCGATCTTTTGTATTTAAAAGATTTTTTCAGGTCCATGACTCTCAACGGTTTTTCAGTCTCTTCCTCTGTCTTGGAAAATCCGCTCCAGTTGAGACGAGAAATAAATAGGATCCGGCATGAATTACTCCTGTCTGTGGGTTCGACTCCTGCCGAATGGGACCTGATTCATAGACCGGATGAGGGTGGTTCCGAACGTCAAAAATTTCCTTTGAAAATTTATCTTGATGATATTAGATCACCCTTTAATGTTGGTTCAATATTCAGAACAGCCGAATGTTTTGGAGTTTCCGAAATCCTTTTATCTCCCGGTACTGCGGATCCCGACCATCAAAGGGCGAGGCGTACTTCAATGGGTTGTACCGAGATGATTCCCTGGAAACGTATGGATATAGGGGAACTCAAAAATCTGGATCAATCTGTTTTTGCCATGGAGTTAGGTGGTATCGGTCTGGATGAATTCTCTTTCCCGGAAGAAGGGATTCTGGTTCTGGGATCTGAAGAGTTGGGTGTCTCCCCTGAGTGCCTTGCCTTGGCAAGGTCGTCTAGGGGAGTTGTCACGATTCCCTTATATGGCCATAAGACATCTCTCAATATTTCAGTGGCATTTGGAGTGGTTATGAATGCCTGGTGCGGGAATTTCTAAGAGGATCTCAGCGGTGGAGGGCATTTTCAATGGCAGCCTGATTGAAGCCGACGATAACTTTGCCGTTCACATCGATGACCGGGACTCCCATTTGCCCTGATTTTTTTACCATCTCTTCTGCTTTTGAAGAATTGACGGCAACATTATAATCTGTAAAAGCGATATTATTCTTTTTGAAATAGTCTTTCGCCAGAGTACAGTACCCGCAGCTGGGGGTGGAATAAACAATCACAGACATATTTAATCTCCTTGTATATATGAAAACTTATATATACAATATATTCATTACTCGGGCTTCCGTCAAGAGGGATGATTGTTCTTTTTTAGAATCACATCATCAGTTCTGATTTGAAAGCCTGCGCCAGTATGTCCTTCATCCGATCCAACTGTACTTCTGATGTGATCCTGAAGAATTTGAGGACGTCTTTATCCAGTTGATCGTAAACAATATTTTGTTTTTCCAGGTCGCAGAGGGCATTGGCCAGGTAGACACAATTGACTACTTTTCTATACTCGGGTTTGGAGAAATGAGGTTCATGATGATAGCGAATCGCTTGTACAAGCGATTCAGAAAAATTCCACTTTTCGGCGATTTTTGCTCCAATCTGGGCATGGTTGAAACCACCAGCCAAATTCTCAAAAAGGCCGGCCGAAAGAGATTTCTCTGTGGCAAATTCTTGAATCTTCTCTAAGAGTTCCGGATGAATGCTGGAAAAGACGATCTTACCCATGTCGTGAAGGATACCGCCGACATAAGCATCATCGATGAAGTCCTTGGTCAGTTTGACATTCCTGGCCAGGCTGAATGAATAAAAGGCAGTTCTGTGGGCATGGTCCCAGAGCTCTTTTTTCTGAGGAAGGTTCAGGATCTTTTCTGATCCATAAGAGTATAGGAGGTTTTTCAATCCTCTTAATCCAACCATCTTAACCGCATCGGCTATATTATCGACCCTGTTGGGCAGCATAAATTTCGCCGAGTTTACAACACGCAGAAGGTCGGCCGTCAGAGACGGGTCGGTACTGATGCGCCGGGCAATCTCGTTGATATCTGAATTGGGGTCATTGATGAGCTGCTGTATGACTGTGATATTTTCTGGAAATTGAGGCAGAGCTTCAATCTCAGAAACAATTCTGGATGTCAGCATGTCCATCTCGTCCAATTTGACCTGGGCTATGGGGATGGTCAAAGAGGCGATTGTTTCTCCGCTGTTTCCATCTATTTCAAAGGCCTCCTCATCAAGGCCCATTTTCTTTAACATGAGGATTAGAATGACGATACCCAGTCCCGCCCCTTCTGAGTCATCCAATACTTCTGAGAACGCCTCTTCCATGCTGTCAAATGCTCTGGATCTGGCTATGCGGTCGTAAATACGCATCTGTTCTTTTCTTGTAATTTGTACGTTGTTTCGGATGGCTATTCGGAAGTTCGAGCTAAAGGTGTGAAAAGTAACCTTTACATAGAGGCCTTTTTGTTTTTGGAGTTCCAGGTAATGGTCAATCCTATCCATCGTTTCGGATTTGAAGTTTTTCATTCCTTCCTGATAGTCGTCTTTGCTGTCTAAAGAAAGGCCTTTCTCTTCAAAGTACACTCTTTTGGTGTTGGCTTTTTTGGCGTTAACCGCCAGCTCTTTCAGGCAATAGGCTAATCTATCTACCAAAGTCTCTTGACCCAATTCTCTCAGGTACACTCCAAGAATATCCTCAAGGTAGACCTCTGTATCATGATTAAGTTTATAAGACGTGACGGTGACGGGCACCGATTTTTGTATGGCAATTTTGATCTTATCTGAAATGTTGGTAGGAGGCATGGCCGGTCCTTATGTGTACTTTATTTTATAGTAAATGATTTAACCATTATTGAGAATAAATCAATACTAAAATTATAGTTCTCAATACTCTCTTGTCAAGTCGCCATTTATTATTGAATTATTGCCCGACTGTTTTGTGAAAATCTATCGGCAAAAACTCGCAGATAAAATTTTTTTCGAATATAATGGAGCCATGAATATTTTTGAATTTGATAAGTGGTGCAGGTCTTTCTTGGCGATCGAAGACATGGCAAGAGTGGATGCTTCTTTGAATGGGCTCCAGATTGGAGATAAGACGAATCAGATAAAAAAGATTGTTTTTGCTGTGGATGCCTGCCTTGAGACTCTGCAGAAAGCCGCCTCTATGGAGGCAGACCTCCTTTTTGTTCATCATGGGCTTTTTTGGGGACGTCCACTGGCCATCACTGATGATCATTACAAGCGTGTAAAGTTGGCATTGGATCATAATCTGGCCCTTTATGCGGTGCATCTTCCCTTGGATATGCATCCGGTTTATGGGAATAATGCCCGTTTGGCAGATATTCTGGGACTGGAAGAGCGGGAAGGGTTTTCGGATTACAAGGGCTATAAAATTGGTATAAAAGGGCGGTTGAGCTCTCCTTTGAAGAGAGATGAAGTTGTCAGGACCCTCTTTGCTGGATGGGAAAGCAGTCCTCGGATGTTGCCCTTCGGTCCCTCTGAGATCCAAACCGTCGGAGTCATCTCAGGAGGCGGAATCCATCAGGTCAGTGATGCCATTAGCGAAGGGCTGGACTTGTATATAACAGGTGATGCTTCCCATAATATATATCATCAAAGCCTTGAAGCGGGGATAAATGTCCTTTTTGGCGGACACTATATGACGGAAATCTGCGGTGTTCAGGCTGTGCAGGCAAAGGTTTCCAAAGAACTGGGAATAGAAGCGGAATTCATTGATGTTCCCACCGGTCTTTGATATGGTAGCAGCTATGACTCTTCAAACTCATTTTCAATCGTGGAAATATTTAATCTTGACTCTGGTTTTGATCTTTGTGGATCAGCTGAGCAAACTGCTGGTTGTTGCCTTGATTCCCCTCAGAACCATCGGGTTCACCTTAGGGAACGATTTCTTCAGATTGATTCATGTCAGGAATACGGGTGTGGCTTTCAGTCTGGGAGATTCTCTGCCCCTACCCTTGAGAAAAGCTCTTTTCATTCTGATGCCCCTGGTTGTTCTCATCTATCTGGCTGTTCATATTGTCAGAACCAAAGAGGAAACCGGTTTTCAGAAATACTGTCTGGCTGGTATTCTGGGAGGAGGGTTTGGAAATCTGATTGATAGAATTTTCCGTCCCGAGGGAGTTGTTGATTTTCTGGATGTGAGATTTTATGGTCTGTTCGGACTCGAACGATGGCCCACCTTTAATGTTGCAGACTCCTCTGTTGTTGTCTGTGGTATCCTCCTGTTTCTATCGTTCTGGAGGAAGGAGAAAATAACTGATGAATAAAAAATTGAATACGGTCCTGTTTATGTTGGCCGGAACGATCCTGAATATTTTTCTTATGCTGGGATTGTTTTTGCTGTTCCTGTACCTTGGAAATCTGGTGCTTACACCCGAAACGGACAGCAGCCTCAAAATGCTTGTTTTTCTGCTGATTATCGGGTTTTCGGTTGTGGGGTCCTTTTTCCTCTATTCGAGGATTGTGAAAATTATCAATAAGAGATGGAATCTTGAAAACTACATGCATCCTTTCTTTACTAGGAAACGCTAAAAATTCTGTCTCTCTTATAGTTTGAATAGAGCGGGAACGATCAATAGCCGTCTGAAGCAGCTCTGTTCACATCTTTTTTGTACAGTTCATTGTAAACAAACCCTCTTTTCCTCAGGTTCTCTTTTAATTCCTGAGGAAAGGGCATATCTCGCCAGAAAATACCCCGGACTTCCTTATCCAGCTTTTGAACTCCTTCGCCTTCTTTTGTGATCCAGAGTATATAGTCTTCTATAAATTTTATCCTCACATCGCCCCGCATTTTTCTATCGGAGAAGTACTGATAGTAATGACCCGTGAGCCCCTCTTCCATCCAGTAGTGCTGTGCCTTTTCCTTAGCCACTTGCCACCGTAGATCCGCTACTGCATAGAGCACTGCTGTTTTCAGGTCTTTGGGGAATAAGGGTATAGCAATCCTACCACGGCTGGTAGCTCGGTTATACCGTTCAAAGGGTTCCCAGCAAATCCCGTAATCACCATAACAGGGAATTAAAATGATGTGGGGGATAATTCTATTGGTTTTTTGACGGAATGTTCTACGGAACAGACCTGGGTCCAGTGCTTCGATATCATAAAGAAGGCGGATGACATTTTCCCTAGTCCCTATGGACTGAAGGCGGGAGGTGAAAAACTGGTTCATGAGGATGGGGAAGTGGTTCCCCTGTCTTCCGACACACAGTTTTGCCATCTGTCTGATACTGCTCGCTTCTTTTTCCAACTCTGAGGGATCTACATCAGAGATAGCACCGGAATCTTTTGCCTTTTTTTCAAGCCTTCGAAAGTCCTGATCGGCGCTGTTCAGCTGGTTGTAGTGGAGCGACATGTCTTTGTGGAGGGATAATAGCTCTCTAATTGTATTCAATGACGCAGATAAACTCTGATTCTGGCCTTCAGTATAGAGGCTTTCCAGTTCGCTGAATATTGAATTTCTTGTATGTTTTCCCAGTTCGTTGACACGTGTGCTTAGCTGTGATTCCAGAGAGCGGCGCTTATTTTGAAGGCTTAGGAGTGTGCTGAGGTGGGCCTCTCTACTCCCTTTTGCCTTATCCAGCTGCATCTTGATTTTCTGATCACCCGAACGTTTCGTGGGTTTCAGATCATCTGTTGCCAGGGGGGATACCATGCCGGAAGCAACTCTCTCCATCCATTCATCTACATAATAAATGGGTTCTCCCGTATCATTGTCTTCAATGATGCTTCCCAGCATAGCCCTTTGGTCTGCAGAAACAATGTTTGGCAGAAGAAGGCCAAAACGGAGGAGCATTCTCTTTGGTTCATGTTGCAGTTTTCTGATCTGGGATGATAAAAGACCATAGAGTTCCCAATACTGACTTATGAGCCTGGTTCTGAATTTTAATTTATCCTGAGGGTCGGTCGCTTTCAGGAACTGAGACATATTTTCATGTATATTGTGGGCCAGCTCTCCCACTCCATTGAGGATGGATTTGTAATAATTTGCATTGGAAAACAGGGGGTTGGGTTCCTGCTTTTCTTTTTCTGGAATGTAGAAGACTTCTTTGCTGATATCATCAAGAGGATTTTCTTGAGGTTCTTGTGCTGTTTCCCCTCCTTCATTGAAGAGGTTTTCATAATCTGGTGCATCATGAGCCGAAGGTTCATCAAGACCAAGTAGTGAAGCTATCTCCGGATCGATGTCTCCGGAAAAAATGTCGTCTACTGCCATTTTTCTTTCCCTGTCGATTGTAATCTCTATGGATAAAAAAAAGAGCTGAAGTTAACTGTATTCCAGTAAATCTTCAGCTCTCAAATGGAGGTGGTGGGAATCGAACCCATGACCTCGTGAATGCCATTCACGCGCTCTAGCCAACTGAGCTACACCCCCGTAAAGGTAAAGCCATATTAATGGCTTAACTGAAAGCTGTCAATATCTTCTTAGAATTTAAATTTATTGTATTCTATTCCTCCGATCAATATAATAATGGTAATGGAAAAACCCTCTGAGTACAGCCCCTTACTTGAAAAATTACATGAAATTCCTGAACTTCTGTATCAGGGAATGAAAAAAGTAATCAAAGGGCAAGATGAATTGTTAAGAATCTTTTGTGCAGGAATTCTTTCGGGAGGACATATCCTGCTGGAGGGATTGCCCGGGACGGGTAAAACGACCCTGGCTCAGACTCTTTCAGCCCTCATCAGTTCTTCAGAGTTCTCCCGTATCCAGTTTACTCCGGATCTCCTTCCCTATGATATTACAGGGGTTGATGTCTGGAACAGGGAACTTTCAGATTTTGAATTCAGACCAGGTCCTGTTTTTACTCATATCCTTTTGGCCGATGAGATTAACAGAACGACTCCCAAGGTTCAGGCGGCTTTATTGGAAGTCATGGCTGAGCAGCAGGTTTCTCTAGGTAGAAAAACATATCCCCTCAGGGATTTTTTTCTTGTCCTGGCCACTCAAAATCCTCTGGATCATGAGGGAACCTATGCTCTCCCTGAGGCTCAGAAAGACAGGTTTATGCTCCGATTGACTCCGGGATATCCCGATCTTGAGTCCGAGCTTTCTATACTAAAAGGGGATCCTTCCCGTTCTGTTCTACCAGAGCTCCAGGGTGTCTGTTCTGTCCAGGAGTTCCTGGACTGCCGAAATTCTGTGTCTCATGTCTTTTGTGATGAACGCCTTATGCGGGCCATTGTCAGAATCGCCGTCGCCACAAGAGAGCATCAGGATTTGAAATCCGGTGTTTCTCCCAGGGGAGGACTGATGCTGCTGGCAGCCTGCCGTGGTCTGGCATGGCTGTCGGGTCGAGATTATGTCAGTGATCAGGATATAAGGGATATGGCAGTTCCTGTGTTGGCCCATAGGGTCAATCCCGTTTCTTCTGAGGTGGACAGTTCCTCTATTATCAGGGATATTACTTGGAATGAGTGTGATGGGATTCTTTAGTCGTTTGTTCTGGTTCCGCCGATTCCGACCGAATTCTGGAGGCCTCTCTTTTTTTTTGTCTCCCTGGGAGTGATGCTTTGGTCCTCCCTGTGGGGTCTCTCAGTTCCCTTTGTCTCGGCAATGTCATTTCTTCTTCTCTACATCACACAGTTTTTTTCTTTTCTCTTCCTTCTTTTAAGAAAAAAAAATCAATTGATCTGTCCACGCTTACCCATGAGGATTTCTGATACAGAGGATGTTTTTTCATTCCTGAAAGGGTTAGCACAGATTCAAAATCTTAAGACTCTTATTTTTCTGGACCTTCAGTGGCAAGATTTCCGGCGGATGAAATTAAAAATATCCTGGAGTGGACAGCCCTATAGTTTGCCTCGGGGAGTGTATGATCTTTTGGCGTATCGTTTAGAAATAACCGATTGGGCAGGCTTTTTCTCATATCAAATTCACGGAGATTTTCCCGCACAATTGACCGTATTTCCTGGTGTAGAGAAAGGGGTCTCCCGTTCTTTAGAGACTTCCCTAAGGTTTTCGGAAAAGGATACCGTTTTTTCCTCCCTGAAAAACCAGGATTTTTTTGAGGCCCGGCCTTACTACCCAGGTGATGACCCCAGGCGAATCCACTGGAAAATGCTGGCCCGCCATGAGGAACTCTTTATCAGGGAGGGTAGTGGACTGAAACCTTTTAAAGAGTCTTGTCTTATTGTGGCAGAACCCGCTTTGGTGAGACAAAAAAAGTGGTTTCGATCCATTGAATCCTTCGATCGGGGAGACTCAGTTTTGAGAAGTTTATCGGGAGTGATGGAGTCTCTTCTTGAAAAGGATCTGAGGGTATCCGGGTTCTTTTCCGGGGACGGGGAGATCTCTGATTTATGGAAACTGAACAAAGAAGAAAGACAAGACCTCCTGGCCTCACTTCCTCCAGTGCCCCTTGGAACAACTCCTAAGATCCCCGATGTGGGAATCCTGCTTTGTTTCTTTTCTTCTCCTCCCAATTCCGATTTTATGCTCTATCTGGAGAATCAGTACCCCCAGGCAGTCAAATTTCTTTTTCTTCCCTTCTTGAACCGGGAAGAGAGAAGGGAGGGGTGGACCTTTGTTGAGGCTTAACCCTTCTATTCTGCATCTTTTGCAGCAGTATCTGCTGTTCTCCATCTTCTGGATGAATTTTTCGGCTGTTCTCTCCTTTCCGGCGGGGATACTCCTCATGGTTATCCTCGATTTCTTTCTGTTTTTTTCAGTTCATGGAATTCGTAAAATCTTGCCGGACCGGTTTGGGAGGTTTTTGGGAGTCCTGATTCCCCCCTTGTTTCTCCTCTTGTTTCCATTGATCCATGTCCTGTCTTATGCCGGGAAGGTCCTTCCTCTTCCCTATGATCTTCTTTTGTTGCAATTCCAAAGTTATTTGATACCTGTTCTCCCCTGTCTTCTTCTGGCAAGAGGACTTTCAGCTTTGGCTCGGAAGGGAAGGCTTGGACAGCTGTTTGTTCTGACGGCATATATCCTTATTCTTTCTCTCCTTATGGGCCGTTCTGATTGGAGGATGGTCCTCCCGTTGGAGAGTCTGACCCTGGCCTATGGGGCTCTGTTTTTATTTATATGCATACAGATTCTTCTCGTGTTGACCGGAGGAGAAAAGGGACGAGGTCTTTCTATTTTTCCCTCTATGCTGATTGTACTCTGTATACCAATTCTTGCCCTCCTGCCGCTGAGCAGGCATTACAGAAATGAGTCCAGGAGAGAAGGTGGCGGATTACTGGAGTCCTCTCTGTTTCGTTTCGATTTTTCTGATTTTCTCAGCCTTGAAAGCTCAATTTCCATGAAAGACGACCTTGTGTTTGTGATGAAACAAGAGGGCCTCCGGGATGACTTTCTGGTCCGGCGATTTGTCCTGCCGGAATATGAGGTCGAAAAAGGCTTTTTCCGCGTTCCCGGAGAAACTCTGGAGGCTCCTGGGTCTTTACAGGATGAACTCCTTGTGGGAGAACAATCGGGCAGTTGGAAGGCTCCTGACGCTACTTTGACCCGGAGAATTTCCCAGGAGTACTTTCTTGTGAACTTTGATTCTTCCGCATTTTTAGGGATGAACAGTCCGGTTTCTCTGACTCCTTTTGAAGCATGGGATCAGTCTTCTTTCTCCAGGATCTATGCTGTGGAATCCAAGGTCAGTCAAGCCTGGGGTTGGGATCTTCTGGAGTCTCAACCTCCAAAGGCGGTTTCAGGTGCAGATCGGGAATTCCTGGATTATTATACGAATTTTGGCTCCCAAAATGATATCCGGGATCTTGCCAGAAGCATCATAGCGGGTAAGAGTTCTTACTATGAGAGGGTGAACGCCATAGAAGAGTACCTGCAGCAGAATTATTTTTATTCTCTCAATCCAGGAGAATCTGCTGATGGAGATCCGCTAAGAAACTTTCTATTTGAATCTAAGAAGGGATATTGTTCATATTTTGCCTTCTCCATGGCTCTTTTATGCCGTAGTGCAGGAATCCCTGCCCGGGTGGCCTTGGGGTTTTGGGTAGATGAATCCAGTGCTGTCTTAGCTTATTATCCTGTGAAGGCTAATCAGGCCCATGCCTGGGTAGAGGTCTATTTTCCCGGGTTCGGCTGGATCGAATTTGATCCCACATCACAGACTCTTGCAGCTGGTGAAGATTTTCAAATTGCTCCTTTTTCAACTCAGGAACTTGAACCTTTTCTGAAGGAAATTTTGGAGAATCGGGATCAGTTAAAGATCGCAGAGGCCTCCGGGAGTTCTCCAGAAGAGGATAAAAAGCAAGGATTGTGGAATCGCCTTGGTTCCCGCCCGATCCTTTTAGGACTTCATGGTTTTATTATCCTGCTGGTTCTGCTTGCTCTTCATAAGTTGATCCGGAGAATTTTAGTTCTTAGACGACCTCCGGCTTCCAGAAAAAAGGCTTCTGTTTACTATCATCTCCATCTCATGCTGATAGAAACCACGATTAAAAGAAGACGGGAGAACCTTGAATCTATTCAGGATTATGTGCGTTCCCTGGACAAGGTGAAGGACGACGGGATCATTGAAATGACCGGATTGTATGAAAAGATCAGTTTAGGCCAGTCTTCTCTTGAGGACCTGCAAACACTATTTTGGCAGGGTGTTACCATGAG
Source organism: Oceanispirochaeta crateris (assembly GCF_008329965.1). Taxonomy (GTDB): domain Bacteria; phylum Spirochaetota; class Spirochaetia; order DSM-2461; family DSM-2461; genus Oceanispirochaeta; species Oceanispirochaeta crateris. The sequence goes on from NZ_CP036150.1 coordinate 3,301,374, forward strand.
AAAATCCCTGTATTCAAAAAGCAGCAGGATCGGGAAAATTGAGTACTTGTATGCTCTTTTTTTGAAAGGGAGAATCTTGTGAAAAAGAGATGCCTGGTTCTGCTGCTTTTCATCAGCGCTCAGTTTCTGCTCTATGCTCAAGAGGAGCCTTCCGATCTTCTTGAAAGGATTCAGGAAGCTGTGGAAGAAGATTTCTTTGATAAGGCCCTGGACCTCATGGAAGAGGGCAGGAGGGAGTATCCAGAAGATTTTCGTTTCCCCATGGTTCGGGGAGACCTGTATCTGAGCCGGGAACTCTATTCTCTGGCCTTAGATTCCTACGTTCTAGCCGAGAATCAGAACCCGGATGACTGGGCTCTCAGGTATAACATTGCATCGACTCTGGGATACCTTGATCAAAATTTTCAGGCTCTTGAGTACTTGGAGAGTCTTCACCAGGAAGGCAAAGAGGGACTATTGGATGACATGGGTTGGATGTATTACAAAACCCACCAGCCTGAGAAGGGGATTCTCCTTATCCGGGAGGCTCTGGAAAATAATTTCGATCGAAACCTTTCTCTTACCCTGGGGACCCTTTATTCAGAAACAAATGAACCGGAGCTGTGTAGGCATTACTACCTCGAGGCTATTCATGACGCCCTTGAAGCACAGGATTCTTATTTTGCTTCCGTCGGTTATTACAATTTGTCATTGGCAGAAAAATCTTTCTATGACTACGATGCCGCCATAGAATACGCGTCTCACTCTCTAAAGCTGATGGATCGGTCGGGGGGACATCTGGCCTTGGGTGATTTGAACATGATGAGGCTGAATTTTTCAAGGGTGGAAGAGGAGTTTCTGAAGGCTATTGAGCTGGATAAAACTCCCTTATCCAGAAGCAATCTAGCCGCATTGTACCAAATGCGGGGACTCTTGCCCGAAGCCTTAAACCAGTTACAGAAGATAGATGAAAACAAGGAAAAATCCTGGATGTACTACTATGGTCTGAACCAGGAGCAGTTTACTCTTGATCTGTACAGGCAGTTTTATCAGGTATACCGGGGATTATTTCAGCAAACGAAGATCCTTGGAGAGTGGGGATTCAAGGAGAAAATCAACAGAAGCCTGCATGTCCTCTCCTATGGTCTCAAATCAGAGTATTATAAGATCTTGTATAGGATTATGGCTTTCAAAGAAGGACAGTCTCAGCTGGACGGGGGAAGTGCTCTGAGGGGAAGTCTTACATTGGCCGCTGCTGCCGAGGGATTTCCACCCCTATCCGATAAGTACTACGGCAATGCCTTTGCTCTAGAGGTATTTCCTCAGGCCTCTCCCTGGTACGATTTAGAAATAGGGCGTGAAAGACGAGACATTTCACGCCTCCAAAGAGCCTCTGAAACGTTTGATCCCCTCTGGGAAGTTGAGGCATTGGAGGAATCTTTCAGAGAAATGGCCCTTCTTTTGCAAGCGGGTAAATCAATGAAAAGAGACGATCTGATACTCCGTATCTATGATAAAAATCCTGGAGGCTTACTGCAGTATGGTCTTAGATTACCTTTGTCGCTCAAAATGAGCGGGTCCGAGCTTTCTCCTGGGGCTAAACGAAAAATTCGCCGTCTGTTAAAAGAAAGCGGATTTTCACTCCGGTCAGACAACAGGGGAATAGAGGGGAGATTCCTGACTCTAAGGATTAACATGGGCGATGCCTTTGCCTACACCCTTTCAGACAATGAGGGCTCAGTCCTTATCTCTGGTTCTGAGATCCTTCAGGAAGGCCATTCTCTGGAAGACTGGGTCTTGTCATTCCGCTCAGGGGTTTTCTTCCCCTGAAAAAATCCATGTGAGACAATCCTCCAGGATAACTTTGTATTTCTTATCTTTTTGATCCAGGTCATATTCGAAGGACCGTTTGCACTCATGGCAGCTTCCGCCCAGGCTGTGTTTTTTAAAGCAGTTCCGGCTTATGAATAGGGGTGGTTTGAATTCTTTTCCGGCTTTGTTGAAAAAAACAGGGATCTCTGAGCTGCTATATTCTATCCAGGCGTAAGATCCCGCTGTCTCAGAACCCATCAACTCTTCCATAAGGAGCTGGGCCTGGCTGTTTGCCAGGAGCATGCCGCTGTCTCCATACCAACGAAGGCTTGTATTCTTCTGAACCAGCTCCTGGTACATTCCTATATGGCCCCAGTTTCCAATTCCGATCAAGGCTCCCTCCGTACCAGTGGACTCAGAGATTTCCTTTAGGAATGATTTCTCATCAGATGGGAAAACAAGGGGACTCAAGGGCAGATAGGGGAGGCCATCTCTGGCAGAAAGCTTGGCTTTTTTGATATTCCCCGGAGTTAGAACGGGGAGGCGTGAGTCCTTCGGATTCAGCTCTATTCTGGGGGGCAGACTGCCTCTGTTAGAACTCAGCTTTGCTGCATCCTCAAGAAGGGATTCTCTTAGTTTCCGGAGTTTGTCTTCTTTTTGTGACCGTCGGACTTCATCCAGAGTCTTGTATATCTCCCGCCTGAGGTTCTTCAGTGAGCTCGGCGGAATAAATCGTGTGCTCAGATCCACACCATCCCCTTCCAGCTGCAGGGAAGACAGGCAGAAGTCATACTGTGCCGACTTCATGAATTCATTTCTGATTTTATCTTCAGGACCTCTGCTTCCGGTTGATTCTTCGGATTGAAAAGGGAGTGTCTTGCTGAATTGATACTCTGCAACCTTGAGAGTTACCTTCTCTGATGAAAGGAGAAGCGTCGCTGATACGGGTTTTTTGTATAAAGGGAGACTTAGCTCATTCAAGGACTTCGAATGAAGATCATGGGACTGGATCTGGAACAGATCCGTTCCTTTGGGTGGTGCCTGAAAGGGAATCGGAATCGTCACTTTCCCAGGTTCTAAGCTTGTTTTTCCTTTTATATCGAGTGAGAATGACCTGGCTTCGCCGCTGGAGGTGACAAACATCAGTCCATCCCTCTTATGAAGAGTTCTAGATGTCTCTATGGTGAGAGAATGACCACTGCCTCCAAGGGTCTTTCCCAGAAAAAGGCCTCTGTGTCCCGGATACTCTCTGTCTACCATGGACTGACCCTTGGTGGACTTCAGGTGTCCTATTCCGGAATTCCTTGAAAATGCAACTCTCAAGTTGTCTTCCAATGAGCTTATTTCTTCCGGGGAGCGCCTCTCCAGTATGGCTCTGTAATAACTGGCTGCGGCTGCTGCGTAGGCCGGAGACTTCATGCGGCCTTCTATTTTCAGGGATGAGATTCCTATCTCTTCCAGTTCCAATATACGTGTTCCAGCCCAGAGATCTGTGGATGAGAGGAAATATCCCCTGTCTTTCTCCCTTTCAAACCAGGTCCGGCAGACCTGGCCGCATTCGCCCCTATTGGCGGAACGTCCCAACAACATACCTGAGGCAAGGCACATCCCCGAGAAGCCATAGCATTGGGCTCCGTGAATAAAGACTTCAATCTCAAGATCGGGGAAGGCTGTCTTGAAGGCAGCCATCTCAGATATGGTCATCTCTCTGGGGAGAACTACCCGTGAAAATCCTAAGTCTTTGAGGACCCGAAGACCAGACAGGTTATGAACAGCCATTTGAGTAGATCCATGGAGGATTAAATGGGGAAAATTCCTCTTAATCATCCTGGCCAATCCTGGATCCTGCAGGATGATGCTGTCTACACCCAGGTCTTCCAACTGGTATAGGATCTCCATTATCCCGGCTAACTCTTCTTCCTTCAAAATTGTATTGAGGGTCATATAAATCTTTTTAGAATTCTGAAGGGTCCATTCACGGAGACGGCTTATCTGATCCAGAGAGAAGTTTTTGGCGCTTTTCCTGGCAGAAAATTCTTGGAGACCGCAGTATACTGCATCGGCTCCATTTTCCAGAGCGGCCATGGCGCTATCCAGGTTTCCTCCCGGAGCCAGGAGTTCAATTTTATTCATGATGAAATCTACCATTGGAGAGGCAACAGTGTATAGTTTTCTTATCGTCTAATCTGATAGAATCCTAATATGAGGATTTTGGCACAACCCCGGCTCTCTCAGCATGAACCTTGTCCCTATTTAGCAGATGAGATGTTTCAACAGGAGTATTTTGTCGGAACAGAGCTGGATAGGAGTGAATTCCAGTCCTATCTGGATCAACGGTGGAGACGTTTCGGGATTGTTTTTTTCAGACCGGTATGTCCATCCTGTAGAAAGTGCCGGCCCATCAGGGTTCTCGCCCGGTCATTTCTTCCGACGAAGAGCCAGAAACGCGTACTCAATAAAAACAGGGATACAAAGGTCATTTTCAGTCCCCTGAATTTCAAAGAAGAATTTTTCCGCATCTATGAGAAACACAGCCTCCAGAAATTCGGCCAGGAAAGCAGTCGGGAAGAGTTCATCAGAAATTTTTATAATCCCGGAGTTCCCTCATTTCAATCAGAGTACTATATCGATGGTGTTCCCGCAGGATTTGGTATCTTGGATGTCTCCTCCAATGGACTCAGCTCCGTATATTTCTGCTATGATCCTGATTTTTCGGAATACAGCCTGGGAAGTTTCAGTGTCATAGAGGAAATCAAACAGACCGTTTCTTTAGACTTGGAGTATTACTACCTAGGGTATTATATCGAAGAGGCTCCCAGAATGGCTTATAAGGGACGTTTCCATCCCCATGAAATACTGGTAGATGGTGTCTGGACGCCTTCGGAAATGTTAAAAAAATCCGTAGGAACTACCCAGGAAGTAAATATAGAACAGGAGCAGTAAGACTCCTTCGAAACGGAAAACTTTCTTATCCTGAACAATGAAATAAGCCATGATTGTGGCTCCTATAAAAATAGGTAGAGTTTGAATACGATAGCTTTCGGGAATCTTCAAGGGGCCGAAAAGAGCACTAACTCCCATGACGGCAAAGGTGTTGAATATGTTGGAACCAATCACATTCCCAACGGCAATGTCTCCCTTGCCTTTCCGGGCTGCCTGAATGGATACCATGACCTCCGGAAGGGAGGTTCCAAGGGCTACGGCGGTGACCGCTATGATTTCGGTTCCTATCATTAAAATTTCTGAAATGTTCACTACGGACTTCACCGTTACACTGGCCCCCACTGTGATCAGTGCAGGGCTGATTATGAGGATCAGCCAGTTGGAAAGGGATGGCTTTTTCAAATCCTCCGATTCTATTTCACTTTTTTGTTCTAAAATTTGTTCTGATATCTGCCCCTGTGTGATGGACCTGTACAGATAGAGGCCCAGGGCCACAAGACAGATCAGAGCCTCAACAAGAGAGAAGCTCAAGTCATAGGTCATCAGAGATATGAGGATGGCAGATCCGGCCAGAAAAGGCATATCTGTCTGAAAAATATCATGATTTATGGAGTAGGAACCGGCAAATAGAGCACTAACCCCCAAAACGAGGAAAATATTGGTGATATTGGAGCCTATGGCATTGGCAATGACAATTTCCGACTGATCATGCAGGACAGAGACAATGCTCGAAGCCAGTTCGGGAAGGGAGGTTCCAAATCCGATGATGACAACACCGATAATAAAAGCCGGCAGGTGGAAGTATATTCCTATTTTCTCTGCAGAAGACACAAACCAGTCAGAACTGAGGGTGAGAATCAGCAAACCTCCCGACAAAGCCAGAAGCCAGATTAGAAGTACCATGAAACCACCTGTTTTCGTTTTTTATTTATAATACTCACTGGACTCGATTTGGGGAAGTTCTGGGGAGATCAAATCAAAAATTTCCTATAAGGTCTTGATTATAAAGAAATTTCGGGTATTATATTGTTTCAGTAATTGCGAAAGTAGCTCAGTGGTAGAGCTCGACCTTGCCAAGGTCGATGTCGCGGGTTCAAGTCCCGTCTTTCGCTTCAAAAAAAAGTCGCATCCCCTTAGGTTGCGACTTTTTTATTTATAACTCAAATAGAGTTTCACCCGGAAGAAGCTGTCTGACTCTTTAGAAGTCCTGATATTTCCGGGCGATCTCAATTCTGCTATGACAATCCGTTTTTGTATAAATACTGAGGACATGGTTCTTAGCCGTCCCCTGTGAAATGAACAGACGCCGGGCAATTTCTTTTGTTTTTAAGCCTTTGATTAAAAGATAGAGAACCTCTTCTTCTCGGCTTGATAGACCATAGAGGCGGATAAAGTCCGTTTCTTGCTGCTTCTCCATGTCTATTTGGGTCTTCTCGTCTTCTTCTTCCAGTTCGCGAAGGCAGAACTCAAGCTCTCCAAAACGGATAATGTCGTTGATGCTCAATTTTTTTTCATCAACGATCCTGACTCCGTTTATATACGTTCCATTGCGGCTACCCAGGTCTTTCAGGTATACACCATCAGCGAATATTTTGATTATGCCGTGTATCCTTGAAACCGAGGGCGCCTGCAGTATGAGGTCACACTCAGTGCTGCGGCCAATCTGTGTTTCTCCCTTGTCAATGGGGATGTTCCATCGGGAGTCTCCTTTTATTAATCCCTCAAGAAACCATTTTGTTTTCTGCATATCCCATTATATACAGCAGAAAATGCTTTTTTCCATTACTGAATATGCCAAACGGTCTATACCGGAAGTAATACAGGGGTGATAGGATCAAAACATCTCCGCAGGAAGGAAGTAATTTGAATGAATACTGTAGTACAGACAGTTCCGGATATTGTTTCGGCTCACCTTAAGGAAGCGGCAACCAGGTTTGGATTGGAGAAGAATCCGGAGGTAGACCAGGCATTAGAACAATGCTGGACCGAAAAGATGGAAGTTTTCGAACAGGAAATGATCGACCTTGGTATGGATGAGGTTGATGATTTTGATCCTCTTGACGAAAGAGCGGCTCTTTTTCTGACTTATTCAGGATCTCTTCTGTCATTAAGCCCTCTCAGCCAGGGTGAGCGGGAAGTTTACTATACAAGTATCGGTCTTCGAAAAGATGTTCCCGAATCATTGAAGGTTGACCATGCAAATATCGCAGAGACAGCCTGTTTGGGTCGTTCCCTGTCATTCAAGGAAGGGCCCTTAAAACAGACCTCTCCTCTTTATAAGATCGTCGTGCCCCCGATGAGCCTTACCAAAGAGGATCAAACCTGTTTGATAGAAGATGCGGTTACGGTGATTACCGAAAAATTTGTAAACATGAATCACGATGCTATGGATGATCTTTAATCCTCTCTCTTTTGCCCGGACCTGAGGTCCTTCTAAGATGAGATGAATATCCCTTAAGGTCCGTGCAAAAGAGTATGATATGGCATTCTTCAGGAATGTCATGATTTTTTTTATGAAATAATCTTTTTGTATTGCCTTTGTTAGATCAGGTCTGATAGTTTTCCTCTATGAATAAGCCCAGAAAAGCCGAGTTTTTTTTAATCTTAGTCACCATCGTCTGGGGCGGAACTTTTATCTCCATTAAGGTGGCTTTAGAATATGTTTCTCCACTGCTTTTGATGGGACTCCGCTTTTTTTCGGCTTTTGTTTTTTTCCTCATTATCAACCCTGTCAAAATCTCCAGTCTTCACAAGGGAATGTTCATCAAAGGGAGCTGTCTGGGCGTCCTGATGTTTCTGGGATATGGTCTCCAGACTGTGGGGCTTCAGTATACAACGGCCTCACGATCCGGGTTTATTACCTATTTTTATGCACTCCTTGTCCCTGTTTTTCAGTTTCTTATTCTGAAGAAGAAGCCTCTGTGGGCTAATCTGGGAGGATTGGCTCTTGCCTTTCTGGGGCTCACCCTGATTACCGGAGGGCTGGGGAAGGGGTCTATGAACTCCGGTGACATGCTGACTCTCATCTCGGCTGGCTCCTACAGCATCTATATTGTCTGCCTGAATCTCTGGTCAACAGATGAAAATCCGGCGACTCTCACAGCCCTTCAGCTGCTGGTTACGGCTGTCCTGGCCTTTGTCTTTATTCCGGTCTTTGAAACACCCTTTCTGATTTCTCATCCTCTGCTTTGGTTTAACCTGCTCTACCTGAGTCTTCTGGGGAGCGTTGTCGCCGTCTACGTCATGACCCGGTTTCAGAATAGCCTGACTCCCACAAGGGCTGCTATCCTTTACTCTTTAGAGCCTGTCTTTTCGGTGATTCTGGCTGTGCTCATTCTGCAGGAATTGTTTTCTTCTCTACAGGTGATTGGCGCTGTTTTGATCATATCTGGTGTTCTTTTTTCCGAAATTATGGCTATTCATAAAGGAGTCCGTCAGGAAACCTAATTGACGATTCTACTTCTGCCGATAATGAAGTGTGGAAACTACAATGTTCGATTCCTATCATAATTCCGTATTCTCCCATCCTCTCTTTCGAAGCTTGAAGCTGAGAGAAAAGGAAGGGTTAAAAGAGTTTTACATCATTCAGGAATACCTGAAAGGTGAGCGGATCCTTTTTGAGGGAGATATCCTTGAGAGTCTCTACCTTGTTCTAGAAGGCTCTGTTTCGCATCTCAATGAAAAAAACGGCAGTCATAGCTACTTTACAGGTGATTTTTGGGGAATGGAAGCCATACTCCATCCCTGTCAGGAAAATGGTTCCTACAGAGCAAGAGAGGATACCATTATCCTCCGTTTGCGCTCTGAGGGATTTCGGCGGTTTTTGAAGCAATTTCCCCAGAGCCGTTACGGGTTGAAACCCCGGATAGATAAAGAGGGCCATCTCCTTTCCGGTTTTCCTGAATCCCTCTGGAAAGACTTAGGCAAGAATAAATCCGAGCTTGTATATCGGGGGAGAACCAGCAAGAAGAGTTTCTCCCTTTTTCTCCTGTTGCCCCTGAGTTTTTGTGTGACCGGACTCCTTCTGGCTCAGATCTCTCCATGGATGATTCTCATTAGTCTTGCCGGGTTGATTTTGGCCGGATGTGAGCTCTTTTTAAGGAGCATGATTCTTTATAGTGTCTCAGAGAAAACAGCGGTGAGGCGGTTCTTCAACTGGAGGAATTTTAGGTTGGATCAGGAGGAGGTCCCTCTGGATCAGGTTAAGAGTGTTCATATCAATGTAAAAGGTGTTGTCAGACAGATCCTGAATATGGGGGATCTCAGTATCCAGACGGCGGGAAAGGGACTTTTATTCAAAAATATCGACGATCCAAAAGGGTTGCAGAAGAAACTGATGGAGTTGAAGTCCAGGAGAGACTTTGAACAGCAGGGAGAACAACGGGAGGAGTTTCGAAAATTGGTTCGTCAGAATCTGATGGAGAACGTCGCAGAACACTATGCGGGGAGTCAAAGCCGTCGGAAAGGAGAACCTCTTCCTCAGCGAAGGGTGTTCAGAAAGTCTCCAGCCATTCTGATTTTTCAACTCTTTATTCCATTCTCTCTTCTGACTCTCAGCTTCTTCCCCTCCTTGCTGCTGTCTGAAGGCCCGGGGCGGGGCTTATCCCTCTTCTTCTGGATTATCCGGGGAGCCCTTCTCCTTAGAGCCCTCTGGATCAGCCTGGACTGGTGGAACGATATTTATAAAATAGAGCTTCCCTTTATCTGGGATATTGAACGGAAGCCTTTTGGTTCAGAAGAGGTTCGAACCCAGACAGATCTGGCAGGAGTTCTAAATGTGAGGGTTTCGCAAAAAGGATTGATTAGACTGATTTTGAATTACGGTGATGTTATCATCGAAACACCGGGGAACAGCGGGACCCTGGAATTCTATTCTGTTTGGAATCCTATGATGGTCCAGTCGGAAATCTTTCAGTACAGGAGTCAAATCTTGCTGAATAAGGAAAAAAATCAGCAAGTACAATCTATGAAACAGTTTGGAGAGTTCGCTCAAATTCTGAAACAGGTTCAAGGTCACCCCAGCTCTGTGATGCATGGTTAAATTAAGGCAGGTAATAATATGAAAATATATCGATATATATCCAACAATTATAGGAAAAAGATGTGTCTCTCCCTCCTGGGACTCTGTCTCATGATCCAGGGCTTGTCCGCACAGGAGGAAATCTCCTATTTCAGAAAAATTAGAGTCGGCCAGGATGAACGTATTCAGGGAGTCTATCCATTGGCGGACTCAGAGGCTCATTTTGTAAATTGCTATAGGATTTCATCTCTCCCAGATGGAAGAATCAGCAGGATAGAGTACAAGAGAAGGGGAACCTCCCTGAAGGACCCCCTTTTAGGTGTCCCGGTCATACAGTTCGGTTACAATGGAAATTATATCCGCAGAACTTATCTTGATTCGAGGGGGAAGCCTGTCCCTGATGAACAGGGCGTTTACTCTGTCCGGCTCAGACAGAACTCTTCTGGGAATGTCACCGCCATCTTCAATTATGACCGTTATGGAAACCTGAAGGCGAACAGCAAAGGGATTGCTTCGATCATGTGGGATGTCGATAAGAAGGGTAAAAAAGTTTCTGAACTCTATTTTGATCCCGAGGGAAACCGCGTTAGTGATAATGGGGTCTTTGAACTCCGTTATATCTATGATGAGCGGGGATTTCTTATTATGACTCTTCAGCTGGATGACCAGGGTATTCCTTTTGATTCGGGAGGGCGTCCGGCGGCCGTCCGCCGAGAGTGGGATGATGATGGTAATCTCGTTCGTGAAAGCTGGTATGACAGCTCGGAGAGGCCTGTCTTAAATGAAGATGGAGTTTCATCCACTGTCTACCATTGGGATGAACTGGGAAACAAAGTTTCAACCGTCAATTTCGGCATATCAGCTGAGCTGAAGGCCGATAGTAATTTGGTCGTTAGGTATCAATGGTTTTATGATGAGATGGGAAACCGCATCCGGGAAGAACACTATTCTGCCGAAGGAAATCTGACTGAAGATGCAAACGGAGTCGCCGTCTATCAGTGGATACATTATCCTCAGGGGAATGAGTTGGAGCAGAAAAACTTTGGAACAGCCCTGGAGAAGGTTCTGGACAATGACGGCTTTTCCTCATATCGATGGGTCTTTGATGAGCGGGGGAATATTGTCGAACAGAAATATTATGATGTTGATGACTCTCTTAAAGAGGACTATTGGGGCATTTCCATGTACCGGTACAAGTATGATGATTTTGGCAATATGATCGAGTCTCGGAGTTATTCCGATTATGATCAGTTGAAGGAGGATCATCTGGGAGTCGCCCTTTACCGTTGGAACTATGATTTGAAAGGGAACAAGCTGGAAGAGCTGCATTACGACGATGAAGAACGCCCTTCTGAGAACAGCCAGGGTATTGCTTCCTATACCTGGGAGTATGATGACGAGAATAATGCTGTCAGCCAGAGTCAGTTTGGGCTCTACGGCCAGTACAAGGCAAACAATGATGGTGTTGCCATTTACAATTGGAGTTATGATAAGTACGGTAATCCTCTGACCGAAACCTATTACGGCATTGATGAGCAGCCCGTAGAAAATAGGGAAGGGACCGCCGGAGCTGTCTGGGTGTATGATGACCGGGGAAATCCTCTGAAGACATCCCGGTTCAGCAGGAAAAAGCTGCCTGCCGAGCTAACAGATTAGTCAGAAAGAGGGACTTCGTTTCCTTTTATCTTGATTGCTCTACACCGCATCTACGGCAATGCTCATGAAGGGGACATTGAGAGCATTTCGGACTCCTGGGAGTGCATATCTGTTGACCAAAGAGAACCAGAAGTTCGTTGATGGGTATCCAGTACTCCCGGGGCAGTATTTTTTCAAGGGCAGGAACAGAATCATCAGGTTTGTTCGTCTTTACCCAGCCCATGCGGTTTGCAATCCTATGGACATGAATATCCACACAGATAGCAGGAATGGCAAACCCGAGGCTAAGCACTAAATTAGCAGTCTTTAAGCCTACTCCGGGAAGAGCCAGCAGGCCTTCCTTGCTGGAGGGAACCTGGCCGCCCAGGTTCTGGACGATCTCTTTGCTGATTGTGAGAATATTTCCTGATTTGACCCTGAAAAACCCGCAGGGATAGATGAGTGCTTCAATTTCTTCCTGACTCAGTTTCATCATGGCTTCAGCTGTGTCCGCGGATTCAAAGAGCCTGCGAGAGGCTTCAAGGGTTACCTCATCCCTGGTTCTCAGAGAAATGAGTGTGGATATGAGGATTTTAAAGGGAGATCCCTCCTCATTCCCGATAAGAGAGACCGATGGGAGGTCGTATCCCGTCTGAAAGTCTTCCAGAATCTTAAAAATTTCAATCCACTTGATTTTCATTTTCAATCAGAGGGGTAGAAGCAGAACGGTGGCCAGGGCTTCGATGGCGAGGTCCTTTCCGGTGGCATCCTGTTTCTCTTTGGTCTTGGCTTTAAAGGAGATACAGTCCAGTGGAATCTGGAGATCTTCTTGTAATGAGGCTCTAATCGATTCCCTAAAAGGCCCTAGTTTTGGCTTTTCCAGAATAACCGTGCAATCAATATTTCCAGGTTTGAATCCGGCCGCAGTCACTCTCTCCAGGGTTTCCCGGAGTAATTTCCGACTGGAAACATTTTTCCATTTTGGATCAGAAGGAGGGTAATGAGTCCCTATGTCTCCCTGGGCAATCGCTCCCAACAGGGCGTCGATCAGGGCATGGAGGAGGACGTCTCCATCGGAATGGGCATCTTCACCTCGTTCGCTGGGGATGGTGACTCCAGCGAGGATGAGAGGACGGTGTTCCACCAGGCGGTGGATGTCGTAGCCCATTCCTATTCTCATTTTCCTTTCAGGTCTCCCGGATAGGTGATCTTTATGTTTTCAGGATCTCCCTTGACTGTGTGTGCGGGACCGATATAGCGGGACCATATTTCAGAATCATCTATGTAGGAATCATCATCGGCATTTGCCTTCTCATGGGCTTCTAAAATTTCCTGAAAGGAGAATCCTTGAGGAGTCTGGGCGCTCACTGTGGATTTTCTGACGAGATGCTGCTCAATATCCCCGTGGGAATTCAGGATCTTCATGGCGCTGACCGAGGGGATGACAGGTGTGCTGTTGCCCCGTTCAATGGTTCCAGTTAGAACCCTCTCAATCAACTCTTCACTGATATGCGGTCTGGCTCCGTCATGGATGAGGACAAGGTCGCTATATGTTTCTCTGAGGGTGATCAGAGCGTTATAGACCGAGGCTTGTCTACTATCTCCACCCTGGACATAGCTGATGGGAAAATTAATCCTTTTTAAGGCTTTTTCCATCTCCTCTTTGTTTCCCGCGGGATAGGTGACGCAGATGTGATCAAACTGTTCAGAGAGAACAAAAGGAAGAACGGCCCGTTCAAGCACTGTTCTTCCTTTTAATACTTTCAGCTCTTTTTTACCCTTGCCTTTCATGCGGCTGCTAGAACCCGCGGCGGTAATAATTACGGCTTTTATCATATCATTCTGATTCTAGTTTGCTGAAGATCAGCTGCTCCACATCATCCTTGGATTTTCCGAGAGAAAATGAGATTTCATCGATGAGAAGTTTTAATGCACTGTCATAGAGTTTTCTTTCCAGGATGGGAAGTTCCTTGATTTTGCTTCTATGATAGAGAGTGGTAACAACCGTGGCTATGTCGGTGACATCTCCCTTTTTGAGGAGGTCAACATTCATCTGATAGCGCATTTTCCAATCTGTAGGAACTGGTTCATACTCTTTTGTGATTATTTCCAGAGCTTTTTTAGATTCCGCAGGGGATACAATCGCCCGGAGTCCCAGCTCTACGGCTTTATCAACAGGAACCATGACAGTCATGTCTGATACTTCAAGATAGATCTCATAGTAGAGAATCTTTTTACCCTTGAACTCTTTCTCTTCTATCTTCTCTACACGGCCGACACCCTGAGTGGGATAAACAACTTCCTGTTTAGCTTTGAATAGAGTCTTCACATTTTTTTCCATAGCCGACAGTATACCCTGCTGAGGTTTTTAAAGTAAACCGTAGCAGGGTATTTGAAAGGCATAATTTATTGAATTTTAAAGAAAATCAGACGCTGTAGGTAGAGGCTGCCACTCCGCCACCCTGGCCGGTCCAATCTGTGTGAAAAAACTCTCCTGCAGGTTTGTCCAGTCGTTCGTAACTATGGGCCCCAAAGTAGTCTCTTTGAGCCTGGAGTAGGGATGCTGGAAGGCGTGCGCTCCTGTATCCGTCAAAAAATGCCAGGGCTGAAGACATGGCAGGAAGGGGAATTCCCCAATTGACGGCCTGAACAACGACCCTCCGCCATGCGGCCTGGCTGTTTTCTATGATGTCTTTGAAATAGGGGGCTTGCAGGAGGTTTTCAAGGTCCGGTTTATCATCAAAAGCGGTCTTGATTGCTCCTAGGAATGTACTCCGAATAATGCATCCTCCTCTCCACATCAAGGCGATGGCTCCGTAATTCAGGTTCCATCCAAATTCCGCCGCAGCCTGTCTCAGCAACATGAATCCCTGGGCATAGGATATCAACTTTGATGCCAGCAGAGCCTGTTCCAGGTCTTTCAGGAAGGCCTCTTGGTCGGAGAGAGGTTTTTTTTCCGGAGCCGCATAGACTTTTGATGCCTTGACTCTTTCGTCTTTGAGGGATGACAGGCACCGGCTGAAAACTGCTTCGGCAATCAATGTCAGGGGTATCCCCGCATCCAAGGCGGCAATCCCTGTCCACTTTCCTGTTCCTTTCTGCCCCGCACTGTCTTTAATCTTCTCAACCAGAGGAAGACCGTCAGTATCTTTGAAGGCCAGGATTTCACCTGTTATTTCAATGAGGTAACTGTCTAAAGCACCCGTGTTCCATTCCTTGAAGATGCTGCTCATCTTGTCGTGATCCAGGTTCAAGCCTTCGGCCAGGAGCTGGTAGGCCTCGCCGATGAGCTGCATATCGCCGTACTCTATGCCGTTATGAACCATTTTCACATAGTGACCGGCTCCTTCTTCTCCCACCCAGTCACAGCAGGGGTCCCCATCGGCCTTGGCAGAGATCGCCTGGAGGATCTCTTTGATGTGAGGCCAGGCCTCAGGGTTTCCTCCCGGCATCAGTGAGGGGCCTCTTCTGGCTCCCTCTTCTCCTCCGGAGACACCGCTCCCCACAAAGAGTATTCCTTTTTGGGAGAGTTCTTTCATGCGTCGTGTGGAATCTGGATAGTGGGAGTTCCCTCCGTCGATGATGATGTCGCCTTTTTCAAGAAAGGGAAGGAGTTGTGAGATAACGCTGTCAACAACCATCCCTGCTTTGACCATGATCATGATCTTCCGGGGGCGTTTGAGGGTTCGGCAGAGTTCTTCCAGACTGGTCATTCCCAGGATTGTGTCCCTCCCTGAAGCATTTCCAGATAGAAAATCTTTTGTCACTTTTTCTGTTCTATTGTATACGGCCACTGTAAAGCCGTGGTCATTCATATTGAGGACAAGGTTTTGCCCCATCACCGCTAGTCCAATTAATCCTATATCTGCTTTCATTTCATCCTCCTGTTCTCTTTTATAACTCTCTTTTAGTCTTGTATATTTACTCAGTTTCTTCCAGTTCTTTTAACCATATTTCAGGATCGCTGTCACTGGGCATTCGCCAGTCTCCCCGGGGAGAAAGAGCAATGGTTCCCACCTTGGGCCCATCGGGCAGACAGGATCGTTTGAACTGCTGGCTGAAAAATCGCTGGATAAATTTTTTCAACCAGTCCTTGATGACCCTTGGCTCATAATGATCTTCAAAGGCCTTCTTTGCTAGGTAATAGGTCTTTGAAGGACCGAAGCCGCAGCGGACAAATTGATAAAGGAAGAAGTCATGAAGCTCATAAGGGCCGATGACGTCTTCGGTTTTCTGGGCAATCTGTCCCTGCCTGTCGGGGGGCAGCAGCTCGGGGCTGATGGGTGTGTCAATGATGTCATAAAGGATTTCCGCTGCCTTCCTGTTTTTCTGTCTGTCCGCGACAAACTGCACCAGGTATCGAACCAGGGTCTTGGGGACTCCGGTGTTGACAGCATACATGGACATGTGGTCGCCGTTGTAAGTACACCAGCCCAAGGCCAGTTCCGAGAGGTCCCCCGTACCGATGACGATGCCGCCCATCATATTCGCCTTATTCATGAGATACATGGTTCTTTGACGGGCCTGAACGTTTTCATAGGCCACATCCGAGGGTTCTCCGCTGTGATTCAGGTCTTTTAGCTGATGGGTGCATATGTCTTGAATATCCATGACTTCCATGGGAATCCCCATTTCCTCACAGAGGAGCTGCGCGTTGCTTTTTGTCCGTTTTGTTGTCCCGAAACCAGGCATTGTATAGCATTGGAGCCCTGTCTGCGGGAGGCCTGCTCTTGTGAAGGCCTCCTGGGCAACCAGTAGAGCCAATGTGGAGTCCAACCCTCCCGAAAGGCCGAGAACGGCCGTTTTGCACCCTATATGCATCAACCGGGCGGCTAGGGCTGTGCTCTGTATTGAGAAAATTTCTCTGCAACGGATTTCCCTGTCCTCTTCGGATGAGGGAACAAAGGGATGGGAATCCACCAGGCGCTGCAGTCCTTCCTCATCTCTTGAGGATGCTGTCCCCTTATAAGGGATGGTCCGGAAGGGGAGGGATTCAAAGTCGATGGTTTGGGAGTAGGAAGGAGAGCTGATCCTCTGATGCTCCAGGAATTCAAGATCGACATCGCTGCAAATCCAGCTGTTTTGTGTTTGAAAACGGTCTCCCTCCTTTAAAAGTCTTCCGTTTTCATAAATCAGGGTATGTCCACCATAGACTGTGTCTGTTGTGGATTCTCCGGGTCCTGCTGAGGCATAGATATAGCTGCCGATGGTCCGGGCGGACTGCTGAGAGGTCACTTGTTTCCGATAGTCAGCTTTGCCGACCAGCTCATTACTGGCGGAGGGGTTCGCTATGATCAGGGCTCCTGCCAGGGACAAAAAGGTGCTGGGGGGAAGAGGTGACCAGAGGTCCTCACAGATTTCAATGCCGAATCGCATAAGCGGGTTGTTCTCATCCTGGAAAATTAAATCTGTACCAAAGGGGATGATTTCATGATTCAGGGAAATTGTGTTTTCTCTGATGTTCCGGCCCGAACTAAACCAGCGTTGCTCATAAAACTCGTTGCTATTGGGGAGGTAGATCTTTGGAACAATTCCAAGGATCTGCCCGCCAGATAGAACCGCGGCACAGTTGTAAAGGGCGCTATGCACTAAAAGAGGGACGCCGACGATGATCGGAAAATCCAGTTGGAGAGTTTCTTCCGTAAGGGACTGTAGGACTTTTTTAGACTTCTCAAGAAGAGTGTTCTGCCTGAAAAGATCGCTGCAGCTATATCCGCTTATTGCCAGTTCCGGTAGGAGAAGAAGGTCCGGCCTGTCGCTTTTGGCTTTATGGATCAATTCCAAAATAGCTGAGAGGTTTTTTTCTACAGAAGCTGGTTTTACAACGGGGACGGCGGCGCAAATACGGGCAAAGCCATGTTTCTTCAATTCGTACTCCTCATCTTCAGGATGAATTTATCTCTCATGAGATCCTCTGTCAACAGAAACAGTAGGAGTGGACACTCTAATTCCCTACAATTTTGTATATATTGAGCGATTTCATACTTTTGTGTAGACCTCTCTCAAAAAAAGTAATTTCAGAATTGAGATGGTGAAATAAGCTAAGTTTTTACTGTAAAATAACTAATTCCTCATAATATTCACATGGCATAGCATTTGCATATAGGCATATAGGTAGTTGCAAAGATCCTCGAGTTGTATTGACACTCTTTGCAGGCTGACAGGAGGAATAGTATATGGCAACCTTTGACAGAAATAAATCCATCTGGGTCGTTGATTCAACCCTGAGAGAACGAAGTATGATGAGAGGCCGCGAATACAGTGAAGCTGAGAAACTTAAAATTGCTCAGCTTCTAGCCCTTTCCGGAGTAAATGAGATAGAGGCCGGCATCCCTGCCAGAGGCCCCCATGAATGCCGAGCTATCAGACAGATTAAGATTGATAACCCCGGGACCCTGGTGACCTGCTGGGTAAAGGCTTCAATGGCCTCCATTGAGCTGGCGACTCGCTGTTCAGTCAAGAGTATTCATATTTGTTTTCCAGAAGAAACCATTTCTCACAATATCTCTTCTACACAGTTTGAGAAGGCATTGGCTGAGATGAAGAGCATGATTGATAAGTGCTTTGAATCTTTTGATCTTGTCAGTGTGGGGATCTCCAATCCATTCAGTGGTGATCTTACTAAGCTCAATCGGTTCATATCCAAAGCCTCTGATTATGGAGCACATAGAGTCCGCCTCGCCGATTCTGAAAATGCTGTGTCTGCGGAAAATGTGAAATCCTTCTTTGAAACCGTCAAAACCAGAACCAGTGCCTCCCTGGAGTTCCATGGTCATAATGCCGGAGGTCTGGGAATAGAAAATACTCTCAGCTCCATATACGGCGGGGCTGATGCTGTCAGTCTGACAGTCAATGGTTTGGGAGGGAATGGCGGTGTCGCCTGTTTAGAAGATGTAGGCCCGGCGCTGCTGAGTGCCTTTCAATACACGGATCTCAATTTCTATAAACTGAAGGAAGTGGCCAGAATGGTTACCACTCTAGAAAATAGAAGGAAAGTGAGAAGAAAAAGCGTCAATGCGGCTTGATAAGGATTAAGGCTGGTTAAACCCGTCGGAAAAATTCTATAATCCCGACGAGGTTTTATGAAGTTTCGAAGTCCATCAGCCAGAATGCCCAAGGCGGGAATGACACTGATTTTCCTGCCGATCCTTTTCTTGTTCCTTTTATATACTGTCCTCAGTGTTCAATCTATTCATAAAATCTGTTCTCTGGATCGAGCCTTCGAGGTCCTCTTCGCAGGGGATGCTCTTTCCGAACAGAATCTTGAAGTCTTTCAATCTCTCAATTCAGATACTCTTTTCTCATACATGGCCGGCTGGAGGGAGTCCAAACAGGAGGCCGCTCTGCTCCTCTTGGGATATCAGGGGATTTTTCTGGAAAAAAGGATGTCCGAAGCAGCTTTCCCCCATGCTGTAGCCGGGCTGGAAGGAAGAGATCGGGCGAATGAAGAATCCCAGTTCTCCGCAATAGATCAGTTGGTCCGTAATGATCCCGAAGCTGCTGAAGAACTCCTGAAAGAACAGTGGTTACATTATTCTTTAAATCCCGAGTTGCCCCCCCAGGATGGATTTTTCAGCCGTATCAGAACTGTAGTTTTAAGGACTAATACCAGTGATTTTTGGATTGAGGCTCTATTGGGCTGGAGTGGTTTACCAGATTCCGGTTTTGACGCAGCCTTTTTACTGGCAACCTGCTATGAATCAGTCGGGTCCTGGGAAGATGCTCTGTTTTGGTATGAACAGGCTGGAAGCAGAGGGAATCACTGGAAGGAAACGCGGCGGAGTCAATGGTACAGGATGAGGATCATCATTCGGAATTCTCCGGAGAGATTGCCGAATTTTCTGGTTACACTGGGCACAGTCAGAAACGAGGATGCTTATTTTGATGATATCCTTGATGATTACTTCAGTGTTCTGGTGAGACGCCGCGGTTGGACTGAGTTGGCCCAGCTCCTCCCCCTTCTCAATAAGGCGGGATTGTCAGGTCCTGCCTCTCAGGGGATGTTTCTACTAAACCGGGCCAGGAAAGAAGGTTCTCTCTTTTTGGGGGACTCTGTATTTTCAAAGGACGATCTTGTACTAGACCCGAAAGGCTATTACGCATTGAGAGTGTTTCCGGAAACCTGGCCGTATATTCTGAATTCTGAGAATCAAGATTCCATGCAGGACCCCAATGATAGCTCCTACATGGATGAACTCCTGATGTATCTGATTCATGCAGGTTATGAGGTCGAAGCGTACCGGCTGTGGATGGAGGACAAACCATCGCTTTCGCCTGAGACGGTTATGACTCTCTGCCGGTATTTGGAAGACCGGGGAGACCTGTATGACCTGATTACTTTCGCCGGCTACTGGTACTATAATTTTTCAATAGAGACTGCGCTCAAACTTCTTCCCTGGGTCTTCCCGGGGGCAGAACGTTATGATTTTACTGAAGGCGATGTCCCGGAAGAACTGATTTTGGGTATCATCAGGAGAGAGAGTGCCTTCCATGAAACCATTTCTTCCAGAGCCGGGGCTGGAGGCTTGATGCAGTTAATGCCTTCCACAGCGGGGGATTTAGCGCATAAACACAGGATGGAAGACTGGGATCTTATGAAGGCTGAAGATAATATCCTCCTGGGAACTCTTTATCTTGAATGGCTTCAGGAGAGACCCTGGACAAGCTCTTTTATCGATGTCCTGGCAGCCTATAATGGCGGTGGAGGCAACCTCCGCAGTTGGAAGAGGCTGCATCCTTTTGAGGATCCCGATCTTTTTATCCAGAGCATTCCCTTTCGGGAAACCCGTGATTATGTGCGCAAAGTCATTGTCGCAGCGGCTTCTTACAGGTATCTTGAAACAGGTGATCCTCCGGGAGAATGGCTGGATCAGTTTTATCGTTTATTTTGAGCTATATTTTAATTCTTGACGTTTATTAAGGTGGTATGAATGACATATTTACAGGGTATCGTACTGGGGCTTATTCAAGGGCTGACTGAATTCCTGCCAGTTTCCAGTTCGGGGCATCTTCTGATGGTGAGAAACCTGATGGGGCTGGGTGATATTCCCATCCTTTTTGATGTGGTTCTCCATGTGGCGACACTGATTGTCGTACTGGTGATGTTTAGGAAAAAAATCATTGAGCTTCTCCTGTCTCTGGCAAACTGGCTGCTCCGAAGGGCAGATGACCGGGATAAACGGAATATGAAGCTCATAGGCATCATCCTTATCGCCGTATTTATTACGGGAGTTCTTGGAATCTTTATTAGCAATTTAAATATTGCCGACTCTCCCAAGATTGTCTTTCCCCTGTATCTCATCACAGCCTTACTTCTTTTGACCACGATCAAGTCAAAAGGTGGCAGAGAGTATGGGGATCTGGACTATAAAGATGGGATTTTCACAGGCATTGCTCAGGGATTGGGTGTCTTTCCTGGAATCTCCCGCTCCGGAATCACCATTTCAGCCGGCTTATATCGGAAAATGAATCGTGATGTTGCAGCAGAGTATTCCTTTCTTATTTCCATACCAGCCATACTGGGAGCTCTCCTTTTAGACCTTAAGGATGGTGGAGAGCTTATGAGCAGTATTTCTGCTCCGGTTCTCACAACTTCATTTTTGGCCGCCTTGATTTCAGGGTTTCTTGCCCTCTGGATGCTGGTTCGCCTCATCAACAGCGGGAAATTTTATTACTTCAGTTTTTACCTGATTCCCCTGGGAATTCTGGGGTTGATATTCTTCTGATCATGAAAACCGGTGTCTTCTCCCCAACAAATGTTCAGGGTTCTCTGTTCAGTGGAGGGAAGTCTTTTCCGATAATCTTAGATACTAGGAGATCTTTTTTTGAATAAACATGCACGAATACTTTCAACAATTCTGGCAGCAATGGCAGGCCTGCTGTTCCTCTTAACCATCCTTGCCGTTTTCGGTGTCTCTGCGGGAGGAGTTGCATTTTTATTCAATACTTTTCATCTGGCGGCTTTTTATGTTCCCCTGTATCTGGCAATCTGCGCCCTTATTCTTTATCTGCCTAAGGGGACGGAAAAACTGCTCCTGACCCTCAACCTGTCTCTCCTTCCTTTTCTGAATGTGGCTCTTTTGCTGCATGTTTTGACCGGGAATCAATCCATATTTATATCCAGGTACCTTATTACAGAAGTCGGAGTGGGACTTTCTGTACCCTTCCTGCTGCTCCTGCTTTTGGTGGAATGTGCTCTTATTTATAAACTTGTGGCCTTCATTTTTCCAGAGGCCCCCTGGTTTCCTGCCGGATCTGATCTCTCTCTCTGGTTTGTTAAGCAGAAGATTGCACTTAGGCAGAAGTTTTCAAAGCCGTCATTTAAAGATCCTGTCCGGAATGAAATATTTTCAGAGGACCCTGTTGAAGAAGATGCTGAGGAAGGGGAAGGGTCTTTTTTCATTCCCGATATCCCCAGCCCCATTCCGCCGGTGGAAGTGGTCGATGACAGCGAAATCCAGTCCCTCATCTCTTCTGTTCTCAAGCCGGAACAGTCCAGCAAGAATGCCTTTCACCCCAATGGTTCTCCCCAGAAGCCTTCAGAGGTCAAACCCTTCAATCCCAATAAGACTTTGAGCATTGATGATGTGGTCAACCCCATGTATGAAGATGACAGTGATCTTTCGCCTAAAGGCAGCAGTGGCTCAGAGGAATTGCCTTTGCCCGAGGAGGACCCTGGAATCGATTTTTTGATAGATCATGAGAAGAATGACAAATCAGAAAACATTCAATACGGCGACGAGGAGCAATCTGAAGAAGAACAATCTGAAGAAGAAGAGCAATCCGAAGTAGAAGAGTCTCCTGAGGTTGATGAAGGTTTTGAGGAAGAAGAGGATTACGAAGAACAGGGATATATCACAGACAGCTATGATGACTTGGAGGCCTGGCGTGATGATCCTCCTCTTGAGGATGAACTCCCTGTTTCTATAGAGGATAAACTCTCTCCTGCTGGTGAAAGTGAAAAACTCGGCGTTCTCAATCCAGGATTGCTTCCTAAGCATAAGAGGAAAAAGGAATACAAGGTTCCTGTAGCTGGGTTGCTGAAAGAGTATCCTGATGACTCCTTTAGTGAGGTAGACGATTTCACCCGGAGGCAGGGACGTGCTCTGGAAGAGACATTGAAGGAATTCCGGATAGAGGCCAGTGTTGTGGGTATATCCCGGGGACCTGTGATTACCATGTTTGAGATCCAACCGGCTCCGGGAGTCAAGGTTTCCAGCATCGTCAATCTGCAGGATAATCTTGCGCTCCGTCTGGCTGCATCCCGTATCCGTATCGTAGCACCCATTCCTGGAAAGCAGGCCATCGGAATTGAAGTCCCTAACAAGAAACGCTCCATCGTCTCCTATAGCGGACTGGTTTCCTCTGGAGAGTTTTTAGATGCAGACTTCGAGATACCAGTTATTCTAGGGAAAGATATCAGTGGTGGGAATCAAGTCATTGATTTGACGAGAACACCCCATCTTCTAATTGCCGGTTCTACCGGGTCTGGTAAGTCGGTTTGCGTCAATTCTCTGATCTGCTCAATTCTTTACCAGAGATCCCCCCAGGAAGTAAAGCTCATCATGGTCGATCCCAAGATTGTTGAGCTGAAGTTATATAACGATATTCCCCACCTCCTGACCCAGGTTATCACAGAATCCAAGAAAGCCTTTCAGGCGGTTCAGTGGTGTCTCTACGAAATGGAGCGGCGGTATTCACTCCTGGATGCCATGGGTGTGCGTGATATTAAAAGCTATAATAAAAGGATCAAAGAACGGGACATTGCTACAACCCATTTGCCCTACATCGTCCTTGTTATCGATGAGTTTGCCGACCTGATGGCTACATCCGGGAAGGAGCTGGAGGCTATTGTCGCCCGTTTGGCCGCCATGTCCCGAGCGGTTGGTATCCACCTGGTTCTGGCGACACAGAGGCCGTCTATTGATGTCATTACTGGCTTAATCAAGGCGAACTTTCCCTCTAGAATTGCCTTTATGGTGGCCAGTAAGACCGACTCCCGCATCATCATTGATATGATGGGGGCAGAAAAGCTTCTGGGTAAGGGGGATATGCTTTTTACCTCCGCCTGGGATCCATTCCCCTCCCGTGTTCAGGGGGCCTTCCTGTCAGAGGATGAAGTGGAACGGGTTGTTTCTTACGTTAAAACTTTGGGAGAGCCGGATTATATTGATGATGAGATTTTTCTGGATGACGATGACTATGAGGGAGGCTCCGACTCCGGACCCAGTTCTTTTTCAGATCCCCTGTATGATAAGGCTCTGGATATCGTTATTTCTGCCGGAAAAGCCTCGGCTTCCTACCTTCAAAGGCGGTTGCAAATTGGATATAACAGGGCGGCCCGCCTCGTAGAAGAAATGGAAATTAGGGGCATTGTGGGACCTCAGAACGGGAGTAAGCCCCGGGAAGTCGTTCATATTCCCGATAGGCCCGGTAAGGAGATGTTAAACACGGATGAATGAGAAATCTTCTCACTTTTTCTTTTGTTTTTCTTCCGTTTCTGCGCGACGTTTTTCTGCCATCTCCCGTATTTTCTCGGCAAATTCGGGAAAACGAACTAGGATCTGATCGAAGGTTTCTTTGTCCAGAGAGTAGCAGTCGCAATAATCTTTAGCCTTGATCGTGGCATTCCGGGGGGCGCTCAATAAAAGGGCAATCTCTCCAAAGAAAGAACCGGCCCCCAAAGTTGCATAAACAATGGATTCGTCTTCGGAGACAACATCCACCGATCCCCGGCTGATAAAGTACATCTCATAACCTATCTCACCCTTGATGACCACATAGTCACCGGGGGTAAACACCACTGGATTTAAATTGAGAATGACTTCCTTGATGAACTCTTCGTTGGCACCCTTGAAAATGGGAACCTTCTGTATGATTCCTCTGTTTAGAAAGAGGGATACAGAGGTCTTCAGAGGTTTGGGAAGGTCCTGGAGGATCGAAGATTCGTCGTAGCCCCTTCTGCTTTCCCACAAGTAATCATAGTAGTCACTGATCTTTACCTTCAGGTCATGAGGAATGTTCTTATACCTTAAAAAGGTTGTGACTTTCTCCATTTTCTCCTGATATTGTGACTTGGCAATGTCAATATTGGCTATGATATTGGCAATGTTACCAATGATGAAACCGTACATACCGGCACCGATGAGTTCAATGATAATTACAAAAATGGTTTCCAGATTGGTGCTGGGAGAAATATCTCCGTAACCGATGGTTGTCAGGGTTGTGACGGTCCAATAAAAGGAACGGAGATACATGGATTCTGCATTGAGGGGGTTCAAGGCGGCAGGGTCTTCCCAAATGGCCATCCAGGCGCATGAGATAAGATGAGCCGCGATGAGTATCCAGAAAATAAGGAGTGACATCCTGATAAAACTCGGATTCAGTCGCTTGCTGTTCCTGATTCGTCCAATAGTCCTTTTTACCCTGAAGAGTTTCAGGAGTCTTAAAATATTACTCAAGAGGGCTATCCGGAGCAGGAGAGGATTCTGAAAAAATGAAAGGATCATAAAAAAAGGAAACGCCGCCAGCAGGTCTGTGACAAAAGCCATCCCCATGTAGCGGTTCATTATCTTTTCTTTATCCCGGATCAACTCTCGCTGATCAGAATAGGCAGTATGTGATTCTATCAGAATATCCGCTATAAAAATGAGTGATATAAGAATATCAAAAACAAGTAGAAATCCAGACAGTGGAAGATGGTAGACCATGATGAGGGGGATTATGATCGTAATGGCAATTGTCAGTATCAGGATAAGTATATCCCAGCCGATCTTGCTGTGTGAATCGGGGTTCAATATGGGAATCTTCATAATCCCCTTATCGGTCCTCTTATTTATGAACTGTATTATTAAATCTTTTCTGGCATTTAACAGAAAAAGAAGTATTATTTATGACTGGCATGGATGTTCCTTCCGGGTTACGATTGATGCTACCGCAAGAAAGGAGTTGATCAAATGAAGGTAATGGAAAAAGAGATCTTTGATTTGGTGGATGAGAATGATATTGTCATCGGCAGCGCGGATAGAGAGGATTTTCATGGTGATCCTAGAATGATTCACAGGGTTGCACATGTTCTAATTTTTGACAGTTCTGGAGAGTTGTATCTTCAAAAAAGGAGTATCAAGAAAGACGTTCAGCCCGGCAAATGGGATACTTCTGTGGGAGGACATGTCAACAGTGGCGAATCCTATGAAGAAGCTGCTTACAGAGAGTTGAAGGAAGAGCTGGGAATCGAAGGTACTGTCATCGAGTTTCTCTACCGCTATCTTCATAAGAACGATTACGAATCGGAATTTGTCTCAACATACCGATGTTTCTGGAACGGTGCCATAGATATTGAAAAGGATGAAATTGATGACGGTCGCTTCTGGTCGCTGAAGGCCATCAGTGAAGCGGACCCCCGGAAATTTACGCCCAACTTTCTGGATGAGCTGGAACGATATGAAAAGCTAGCAGGAAGATAATCCTATGATGTCCTGACCGTTGCGGCTCTTCTGCCGTGATCAGAAATGATTGTCAAAGTTTATGTCAAATAAAAAAAGGCCGCCCATTGAGGCGGCCTTGATTATTTATAAAGCTATAGATTAGCCGAGTACAGGAACCAGTGCCAATAGAACACCGGCTGCAACTGCCGATCCAATTACACCAGCAACATTTGGTCCCATGGCATGCATGAGAAGGTAGTTGTTGGGATTTTCTTCCAGACCCACCTTATTAGCAACACGGGCTGCCATAGGCACTGCAGAAACTCCGGCAGCTCCTATCAGTGGATTGATCTGGCTTTTTGAAACTTTGTTCATTAATTTGGCCAACATAACTCCTGTTGATGTTCCTAAGCAGAAGGCTATCAAACCAAGAGCTAGAATACCCAATGTATTCAGGTTCAAGAATTGGTCTGCCTGCATTTTTGAACCAACAGCCAGACCCAGCATGATTGTAACAATGTTGATCAGAGCATTCTGCATGGTGTCAGAAAGTCTGTCTGTAACACCGCACTCTTTTGCCAGGTTTCCAAACATCAGCGCTCCCAGGAGAGGTGTGGCTGATGGCAGAAGAAGAATACAGGCTCCCAAGACAGTCAGAGGGAAAATTATCTTTTCTGTCTTTGTAACATGTCTGAGCTGTTCCATTTTGATCTGACGCTCTTCTTTGGTTGTCAGGGCTCTCATGATGGGAGGCTGAATAATGGGAACCAAGGCCATATAGGAATAGGCCGCCACCGCAATGGCTCCCAACAGGCTTGGCGAAAGTTTGGAGGCTACAAATATTGCTGTAGGTCCATCCGCTCCCCCGATGATTCCAATGGAGGCTGCATCGTAAAGATTGAAGGTGATTCCGGGAACGTAGTTACCCAGGGCCACTGCACCCAGAAGTGCAATGAAAATACCAAACTGAGCAGAGGCACCCAAGAGCAGAGTCTTGGGGTTTGCCAGTAGAGGACCAAAGTCTGTCATGGCTCCCACTCCCATAAAGATCAGGAGGGGAAACAGGCCGCTGGTGACTCCCATGTCGTAAAACATACCAATAAAACCACCGGCTATTCCGTGAAGAAGCAAGGCCCCTTCGGTGAATTCTCCGTGGAAACTCGTATGTGCTGCAATTTCCGCAAAGGGAATATTGCTCAATATTGCTCCCATTCCGATAGGAACGAGCAAAAGTGGTTCAAATTCTTTTTTGATGGCCAAATAGAGCAGGATAAAACCTACAGCTATCATGACCAGATTACCCCAGCCACCTTCCTGCAAAAAGCCGAAGATACCGGTGGTCAGCCAAAGCTCCCGAAAGGAAGCCACTATTGTCTGTCCAAATGTCATAGTTTATTACTCCTAGCGTCTACCAGGGCAAGAAATTTTCTGCCCTGGTGATTTCCCGTTAAAGCCACCGGGACTTAGCCTATTTCAATCAGGGTCTGTCCGGCAGTGACCTGATCTCCCTGTTTTACAGAAATAGCTTTCACCGTACCGGAAACGGGAGAGGAAACAGGAGTCTCCATCTTCATGGCTTCCAGAACAATGACTTCGTCCCCTTCTGAAACACTGTCGCCGACGGCAACAGGAATTCTAAGAACGAGGCCGGGCATGGGGGCTTTTATTGCCTCTGATGCACCACTGGATGCAGGAGCTGCTGCCGAAGCATCAATTCCGTCTGCGATAGCGATGTCATAGCTTGTACCATTGACCACAGCTTTATCACCATCCAGTTTAACACCGTAGGATTTTCCATTGACTGTGACTGTATAACCTTCAGCTGAGGATGCTCCGGAAGAGGCGGCTTTCTTTGCATTCTTCATGATGTTGACTTTCGCTTCACCCTTGAGGAACATAATACCCTTGTCCTGGCAGGCCGCGGCGATGAAGATGTTTTCATCAGAAAGATCGGTGATTCCGTTATCTGTGAGCATCTTTTTAGCTGCTTCAATTCCCAGTTTTTCATTTTTATCGTTGATGTCGACAACGAGTTCTGTTGTGGGTTCGAGTCCCAACTGTTCCTGACAGATTTTTACAATCTCTGCGTCTGGAGCCAGAGGTGTTTTTCCAAAATAACCGAGAACCATTTTACCGTATCCATCGGCGATCTTTTTGTAAGGACCGAACATGACATTGTTAAAAGCCTGCTGGAAGTAGAACTGTGAAACAGGTGTTACAGAAGTTCCGTAACCACCCTTCATAACAACATCACCCATGGCTTTGGTGATTTCGGGGAATTTATCCATCAGGCCGTTGTCTCTCAACATCTGGGTATTGGCTGTTAGAGCTCCACCAGGGAGAGGAGAGAAGGGGATGATGGGGTTTACCATGGTGGCTTCAGGGGGTAGGAAGTAATCGGCCATACATTCGGTAAAAACATCTTCTACTTCCATGATTTCATTAGGGTCGATTCCAAGGTCAAAATCAGTACCGCGGAGAGCATGCCACATGGTCATAAGGTCTGGCTGGCATGTACCGCCGGATACGGGAGCCAGAGACAGGTCTACCTGGCTTGCACCGGCTTCTAGAGCTGTAACGTACTGCTGGATGGAAACTCCCGCTGTTTCATGGGAATGGAAAACGATATTCATATCGGGTCCCAGGAGCTCTCTGGCTGCCTTGATGGTTTCTCCAACAATCTTAGGTGTAGATGTACCGGAGGCATCTTTGAAACAGACTGAGTCATAGGGGATTCCCGCTTCCAGGATGGCTTTTAATACACCAATGTAGAATTCTTTGTCATGTGCTCCAGTTACCCCAGGAGGAAGAGCCATCATGGAAACAACAACTTCGTGTCGCAGTCCCGCATCATGGATACACTGTCCGGAATAGATCAGGTTGTTAACGTCATTGAGGGCATCAAAGTTCCTGATGGTGGTCATACCATGTTTTTTAAACATTTTGGCATGCAGGTTGATGATGTCTCTGGGCTGTGAACTCAGGCCGACAACATTGACACCTCTTGCAAGAGTCTGAAGGTCGGCATCAGGGCCAGCGGCTTTTCTGAATTCGTCCATCATGTCGAAGGCACTTTCATTTCCATAGAAGAAGGGGGCTTGAAAACGGGCACCACCACCAGCTTCGAAATGATTGATACCTGCTTTGGATGCTGCTTCGACGGCAGGCAGGAAGTCTTTGGTAAGGACACGGGCCCCGTATACGGACTGGAATCCGTCACGGAAGGCTGTACACATAAATTTTACGCGTTTTTTCATGGGAATCTAACCTCTTTTAGGATTGTGTGTGAGCTTTGACAGCTGCAATTGCTATTGCAATCTCAGCGTCTGCGGATGATTTTCTGACGGCGGGAGCAGCCGGTTTTTCCTGCTCGGGGAAAAACTTCAGGACTAATCTGGACATAAAAGTTGTTGTTGCGACCAGAAGAGTCAGAAACAGAAACACCACGGACATACCAACAATGGTTACAATTAGACCATTTACCATTTAGATGCTCCTCAATTATTTATTTATTGACTCATAAATTATATTGGTCATATTCTTCATGAGACTGTTCATTGTAGAATCGATCAGCAATTAGCGATTCAGAATAAAATATAGTTGAAAAAGGTGGAGGGTGACAAGCCCCGATGGGGGGATACGGCTGACCTAAAGTGTCAAATATTTGAATATTACAAATATTTTTTTTGATTTGTCAGGAATCTTAAAAGCGCATTCCAATACCGGCAGACATATTCATTGTTGTATATTGAATGGATTCGTCAGAACCGTTTTGTTTGACCGATCCAGAGAAGGAGGCATAAGCCATGTCAAGAACAAGGGAGAACCTGACCGAGTCCGTGTAAAAGAACGGCAGGTCTACACCGGCACCCAGAAGGTAGTACAAGCCCCCTTCTAAGTCTGTTTTCCCTGCCATAAAGCTACTGTCTCCCTGAATAAAAGTATATCCGGCGGATCCTTTGAGATAGAAAGGAAGGTCCTTCTGTGGAAAAAACAGCTTCATCGCCAGGTAAATGGGCTGCCATCCCAGGCGACCTTCTCCAGAAATCTCTCTGGGCAGAAGGTATTGTCCTCCTGCACCGATCTGCAATTTATCGCCCAAGCTGATATAGGCCTCCTGTCCCAGAGAAAAGCCCGTTCCGGAAGAAATGTTCTGATATCTGCTCAGAGGGTCAAACCCCATGTTTGTCACCATATGTACTTTGATGGACTCATCTGCGGCCAGAGGGGCAATGGTTGTAAAGATCAAGCATAGAAACAGGAGCCCTCTCCTGCGGCTTTTTTTAGTCATGGTTCTTCTCCAGGTTCAATTCTCTATTTTTGTGTCAGGTTGAAAACACCATCCCAATCTTTGGGTGGTGGCTCCTGGCTGAACTTGAGACAGCGTTTCATGTAGATTTCAGACGGAGCGTCTTCAGGAATAAATTTTCTGGCCTTTTTGAACCAATTATTGGCCTCTGACCAGTTTCTAGCTTCAAATTGTTCCATTCCTTTATGAAAACAGTCAAGTCCCTCAAGAACGTTTTCCGGTGTCAGGAGTTTTTCGTCGACCAATTCATAAAGGCGGACTGGCTCGTTTATCCCCACCACTCTTACCCGGTCTAGCTGCCGGACGGTGAACTGATCTTCCGTTTCTTTATAGGTGGAATCGCTGATGAGTATCCATGTACCGTACTGCTTGTTTACCCCTTCCAACCGAGCAGAAAGGTTCACCGCATTTCCCATCATGGTGTAGTCCATCTTCTTGAGAGTCCCCATGTTTCCTACGACCATATCGCCCGTATTAATTCCAATTCTCGTCAACAAAGGACCGGGACTGCGTTCTTCTGCCAGCATCCTCTCGTTGAGAATGGACTCTGCCTTTTTCATTCTTATGGCGGCCCGGCATGTTTTTATGGCATGATCCTGAAAGGGCTGGGGCGCTCCGAAAAAGGCGATGATTGCATCACCCTCGTATTTATCAATTGTCCCTTTTTCCTCCATGATCAGATTACTCATTTCTGTGAGGTATTCATTCAAAAGGGATACCAGGCTCTGGGGAGTCAGTTTTTCAGAGATGGATGAAAATCCTTTGACGTCGGTGAACATGGCGGTCATATGGCGTTCTTCTCCTCCCAGAGCCAGTTTGGAAGGGTCATTTAGGAGGTCGTTGATGACGTCCGATGACAGGTATTGGGCAAAGGCGCTGCGGATGAATCCTTTTTCCTTGGATGAGAAAATGAGATTAACGCTCACAATGGAGATGAAAGATAGAAGGATGGATATTCCTGGAGTGAATAACGGGGTGTAGGTACCGGTAAAAATAAATCCGGCAATGAGAGCGCCTTCGGTAAGAATCAGAATGGAGAGGCCTGAAACAATTCCTAAAACGGGATGATTCAGGCGTGATACGATCCAACCTGTGAGGAGAGACATGAGGATTGTCACAAGCATGGGCAGCCAGAGGGGAGACTCGTCCAGAAACTGCCCCGATAGGATTGTGTTGGTGACAGCCGCATAGAGTCCCATATTCATGTACTCTTTTTCAAAAGGGTTCACCCCGATATCAGTCGTTGATGTTCCCGAATAACCGATGACGGAGAGGGAGCCCTCCAGGTCTTTCTTCAGATTTCCCCGGAGTTCCTGGATCTCTTTGATCTGATTGCGGGCGGCACTGAATACCTCGGGTATGAAGGCGCTCAGGTCCTGATACCGCAGCATCTGTTCTTCCGGTAGATCGGGTAGGTCCATATACCTCTGCAATTCACTCAAAATATACTGCTCGGCATCCCCGTTCATGTAGGCGTCTGTTTCGGATAGAAACAGTTCTCGCAGGGGAATGTACTCTTCAAGATCAATTTCTTTGATTCCGCTCATATGATCCGTTTTCAGGTTTTCCATATACTCATACAGATCCATGAGGGGATAATCGCCTTCATAAAAAGGAGCTTCCAGTAATCCCTGCCCATCCAGAAGGGTCATGTTGTATATCAGGTCAGAAAACATTTTATCATGAAGATAGAGGCTGAAAAAACTGATATGGTTAAAACTATCTATGTAAGGTTCTTTGGGCCAGTTGATCAACATCTTGCCAGTGCGGTCCAAGGGGATTTCAATGTCCTGTCTGTCCCCTCCTTTAGGTTTGGCACCTTTCAGAATAAGCGAATTTTTTGTTCTTTCCATGGATTGAACGTCCATCCTCTGAAGGAGAGCAGAGAATCCCAGCTGAGGATAATATTCTCCCTGATAATCGAAGATCAGATCAATCCGCCGTCTTACCCCGTCGGGGTCAATACTCACCCTGGGGAAGCCTGCATTGAGAGAATTGGACAAAACTTCATTTATAGCTGGCTTTATATCAATTGCGGGTTCGAAACCCGTATAGGGAACGCTGAAGTAGTGGTTCAGTGATAATTTTTCCTTTGCCAGATCTCTAAGAGATTGGGGTGTCGTATCATCCAGGTCTTCCATCATGTTTACTGTGGCGATGACATTGCCAAAAAAACTGATGGCCCGGCCAAGGTATTCATCGTTGTTCCTGGCTATGAGATTGACATTATTCAGCAATTCCTGCTGCTTTTGATAGTTGTAATCACTCAAAATCGTCTGATAATAGGGAATGTCTTCCAGGGCAATTTGATTATTCTGAAGGGCATTCAGAAAGTCAGCCTGATACTGGGAAAGGTCATAAAAAACATCATTGAACTCATTGGGAATCTGTTCTTCCAGATATCTGTTGTTCAGGCCGGCAGGACTCTTATCGATAAACTCAATATCCAAAATAGCGTATTCCGCACCCAATTCACGCATCAGAATGAGGCCATCGGCAAAAATATCCCGGCTTAAGGGGTACATGTTAATATTTGTAATAGTCAGGTCATCAATATTGACCAGAAGTAGGTCCTCATCTTCAACCACTTTTGGTTTGATACGCAACATGAGGTCATAAACTGAGTTTTCTATGGTCTGAAAAGATTCCAGCGTTAATAGTGACGAAAACAAAATACTCAATAAGAGGGGGATTCCCAGAAACATGTATTTTTTATTCATGAATACCTCCCAGTATTGTTTCATTATAGACGTCTCATCATGGATTTCCATAAAAAAAAGATCAGATTTGAATGAGAGAATCATTTTTTTTGTCAGGAAATTGAAGATCCAAACATAGGAGATCCTATTGTGGGGGCTCCTCTTGCTCTGCATCTTACTGTAGAAATTAAGGAAAAGACTCTGCTGTCCTCATTTTGAAACAGCTCTTCTGGACGGCCTTTTTCTCTGGTACCTCGGTCCTGTATCTATCCCCTTATGAGGGAATCGGATATATTATGCTGTTATGTTTTTGAAAGCAGATAAGCGGAACAGTTCCGATCAGATAAATTCACCAGAAGACCCCTACAATCTTACAACTCATACCCTATCCAACGGACTGACCCTCTATCTTTCCTGCAGAAATCATAAACCGAGGATTGAAACAAGGATTGTCATTAAAGCCGGATCTGCACAGGATCCGGAAGAGTCCACAGGGGCAGCGCATATTCTGGAACATTTGATGTTCAAGGGGTCAGAGTCGATTGGGACTTTGAGGAGATCAGAAGAAAAAGTCCTCCTGGAAAAGATAAGCAGGGCTTTCGAATCTTTGAGAGAGGTTGAGGATGAGGAGGAACGGAAGAAGCTCTTTCAAAAAATTGATGCCCTCAACCAGAAGGCCTCCGTCTTGAGTCTACCCGGAGAGTATGACCGCATCCTTTCCCATCTGGGGGCAAGAGGTGTGAATGCCTATACCAGTGTGAATGAAACAGTTTATAAATGCGATATTCCCTCAATTGAACTGGAGCGCTGGATCAGTCTGGAATCTGAACGATTTTCCAGACCTGTAATCCGCTCTTTCTTAACAGAGATCGAGGCCATCTTTGAGGAATTCAATCAGGATCTGGATGATGATTTTTCCAGGGCCAGGGATTTGCTCCTGGAAAAACTCTTTCCGGGTCATGAATACGGCAGCCACACCATTTTAGGTAAAAAAGAACATATCAAGGCTCCCTCCATTGAGAAAATCGAAGAATTCCGGAATACCTGGTATCGTCCCGAACATATGGCACTCTGCCTGGCCGGAGATTTTGATCGTGAAGAAGCTCTGGAGCTGATAGACAGAACCTGGGGAAAATGGAATCCGCCAAGTCTGGAGAAGCCACTTCCTGGTCCCAGAAATGCAAAACCCCTGAGGCGATCCGAGAAGCATGGCATCAAGGGAGCCGATTCTGAGTTTACTATGACCGGTTTCCGTTTTGGTGGTGTCCGCTCAGAAGATTATGATCCTCTTTGTATGCTGGATCTCATTCTCAGCAACAGTCAGGCAGGGCTCATAGACCTGAATCTGGTGCAGAAGCAGAAGATTCTAGACGGCGGCAGCAGCCTCAGCACGGCAGGCGATTATAGCTGGTTTGTGCTTTATGGTACTCCCGGTCCGGGGCAGTCTCTCGGGTCTGTCCACAGGCTCTTGCTCAAACAGCTGGATCTGATCAGAAAGGGAGAGTTTGATGACCGGCTCCTCAAGGGCGTTATCAAATTTCTAGAGATAGAACAAACTCAGGATCTTGAATCGAACCAAATTGTAGATGCCTTTGCCGACTGTTTCAGTGAGGGAATCAGTTGGTCTGAGTATTTGAACCGTCTAGATAGGCTGAAAAACCTGACGGCCGAAGATTTGATTGCCTTTGTCAAGGATAAGTTCAATGAGTCCTATGTTCGTATAGACAAGAAAGAAGGTGAAGACCCGGCTCAGGAGCTTGTGAATAAGCCCGAGATTACGGCCTTGAACATTGATTATAACAAAGAATCAGCATTCTTTGCTGATCTCAGATCCAGAAATCCGGGTTATCGTAACCCTTCTTTTCCGGATTATAATAGAGACTTGGAACATTGTGACTTGAATCGTGCCGTTAAAATCAGCCGCTGCGCCAATAAGAAAAATGATCTTTTTGAGGTTACCTTTATTTTTCCTGAAGGAAAGAGTTCTTCCCCCTGGCTGCCCATTGCGGGTGATTATTTTCCATATCTGGGAACTGACTCTCTCAGCCCTGACGCCTTGCAGAAAGAAGCTTTTTTATTAGGGATAGACCTTTCTATTCAGGTGGATCTTGAACGGACCGTCTTTTCTTTGTATGGCAAAGATGAGGATCTCGAAAAAGCCCTGTCTTTTACTCAGTCTTTGATCCGGAGAGGGAGGGGAGACCGAAGGAGCTATAGAAAATACATTCAGGGGCTTATCAAAAGGCGGAAGGATGCCAAGCTCAGTAAAAAGGTCCTCCTCTTTGGGGGGCTTTATTCCTGGGGTCTTTATGGTCCGGATTCTCCTTTTAGGGATATCATCGCTGAAAAAGACCTGAAGTCCATGGATGCGGATCATCTGACCCATGAGATCAGGCGTTTATTTGATCTCCCCCATCAACTTTTTTACTATGGAACCAGATCCTTGGATGAAGTCCGGACCCTCTTGATTGATCTGCATCCTGGAACAGGAAATACGCTTACCCTGCGACCTAAAAAAAAGTATGTTGAAAAAGAAGGGGACGGGAATGTCTTCTTTACAAATCATGACATGGTGCAGGCCGAAGTTTTCAGATTGGCGGCTCAAAGCCATTTCAGATCCAGTCATCTGGCATCTATCACTCTGTTCAATGAGTTTTTCGGAGCTGGTCTGAACTCTCTATTTTTTCAGGAAATTCGGGAAGCGAGGGGCCTCGCCTATACGGCCTACTCCAGCATTTCGGTTCCTGAATCCCCTCAAAACAGGCATATCCTTTCAAGTTATCTAGGAACTCAGGCAGATAAACTTCCCGAAGCTTTGAGTGAGATGGAGCGATTGTTTCAAAGAGTCCCAGCCAGGGATCGTCTTTTTGAGGAAGCCAGGACGGCTCTTTTGAAGAGCCAGTCTTCCGAAAGGATCGCCGATGCGGATATATTCTGGAGTTGGTGGGAAGCTCAGGAACTCGGATTGAACCAGGACTACAGGCAGAAGATCTTTCATGATCTGGAAAGCTACAGCTATACCATGATGGAAGAGTATTTCAGGAATTCTGTGATTCCCGTTAAAAACAACATCCTTATTCTGGGAAACCGGGATGAACTCGATCTGAAATCTTTGGAGAAACGCGGTCCTCTTTATGAATTGGACCCGGATGAATTGTTCAATTATTAAAAAACAAAGCAGAAACAGTATTCTTTTCCCTCTCCCTCCTTGTCTTTGTATCAAGTCATGCTAAAATGAGCGATATCTATTTTTTGAGGAAGAGTCATGACAAGAAAAATCTTATGTGTGTTCTTTATTTTATCTTTTTTTACAGCCCCTTTAATGGCTAATTCAGGAATCCTTGGTCTGTGGAAGACCGTTGATGATACGACTGGGGAAGTCAAATCTATTGTTAAAGTGTATGAGTATGAAGGAAAAGTTTTTGGAAGAATCTTGGTGACCTATGAAGAAGGGGTCCTGAAAGATACGTACATCAATCCCATTCATAGGGCAGAAAATGTCAAGGGAACTCCTTTTTTCTCAGGTCTGGATTTTATCTGGAATATGGAGAAAAAAGGAGATAAATGGAAGAAGGGAAAGATCATGGATCCCCAGCAGGGGAAAGTCTATTCATCAGAGATCTGGCTTGAAAACGGAAACCTGATTGTCCGTGGTAAGATTGGTCCCATCGGCCGGAACCAGACTTGGCTCCCGGCCACAGCAAGGGATCTTCCTTCGGGTGTTTCGGACCCAAATAGCATCGTCCCGTCTATTCCCCAATAATAGCACTCCCCCTTTTTTTGGGGGGCTTATTCCGCAGGATAAAGGATGACTTCCAGGTTGTCTTCGTCGGAGAAGTACCGGGAAATCCTATCTTGAAAAACCTCTTTTGTATAATTTCCTTCCAGTTCATTTACAGCAACGATGTCACTGTCGTCCAGGTCCAGAAAGTAGTTTCTTTCCAGACGGGATAGCCAGAAGTTGTTCTTTCTCTGTTCCTCTTCCAGTAAAACAGTTCGCGCTTTTATCACATCCTGAACAAACCGGTCTTCAATTTTTCCATCTTTGATATTGTTCAGGGTTTGTTTGACCAGGTTCACTAAATCTTCTGTTCTTTCCGGATCGCATGAGAAGGAGATCATAAAATAATAGTCTTCATAGGGAACCTTCGCAGGGGTGACAGATACGGATGGGCTGTAGGTGCCTGCTGCATTTTCCCTGATTTCTTCTGTGATCATCATCTGCAGTGAATCAGAGACAGCCTGTATCAGTTGAGTTTCCAGGTTGCTCCATTCCCATTCTCCAGGATAAATCATTGTGACATAGCTCACCGGGTCCTGCCCGCTGCTTAGACTCTCTCTTATTTGTCCCTTGGGGTATCGCAGATTTCTGTCTTGCCAAGTCTCAGGGCTTCCTGCATTTGGAAGGGAAGCCAGATACGTTTCGATCAACGGAATGAGCTGTTCTTCATCAAAGCTGCCTGTGATGAAGAATGTAAAATTTTCAGCCTGGGAAAAACGATCCCTGTAGAAATCAAAAGCCATAGCAGGGTCAATTTCAGGGAGCATTTCTTCCTTAAGCGGCTGGCTTCTGGGGTGATCCTGATATAGCAAAGAGATCAGCAGGTCTGAATACTGGGTCATGGGATTTGAGTCTCTATTTTTTAGATTGTTCCCCAGACGTGTCCTATAGGAATCCCACATGGGTTTATCCAGTCGGGGAGCGCTGAAGTAGAGATAGTTTAGCTGAAAGAGTGTTTCTAAGTCCTTCCTTGTACTGCTGCCTCTTACGCCGCTGCTCATCTCGCTGATCACTGGCTGCAGGCTGGCAGTGGAACCGGCCAGGACTCTATCAAGGTCCTGCTTGGAAAAGGCTCCCACTCCTCCCAATTTAACAATTTGAGAAGCGAAGGAGGCACTCAAATAATTTTCATCCTCTGCCAGTGAAATCCCCCCGGGAGACATGGCGGAAAAGAGGATTTCATTTTCCTTAAAGTCTGTTTTCTTAAGGACAACCCGGACTCCATTACTGAGTGTCAACTCTTCAGCTTTTGCCTCCGTTAGCTCTCTCCTGCCTATTATGCTTCCCGCTTCGGGAACATGTTCCATAAGAGAGGATTCGGTCACTTTGTCTTCCAGAACTTCGGTTTCCGTCTGATTTACTTTGAATTTGATTCCCGAAAGAACGATTGGGTCAATGGCTTCAAGATCGTCCCGCTGGGGTGACATTGTATAGATGACCCTGTTTTCTTCACTCAGCCATTGATGACTTTTCTCTCTGATATCCTCGAGTTTTATGGATTCTATGCTCTCGTTGAAGACGGACCAGAGATACTCAATTCCCGGTGCTGGAGATTGATCCAGGAAATGCCGTACATATTCTTCTGCTAATTCTGCCGATTCTCTGTTATTCCTGTTGTTGTAGGCCGTAAACATTCTAGAGTAGAGCTCTTTGCGGGCTCTGATGAGTTCTGATTCTGTGAATCCATGATCTTTAATTCTTTTTTCTTCAGTCAAGAGTGTCTTGAACCCGCCATATAAGTCGTCTTCAGCTGTCACAACGGTCATGGTGTGAAATGTTTTCTCTCTGGTGAGAGAGCTGAAGTCGACATAAGCATAGCTAAAGGGCGGCTCTGGACTGTTTTGCAGGTCTTCCAGCCTGTTATTGAACATCGTCAGATAGAGATCCTCCATGAGTCCATCCCTGATGTCTGCCTTATTTCTTATTTCTGTTTTTGGGAATTTATTAAAAACGATGGCCGCGGTCCATGTGGCTTCAGGATCGCTTTGATTTGTAAAAACGGTTTCCCTGTGATCGGGAACCGGAGGTTCCACCCGTTCCCGGGGACGTTGTGGGTTTGAATATTTTTCAAACCGTTCTTTAATCTCATTTTCTATGTCTTCCGGGTTAAAGTCACCCACGGCAACGATGGCCATCAGGTCGGGGCGGTA
The DNA here is from genome assembly GCF_008329965.1 of Oceanispirochaeta crateris. Taxonomy (GTDB): domain Bacteria; phylum Spirochaetota; class Spirochaetia; order DSM-2461; family DSM-2461; genus Oceanispirochaeta; species Oceanispirochaeta crateris. The sequence continues at coordinate 3,340,128 of NZ_CP036150.1, forward strand.
CCAATCATTATAAAAGCGGCGGATTGACTCTGCAGTACTGGTTTTAATCGATTCCTCTGTTCCGATGGGAAGCCGTTCTCCATACTGAGATTTATACATAATTTGAGGGTAGGCTGCATCCATCATTCTGCGTGAAGCTCCCAGACCGCGTCGCCACTCTTCTAATATGATTCCTCTTTCTTCTTCTATGTCCTTGGTTTCAAGGCTCATATGGAAAGCCCATTGTTCCAAAATATCCAATCCTGTGCTGAGGTTTTCAGGCTGATCTAGGGGAATCATAAGCTTGTATACAGTTTCATCGAAGGAGGTATGAGCATTGATATCCGGCCCGAATTGCATGCCTATACCCTGTAGATAGTGGACAAGATCATTTTTCTCATAGGAAGCCGTACCATTGAAGGCCATGTGCTCTAAAAAATGCGCCATACCTAGCTGATCCGGATCTTCCATCAGGGAGCCTGCATTGACAGCCAGCCTTAGGACGGCCCTGTTTTCGGGAGTCTCGTTATGCTTGATGTAGTATTGCATACCATTGTCAAGGGTCCCATGCAGGACTGTGGGTTCCAGGGGAATCGCCTCTCCTTGTCCTTCTCCCCAGAGCAGAGGATGCAGAAGTACAAACAATATGAGGAGATATGTATATTTACGCATGTGATTCATAGTGCCTTCCTATTTCGGTCCTGTTAAATAATAGATGATTTTGTAATAAAGGGATGGTATAATCACAAGTATCCCTCTTTTTTCATTGTAACTGATTCTATGTAAAAAAAAAAAGAAAAATGTATGACAAAAATCTAAAAACAGAAGGTATTGATTTATGACTATTAAAGCAAAGCTTCTATCTCTCGTTACAGTTTTCCTTGTATTATTTTGTTCCATTGTTGGTCTCTACTTTATGATTATGGCTCCGATCGAAAAGATTGAAACAGAAAAGAACGTTCTGGATGCCCTGAAAAACAGTATTTTGAACGAACAAATCCTTATGAATAGGCTCTTGGGGCAGTCTCCTTTTGTTCGCATGTCAGAAGACTTTTATGAAAGTGTTGAACAGACAAATTCTCTCTTCGCTGAACTGCAGTCAGTCGAGTATCTAAGAGCGACCAGTGGCAATATTGCGGAAGCCCTGGATATCATCAGCAGGTTGAACGAGATGAAGCTGGAACGATTGACACAGTTTAAGAATGCCGATCAGAAGTTCAGAGAATCCGTTGAAGAGATTTATGTATTCATCGACTCATTTTCTTTTGTAAAAATCTACCAGACAAAACGGTTCTCCGAAAACCTGAATTCAACCAACGCGAACCAGTTTAGTTTTGCTTTTACAAACTATCTCTCCCAGCATAGTATTTATGAAAATGTTCTTGAAAGCTCCGTGACTGTTATTTCAGAGCAGTTTGAGTTTGTAGAAAGAGAAATAAGGGTTGTAGAAAAAAGGAGTCTCACCTACTCTCTCATAGGCTTGATCATCATCCTCTCTCTCGTCTTTACCGGCTCTATCATTTTTACAAATCAGATTGTCAATAATATTAAGAGTATTGAGGGCAGCATTTCCCGTCTCAAGGATGGGGACCTGAGATCCGTAGGAACGGTGAATTCAAAGGACGATTTGGCCAGGCTTAACTCGAATTTATCCCTCTTTCAGAATTCTATGAGAGGCATCATCGACAGGATAAAATGTGTCTCCGATGAGAATCTCATCGTTCGGGACAAGCTGATCAATCAGGTGGAAGATACAACTACGACCAGTCGTAACATCAAGATCAGCACTGATGAGATGAAACAGGATATTCAGGAGCTGGATGAAACCGCAAGAATTTCCTATGAATCGGTAGAGTTTATTTCCGGAAAAATAGAAACATTGAATCAGAGCATATTAGAACAAACAGCCATGATTGAAGAATCCTCAGCTGCAGTCAATGAGATGATGGCTTCCATCGCCAATGTAGAACAGGTGACGATTAAAAAACTGGGAAGCCTGGAAGAGATGTCCAATTCAATGGATGCCGGGAACAGTCAGTTGAAAGACACATCTCAATCCATCCAGAAAATAAACAGCAGTATCGACGCCATCAGGAATATGATTTCGGTGATTGAAGATATCTCTTCGCAAACGAACCTTCTTTCCATGAACGCAGCCATAGAGGCCGCCCATGCCGGAGAATACGGAAAAGGTTTCGCTGTTGTTTCTGATGAAATCAGAAAGCTGGCTGAGGCGTCCTCACAGAACTCTCGTGAAATCGGAACCTCTCTGACCGAGATCATTCAAAATATCAAAGAGGCTACCGATTCAAGTGATGTTACGATGTCGACCTTTTCAAAGTCTGTTTCGGAAGTGGAGGATTTGGTTTCTTCCCTGAAAGAAATAAGCCAGAGCATGGTTGAACTTAAATCCGGGGGAGATCAGATTCAGCAGGCCATGAGTTCACTCCAAACCATGACCGTTGAGGTACGTCAGGATTCTTCAAGTATGAACGAGCAGTCCCAGAACATGATTCAAGCTGTTGAAAATGTCCAGGCTATTTCTGGAAGTGTCAATTCAAGCATCAACCAGGTTTCTGAGGGTGTGGGTAATATTACCCTGGCCATTGATAAAATAAAGGATATTACGGGGTCTATCGGGTCAATTGCCGGTAGGATCGGTGCTGAACTGGATTTCTTTCAGACCGATGATCAGTGTGAAGATGCCGTTTTAGAGGATCTTGACTCATCGGAGATCCCTTCTTCAGAAGACAGCACTAAGGATACGGCTGAGCTTTTTGTGGATGCCTCACAAGCGGAAGATCCTGATGACTCGGATGTTGATAGAGGATGATCTTCGAATAATCCGGCGGTGAGCTCCGGATATAAAAAACCCCTTCTCTTAGATGAAATCTAAGAGAAGGGGAATCCTCATCGTTAAAACAGCTTACTGTTTCTGCAAAATTGTAAAAACTGAATCAGTTTAAAGATTTCATTTCAGTCATAAAACCACGGAGTTTGACACCAATGGTTTCAATCGGATGATTGCGGATGGCATCGTTCACCTGGATAAGGGTGAGGTTATCAACCTGGTTTGAAGATCCTAATCCTTTTCCGATCAGATCTGTGTCGACACTCTTCATATAGTCTGACAGCAGGGGAATTGCCGCATTGGCAAAGAGATAGCATCCATATTCTGCTGTATCAGAGATGACTTTATTCATTTCATACAATTTTTTACGGCTGATTAGGTTGGCAATCAAGGGCAGTTCATGGAGAGATTCATAATAGGCTGATTCTTCCTTAATTCCTGAATATGTCATTACCTCAAAGGCCAATTCAACACCGGCTTTGACCATGGCTATCATGAGTATCCCGTGGTCAAAATATTCCTGTTCGCTGATTTCCATAGAACCTGCTGCGGTTTTCTCAAAGTTGGATTGTCCCGTCTCATCACGCCATTTAAGCAGGTCTTTGTCTCCGGCGGCCCAGTCTTCCATCATGCCAGCGGAAAAATTTCCTTCCATGATATCGTCCATATGTTTTTCAAACAGGGGACGCATGATCTTTTTCATTTCCTCAGCTTCTTCGAAGGCTCTGATCTTTGCAGGATTGCTGAGTCTGTCCATCATATTTGTGATACCGCCGTG